>NZ_CP157278.1:1814909-2419879 GCF_040026395.1 Pedobacter lusitanus
GACTGGAAAGCTGATCTTAAAAAAGGTCAGCGGAATCCTCAGCAAATAAAACTACTCTATACTCTTGCACTTTTCAACTGTATGATCTTTGATACTCCCGAAAATGAAGAGCTTTATTATAAGGCAGATAATGACTATCAGCTGGCTCCGCAATCCTCACCTGATACCAGGCTGGCTTTTTAGCATCCGGTATATGATTTAAAGGGCACCAATTTTGTTTAGTGTTTAATTAAAATCTAAAGCAGGATGGATCGTAAACAGTTTATCAAAAGTAATATTGTCTTAGGTATAGGACTAACGGCTTCAAAAATAAGTGCTGCTGTTCCGCTGCCTGAAAAAAAGGAGACTGAACACCATCGTGTAATTGTTATTGGTACTGGCTATGGAGCTGCAGTTGCAGCCCTGCGCATGGCCGAAAAAGGGATTAAAGTACTCATGCTGGAAATGGGTATGGACTGGCCGGCCAGTAAAGAACATCGCACTTTCTCCAAACTGATTTTTCCGGATAAACGTTCTACCTGGTTAAAATCACACAGTATATTGCCTTTTGCCAATGTCTTTACCTTTAAAAAGTACACAGGCGTATTGGACAGAATAGATACCGATCAGCTGAAAGTTTATGTAGGCAGAGGTGTCGGTGGTGGCTCACTGGTCAATGGAGGAATGGCTGTAGTACCTAAAAGAGCCTATTTTGAAAGTATCATGCCGGAAATCAATGCCGCAGAAATGTACGACAAATATTTTCCGCTGGCCAACCGGATGTTAAAGGTCAATTCCATTTCGCCCCGCTTTTTTGAAACTACTCCTTATTATAAATTTGCCCGTACTGCAAGAGATCAGGCTCACAAAGCTGGTTATAAAACCGTTTTTGTACCCAATGTCTATGACTTTGACTATATGGAAAAAGAAAGCCGGAAAGAGGTTTATCAATCTGCTTTAAATGGTGAAGTTGTGTATGGAAACAATGCTGGAAAACAAAGCCTGGATAAAACTTATCTGGCCGCAGCCATGAAAACAAAAAACGTCGAAATCAGACCATTGTATAGTGTAAGATCTATCCACAGTACAAAAACAGGTTATAAGCTGGAAGTGGATAACATCAATACTTCAGGAGATACCGTATTTTCACAGGATTTCAGCTGCGATTTTCTTTTTGTCTGTGCTGGCAGCATGGGTACATCCGAATTGATGGTCAAAGCCAAAGCAACTGGTACTTTACCGGCGCTTAATCAGGAAGTAGGCGAAGGATGGGGGAATAATGGTAATGTAATGGCTGGCAGAAACTTTATCAAACAAGGTACAGGCAGTAAACAGTCCTGTATTCCAACCATGGCAATTGATGACTGGGATAATAAAGAACATCCCGTTTTTGCTGAAATTTCGCCCATGCCTATGAAAATGGAAACCTGGACTTCTTTATATCTGGCCATTACTAAAAATCCGAACCGTGGTAAATTTAGCTATAACGCCCTGACCAATAAAGTGAATTTAAAAGTCGCCGAAAATTTCAGCACAAATGCCATAGCGGATGTCAAACAGCTGATGGACAAATTAAATAACGAAAATGGAGGCACCTACGCCCGTTTGTTATTTAAGCACGGTATTAACGGAGAAATCTGTTATCATCCTTTAGGTGGCTGCGTTATAGGCCGGGCAACAGATTTATATGGCAGATTTAAAGGTTATGAAAGATTATACACCTGCGACGGTTCATTACTACCGGGCAGCACAGGTGTAAATCCCTTTGTGACCATTACTGCAATTGCTGAAAGAAATATAGAAAAGATCATTGCAGAAGATTTCCAAAACTACTGACACCATTCACCGGCCGTAGAAATTGCTGCCTGACGCGGGAAAATCTTATCCATTAAAACACGATGTACTTCCTCATCACCGTCTGCGCAACAGTCGGATAAAATGGTTATCTGATAGTCTTTATCTGCGGCTTCGCGTAAAGTAGAAAGCACGACCCCACTGGTAGAAATACCTGCCAGTACAATATGCTGAATACCTGCGGCTCTTAAAACGACTTCCAGATCACTTCCGGTAAAGGCACTGTAACGGCGTTTAATAACTACCACCTCATTATCCTTTGGCGCAAGCTCCGGAAGAATCCGGGCAAAGTCTTCCATGTTTAGTCCATTAAGCCTGTCTTTACCTGCAGAAAAGCTCTTATTGTTATCGCTTATTTCCGGTAAACCTGCTCTGAAACTAATGGTGACATAGATAACAGGAATTTTTTGGCTGCGGGCATGTTTGATTGCAGCAGCAATATTAGCAGTAAGCGCTGTTAATACGGGGGCTTCAATCAGACCTGATATCCCGCTTTGCATATCCATGACGAGTAATGCTGTGTTTTGAGTTTTTTGTTCCATTTGATTGATTGATTGATTGATTGATTGATTGATTGATTAATTGTTTCTTTTAATTTTTCATCTTATCAGCGAAGCGTACTGACATTAATAAGCTTATTACAGCTATACCTGCAAAAAACACGATAACCGAAAGACTGTTGTCGGCTGATATCTTACCGGCTCTGAACAACAGATAACCTGCTGCCAGGTTAAAGAGCGCCCAGACTACATTTAAAAACGGAGATGAAAGTCCTTTCCCCGGTGGATTTGCAAAAGGTGTAGGAAATGCGTCTCCTGAAATACCTTTAGTAAAATGAGGTACGAAATTCGCTAAAAACATACCGGCCCAGAAGCCGCTGAAATAATGATACCATTGCATAATGAAGAGTTTAAGTGATATTTTTTTTTATTATATGAACCTGTTGAATTAATTTTTCTACTGATCACTTCTCAGATATTTATAAAATGAAACCGCAATAATAAGTGCAGTTATACCCTGAAAAAAAATAGCAGCCGGTGCACCTATCTTTTGGGATATGACCCCAATGATCAGACTTCCCAGTGGAAGCATACCAAAATAAGCCATTGCCACATAACTCATTACCCGGCCTCTCATTTCAGGATCTGAGTCTACTTGTATGATGGTAAGACAGATTGTTGTCTGACACATCATTCCAAACCCTGACAATGCAGCAAAAAACATCGCTAACGGAAAATAACTGAATTGAGAGAAAAGCAACAGACTGACACCGAGAACTATAGTATTGATCAGCAAAATAAACTTAAGATTTGCTTCTGGTTTCACAGATGCAAGAAATACAGAACTGATCACAGCACCTGCACCGATAAAACTATTGATATAACCATAGGTAGCTGCATCCCCCTTAAAAACCACTTTAGCAAATACCGGCAGCAGTGTGTTATAAGGCAACACCAAAAGACTGATCAGGCCAAGCATCAGCATCATGATCCGGATAGAAGATGTGTTTTTCAGATAGGTAAAGCCATCACTCAGATCAGACCTGATTTTCTTTTTTACCGGTGCAGTTACATAAACAGGTAATTTCATTAAAAGCAGGGATATGATCACTGCCACAAAACTCACCGCATTTAAAAGGAAACAGGTACCTGCACCAAATTTCACCAGGATAATGCCAGATAATGCCGGGCCAATTAATCTGGCCAGGTTTACCATTGAAGAATTAAGCGCAAGCGCATTGGGCAAATCGGCTTTATCTGTTACCATCTCATGGATCAGGGGCTGACGGGCTGGTACATCAAAAGCATTGATGACGCCAAGTATACCGCTCAGCAAAAGTATCTCCCAAACCCTGTAATGATTGGCATAAGTCAGTATAGCAAGTAAAACGGCCTGTACCATAGAGGCTATCTGGGTAATCAGTAATACTTTATATCTGTTATATCTGTCTGATGCAATCCCGCCTAATAAAGAAAAAAGAAAGGATGGAAACTGAGACACAAAAACGGTAAGACCAAGCATAAAAGCAGAATGTGTCATCGTATAGACCACCCAGCTCACTCCTGTACGTTGCATCCATGTGCCAATTTGAGAAACAGACTGGCCACCAAAAAACAAACTATAGTTTCGGTTACCAAAGGCACGGAATGTATTGGTTATACGCTCAGTTTTTATCATATTATCTGTTCTATTAATTAATCATTTCGACATTATTTGTCAATTTGTCGAATAACGGGCAAATTTTTTTATTTCTTTAAACCATGGATAACTAAACGGGCCAATGAACTTACCGCTGTCTCCATCCTGCTAAAATCATTCTCCAACACCATTTCTCTTTTTAAACCATGCAAACTGCTCAGGAGCACAAAAATCAAGTCTTCCTGTTCTGCCGGTTCCATAGGGCGCAATTCTCCCGTTTTTATACCAAAGGTTAATAGCTGTCTGAGCAATTCGCTCTCCTTTTCAATTACACGTTTATGAATGAGATGTTTGGCTTTATTGAAATTAGACATTTCAGTTGCATCCATGCCTACATCCAGGGCACTGTAAAGCGCTCTTCTTTTCTCCAAAAGTTGCAATCTGGTTAAGTAAAAGGCTTTTATTTTTTGTTCTGAAGTAGATTCCTGAGCTACTGCTACAGCAACTGCTGCCAGATTTTCGCTAATTTCGGAGTCCATGACAGCATCTAAAATTTCATCTTTACTTTTATAATAATAGTAAAGAGAACTTCTTCCCTTCCCGACAGCTTTAGCTACATCGTCCATGGTTACTTTTTGAAGTCCATGTGCCTGAAACAGTTGTTTGGCAGCTTGTAATATCTGCTTCTGTATTACATCATCTTTTACCGGCTCGCTGACAGACATAGTTTTATTGTTTTAACAGATACAAATATAGTGATTTTGACATTTAAACAAAATATGTCGAAAAATCTATTTATTCCTTTACGATCAGCTGATCATAAAGAATTGTTATTTCGCAAAAAGGGGAGGTTTCAGCGATATTGATTTCGCTAAAACCTCCCCTCCTGAATAAAACCGGAATCTCTTATTTAACCGGTTTAATCCAATAACTGTAAGTCTGCTCTGCAAAAGGAATACGATACTCCTTTAACGGACTGGAACCCCAGCTGTCTATTCCCTGTACACCAGACTGCTGTGCGTCCATATGCACGTAAATACTGTTTCTTTCAGTTAATTCACCAGAATGATACTGTTTTTTATCCTGTTCAGGGTCCAGATCATCCAGGCTGTAAGGCAGTGCAGAGAAGCTTAACAGATTACTTCCGGAAGCAAACTGTAACCCCTTACCTTTCTGATTGGTGAAACTTACCCAGCGTACATCTGTTTTATTGCCACTTTCCTGCGGACGGGCATAAGCAAAATACTGGTCTTTTGTTTTTTGTTTATACAAACCAACCAGCGAAGCTGTTTTTCTGTCCCAGTAGTTCTCCCACGGGCCTCTGCCGTAAAACTCTATATTTTCATATTCTTTTTTCAGCTCCAGATCAGTTCCTACTCTTAGCAGCAGCGGATATTTACCCTTAACGGTATTTAAATGATAATCCATTTTTAAAGTACCGTCAGCAAAAACGGTAATAGCCGACTCCTGTATAGCTTCACCTTCGAGTAATTCCTTTTTGAAATTCATAGTATAACTGCCATCAGCATTTTGATTCAGTTCTGCAGAAAGCAGTTTTCCGGTTTGATAAGCATCTCTCCATTTACGCAGTCTTTTATTGAAACCTGCACCAATATCATTATCCGTTGGTGCTCTCCAGTAAGCCGGAACAGGTCCTTTTTGCAGCAACTGCTCTCCATGCTGAAAATAGCTTTTCAACAAACCTGCTTTAACATCAAATTCGATCTTGAAATCTTTACCCGAAACAGCATATATCTGCTCGGTTTTATTAACCTGCAAACTACCTTTTACTGCAGGTATCTGCAAAGCAGGCTCAATTTTATTTAGGGCAAACTGCTCATAGGCCACTTCATAACCTTTTTCTAAAAATGGTTCTGCTTCTTTAAGCACATAATGTACATTCAGAAAATACTCTTTACCAGGCTGCTGTTTAAATTTAACTGGTAAAGCAACAGTAATTTCTGCACGGGGACCAACAGCCAGACTGGCAACTGTTCCTTTATCAACTATTTTTCCGTTTTCTGTAAGCTCCCAGTTTAACTGCGTATGTGCTATATTTCTAAAAAAATAGCTGTTGTTTATCTTAATCTCATAATTTCCAGCATAAGTTGTTTTTATAAACTGATGTGTCTTTTTAACCTGTACAGCCATAGGTGTCAACCCTCTGTAAGCCGTAACTACTCCCTTAACACAGAAATTATTATCACTAAAATCTTCATTAACCGGGCCGGAAAGCGGGAAATCACCACCATAAGCTAAAATGCGTTTTCCATTTTTAACAGTGTCTAAACCCTGGTCAATCCATTCCCAGATAAAACCGCCCTGTAATTTAGGGTTGTGCTCTATCGCATTCCAGTATTCATCATAATTACCCAGACTATTCCCCATAATATGCGCAAACTCGCTCATAATTAAAGGACGTGTCTCGTTGCTTTTTGAATACTCAATCAGCCAGTTTGGATCAGGATACTGTGGCACAATCATGTCTGTATTGAAATCTTCTTCTGCACGTTCGTATTGTACCGGACGCGTATTGTCTGTATTTTTAAGCCAGTTATATCCTTCATACATATTGGTTCCGTTTCCGGCTTCATTACCCAGTGACCAGGTCACTACCGAAGGATAATTTTTATCTCTTTCATACATCCTGCGGATACGCTCAAAATGAGCATTACGCCAGGTTTTATCATTTGCAAAAGTCACTGCCAGATCATAACCACGGCCATGTGATTCAATATTTGCCTCATCAATGACATATAAACCATATTCATCACAAAGTTCCATCCAGTAAGGATCTGGCGGATAATGAGAGTGACGCACGGCATTGATATTGAGTTTTTTCATCATCTCCATATCCTTACGCATATCTGCATGGGTTAAGGTATGCCCCTGTCTGGCGTTATGCTCATGCCTGTTCACTCCTTTGATAAAAACACGTTTGCCATTAACCAGAAAATCGCTGCCTTTAATCTCTACACTACGGAATCCTACACGCTGTGGAATGACTTCAAGAACTGCTCCTTTTTGATCTTTAAGGATGATATTCAGCGTGTATAAATAAGGGATCTCTGCCGACCATTGTTTAACTGACGGAATCTCCTTTTTAAAGTCCACCACCTTATGGTAATTACCCAGTACGGTTTGTGCAGCTGAAGTTTCTTTCCAGATAGACTTTCCACTTGCATCATTCAGTTCCAGTGCAACAGAAAAGGTATCTGCTTTACTGTGATTGGTCCGCTGATCCATTCTGTAATTGTCTACGTTAACCTGTACATCCAATACACCATTAGTATAGTCTTTAGTCAGATTACCATTTACCCTGAAATCACGGATATCCAGTTTTGTAGTGGCATATAAATAGACATCACGTTCTATTCCGGAGATACGCCACATATCCTGGCATTCCAGGTAACTGCCATCACTCCAGCGATAAACTTCCAGTGCGATGAGGTTTTTTCCTGGTTTTACATATTTGGTCAGATCAAATTCGGCTGCCAGTTTACTATCTTCACTATACCCCACTTTTTTCCCGTTCACCCAGATATAAAAGGCGGATTTAACTGCACCAAGATGGATAAAAATCTGCCTGCCATCCCAGTTTGCCGGAACTTCGATAGTTTTACGGTAAGAACCTACCGGGTTGTTATCAGCAGGAATATCAAAAGGGGGATTTAAACGTCCGCCTCTTTTTTTCTGACCTGCAAACTCATATGGCTGGTTAACATAAATAGGTAAACCATATCCGTTGGTTTCCCAGTTAGCTGGTACCTTAAAATCTTTCCACCCGGTATCATTGTAATCTGTTTTGTAAAAATCCAGCGGTCTTTTGGCCGGGTCCTGTACCCAGTTGAATTTCCATGTTCCATTTAAAGACAGGAAATACGCAGAGTTTTCTTTTTGTCGTTTAGCTGCCAGAGCCATATTTTCATAGGCATAAGACTCCGCACGCATAGGCATCCGGTTAACGGATACAATATCCGGGGTTTGCAGCTCGGCAGGGAGGAGTTGTGCTTTCACGGTAACCGTACCCGAAAGCAGGACTATCATGCCCAAAAGCGTTGATTGAAGTGAGGATTTCATTTATGTGTTTTACGTTAATTTCTTTTAAAGTTCCATTCTGTCACATCTGACGGACGGTGTGACCGGCCTGCAATTTCCTCGAGCTCTTTAACGATAGCGGGCTGCTGCGCAGCCAGATCATTATGCTCTTTCTGATCTGTTTCCAGGTTATAAAGTTCCCACCCGGAGGTTTCCAGATCAGCCATGTTTTTTACGCCTTTCCATTTCCCTTTTCTGACAGCCTGACGGCCTCCGTCTTCATGAAATTCCCAGTACAGAAATTCATGCTGCTGCTGTTTACCTTTGGAAAGCAATACAGGTAAAATCGAAAGTCCATCTACATGGGCCGGTACTGGTTGTCTGGTTAATTCGGCAAAAGTTGGCAGAAAATCCCAGAATGCTCCTGCCTGATCACTGCGTCTACCTTTCTGGATTTTTCCCGGCCAGCTGGCAATCATAGGTTCACGGATTCCGCCTTCGTAAAGTGATCTTTTAATCCCTCTGAAACCACCACTGCTGTTAAAAAATTCAGGATCATTACCGCCTTCACGATGTGGTCCATTATCGCTGGTAAAAATAATCAGGGTGTTTTTGTCCAGTCCAAGGGCTTTTAATTTAGCAACCACCTGCCCTACATAGGTATCCAATGTGGTCACCATCGCGGCATAGGCAGCATGAGGATAGGCCTGTGGCTGATAACCATTACCATCCCATTCTTTTTTTATCGCCCGTGGCTGTTCATTAAATGCTTTTTTATACTGCTCAAATTCTTCATTTGCAGCCGGCAGCTGCAAACCAGCATGAGGCAAAGTATAGGATAAATACAGAAAAAACGGTTTGCGCTGATTGTTTTCAATAAAGTTTAGTGCCTGTTGCTGAATCAGCTCTGGTGCATAAACCTGGAGATTGGTAAAGCTGTTGTCCAGATTAACCTTTTGTGTATTATTCCATAAGTGTTCCGGAAAATAGTTATGGGACTGGCGCTGGCAGTTATAACCATAGAACTGATCAAAACCCTGATTTAACGGATCGCCGGATGAACCGACAAAGCCCAGGCCCCATTTCCCGAAATCGCCTGTGGTGTAACCTGCTTTTTTAAACATTTTAGCAAGTGTGATGGTAGAATCTGGTAAAGGCCGCTGCCCTTCTGGTTTAATCTCGTAATTACCCCGGATTGCGGTATGTCCGGTATGCTGCCCGGTCATTAAAGAAGATCTTGAAGGGGCACAGACCGAAGTACCTGCATAAAACTGGGTAAATAACAACCCGTTTTCTGCTAGTTTATCAATGTTTGGTGTCCGGATCAGCTTTTGTCCGTAAGCGCCCAGGTCACCATAACCCATATCATCTGCCAGAATAAAAACCACATTGGGTTTGTCCTGCGCTTTCAAAATAGTAACCGCTGCAAAAGTTAAGCAGATAAACGTAGCCAGTTTCTTCATTTTTAAATCCGTTTAACAGACAAACCCCGCCTGTAAAAAGGCAGGATTTGTCTGATTATAAAATATACCGGGAATTTCAGATCCTTTTAAAATTCAAACAGGTCTAATATCCGGCATTTTGTTTTAATACGCCTTTGGTCAGATCGATTTCCTTTTGAGGAATAGGCATCAGGTATAACTTATCAGTCCATAAGCGTTGCTGCGCCTGACTGTTTTTAATATTATTGATAGTTTTCATTACCTGTGGTGCAATTTTCCAGCGGCGGATATCCATATAACGCTGACCTTCGAGAGCTAACTCTACTCTGCGTTCATTACGGATTAACTCTCTTAACGAACTCTGATTGCTATATTTTGAACGGTCTACCACCGGCATTCCGGCACGTGTACGGATCGCATCCAGGGCATCATAAATAGTTCCATCCGGTCCGCTCACTTCATTTTTAGCTTCTGCATAAGTTAATAAAACTTCTGCATAGCGGATTAAAATTACGTTGGCATAGTTATCTACCTGCTCACGGAAAATCGCAGGATCTACCATTTTACGGAAATTATAACCTGTCTGAGACATGTTGGAAGCTCCTTCTACCCAGTTAAATTTGTAATTATCAGCCATTGCTGTCCATGGTGCATTTTCAAATAAAACAGTTGCATATAAACGCGGATCACGATTTTTATATTCGTTGGCAAAAGCAGGATCTTTAGCCAGATACAGGGCTGCACGCTGTGCTGGATCAACCGGAGTTACCGCATCTCCTGTTTTATAACTTGCATAACTGTCTACCAATGATTGTGTAGGTGTTACTGAACTCCATCCGCCAATAGTACCCGGAGGTAAATAGGTGTTAATA
This sequence comes from Pedobacter lusitanus, assembly GCF_040026395.1. Lineage (NCBI taxonomy): Bacteria > Pseudomonadati > Bacteroidota > Sphingobacteriia > Sphingobacteriales > Sphingobacteriaceae > Pedobacter > Pedobacter lusitanus. The sequence continues at coordinate 1,825,234 of NZ_CP157278.1, forward strand.
GAGTTGGCATCTATCTGTTTGATATATTGACGGTCCAGTATAACTTCAGAGTTTCCGTTATTTTTCTGATAAAAGATCGACTCATAGCTGCTTAAACCCAAACGGAATTTCTTTTCATCTGCGGCATCCGTAAAGTTAACCCACTGGCTATAGTCATCTGTATTTCCTGAGGTGGTTACTTTAAACAAGCTATAACCTAATCCCATAACCTGACTGGATGCATCAGCTGCTTGTTGCCACTGTCCATCATACAGATAAGCTCTGGCTTTTAAAGCTAAAGCGGCCCCTTTGGTAATTCTGCCTTTTTCATTTGGCTTACCACCTGCATAAGACTGAGGTAAAACTTTGGAGACTGCCTCCAGTTCATCCAAAACAAATTTCAAAACATCCGCCTTTGAAGTTTGCGGAACGTTTTCTTCTCCAATGGCTACCACATGCGTGATTAAAGGAACGGCTCCAAATCTGCTCAGCAAATTGAAATAATTGAAAGCCCTCAGAAAGCGTACTTCTGCTTTATAGCGTTCTAACAATGCTTTATCTATAGCAGTTACCTTATCTGCGTTATCCAGGAAATAATTAGCACGGCGGATACCTATATAATCCCATCCGTTATCTGAATTGGCCGATGTAATTGCTCCTGAAGAAGCATCGGTAGCAAAACTTTCCCATGGATACTGTGCATGTGCATTGTCGGATGCCCCATCGCAATAAAAAATACCGTATGCCCCATCTACTCCGGGAAGTTGATTATAAACTCCCATGACGGTCTTATAAACATCATTTTCACTTTTCCAGAAAGTAGTTTCTGAAAGCTGATCCAGTGGTGGTCTTTCTAAAAAATCTTTTTTACAGGAAGTGGCAACACTAAGTGCCAGTAAGCCTGTAAGTATATATATTGATGATCTTTTCATTGTCTTATTTTTTGATGATTAAAAACTCGCATTTAAGCCCAGTGAATAGGTTTTAATACCTGGATACCCGCCTCTGCCTGAACCTGATTCCGGATCATAATCTGCCAGACGTTTGTCTGCCATAATGGTAAATGGATTATTGGTTGTGGCATAAAAACGTAATCTGGACATTCCAAATTTCTTACTCACCTGTTTTGGCAAGGTATAACCCAGTGTAATTCCTCTGACTCTGAAATATGCACCACTAAACAACCAGAAAGATGAAGTTTGTGTATAATTCTGTCCACCTGCGGCAGTGGTTAAAATGCGTGGAAAATCTGCATTAGGATTAGGATTATCTGCTGTCCAGCGATTTAACCATTGCTCTTTAACATTAGCTCCGTTGAAAAATGGAAAGGCAGCTTCCTGTGATAAATAAGTTTTAACATTTGCCACACCATAAGTAAGCACATTAAAATCAAATCCTTTATAGCTGGCACTAAGGTTAAAACCATAGTTAAACCAGGGAACATCATTACCCAGCACTTTACGGTCAAGGGCATCAATCTTACCATCACCATTCAGATCTTTGTATTTTATATCACCAGGTCCTGTAGCTGCAGATTGGAATGCATGATTTTTTACATCAGCAGCATCTGTAAAAAGACCATCTGCCTCATAGCCGTAAAATGAACCTATAGATTCACCTATACGCTGGATATATGGGTCAGAAAGGTTATCTCTTCCATCTCCCAATCCCGTAATTTTATTTTTGATTACAGAGAAATTACCACTGATGCTGTAACTGAAATCACTGCCGATTTTATCATTATAGGTTAAACCAAATTCAAAACCTCTGTTTTGTGTTGATGCGGCATTGATTAATGGCAAACCAGTGTTTCTGGCATCAGTAGTACTTGTATTCACACCAATAGTACCTGGAGTGGAAACTCTTAACAAGAGGTCTTTGGTATTTTTGATATAATAATCAGCTGTAATATCCAGCTTTCCTTTAAACAAAGTCATATCCAATCCGAAATCAGTCATATAGACTTTTTCCCATGTAGCTAAGGGGTTAGGGATTTTTCCCTGCCATGTACCATCCTGTGCAGCACCTTCAAAACTATACTGATATCCGGTATTAATTAATCCGAAATAGTTACCCACAGGGACTACATCCTGATTTCCTAATGAACCATAAGAACCACGTAGTTTCAGATTGCTGATCCAGCTGATATCTTTCATGAAATCTTCTTTCGAGACATTCCATCCAGCGGAGAAAGACGGGAATATTGCTCTGCGGATATCCTGACGGAAACGTGAAGAATAATCTATACGGGTATTTACCTCAAACAGGTATCTGTCATTGTAAACATAGTTAAAGCGGCCAAATACCGAACGCATTGCCCATTCTGTCTGCCCGCTTCTGTTTGCCTGTCCGTCATCATCCGAATTGATATCTTCACCGTTGGAAGATCCGCTTCCGACAGTAGTCATATCATTGTTAGGGAAATTTTTACGGCCTACAAAAGCAGTTCTGTAAACATTACTTTCCTGACTTCCACCAAATGTGATCTTTCCATAATGTTTATCAAAAGTACGTTCGTAATTCACCGTTCCCTGTACCAGCAATTCTCTGCGTTTACGGTAATATTCCTTCATATCATTTACAGTAGTTGCTGTAGTAGTAAGCGGCGCACCAGTTAAGAAATTATTAATTGGCGTTGTCGTATTATTGAAGGTATTGGAATTTCCGTCTGTAAATTTGAAAGAGGCCAATCCTGTAACTGATAAACCTTTTAACGGGGTCAGCACAAAATTAGCTGCTGTCTGCAGATAATTATCTCTGTCCCAGCTCCAGCCACCTTCCTGAATTGAACGGGACTGGTTACGGCCAGCTGTCTGCGCATTGACCACACCGTTATCGATACTTCCCCAATCTCCGTTACTCTGACGATATACTGAAGTAGGTAATGAACGGTTTAATTCTGTCCAGCTTAAATCACCCTGACGATCGAAATTCTGACTGGTGAAAGACAGATTGGTTCCGATTTTCAGAATATCAGGAACAATAATACTTTCTGTATTTAATTTACCACCAATCCTGCTTTGTTTTTTATCCGGAATCAATGATGCCTGGGTCAGGTAATTCAATCCTAAATAAGTACTTGTTGTTTTGCCTGGTGAATTAATATTCACACTGATATTACTCTGAGGAGCAGTTTTGCGTAATACTTTATCATACCAGTTTGTATTCGGATATAAATCCGGCTGAGAACCATCGCGGTAAGCCTGAATCTGCGCAGGTGTAAAAAGTGCTTTACCACCTGCATTGGTTCTGGCTTCGTTATATAAATTAGCGTAATCAACTGATCCTACGTATTTAGGCAGGAATGTCGCTTTCTGAATACCATAATCAGCATTCAGTTCTACAACTGTTCTGTCTCCGCCACCACGTTTGGTAGTTACCATGATAACTCCGTTTGCAGCTCTTGAGCCATATAATGCTGCTGAAGATGCATCTTTTAAGATCGAAACACTGGCTATATCATTTGGATTTAAGGCAGAAAATTCTACTGAGGTTGACGGGATACCATCGACAATGTACATCGGTGTTCCATCGCCCTGCAAACTACTTCTACCTCTGATAGATACACCTCCTGAACCATTTGAAGTACCGTCAGATTTACGGCTGACATCGCCAGGCCTTTGCAGAATAGTCAGACCGGGAGAAATACCCTGCAGTGCATTTTGCATAGAAGTTACCGGTCTGTCTTTTAATTGCTTAGGGCTGATCGTAGCGATAGCACCAGTCAGGCTGCTTTTCTTTTGTGTACCATAGGCCACAACGACCACCTCACTAAGGTTACTGGCCTGTACAGCAAGTTTAATTAACAGCGGACTGCCTGATCCTGCACTTACCTCCTGGGTAATATAGCCCAGGTAAGAAATGACAAGAACTGCCTTTTCATCAACATTCGCTAATTTAAATTGTCCGTTGCTGTCTGTAATACCTCCCTGTGCTGTACCTTTTACTTTAACGGTAGCACCGGGGATACCTTCTCCTTTTTCATCAACAACTTTACCAGTCACACTGATATTTGCTTTCACAGCTGCCGGAGTACTGACAGCTGCCTTTTTTTCCTGCACAACTATAGTTTTAGCTGCAATAGTATATTCCAGAGACTGATTGGCAAATACCTGCTGAAGGGCATCTTCCAGACTGGCTTCTTTAACTTCAATATTAACTGGTTTTGCCAGTTTCAGATCTTTCCTGATAAAGAATATATCATATCCGCTTTGTGTTTTTATTTCATTCAGAATTTTTTCAAGTGATGCATTTTTACGTGAAAGAGTGATGCGGGTTTGTGCAAAAGCCATCGCATTAAGCTGCAAAACAGCGGTTAAAACTACAATCATCATAAACTTCGTTACGCGAAGAATTTTTTGATTCCTACAGGGCTTCCTGCATGAATTAAAAGTTAGATTTTCATACATTGATTTGGTTGTGTTTGATCTCGGTTACTCATTTTGGGCTCAGTAACCGGGTTTAGTTGATAATTTTGTTGCTTGGTGTGTTTGTGGGGAAAGTAGAATTTATGACATAACAATAACCCTCCTTCCTTCAACCTTAAATTTCATTTTCCGGGTTAATTCTAAAATTTTGATGACTTCTGCCAGGCTTTTGGATCTGGAAATGGCCCCGCCAAAAGAAATATTATCAAAATGGCCTTCATAGGTAATATCTACGTTATACCATCTGCCAAGTTTCCGCATGGATACTTCAAGATCTTCATCTCCGAACGTGAAATAGCCATTTTTCCAGGCAACCACATTATTGATATCTACCTGATCTACTTTAAATGAAGCTTGTTTCAGCACTGCCTGCTGACCAGGATTTAAGCGTTTTGAACTGTTCGCATTCTGCAGTTCAGTGGTTTTCGAAACCTGAACACTTCCTTCTAAAAGTGTGGTTTTGGTTACCTGTTCGTCTTTATAGGCGTTGACATTAAAATGGGTACCCAATACCTGCACCTGCTGCCCGTCTGTGATTACGGTAAATGGTCTCTTTTTATCTTTTGATACTTCAAAGTATCCTTCACCTGTTAATTCTACCTTTCTCAGGTTCCCGGTAAATTGTGTCGGGTATTTCAATGATGAGGCTGCATTCAGCCAGACTTTAGTTCCATCTGGCAGATTGATCTGATACTGCCCGCCTACAGGAGTTTCAATAGTGTTGAATTGTGGACCTGCCTGGGAAGTACCGGCAATGGCAGCTTTCTTTACGGTATAAACCAGCTGTCCATCAGCGGTCTTGGTAACTGATATACCTGATTGCTCTGCAATTTCTCCGTTGGTCGTATCTGTTAAACTGATTTTTTTACCATTAGCCAATGTTAAAGTTGCCTTATTTCCTCCTGGCTTGATCACCGAAGCGAGCTGTACGGCATTTCTCTGTGGATAAGACAATTTGGTATGGAAAGAAAAATATAAGGCAGTTCCTGCTATCAGGATAAAAAGAGCAGCTGCTAAAACTGAATATTTCAATCTAGCGTTTCTTTGCTTTGGGAAGCGGATACCCAGTTTACTGTATATCTTTTTGTGAATACGCTCTCCCGGATTATCAGGTTCATCTTCTTGTTCAACAATCAATCCGGTATCATCAAAAGAGTTATACCACGTATTAAACGTATTTTTTTCTTCTTCTGTAATTGTGCCTTTACGCCACTTTTCAGCTAGGTCAGATAGTTTGTCTTTATCCTGATTGGAACTCATTATAATGGCTGTTTAACTAATAGCCAAACCAATCGGGGAAATCCCTTAGTCTACAATGATTTTTTTATAAGAAAAGTACGGACTTAGCCATTTCTGCTAAATAGCCAAATCTGATACGTATAGTTTTTCTGGCTTTGGAAAGATGGGCTTCCACTGTTTTCTCTGCAATATTCAGCTCTTCAGCAATCTGTTTCTGAGAATAACCTTTTTCATGTTTCAGTTTAAAAACAAGCAGACACTTTTCAGGCAGGACCCTGATAGTCATAGCCAGCTGATTTTGAAGCTCATTAAAATCAAGCTGATCTGAAGTAGATTCATCCACTGCTGAACTCCATACCAGTACTTCTTTTTTGACCCTGTTCTCTCTGCTCTTTTTAGCCATTCTGTTGATGACTTCAAATTTTACAGCCACAGAAAAATAGTTCTGAAATCCTTTGGTCAATTCAAAATTGCTGCGTTTTCTCCAGAGATTACAAAAAATGTCCTGAACAATTTCTTCTGCTTCACAGGAATCCTCTATCCTGTGTCTGGCAGCAACATAAAGTCTTTCCCAGTATCTCTTATAAATCTCATTAAATGCAGCTTCATCGCCACTGGTTATGAGTATAGCCAACTCATTATCTGAAAGGATATCATAAGATTTTTTATTCCTGATCGTAAACAATGAATGCAACATTTTATTGAGTTTAGTCTTGGTTCGCAATTACAAGGATCAGCTCCTCTGTTTAGGTTTTGTAGAAACACACCGGAAGCCTGTATTTTGCAGGCCTGTATCTGGTGATGATTTCATTCTGGCAGTTACTCTATATCCTTTACAATAGGATTCGTTACACATGAACGAGCCTCCGCGGGTCACTTTTTTAGGAACCAGTGGTTCCTGAGGATCAAAACTTTGCTGCGGGCCTTTCGGGTTAACAGTGATCTGATTACTCAGATCCTGATAATAATTACCGTCATACCAGTCAGCTACCCATTCCCAGACATTTCCGGACATATCATATAATCCATAAGTATTGGCGTCAAAAGATGCTACCGGAGCTACTCCCTGAAAATTGTCCAGGTTTGTATTTTTATCAGGAAAACTTCCCTGCCAGGTATTTGCTTTAGGCCTTCCCTTCTCTATAGGTTCATTCCCCCATGAATAAATTGCATTCTTAAGTCCGCCACGGGCAGCATATTCCCATTCGGCTTCTGTTGGTAAGCGTTTGCCAGCCCATTTGGCATAGGCATTAGCATCTTCCCAGCAAACCTGTGTAACCGGGTAATCTTCTCTTCCTCTGATATTTTGATTCGGCCCCTCCGGATGTCTCCAGTTTGCGCCCGGAGTCCAGCTCCACCATAAACTGGCGTTGTCCAGAGGTACCGGATGTAGGGGCGGCGTAAAAGTAAGTGCTGAGGGAACCATTATCTCATCGGCTGGTTTTGGGGTTCCTTCTGGTAAATCCTTTTTAATTTCATCCCAAACCGGTTTACGTTCAGCAACGGTTACATATCCTGTCGCTTTAACAAAAGCTTCAAATTGTGCATTCGTCACTTCAGTTTCATCCATCCAAAAGCCATTCAGTTTTACTTCATGGGCCGGATATTCATCCATCCTGCCTTCATTATCTCTTGCTCCCATGACGAAACTTCCGCCAGGAATCCAGACCATTTTAGATTTACTGCTCCCTTTTTGTGCTATAACAATACGGTTAGCTGTATTCATTACCGGAACGCCGTAACGTGAAGGCAAACTGCTGCTGCACGAAGAACCTGAATCATGCGTGTGCACTGTATCTCGCTGTTCCTTTATTTTTTGTTTACAGGATACCACAACCAATAAAGGCAGCAGATAGAAGGCTCTTTTATTCTTTTTCATATATCGTCTTGCACAAGAGTTTCAACCAAAAAAGGTTCAGCAGGGGAATCTGGTCAGTCAGGATTTTTTTTTTAATAGTATATCAGGTTCAGAACTAATATACTGGCATGCTTTCTATTAAAACAGATCAGAACTACGCAAACGCTTGCATAACTATTGCTGCATCAAAGAATTCAGGATACTTTTTTGCCTGAGGTGATACAAAATAAATGTAAAATCAAGTTAATTAAGGTGCCTTTAATGATTTACAGTAAACTGGGCATTTAGCTGCTAAATCTCAGCACAAACGTTTGTTTTATGCTCTCAAGGCTCCTGAGACCTGTTTTACTGAATGACTCTATTTGCTCCGCCACTCATTCCACGCAAACGCTGTAAAAACATTTCAGCCATTAATGCGGCTCTTTTTTTAGCGTCTGAGGCAACAGGGCCTTCAAAATTATCGTCTATAGTAGCATTGAATAAGATTAACCACCGTTCAAAATGTGATGCATTAATAGCCAGGGGAGCGTGTTTGGCAAAGGGACTACCACGAAAACCCGGAACACCAAATAATGCAGCATTCCAGAAACGGTACATTTGCTGAAGATGAGGTTCCCAGTCTTTAATAGCTCTCCCGAAAACCGGACCGATCAGTTCGTCCTGCTGTACTTTAACATAAAATGTATCAACAAACAAAATAATATCTTCCAGATTTTCCACATCAGCTCTCATAGCTGCAAATTTACGGAAGATCAGCGGAGGTTGTCTGATCCTGAAAATATATTTTCAGGATATAAATCATAATTAAACCATACCTATGTAACATTCTCAGGAGAAATTAATATTTATTAAAGAAATATTTGCTTTTGTAGTTTAAAAGCAGACATTTGTTTTAATGGGTTTACTAAAGCACATCTTACAAAAGCTTGGGATTACAGTTGCATTAAAATTGCAGCCTGTCCGTGCTGTGCAGCGTCGCCCCGTTTCTTACAATTCAGGATACTTCCTTAAAAACAGTAAAGACTTTATCCAGTAAGTCCCGGCCCGTTTCAGGTTTGGGCCAATGATAAAGCTTCATTTTTTTAATTTCTTAATTTATTCTGTTAATGAAAACAATCCATACTCACAGTTCTACTTATGCAATGCTCGAAATCTCTTTTACCCGAGAGATGCGTGTTTCTTTTGCTATGTACTGCCAGATGGTAGCTATTCATTATCATTTTGGATTTTTCTCCCAAACTACCAGTAAGGACTTTATCAAGTAAGCCCCGACCAGCTTTGGTTTGGGGCCTTCAGGAAAATCACGCAGCTGTTCAACTTTAAGCAACAGCTCCTATCTTTTTTACTGAATTAATCTTTTTTATGATCAATAAATTTAAATCCATATCCTGGATTGGCTTAGGCTTGATATGTGCTTTTGGCCTAAATGTGGCCATTGTTCTGGCCGCATTATTACTGGATTATCTCTGGCTGAATGTGCTGGCGATTCTGATAGCTGTATGCCAGTTATTTGTCCATCAAAAGATAAAACCTGCAAAGGGAAAACTCAAAATCCACAATAAAATACTCACGCGCTGAAAATCGCTCACTGCGATAAATAAATAATATATAAAAGGTTTAAAGAATAATCATATGAAAACGGAACAATTAATGATCGTTAAAAAAGAACTGGATCTGTTAAAAAAACATCTTAAAGATTCTAATCTTTCAGCATATAATAAAAATCAATTACTTGCAGAACTGGGCTCCGCAAAAGTTGTCAGTGAAGCGGAATTACCTGAGGATGCGGTATGTATAGGATCTGAAGTAGAAATTCAGGAAACAGTCAGTGAAAAGAAATATACTTTTCAGATCGTATTACCTGCACAGGCCAACATGAAAGAGCATAAAATGTCAGTTTTTGCACCTATAGGTACGGCGTTATTAGGATATCGTGTCGGTGCTCAGGTACAATGGGAAATGCCTGACGGCATGAAAACATTTAATATTTTAAGTGTAAGTCATAAAAGGATATAAATCTGTCTGAAAGAGCTGCTGCTCCGCATAAAGAATCTTCAAAAAAAAGCCCTGTTAATTTGATTAACAGGGCTTTTCAATTTCACCGTAACAAATCTTATTTAAAAGCCGGGATTATTTGGCAATAAACTTGAATTGACATCTGTTTCCTGCTTAGGTAATGGGAAAAGCAATTGTTTTTCAGAGAAAGTTGCTCCAAAAACTGTTTTATGACCTATAAAATTATCCCAGTTACCAGTCACATCATTATGAACTTTCTTAGTACGTATCATATCAAACCACATTTTATTCTCAAAACATAATTCATAATAACGTTGTGCCCATACTTCCTGTTCAAAATCAGCTGATGACATAGCTCCTATTGGGGCAAGCTTCGCTCTTCTTCTGATATCATTTACAAACTGTATAGCAGTACCATTAGGTACACCTTCTGCCTGATTTGAGGCTTCAGCATACATTAATTCTACATCTGCCAGGCGATACAGGGTAAAGTTAAGATCTGACTTTACAGTACTTGCTACGGCCAGAGAATCAAACCATTTATAAATATATGCTCCTTTGAAATTAACGACCTGTCCGGTTTTTACACTTTTATAATTGGTATAGAAAAATTGTTTTTCAGCAGCTCTTTTATCGCCTGGTGCAAAAGAGCTGATAAACTGTGCGGTTGGATATACCGCACCGTACTCATCTGAATAATTAGAAATACCAGAATAATTCGGAATAGTCAGTGAAGTAAGCGGATTTGCAGACGGAACAGCCGCAGCATACTGTACCTGGAAAATAAATTCACCGGTATTTTTATTAGCTGGCTTCAGCATATCTGTATATTCCGGGAATAAAGAATATCCGCCTGTCTGAGCCACAGCCAGAGACCGTTTGGCTGATTCAGCGTAATATTGTTTACCTCCGTTTATAGCTGCACCTGCATAGGTTAAATAGACATCGGCCAGAATAGACTTTACTGCACCCATAGATACCTTTCCTGAATTATCTTTCCACGGCAAAGTAGATTTCTCTGCTTCAAGCAAATCGGGAATGATTATGGTGTCATATATCTCTTTTGCAGCTGTTCTTGGTATAGACAGATTCAGGTTTTTAGGTATTTCAGTAACCTTTGGAACCGCTCCGTACATCCGTACCAGATAAAAATAATACAATGCTCTTAGAGTACGGGCCTCGGCCATCAGATTTGTTTTATCAGCATCACTCAGTCCTGCAGCATTGATCAAAGGTATCTTTTCAATCGCAATGTTACAGGCTCCTATCCCCATATACATTTGCTGCCACCAGGTATCGATATAAAATGAAGTTGTATTATAGGAAAGGTTCTGGAAATTAACAGCACCTGTTTGTCCAAGATCACTATTGGCTTTTCCGGTCATAAACTCCATTAAATTCCAGGTATTACCTCCGTAAGATGAGGTCTGCCCTTTCAGCACACCCTGGAGATACTGATAACTTGAATTGGCAAAAGCTCTTGCGACTTTGGCACTGGAAAGCTCTGAATCCGGAGTTATAAAATCGGTTGGCTTTTCTTCCAGAAACTTTTTACAGGAAGCACAGGTCAATAAGACCAGTACCGCAAATATTATATTTTTTGTCGTTTTCATTTGATTCAGTTTAAAAGGTTAGTTGAACACCTAAATTCCAGATACGGGGTCTTGGTGTAGAAAAGAAGTCCAGATTTTGAGAGAAAGAGGCATTTGAACCATAGGTCTGGTTAAATGTATCTACCTCAGGATCATAACCAGTGTATTTGGTAATGATAAACAGATTCTGAACATTCGCGTAAATTCTTAAACGATTGATATGTAATTTCTGATTAACAGCCGCCGGCAGACTATAACCTACAATAAAATTCTGGCCACGTATAAATGAACCATCTTCTACCCACCAGCTATCAAAATGAGAATCCTGAGCAAATTTATAATTACGTACCTGAGAAACAGAGGTATTTTGATTTTGTGGTGTCCAGGCATTTAAAACTGTCGCCAGACTGTTTGAAATTGTCTGTCTGTCTTCTGTCGAGTGCTTAAAGTTAGCAGCAGTATTTACACCTTGTACAAAGCGGATATCAAAAGATAAATCCCAGTTTTTATACTTGAAACTACTGCTGAAAGTCCCCGTCCATTTTGGATAAGCATGACCGATAATACTATAATTCACAGAGCCATCCGGATTATAAAGATACTTCCTGTCTCCTGGCTTTAAACCATGGGAAGCAGCTTCAGTAGCTTCAGATTCACTGTAAGTACCCAATCTGGTCATTCCATAAAAAGAACCAATGGCTTCTCCCACACGGACTACGTAATTCTGTCCGAGAAAGTTTGGACCAGGAAAAATATCAGCATTACCTTCATTCAGCTTAATTACTTTGTTTTTATTCGCTGAGAACAGGAAGTTTGTTGACCAGGTAAAGTTTTCAGTTTTAATATTGACAGTATTCAAACTGATCTCTATTCCTGAATTTCTAACTGAACCTACATTTTTATAAACATTCGCATTGGTAAAACCTGCAGTCCATGGTATTGGTGTTTGTAATAACAGATCTTTGGTTACGCGGTTATAATAATCCAGATTCAGACTCACTCTGTCATTGAACATTCCTAACTCCACTCCTACATCTGCCTGAACAGATCTTTCCCATTTCAAATCCGGGTTCCCCAGATAATTTGGTAATATGGAGGATTGGGCCGAACCGTTAAGTACTGTCGTACCTGGCTGAATCTGGGTCAGTGAACGTGCCTGTCCTATTTCCTGATTTCCAGAAGTACCGTAACTGGCACGAATCTTTAAATTGGATATGGTTTTATTGTTTTTCAGGAAATCTTCCTGCGATACCCGCCATGCAGCTCCTACTGATGGGAAAAATGCATATTTATTGTTTTTTCCAAATCTGGAAGACCCATCATAACGGCCTGTTGCTGTGAAATAATATTTATCATCTATGTTATAATTAAGTCTTGCATAAAATGAAGCCAGAGATGATTTGGTATCATAGGATTCGCTGGCTGTTTTTAGAGAACCTGCCTGCAGATAGTGATATTGAAAAATATCATCTATGAAATTCTGTGTCTCTGCACGCATTCTTTCATAACCTGTCTGTTGTAATGACATACCCAGTAAAGCAGTCAGTTTTTGACGGTCATTGATCTTTTTGTTCCAGGTTAAATAATTCTCAGTCTGCCAGTAATAGTTATCATAAGCATTGATATTAGCTATACCACCTTCATCCTGAGATAAGTGAGGCAGATTCTGAGAAGAAAAATAATTATTCTTGGTTGAACTCAGGTTATATCCAAAGTCAGTTTTAAAATCAAGATCGCTGGTAATATGGAACAAACCATAAACATTACCCAGCATTTGCAGTGTATTATTAATCGTATATCTGTTATTTGCAATAGCAATAGGATTTGGAGCGCCTTCTAATCCCGCGATGTCAAAATTCCCTGCATACATACCGTTCGGATATCTGATTGGTAAAATCGGCACTTCTTCTGCTACAGCTCTCGCCACGTTTAAACTTCCGTTACCATCGGTAACCAGCCGTTGTATACTACGGATCAGATTCACATTACCTCCTACTTTTAACCAGCTTTTAACATCATTATCCAGCGTCATTTTTACCGAATAGCGTTTAAAACCTGAAGTAGGCGCCAGTCCTTTCTGATTCAGGTAACCTAATGACAAGCTATAAAGTGTTTTTTCATTTCCACCCTGAAGATTTAACTGATGGTTCTGCGAAAAGGCAGGTTTATAAGTTTCCTTTTCCCAGTTTGTATCATAAAGAGGTTTATTATTTGTATCAAACAATAGTGGATAGTTTGCATAGTTCAGGGCTTTCGGCGGGCTCCATACAGCGCCCGCAGGATCGAACTTCTGACCATTTGCATAAGCTTCGTTATAAACCTTCAAAAATTCTTCTGAATTTAACGTGCGCACATGTCTGTAGAGCTCACTTACATTGGCATTTGCCTCATAACTAATTTGTGTTCCATCTCTTCTTCCTCTTTTAGTGGTAATCATAATTACACCATTTGCTCCACGGGAACCATAAATTGCTGTTGAAGAAGCGTCTTTCAGCACCTCAAGTGAAGCCACATCATTAGGGTTAATGGAATTAGGATCAACGCCGGCAACTCCATCTATGACATACAAAGGATCAATATTCGAATTGATTGAACCAATTCCACGTACACGAACCTTCGCAGCAGTTCCCGGAGCAGCACTGTTCAGACTCACTTCAACACCGGCTATTTTCCCCTGTAAAGCCTGTGATAAATTTGGTACTGGTTTATCCATCAGCTGTTCAGCTTTAATAGTCGTAACGGCTCCGGTTAAGTCAGATTTTTTCACTGTACCATAACCAATAACAACTACTTCACTTAAATTATCAGCTTTTTCTTCCAGCTGGATGTTAATTATGCTTCTGCCGGTCACTGTTCTCTCCTGAGGGGAGAAACCGGTAGAAGAATATACCAGTATGCCCTTGTCATCGGCCAGTTGTATCTGATAATTTCCAGCTGCATCTGTAAGTGTACCGCCAGCTGTTCCCTTTATTTTAATACTGACACCCGGAATTGGCAGATTGTCTTTTATACCGGTGACCTTTCCGGTAATTTTAATCTGTGCCATCACCTGCAGGGAAAGCAGGGAGAGCAAAATTGAGTAAATAAATGCTTTTTTCATAAATTTGGTTTTTAGTTTTAGGTTTGGTTATATTGAGGTTTATAAGCTATTCAACTGTTTTACTAAGGTTTATGAAATTTATTATGATTAAAAAAAGACAAGGGTTTGCTGTCTGCTCTTTATGCATTACGGGTTAGGAGCCATGAAATAGGTTTAGTTTTTTTGCCAGTTAATTTTTAGCTGCCCACTGCCGCAAGGATTCAACCGCGTCAAATAATACACCTGCCTCCCCTCTGAAATCTCCTGATCCTTTAGGTTCACCTGTCTGCACGTTATACCACTCGTAAAATCCTTTACGGGCAATGGCACGATCTACCATAGGGATTAACTCTGCATACGCTTCTTTGACTAAACCATAATCTACCAGACCTTTAATCATCCGGCCCCCAAACCAGGTCCAGTCTCCACCATTCTGATAAGAATATGGAAGCATATTTGGAAATTCGCTTTCCGGGTAAGGCGGATAAACAGTAAAACCAATAGTTGCATGTTTCTCTTTGGATGCAGCCGCCAACAGCTGACGGTTAATATTTTCAACCTCTTTCTTAGTATTAAAACCAGCCAGAACTGCACATACAGATCCACCGGAATACAAGATTTTGTCCTCGTCAAATGTTTTTGAAAACGGACTGCCGTTCAGGTATAAATGCGGTCTGTACTTTTGGGCTTCAGACATCCATAAATGTTTACGGACATTTGCTTTGATTGTTGCCGCTAATGCACTCCAGTCTTTTTGTGTTTGATAAGCTTTGGGTTTCATCGCCAGAAAATCATTAATTGCAATGACAAACATGGCATTATCATAGATATCAACTGACCATTTCGTATGTTCATTGATTGCTACTCCCCAGCCTTTTTCTGGCTGCACATCTCCCCAGTCAACTGTAGTGGCTCCTTTTACCAGTCCGTATTTCTCTGACCATCTGTCTTTCAGGATGTAAGCAAAAGAATCTTCCATTCGCTGCAAAATGGTTTTAGCTCCAACCCGCTCAAAAAGGATGGATACATCTCCGGTAAGGTCTACATATTTTTTAACGGCTTGTACCAATGAAAATTCCTGATCTGTTTCTACCGTATTTTTATGTGCTGCCCACCCTGGTAATAAAGCAGAGTACCGGTATTTATATCCACCATTTGCTTTAGCACTATCCACAACGCCATCAACAATATTACCGTCATCGCCCTGAATTTTAAAAAACATCAGCAGCATGGTCCGGACTTTTTCTTTTGGCTGAATCTTTAAAGATCCTTTGATAAAAGTGTTAAAGTCTCTGATCCAGACTTCATCATAGGAAGTACCTGCAGAAAACCCGGTAAGTAATTGAATAGCTCTTGCCTGAATCGTATCTAAACGGCTATCGGAACGGATTGATTTGGCTAACGCTGTTCTATCTGCTACCTGAGCGGTAGAATTCAGATGTAAAAAACAAAAAACAGCAGAAAACAGAAGTAAAGGTCTTTTCATTTAGTTTTATTTAAATAAGATAAATAAAAAGCTCCCATGCTCCTATTTTCAGGGAGAAAATGGTCGCTGTTTATATTTGGTTGGTCAATAGTTATGTACAAACATAGAAGTATTATAGTTATTTCCAAATTTTTAATGATTTTTTTTCGACTCTCCAAACAGCTGAGTCGTAATTCCTGATTTCCCGCTTATTTATCTATTATTCAAATAATAACATAGAAGAAGGCTTCGATCACACTCATTTTTTCTTTCTTGTAACATTTCTGTTCATTGTTATTAAATTTCAGATCGGCTATCAGATTTAAATCACAACAAATTTGGAAGACATATATACCTACATTCCTATTTGCTATGTATGTACTAAAAAGCTTAGATTTGTATTCCATCATCGAATAATTATCAACCGACCATGAATATTTCAATTGACCATAAAAGTCATATTCCACTTCACATTCAGGCAGAACTATTACTCAGAGAACTGATCAAAGATCCCGTTTACCAGGCAGGCAAGTTATTACCAAACGAAGTCGAACTTGCAAAAAAACTTGCCATCTCCAGAACGACATTAAGACAGGCATTGAACAAATTGGTCTATGAAGAATTACTGGTTAGAAAAAAAGGTTATGGAACTAAGGTCGCTCCCTCTAAAATAAGCTCAAAATCAATGAATTGGCTTAGCTTTTCTCAGGAAATGAAAGCCAGAGGAATACCTGTCAGAAACTATGAACTTCATTTAAGCTGGGTATATCCTGATGAACAGATAGCCAGTTTTTTCGACATTAAAACTGATAAAAAGATCCTGAAACTGGAGCGTCTGCGAGGTGGATCAGCCAGTGCATTTGTGTATTTCATATCCTATTTCCATCCCAGAATTGGTCTCAGCGGAGAGGAAGATTTCAAACTGCCATTATACGAAATGCTTGAATCAGAACACTCCGTAATTGCCAATCTGTCTAAGGAAGAGATCAGTGCAATAGCAGCAAGTAAGTTTATAGCTGGTAAGTTAGAGGTAGAGACCGGAAGTCCTCTTTTATTCAGAAAAAGATTTGTTTATGACCAGGGTGACCGCCCAATGGAATATAATCTGGGTTATTATAGAGCTGAAAGCTTTATTTATACTGTAGAAAGCCGTAGAAACAGATAATTAGCATTGATTTCCCCTCTTTAAAGCTAACGAAACTCCAAATATTCAAGAGAATAAAAAAAGGTCTTTGAATATTTAAGTGAAATGTCATATGTTTGGACATTATAACATATAACTAACCAAACACAATGACTGCTGACACTATGAACGGAGTAAAAGCTGATATCAATTCTCTGAGAAATACTACGCAATTTATTATTCCGGAAAAAAAAACAATCCATCAGGGTTATGATATCTATCCTGCTTTCAAAATTGAAGGGCCTATCTATAATGATTTCGCCAGTTTATCAGAATGGATCATCAATCAGAAAAAAAACATTGTTATTGATGGTTATTCAGGCGTGTACTGGGAACAGTTTAGAATGGAACTCAATCAGCAGCTCATTGAAAATGGAAAGACAGTACACTGGATAAATATTGATACTGCCCTAAAAACACCTGAAATTATTGACCGGTTAATAGCTGACAATCTTCAGCTGAATGACCCAGTATTTGGTAAACAGTATGAAGGAGATCTCGCAGACTTCTTTGACACTGAAAAACTTGGATTAATCAGCCCGATCAATGATGAACTGACGATTATTTATGGTTGCGGAGCTGCACTGGTCAATCTGGATGCAAAGGTTATTTATATTGATGTGCCTAAAAATGAGATACAGTTTCGTTCAAGAGCTGGTCATATTTTCAATCTGGGTGCTGCCACGACTACCGACCCAAAAATACAGTATAAACGCTTTTATTTTATCGACTGGCCTGTTTTAAATAAACATAAACAACAATTACTGGCCAGTATTGACATTATTGTCGATGAACAAAGGATCAAAGCAATATCCTGGATGAATGGAACAGATTTTCGCAGTGGACTTGCCCGGATGTCTGTACACGCCTTCAGGGCAAGACCCTGGTTTGAGCCTGGTGTATGGGGTGGCCAGTGGATCCGGGAAAATATAAATGGCCTGAATCAGGAAGTTATAAATTATGCCTGGTCATTTGAACTGATTGCCCCTGAAAATGGTATTATTATGGAAAATGAAGGCAGGCTGCTGGAAGTTTCATTTGACATGCTTCTTTTCCATAATAACAAAGCTATTTTAGGCAAAGCAGCCGAACGCTTTGGTTATAATTTCCCTATTCGTTTTGATTTTCTTGATACGATGGACGGAGATAATCTGTCTCTGCAATGCCACCCCTCTGTCGCTTATACCAAAGAACATTTTGGAGAAAATTTCACGCAGGATGAGACCTATTATATCCTGGATCATCATCAGGATGCTAAAGTCTATCTGGGTTTTCAGGAAAACATTAACCAGGAGGAATTCAGAACAGTGCTGGAAAACAGCTTCAAACACCATAACCAGGTAAACGTAACAGATTATGTACAGACATTTGATTCTCAAAAACATGAGCTTTTTTTGATTCCAAATGGTACGGTTCACAGTTCGGGAAAAAACAATCTGGTACTGGAAATCAGTGCCACTCCCTATATATTCACTTTTAAAATGTATGACTGGCTGCGTCCTGATCTGAATGGAAAACCACGTCCATTAAATATTGACCGTGCTTTTGCCAATCTGAATTTTGAAAGAAAAGGACAGATAGTGTCTGATACGCTGATTGCTAAACAGACTGTACTCCTGCAGGATGATGACTGGCAGATCGTTAATCTGGCAACACATCCTGACCACTTTTACGCCGTTCGGCGTTTTGAATTTGATTCCACCATTAAAGCTCATACTGAAGGACAGTGCCATATTCTCAGTCTGGTAGAAGGTGAAAGCATTATTGTTAAAACAGGAAATTCTGAGCAGGAAATCCACTATGCGGAAACTTTTATTATCCCTGCTGATGCTGTTCACTACGAATTGATCAATAAGGGTAAAAACCGCGCGAAAGTGATCACCGCTTTTGTGAAAGAAGAATGTTGTTAATTAATTAAAAACCACCCTGATGAAACCAGTGTCTTACAGACTACAATTTAATGCTCTTCTGATCACTTTTCTGATAGGCATAAGCCATAATGTATCAGCTCAGAAGACCGGATCTGCTTTTAGTGATATCCAGCTGCAACCCACAATTGCCTATCTGAAGTATCACGGAGAAAGCAGAAGAATGATCAGGCTGATCTTTAAAAATGGGAAAAATTACCAGCAGGGAAAAATCTCTGTTTCCTTTAATGGTTTACAGGAAAGCCTGATTGTTCAGGCCAGTAAAGACGGAGCTGAATCTTTTGAAATCCCCTTACCGGGCAGTCCCGTAACCAAAGCGACACAGGCAACAGTCTCTATTTTAACCGGCGGAAAAACTTACAAAGGGAGCTGTATTGTTGAACCTTCCAGAATGTGGAACATGTATGTGTTACCCCATTCTCATGTTGATATAGGATATACCAATACACAATCCAAAGTCCTTAAACTGCATCAGGATAATATTGATGAAGCTATTGCCCTTGCAGAAAAAACACAGCAATACCCTACCCAGGCACGTTTTAAATGGACAACAGAAGCTATCTGGGTAGTGGATAATTATCTTGCACTTGCCAGTCAGCAAAAGAAAGACAAATTCTGGGATGCTGTAAAAAAAGGATGGATTAACCTGGACGGCGCCTATGGAAATATTAACACCAGTCTGACTGATTCCAGACAACTGATGCAAATGTTCTCTAAATCACAAAAACTGGCTAAGGAACAGGGCATTGTTATTAATACTCTTTTTCAGGGAGATGTACCTGGTGCCTCATGGGGTTTAGCCGCACAGGTTGAACAGACAGGGATAAAATATTTCCTTTCAGGGCCAAATGCTTCAGACAGAATCGGAAACCTGGCTAAATGGCAGGATAAACCTTTTTACTGGCTCTCTCCTTCGGGCAAACAGAAATTACTTTTCTGGCAATGTCAGCCATATTCTATCGGCTACCAGTTAAAGGGGGATAAAATTCCAAACTTCTTTACGATGGAAGATCCGAAGCCGTTCTATACGGGTCATCCTTCAAAAAATTTCCTCAATCCTTATCTGTTTGACTATCTTGATCAGCTGGCACAAAAGGGTTTTCCTTATGATATGTCAATTCTGACCTGGGCGATGAGTGATAATGCTCCTATTGATCCGGAACTGCCTGATGCAGTTAAGATATGGAATGAAAAATATGCTTCACCTCAACTGATTATTACTTCAACAAAACAGTTTTTTGCGGATTTTGAGAATAAATACAACAGGCAGATTCCTTCCTTCACCGGGGATTATACAGAATACTGGACTGACGGTGTATCATCTGCAGCAAAAGAAACTGCTTTAAGCCGCAAATTATCCGATCAGCTGAAACAGGCTGACGCGATCTGGGCTATCCGCAACAGAAAAAATTATCCGGTAAAGAGCTTTGAGGAGAGTTGGAAAAACCTATTATTATTTAATGAACATACCTGGGGTGCATTTAACAGTGTTTCTCATCCAGATGATGAAAAAGTAAAAAGTGAATGGGCAGTAAAACAGTCTTATGTATTAAAAGCCAAAGAAATTGTTGATACTTTACTTTCACAATCTCTGACAGGCGATTCGTTGA
The DNA here is from genome assembly GCF_040026395.1 of Pedobacter lusitanus. Lineage (NCBI taxonomy): Bacteria > Pseudomonadati > Bacteroidota > Sphingobacteriia > Sphingobacteriales > Sphingobacteriaceae > Pedobacter > Pedobacter lusitanus. The sequence continues at coordinate 1,845,610 of NZ_CP157278.1, forward strand.
AAGATTCCTCTTCAACCCTAAAAAACAACCAGATAGACGTTTACAATACGGTATCATGGCCAAGAACCAATGTGGTTTATGTACCCGCATCTTTAAGCAAAGCAGGTGATCTTGTTAAAGATGTTTCAGGAATTCCTGTTCTTTCGCAGCGTTTAACTACTGGTGAACTCGCTTTTGTGGCTGAACTGGTTCCATCGATGGGAAAAAGCACTTACAGTATCTATCCGGGGCATGCTTATCACCCGGGAACTACCCGGACTAAAAGTCCAGGCTCCGGTAAAGCTTCAGAAAAAAAATCCGGGGTTAATATATCAGACAATTTACTCAGTAACGGGGTCTACAGCATCGATATTTCTCCCCAAACGGGAAACATTAAAAAGTTAGTTAAAATAGCTTCTGGTAGGGATTATGTCCAGGCAGATTCAGCAGGACTGAATCAATACCTGTATATGCCTGGTGATTCTCTTGAAAAAATACAAACCAGTTCAAATGCCAGGATAGCGATTAAAGAAAAAGGACCATTGGTAATCAGTCTGCAAATTACTTCTTCTGCTCCGGGTACTAACGGACTCATCAGGGAAATACGACTGGTTAACGGCCTTGATCAAATAGAGCTGATCAATACCATTGATAAGAAGGCTATCAGAAGCAAAGAAAGCGTCCATTTCGCTTTCCCTTTTAATATTCCGGATGCAAAAGTCCGCTATAGTATTCCCTGGGGAACTGTGAACGCTGAAACTGATCAGTTACCTTATTCAAACAGAAACTGGTATACCATGCAAAGATGGGCAGACATTTCCAATGACACCTACGGAATTACCTGGTCAAGCCCGGATGCTCCTTTATTTGAAATCGGAAAGATTACTACAGCTAATTTACTTGGTGGATTACAACATGCGCCACTATGGTTATCGTTTACCCCTCAGTCTTCAAATATCTACTCCTGGGTAATGAATAACTTATGGCACACCAATTTCAGGGCAGATCAGCAGGGTGTAGTTACTTTCCGTTATTTCATTCAGGCTCATGAAAGCGGGTTTAATAGTTATCAGGCAAATCAATCTGGATTAAATAATCATCAGCCGCTGCTTGTCACCGCCGCTTCTGCAGATGAAAAAGGGCTACCGTTCACCATTAACGGGGAGAATATTTACGTTGAAGCCTTTAAAAAAGCTGATGATGGAAAAGGTATTATAATCCACCTTGTCAATTGTGGCGATCAGGACAGCAAGCTGAATATCAGTCCAAAAACCAATGCACCGCTCAAAATATGGGAAAGTGATATTTCCGAAACACACAAAAAAACATTAGAGAACCACTTTACCCTTCCGGCAAAAGGGATAATGACAATTTGTATAGAAAACTGAATTAACCTTAAGCAACCATGAACCTAAAAAATGAAACTACTCAAAAATCCAGACTTTTCCTGGTAGCCATTACCCTGGTTGCTACATTAGGTGGTTTGCTTTTCGGCTTTGATATGGCCGTTATATCTGGTGTATTACCATTTGTAAAACAACAATTCAGCTTATCTCCGGTTACTGAAGGATGGTTTGTTTCCTCTGCGCTTGTCGGCTGTATTATTGGTGTTGCCTTCGCTGGCGAACTCAGTGATCGCTTTGGAAGAAAAAAGATGCTGATGCTGTCAGCCATCCTTTTTTTACTATCTGCAATCGGTACTGCTGCAGCTGCAGATTTCACTTTACTGATTCTTGCAAGGATGCTGGGAGGAATGGGTGTGGGTGTAGCATCCATAGTCGCTCCCCTGTATATTTCAGAAATAGCACCTGCCGGGATACGTGGCAGACTGGTAACCTTTTATCAACTGGCTATCACAGCAGGAATCCTGGTGGCCTATCTGACTAATGCAGGTCTGCTGAATCTGTCTTTGACACACTATAACAAATCAATGGGCGATATACTGGACTATATCATAGTCAAAGAAGTATGGAGAGCAATGCTGGGCCTGGGTGTAATTCCTTCCTTGTTATTTTTAACAGGGTTATGGTTTGTACCGGAAAGTCCGAGATGGTTGATTCAGCAGGGAAAAGAGCAGCAGGGGCTTCTGATACTGACCAGGATCAACGGGACAGACAGTGCTCACCAAGCTCTGCAGCTGATCAAAAAAATGCCTGTACAGGAGTCCGGTTCATACAAAGACCTGTTTACCAGAGAAATGAGAAGGCCGCTGCTCATAGGATTACTTTTACCACTATTTTCTCAGTTCAGTGGGATAAATGCAATCATTTATTATGGTCCCCGTATTTTGAATGATGCTGGCATCAATATCAGTAATGCACTTTTAGGTCAGATTATCTTTGGCCTGGCAAACTTTCTGTTTACCCTGATTGCGGTTTGGAAAGTAGATAAAATGGGGCGCAGACCGCTTTACATTGTCGGATCAATCGGAGCTACTATTTCTTTGTTCTTTACCGGCTGGTGTTTCTATAGCGGAGCCACCAATAATATTGCACTGGTAATAAGTATCATTTTGTTTTTAGCCTGTTTTGCTTTTTCTATCGGACCTCTGAAATTTGTCATTGCTTCAGAAATTTTCCCAACAAGAGTTCGCGGAAGAGCGATGGGTTTAAGCATTATGGTTATGTGGATTGCTGATACCATAGTAGGACAGTTAACCCCTTTACTGCTGGGTGCTGCGGGCGCAGCTTCCACCTTCTGGTTTTTTGCCGTATGCTGTTTACTTTCATTCATTGTGGTCTATAAGCTGGTACCTGAAACCAAAGGAAAATCACTGGAAGAAGTACAGGATATCTTTGTACATTAATAAACGTTAAATACATCCAGATATCTATATAGTAGTACATATAGATATACTACTATATAGATATCTGGATATAAGTATTTAATCCTGCATCAGGGCACTTCTGCCTCCATCCACCAGGTAAGTTACCCCACTTGCAAATGCAGCATATTCACTCCCCAGGAATACACACCAGCCACCGATTTCTGCTGCTGTACCCAGCTTTTTTACAGGATGAAGACCAATAGTTTTTTCTCTTTCTGCCTGAGGATTATCAAATGAATTAAACCAGGCCTGATTACCCGGAGTATCTATGAATCCTGGTGCAATACCAACAGTCCTTATTTCAGGCCCCCATTCTATAGCCAGGCTTTTGACCAGACCGGTTAATGCAGTTTTAGTTACATTATACGGGAAGCAACCCGGAATTGTACTGTAGGCATGATTTGAAGACATAATGATAATTGTTCCATTACTTTGTTCCAGCGCTTGTTTACATGCTCTGGCCATATGCCAGTGTGAAGCGAGATTAATCTCATGATTTTCTATCCAGCGCTCTTCAGTGCAATGTTCAGCACCTTCAAAGATATTGATACCAGCATTGGAAACCAGTATATCAATTTTGCCGAAATGAGCTGTTACTGCTGTAACCATTTGACTGATCTGTTCAGTTTTTTTCAAATCAGCAGAACAATACAGAGATTCAGCACCTGTCAGATCCATTTCCTGTTTAAAAACCGAAGCCTCCTCACTTTCTTCTGTGTACTGTGAACAACCGGCTATTTTTGCCCCGGCCTGCGCAAAAGATTTTGCAACCCCTAAGCCTATACCAGAAGTTACTCCGGTAATTAGTACTACTTTTCCGCTAAAATCTATTTGAAAAGACATGATAATTCAATGATGAACTGTTTACACATAAAAACCTGGTTTGGGTTCCAGTATACCCGGATGTTTTTCCATTTCTTCTTCCACTAAATCTACTCCGAGTCCTGGCCTTTCAGATAAATGCAAATGACCATTACTAATCATATCCTTAATCGAATGTGTAATCACTTTATCCCTCCAGGGAACATCATTAAGCATAAACTCCTGTCTGAAAAAATTGGGTACCGACGCACAAACATGTGCACTTGCCAGTGTAGATAAAGGACCATTTGGGTTATGTGGCGCAAGCAGCACATTATAGGCTTCCATCATCGTGGCCATGCGTTTCATTTCTGACGGTCCGCCGCAGCGCGTAATATCCGGCATCATAATATCACATATATTCTTTTCCAGTACCGGACGTATCCCATGACGGGTATAGTGTCTTTCACCAACACAAATAGATACATTGGAAGGAATACGTTCTCTCATTGCTCTTAACGTATCTGCACTTTCAGGACCAGCTGGTTCTTCGTACCAGGTAATATCGAGTTCTGCAAGTCTCTGTGCCATCTTCACTGCTACTCTGTAATTCAGCATTGCATGGGTTTCAATCATAATGTCAAAATCAGGACCTACCGCTTCACGCACTGCCTTACTGACATTAAAAGCCAGATCCTGCTGTGCAGCTGTGAGCTGAAGATTAGAAGACAGATCTTCACCGTATAAATAATTGGTATGCGCAAAGGGATCAAATTTTAATCCGGTAAAACCAGCCTCTTTAACTTTTATTGCCTGAGCAGCATAATCAGCTTCATTATGACCACCACCGGTAAACCAGTAATTAGCATAAAGCAAAATATCTTTTCTGTAAGCCCCGCCCAGTAATTCGTAGCAGGGCGTCTTTAACACTTTTCCTTTCAGATCCAGCAGGGCCATATCAATACCGCTTATTGCACACAGACTGGCTCCGTTTGGCCCAATCCAGTTTAAATCACGATACAGTTTAGTCCATATAAAATCCGTACGCATTGGATCAAGACCAATAATCCGCTCTCCAACATGTTTCGCAGCATGATAAACAATCGGGCTGCCCGGCCAGTTGGTTGCTTCACCTACTCCGGTATGACCTGTATCGGTATATATTTTGAGTAAGGTCCAGTTATACTTTACCCCTTCAACAAGCCAGACTTTTACATCAGTAATCTTCATGATAATTTATTTATTGTTTTTCAATATAATTGAGGCACCCGCATTAAAGTTCAGTGTTACAAAACCATCATTTGTCTGATGAATTTTCACACCGGTACTGGATAGGGTATGCCAGGTTTTAAAAGGTAATTTCAATTTAACAGCCCCGCTCTTTTCTGCTTCAATCTTCACTTCATCAATAACACCGTCTTTTTTGCTCGCGCTAACCAGAACAGCTCCCTCAGCACGCAGATGATCAAATGATAAGTCTTTCCAGTGCGCCGGTACAGCAGGCATAATTTCAATAAAACCGGCATAACTTTGCAGCAGCATTTCCTGTAACCCTCCTGCAAAAGCAAAATTTCCTTCCAGTGTAAATGGTCTGTAGGTAAATTTTGAATAGCCGCTTTTGGTCTGGTCACCGTTTAAATGGAAACTATTCACCGAACAAAATGCCTTGGCAAAAATTCCCAGATCTCTGGCAGCACCTTCCCCATCTTTTGCTCTTGCCTTCATGTTTGCCATCCAGGAATAAGAATATCCGCACCAGTAGGCAGGGCCGATACTATCTAACAGATGAATTGTATTTTTAATTACAGCCTGTGCTTTGGCTCCGTCTTCCCATTTGATTAAACCTAGCGGGTGAATGGCCATTGCATTGGAAAAATGACGGTGTGACTGATTATAAGCCATTGATGGTGCAAATTTTAATTCAGCATTTGCCGATAATGCATAATCATCAAATTGCTTTAGTATACTTTCCCAGTGCAGACTCTCCTGTTTCAGTCCCAGTTCACCGGCTAGCTCTGCAGCAGCCTTAAAGGCAAATTTCATCAGTCCCAGATCGTAATTCGTATTTTGTGGAAACCAGGCTTCAAGACTGTTATCATTAATTTCAGGACTTGAACTGATTTGTAATTTACGATGTCCTGCACTATCCAAAACTGTAATATCTTCCAGTAATTTTGCGGTAGCTTTCAGCCATGGATAGGCTTTTTGTTTCAGAAATGTCCTGTCCATACTATAGCGCCACTGCAGATAATAGTGCTGTCCCAGCCAGGCTGAAACTGTTGGAGAAAGTGAATACTGAATCCATCCCCCCATTTCTGTTCCGTCCAACGTGGTTACCCCCGGGACAGCAATTCCGTTACTGCCAAAAAACTCCCTGGTATATCTTTGGTAGTTTGCCTTATTCTTTTCCAGATAATCAAGATATCCCATCGATTCTTTCAAATGATTCCCACTATAAGCTGACCAGTAACTTAACTGTGTATTCAGATCATGGTGATAGTCCCCTTTCCATGGTGGTAACCGGCCATTATCAGCAGTCCAGACAGCCTGTAATGAGATCGGAGGAGCTCCTGCGCGTGCAGCTGATCCAAATTTATATTGTTCCAGATACCATTGTTTTTCGAGTAAAGTATCAGGAATCTGAATTGCAGATTGTTTCCAGAATTCCTTCCACCAGTTTTGATGTCTGATAAAATCAGCTCCGTAACCTGGATTAACAGCTTTGGCAGTTACCTCCTGAGCCAGTATACTTTGATCATCAGAAGTTGACCTGGATGAAATACTCCAGGTTCCATCTATCGTTTTCCCTGTTTTCTTCCATCGTACATTAATCTGATAACTAAAACCTCCCCAGCCTTTCTGATCATAAGTTATACTGTTTTCCTCTTTTTTGATTATTCCCTTTGGATAACCCAGCCTGGATAAATCGTCTCCTCCTACCGGATCTCCGGAATTTTTAACCAGTCCCTGGTATTGCGGGGCAATGAGACTGATATCCATTTCGCCGGACAAATTCTCAAACCTGAACCAGCCCAGAGATTTATCAGCTGAAACAAATGTTTTCAGAGAATTGCCATTAGTCCATTTCACTTCGCACAAAGCATCTTTTACAGACAGGTTTACTGTCTTTACACTGCCCCAGCTACGGGTATCAAATTCCAGTGCACCTCCCGGAATTTTAGAAGGAGCAGGTTCAGTATCATAAGGTTCATCAAAATATTTCTGAACTATACCATAATCTTTTTTGTGTACCTGTTCAATAACCCATTGATAACTAAACTCCTTACGATGCAGCCCCTTCATCGGACGCTGATCCCAGAGATCTGCCCTGTCCAGTGAAAAATGAAGTTGTCCGTCCTTTTGCCAGATTAAAGCTCCGAGCATGCCATTTCCCAGCGGAATAGCCTCATCCCATCTGCCTGCAAGCTGGCTGAAATGGAGATCGTGACGGGGAGCTGGTTGTGCAACTATATGCTCTTTAATAAATAACAGAGGCAGCAGAAAGAATAACTTTTTAATCATATGATACTATTTAATCAGGAAGGTTACATTACCCTTCAGTTGTTTATTTTTGATATTGATCCTGTTTTCAGTAAACGGAGATCCGTAAAATGGTTCTGACCCGCTGTTGCTATAATCTGCTATCAAAAGCTGAATATGCTGATCCTGCAACCAGCTTCTGGAAGCCTGTTTACCGTTGGATAAAACATAAACACCTGAGCCCTGCTTATCAGTTAAAGCTACATTAAAGATTTGTTCTTTAGTAGACCTGAAATCATTTGATCCCATCTCATTCGTATCATCTTTCCAGTCTTTTGCCGGTACTTTGCCAAATTCTTCTACCCCTGGTAACCATTTTGCATTTAACTCCGCATGCCCTTCAGCTCTGGCAATATCAACCGCAAAATACGCTGTAAAGGCACCTTCGCGCTTCCAGTCCAGCTGCGTATAAACCGGTGGTAATTCCATCAGCATTCCATACTGACGTGGCTTTTCCTCTTTCCCTTTATAGTCAACTGTATAACTCACTTTTACCTGTCCGTTTTTCGAAAAGAGATATTGGATATCCCCCTTTGCATCTGTATAAGTAGCCTTTACAGAAAAAATCATTGTGCTATCTGTCTTTTCCGTTTTAATTTCATTGGCGAACAAAGTATACAAAGGATAGTCTTTCAAAACATAAATATTATTCTGATAAGTTTCTCCCGCAACATTAGGTTTGCCCCCATCCTCTTCATTCATAGGTACAATACTCAAAACCGGGCCTCTGGATAAAACCAGTTTTCCATCTTTTTTCCCGCTGGTAATGATACCTGTTGCCTTACTTAAAGTATAAACAACCCCTGCAAGATGAATCAGATATGCCTGATCATTTTGCGTAAAGGAAAAATCCTGCGTTGAACCTGCTTTAGTAAGCAATTCTGTCCTGGTTTGGCCATGAATACTGATCCGTTCTTCATTGATGATAAAACCCCTTGGATCTTTAAAAGAAAGTTCAACCTGCTGACTCTGTTTGTTCACAGGAATAATGAGATATCCTTTTGAATGCGGCAAAATATCAGAACTGATCTTCACCTCAGCACCATCTACTTTACAGCTGATCAGTACATTTTTTAAGGAGATGAAATCATAGCGGTTCTCAATTTCCAGACGTAGTTTTCCATCGGTAATAACAGGTTTATCAATATTTTTAATAACCACGGGTGAATAAGCCTTTTTCATTCCCCAATACTCAGGTTTAGGTCTTCTCCATGCATCGAGCGGGCCCCAGGGGCCATATCCGACTATACGGCCATCCGGCATATGAAAAACATCGTCTATTCCACTCCAGATTGCACCACCAAGATTTCCCTTATGCACATACATAGAATCATACATTTTAACCAGCGGAACCCCATAAGCGGCACGTACCCCCGGATCTGTAATCAATTCCCGGCGATTATAATCAGATACATGGGCATATTCTCCAAACAATACAGGACGGTTCATGGTATCAGCTTTCGCCGGACCATTTATCCCCGGATAATGATATACTGCTATATCAGCCTTGCTGCCTGCATTATTAAATCCACCCCAGCACTGATCATGAAATGAAGTTGGACGACTGGGGTCAAGCTGTTTCACAACGGTCTGTACTTTTGCCCATAACGGACTCCATCTGGATTCGTTACCCATTGACCAGATGATAACCGAAGGATGATTTTTACCTGCCTGCATCTTCTCTACGTTGGCATTAATCATATAAGGTAAAAAACGTTCATCCTTATAATTCCATAATTTCCATATCGGTGAAGCCCCGTGTTCAATCCAGGTTAAAGAAGACTCATCCTCAACAAATAAACCCAGCTCATCTGCTGCATCCAGGAATTCTTCTGAAGGCGGATAGTGTGAGGTTCTGATATAATTACAGTTCCCTTCCCGAAACAGTTCAGCATCCTTGCGTTCCAGTCCAGGTGCAATGCTTCTTCCGGTTAAAGGGTGTACAGAATGCCTGTTTACGCCCCGCAGTTTAATTGGGGAACCATTTACAAAAACGCGGTTCCCTTTAATTTCAACCTGCCGGAAACCTACCTTATCAGATAACTTTTCAGTCATCTTTCCCTGATAGGATAAAGTCGTTTCCAATTGATATAAATAAGGCTGTTCTGTATTCCACTGCATTGGTTTTCTGACAGGAATGGAAATCTTGAACTGTTCTTCTCCTGCCGGCTTTATTGCAGTAATATTAACTGATTTCTCTGCTACAACTTTACCCGCAGCATCCTTAAGCCTGTATCGGATTACAGCCCCGCCATTTTCATTACTTTCATTTGCAACAGAGGTATTAATTAACAGAGTTGCGTCTTTATACTGTTTATCAAAAACAGTAGTTATTGCCGCATCAGCAATATTCATATCAGGTAAGGCAAATATCATGGCTTTACGCAAAATCCCGCCTACAGTATGGGCAGCATACTGAGAGGTGCACGCCAGAATATCACTGATTGTCAATGCCTGTACTTCGACAGTTAAGAGATTATGACCATCCTGAATGAATTTCGTTATATCGGCTTCAAAAGGAACAAAACTACCTTCATGTTCAGTTACAATTTCACCGTTAAGCCTGACAACAGCATGAGAGCTGACTCCATCAAACCTGATTTTAACTTTTTTATTTTTCCAGTTACCTGGGATACTGATCCCGCGGCTATATACAGCAGTCTCTCCGGCAGCGACTTTAAAACCCTGCATTTCCCATTCTCCCGGAACAATGATTTTCTTCTTCTCCTGTCCTCCTTTAATTGAAAAATCCCAATCTCCGTTCAGAGAAATTACCGGTGTAGCTATACCCGCTGTCTCTGTAGGTCTGGGAGATAAACGAGGATATACAGTTGTACCCTGCTGTGCAAAAACGCATTCGGCTACGAATAGCAAGCCAACAAAAATGCTACAGCCTCCTTTTAATATCATATTCTATTATTTAATATCATGTTTTAATCTGATTATATCTTTAAATATCCCTGTTTTATTAAAGGATACCATATTTTTCAAAGGCCTCTTTCGCACTCATTCCCTCTTCAATTTTATTCTTCACTATTTTCTCGCCTCTTGCTTTTTCAATTGCCAGTGTAAAGACTTCTTTCTCTGCAGATTGCGGCACTACACATACCCCATCAATATCACCTATAATAATATCTCCCGGATTTATTCTGACCCCGCCAAAAGCAATAGGGACTCTAAAATCAAGCACCTTACCTCTGGGCGCCTGATCCTGTGCATAATTTCCAAATGAAAATGTCGGAAAACCCAGTTCAAGAATTCCATGAGTGTCTCTTGAATAACCATTTACTACAGCACCTACAGCGCCTAGTTTCATCGCACGGGCAGTCATCAGCTCACCCCAAAGTGCATATTCCGGTGAAGCTCCGGTACAGACATAGACCTCATTTTCACGCAGGTCATCCAGTGCTTCCAGCATGAGTCCAAAAGGCTTATCCAGTATTTTGTTCTGATTCACTGCGCCATCGAGTATATCCGCTGACAATACAGTCATAGCCCTTCCGGCTACAAACATATCCTGCCTTACAGGTTGTACTGCAGGCGGAAGAAACTGGTTCAAAAGCCCCAGTTTATCCATAATGTCACCAACTACGGCAGTGTAAAGTTCCTCCCGGATTAATTTAAAAAGTTCATCATCATTATTCCATACCATAACTACTTATCAAAGGGTTTAAATTGATATTATCTGTTCCAAAAATGATATTTAGCCATTACAAATCCCACAACACAACTGGCAACTATTAAAACTTTTTTACCATCAATATGAATAATTAATCATTTTATATGCATATTTAGTTGTCATATGAAACCACAATTTGTAGATATATCATCCCCGTTAAAGAAAAACATCTATATCAAAGATGTTGATGAACCTGTTTTGATCTCATCTCTTCACTTTCATGATCTCTGTGAACTGGTATGGATCAGAGAAAGTTACGGAAAACGTATTGTAGGAGATAATGTTGATGATTTCGAATCGGGGGATTTAGTACTCATGGGACCAAACCTGCCACATATCTGGCATAATGACACCGTTTTCCATACCGGCGAAACAACACTCAGAGCTAAAGCATCAGTCATTTATTTTCCCGTTGATTTTCTGGTCAGTCTCAGTGATGATACCTCTACTATCATACTGGTTCAGAATTTCCTGAACAAGACAAAAAGAGGCTTAAAATTTTATGGTGATACTAAAATCCAGATTATTAATCATATCCGGCAGATAAAAAACAGTTCGGGGTTAAAAAAGCTGGCTATTTTTCTGTCCGTTATTGATATTATGACTGCGTCTGATGAATATGAACCAATTACCAGCGATGCCTTTGAAATCAGCCTGAACGAAAACGATACCAAAAGAATACATGATATTTATATCTATCTTATGGAAAACTTCAAATCTGATATCTTTTTAAAAGACGTGGCGCAGATTGCTAATCTCACGCCAAATGCTTTTTGCCGCTTTTTTAAAAAACATACCCGGAAGTCATTTTCAAGGTTTTTAAACGAGCTGCGCATCGCACATGCATGCAAATTACTGCCCGATAAAAACCTTTCCGTGACCAATATCTGTTATCAGTGCGGTTATCAGAACCTTACTAACTTTAATAAGTTCTTCCGTCTGATTATGGATTGTAATCCAAGTATGTACCGCAACCGTTTTAAATAAGTTATCTATTTCAAACCTCCCTGTCCCTGATACAGGCTAACGGGCTTATCCAGTTCCAGCGCAAGAACAGACATATATTCATCCTGTGAATCCTCAGGAACAGGTATAAATACCAGTCCTGGAATAGGACTCCATGATATTTTTCCAACAACCTTAGGTTCAATTGTTTTTTCTGTACCCACAACACGGATTTTTTTGATAGTATTTTTGAGCCCTTTTACCACAACATTGCCGGAAACCTTACCAGACAGGAACAAATACAGTACAGTAGAATCTTTAGATAAAGTAGTCGGACCGTAAAAGTGTCCCTGAGGCAAACCACCCAGTGTGTTGAATATAGCCTCGCCATGTTTCTTGTTCCATTTACCCAGCTCTTTTAAAATATGTACCTCCTGTTCAGGGATTGTTCCATCTTCTTTCGGACCAATATCCAAAAGCATATTTCCGCCGTTACTAATGGCATCAGCAAAAATAGAGATGACTTCATATGGGGTTTTCCACGCTGTATCCTGAGGCTGATATCCCCAGTTGTTATTAATGGTCATACAAAGTTCCCACCAGTTGAATTTTGGTCTTGTTACCGGAAAATTCTGCTCAGGGGTATCATAATCGCCATATCCCTGTAAACGTCCGTTGAGGATAGCATCTGGTTTCAGACTTAAAATATTCTTTCTGATTAGCGGAGCCTTCCATTCTTCAGCTGAATGTTCCCAGTCTCCGTCAAACCACCATAAATCGGGTTTAAAAGCTTTATTTACTTCGTCAATCTGTGCCTGATTAAAAGTCAGAAAACGCTGCCAGCGTGCCGGATCTTCACTAATTTTATAACGTGTGCTATCTTTGGTAAAAGCAGGATAATCAGCAGAACTCCAGTCAATTAGTGAATAATAGGCTCCTCTTTTAATTCCCTGTTTGTCGAGCGCGGCATAAAAAGGAGTTAGCAGATCTCTTTTTGCAGGTGTATTTTTCACCACGCTATAATGTTTTTGTCTGGTGTTCCATAATGCAACCCCATCATGATGTTTTGTGGTCATTACAGCATATTTAGCACCACTTTCTTTAATTAGTGAAGCCCATTCTTCAGGATTATACTTAGCGGCAGTAAACCCTTTTAACTGTTTCATATAATCGTTGTGACTAATCTTTTTATTATAAAAGCTCCAGCTTTCGTCTATGCCGTTTACAGCATAAATACCCCAGTGAATAAATATGCCTAGTTTGGCATCAGCAAACCATTGCATTTTCGTCTTAATGGAGTCAGGATTAATTTTTGACTGTGCTTTTACCACATTAGCAAGCAATGTGGCAATCATCAAAACACAGCTTGTTTTAAAAAGGAACCGTTTGATCATAATTATCTGTTATTTGGTTCATAAACTTAAGATAATCTATGTTTTTAACCACATTCATTTCAAAAAAATTACAAGTTAACCCATAAAAAAAAGAGCCAGCCAATTAAAACCACCTCTTTCTCCTTATTTTCAGCAAAACATATAACTCTCAGGTCAGTTCTTCCATATTTATCCAGAAAAATGGTTAAGGATTATACAATTCATACTGATCAGTTAATAAATTATGAATTAACAGATCATTTGCTGGAATTATCTTTGACTGATAAGTAAATGAAGCCTTACTAAAATTAGCAATCACTTCCATTGTTTGCCCAAATGCAGTCCTTTGTACCAGCCTGTCTTTTGTCAGCCATTTAAAATCCGTCATCTCCAGCTTCACTGCCAGTTCATGTGTTCTGGAGAAAATCTTCATATGTCTGGAAATGATCTCCTTGTATTTTATCCATTCTGACTGATTAAGATGATACATTGGAGGTACATTATATAAAACTTCCTTTAACTCTGTATTTTTGATTTCACCAGGGATTTTCAAGCTGCCACACTCCCAGTGATGAGAAGTAATCACTGAATTATTATACACCAGCTGAAACAAAGGGATATTAAAGCGGTTATCAAAATAGAGATATAAATATTCATCCTTCATCGGTGCCTGTAAGCCATATCTTCCTGGTACACCACCATCACTGGAATAATAGGCTCCGATATAGTATTCCGAGGTTTTGTTTTTCCGCATATCCGGATCATTCCAGGCTATAACCGGAGTGGTCATGCCATGCCCGAAAGCAATCGTATTCGCTACAAAATCATTTCCTACTTCTGTACCAATAACCAGTTTATACTGATCTCTGATCCAGTTCATGCGCCGAATTCTTGCCTCAAGATCCTGTTCCTGACTGGTCATCCTGCCTGGAGTATAGTCATCCAGAATTTCTCCCGTACCATCACAGTCAATAAACCAGGAATTGAATTCATGTGCAAAATCTTTCATTACCGCAGACATTCTCTGTTTAACCGCAGGCATAGCCAGAACAGGACTTAATTGTCTCCCCTGTCCTAAAAAAGCATGTGCGGGCTTCCCATTTTTGTTCATGACATAAGCCTTGTTATACAAGCTTGTATCTTCGAATTTTGCCGTTAACCAAACCTCTTTCCCGGGCGGATGTATGCTATGATAAGAATCATAAGGTCCTATCAGGTATCCTTTCTCCCTGGCTTTGAGCACAAAATCAGGATGAATCTCTCCTGATACCCAGTCGTTTAATCCTAACCAGGCAGTTTTTATACCAGCTGCCTGCATTTCATCAAGCAGAGCCAGTGGTGCACCACCCCAATCCTGTACAGGCTGCAAACATCCGGTATAGGCGTTGTTCAATAATTGCTTATTCAATTGATATAATTCCGTAGCCCCATTACCGTCACCCGGCGTATTTCTTTTATCAAGCAATGCGATGGTTTGTTTATCAGCCACTATACCTTTCCAGGCAGTCACATTATAAAAATCCTTTTTACTGAGTGCTTCATTTAAAGCTCTTAAAAAAAGATTTTTGTGATACCTGCTTATATAATTATTCCTGCTAAATTCATTAAACTGGGCCAGAAACTCTTTGCCAGCTTCAGCATCTTTCAGACCAAACAATTTCAATATATGTTTTGTGGGGTTAATGGAGCCCGATGCTGATTCCTTAACTATTTTATCTTTTAACAGTTTCCAGTTTTTGACATCATCAGCTACCAGAAACTGATTATTCCAGATATAAATATGAGGTGCTCCGTACAGTTTCCGGATATTAGGGTTATCTGCAGCTTTATCTTCAAGCGTTAAAACCGGAGATCTCTCATCTACATACTTCTTATACGTTTTTGCTATAGCTACCGGGTCATTATCCACCAGATATATTCTGAATCCAAACTGTTTGTCTTTTACCGTAGCCGGAAATTCATGCTTAAACTGCGCAGCCAGTATACCTTCGTGCGTGTAGAATTTCAGTTCATTGTTAAACATGTTTTTAATGACGTAGACCAGTGCTTTTTCCGTAAAATTTACTGCAAAAAACTGCATGGACAGATCCTGTGAACCTGAAACCAGTGGATTTTTCACAAAATGAGCTTTCCATTTTTCATCCCCTGCAGGAATATATTTTCCCTGATGCAGCGGAATGGTAAATGCACTGATGACACTCTCCACTTTTGGCCAGACTAAATGCGCTGTATCAGCCGATTTAATGTCCAGATCTACATAATCCTCCTGCAATTTCAGAAATACTGTTATTCCTTTCCCAAAGGTCCAGGAAAGATGGGTTTCATCCTGTTGAAGAAGATGTGCAGTTTGTCTGGCTGATGGTGAAGAGATCACATATTGCTTCCCTTTTTCATCTGTTGCTGTTATCCCCAGATTTTCCGGACTCACCTTAATTTTTATTTTTGAATTGGACAAACTGATTATCTGACCAGACTGCTCCGCCAAATTAGCTGTTAGTTTTTTTTGAATTAGCTGCTGCGCAAAACATGGTTTTATAAACGCAAAAGACAATAATAAACTATACCCTACCGGTAATTTTCTCCACCCTGCTAATCGCATCTTCTTTTTAAATTAAACTTCTTCTATTTCCCTTGCCGGATACTACTCTGTAATTAATTTATAACCCAGTCCCCTGATATTTACAATCTGGAGAGCGGGATCATCTTTCAGATGTTTACGTAATTTGGTGATAAATACATCCATACTTCTGGCATTAAAGAAATTATCCGTTCCCCAGAGTAATTCCAGTGCTGTTTTCCTGGACAAAACCTCATTTTTATTTTCAATCAGTAATTTTAACAGACCACATTCACGGAAAGACAATTTAACCGCCTGGTTTCCTCTGATCAGATCCTGAGCAACAGAATTAAAATAATATTCTCCCAGCGCACACTTTAACTCTTCATTATTCTGCTGATTTTTTCTTAGCGGTATTCTCAGCAAAGAATTAATACGAACGATCAGTTCTTCCATACTAAAAGGCTTTTTAAGATAATCATTACCTCCTATTTCAAAACCGTTCACTACATCTTCAGTTAAGGATCTTGCTGTTAAAAAAATGATCGGGACATCCGAGTTCATTTTCCGGATGTCTTTAGTCAGAGAAAAACCGTCCATTTCGGGCATGGTTATATCAAACACACAGATATCCGGTATAAAATCAACAAATAAGGAAAGTGCTTTAGTACCATTATCCACATGTTTCACTAAAAAACCTCTGGATTCCAGACTTTCTTTAACAATCCTGGCCAGAAATGGCTCATCCTCTGCAAGTAATATTTTAATCTTTTCCATAAATTCAGCGTAAAAGGTTTATTGTAAAAACACTGCCTTTTCCCAGCTTACTGTTTAACATTATATTTCCATTGTGCATTTTGATAATGTTGGCGACATAACTCAGACCAAGTCCAAAACCACTTACATTGGCCAGTTTACCACTTGGAACACGGAAAAACTTATCGAAAACCTTTTCCTGATAAATTCCGTCAATGCCAATTCCGTTATCCCTGATTTCTATAAAAACCATATTACCGTTATGGCTGCAATTAATTTCTATCAAAGGATCAGGTCCCGAGTATTTAATACTGTTATCAATCAGATTATAGATTACACTATTCATATGAACTTTATCGGCTTTGATAAACAGCTCTTTTTCAGCGTGATTAAAAACGAGTCTCACATTTTTATTCTTCAGCTGCAACTGCATATTGTCAATTACATCCTGAATCAGCGAAATCACATCCATTGGCATGATGGCCAGTTTCACCTCGCTCCGTTCAAAGGCCGAGATCTTAAGTACCTTTTCCACCATTTCCCCTACTCTTTTAATCTCATGTTCGCAAATATCCAGATACTCCAATGCCCGGTCAGGTTTATGCAGCACTTCAAAATTCTTCATTGCTTCAATCCCCAATGCTACTGTTGTTATCGGGGTTTTGAACTCATGGGTCATATTATTGATAAAATCATTCTTTATTTCGGCAACCCTTTTCTGCTGGTATATGGTACGTAACATATAAACAAAAGCCCAGGCTGTGATTATCAGTATCAATAAAGTGGAGAGCAGTATCCATTGCATTCTCTTAAATACATAACCGATATTATTATCAAAGGCTAAACGGACAATATAAGTATCCAGTAAACCCATTTTAACTGCCTTTGATTGCTCTCTGAACTGATTAAATTTTGCAGCATCAGAAACAAATGGCTTTCCTTTACCACTTACATTTGTCAGTTTTACGGCATACCCGGTATGTATATCTTTTTCTTTTAATAAGGAATCTATTTTTTTATGAAGAGGGATATAAAACCGCTCTAAATCTTTCTGATTATAAATTGTATCGGACTTTACATTATAAATTCTGTGTGCTGACTTTTTGTCTTTTTTATGCTCATTCTTTTTATCACTACTATCAGAAGACAGGGTCAATATAATTTTAACCTCCACATCCTTTTTTCCGGGAGCAGAATTTCTCATGTCTTTCGCAGCATTTATAGTCGTCATCATCCCACTGAACTTTGAGGCAAAAGTCCGGTCATGTTCTATAGTATCTTTCACAAAAAACTTCTCCCGCAAAACCTCATCAAGTGCGGTAATATAATTTACTCTTTGCATGACTTCGGCTACATCCCATTTAAATTGCGTCCTGGTAATACCGTAAGAAGTATATAACCAATACCCCTGAAACAGAGAAAGCCCGATCAGAGAAAGTCCCATGATGGCGATAATAAACCGCAACTTCTTTTTCATCAGAATATATTATTAATCGTATTAATTTATCATTTATATCCCTGATTTTATAGTTCAGGTTTATATTATATTAAGGATGATAATCTTATTTCAACAAATCTAGTATTATTTGAACCACAGGCCATAACCGTTAACACTGTTTAACACTAAATAACAGGCCGGTAACAAAACACTGATCATCAATCACATAATTTTGTCTTAAATCAAAAATCTTATGAAACCATTAATTAACTCTGCTCTGTTCTTCGGGATGATCTGTATTCAAACTGTACAGGGACAGGATAAACCAGCTAAGCTGCCTGGCGATACGACCCTGCCTTCTTCAAAAACTGAACTCAGTAATATTGCCAGTTACGAAAAGGACAAATTTGCTTACCATGTGGAAGATTATTTTTCAAAACCCAAGGTTGATGACTTTAAACTTTCTCCTGATGGCGAATCTATATCCTTCCGGCAAAAAGATGCACAGGGTAAACGTAACCTGTACGTCAAAAATATAAAAACAGGAACCACAGTCAAAGTTCTTACAGAAGGAAAAGAACTCATCCGTCTATATTTATGGGCTAACAATAACCGTATCATCTATCAGCAGGATAAAGGTGGAGATGAAAACTATCAGCTTTTTGCAATCAACAAAGATGGTACAGCGGGCAAAGCTTTAACCCCTTTCCCCAAAGTAAAAGTGACTACCATTCAACAGCTGGAAAATGATCCGAATTCACTGATTATAGAAATGAATCTGGATAATCCGGAAATATTTGAGCCTTATAAACTCAATATTACTACAGGAAAAATACAGAATCTGTTTAGAAATACAGATAAGAAAAATCCGGCCAGTGGTTTTGACTTTGATAAAAACGGAGTACTCCGGGCTTATACCATAAGATTTAATGGTACCCAAAACAAACTCATGTATAAAGCTCCAGGCGACAAGGTTTTCAAATTAGTGAATACCAGTACCTGGAAGGATGACTTTTCTATTCTTAATTTTGATTATACAGATCCAGCCGGCAACAGAGTTTATGTAAATTCAAATATTGACCGTGATAAAAGTGCAATACTGCTTTATGATATGAAGCAAAAAAAAGTCATCAAAACACTGTTTGAAAACGATCATTTTGATGTAAGCGGTTTAAAAATCTCCAAAAAGAGAAAAAACACAATTGACTACTTTTCTTATACCGGCGAACGCAGTGAAACCTTACCGGTAAGTGATTACTTCAAAGCCCTGTATCATAAATTCACGTCAAAATTTAAAGATAAAGATATCGAAATCGTCTCAGTAACTGATCAGGAAGACAAATACCTACTTTCTGTGAGCAGCGACCGTCTGTACCAAACCTACCAGTTATATGATGCTGTAAAGGACAAATTCGAATTAGTTCAGGACGTGATGCCACAGCTCAAAGAAGCAGATATGGCAAAAATGCTTCCTGTTCATTTTCAAACCAGAGATGGAATGACCATTTATGGATATCTCACTTTACCCAATGGCGCTACTGCTGATAAACCAGTTCCGCTGATCGTTCATCCTCATGGTGGTCCATATGGAATAAGAGATGAATGGGGATTTAATTCCCAAGTTCAGCTTTTTGCCAGCCGCGGTTATGCGACATTACAGATCAATTATAGAGGATCCGGCGGATACGGCAAAGATTATCTGCTTAAAGGAAGTAAACAAATAGGTCGTAATATGCTTAATGATTTAGAAGATGGTGTAGCATTTGTTCTTCAGCAGGGTCTGATTAATAAAGATAAAATCGCAATTTATGGTGCGAGCTATGGTGGTCTGGCTACCCTGGGCAGTTTAGTTAAAACTCCTGATCTGTACAAATGCGGCGTAGATTATGTTGGTGTGTCTAACCTGTTCACCTTTATCAATTCATTTCCTCCATATTGGAAACCACTATTAAAACAGTTTTATGAACAATGGTATAATCCTGAAAATGCAGAAGAGCATCAAATTATGACCGATGTTTCTCCTGCGCTGCACGTTGATAAAATTCAGACGCCATTATTCGTTATTCAGGGAGCTAATGACCCGCGCGTTAATATCAATGAATCCGATCAAATGGTCAAAAATCTACGCGCCAAAGGTTTAGAAACGCCTTATTTGGTAAGCTATAATGAAGGTCATGGATTCTATCATGAAGAAAACCGTATTACGCTATATCAGACTATGCTGGGTTTCTTCGCTAAACATCTTAAATAATTTCCTTTAATTAAGCTGTTCTTTTTAAGAAGAACAGCTTAATTTTCAATTCCAGTTGCAGCAATTTCTTTTTTCTCCATATTCCCCCTCCATAACCCGTAAGGTCTCCATCAGACTAATGGTCAAATAAACTGTCAAAACTTTGCATCTCAACTATTTCTTTTGTTGATTTTTCCAGGTGCTCATAAGTATTACGATAGGCATAACCACCCATACTGATTCGTTTTACTCCCAGTCGCTGCAGGGTCTGAAAACCAGGCAACCCAGGCATACACATTACATGGAGAGGTAATCCCGTAAACCTGGTCAGTTCAGCAATCTCCTTCTCATTCAAAATAAAAGGCAAAAATATCCCGTGGACATTCGCTGTTTCATATAATCTGATTCTTCTTTTACTCTCTTGTAAAGGATCAGGCAAACCCAGGATATAAGCATCAGAGCGTACATTAATATAAATATCTGTGCCTTTATTTTTAAGTGCCTCAGTTATATTTTTCAGTTTTTCAGTGAATATTTCAGCATCCTGAATTTTACGTTCAGCCCCTCTTACCAGAGAGTCTTCTATATTAATCCCTGCAACGCCTAACTCTGTTAACCTTAAGATATTGGCCGTTACTTTTTCTGCTGTATCCCCATAACCTGCTTCCAGATCTACAGATACAGGCAGGCTGACAGACTTCATGATTCTTTTTATGACAAAAAGATATTCCTCAAAGGGCATTCCTTCCCCATCCTCATAGCCTAAGCTATGGGCAACAGCAGAGCTCGATAATGCGATAGCCTTAAATCCCAGCTGTTCATAAATTAATGCACTGGAAACATTCCAGACATTGCCTGTTAAAAGCAAATTCTCCTGGTGGTGGAGATCTCTAAATTTTTCAAATGATGAAGCCATAATTCTAATTATTATCCGGGATAAAATTAGCATATAAACCGGGCTCATCACAACCGGAAAACTGACAACTATTTTTTTTATTTCTACTAAATATTTTTGCAATCCTACTGACATAGGGTTGTCACTAATACTACGTTTCTTAGCAACTCAATAAAACATAAAATGGAAAAATTAGATCTGACAAAACTATTTAAAACTTATTATTCTGCCGGCAAGGCTCCGGCATTATTAGGTATGGAACGTGCTAAATACATAGCTATTTCCGGTGTAGGAGATCCAAATGAAAAAACATTTGCAGATAAAGTTCAGGCCTTATATGCCACTGCATTCACCATTAAATTCATACACAAGACCATCAATCAGGACTTTGTGGTTTCAAAACTCGAAGGTTTGTGGGAACTTGATGAATACACGCCACGTAACCAGTGGAAATACCGGTTGCTGATCCGTATACCGGATTATATTCAACAGGCGTCATTGCTAACGGCAATTGAGCAGGTGGTTAAAAGAAAACAACTGATCCTGGCCAAAGAAATTGAGCTTTATATCATGCAGGAGAAAGATGTCGTACAGGTTATGCATACCGGGCCCTTTAGTACCGAACGTGAAACCATCAGACAGCTTCATGATTTTATAGAAAGAAAAGGCTTACAAAAAACCGGCCTGCACCATGAAATTTATCTGAGTGATTTTCGTACCACTCCGCCAGAAAAATTGAAGACCATATTACGCCAGCCGGTAGAATAATTAAGGTAAGATCTTCCCATCTTTATTAGTCAATTGATTAAAACAAACGCAGGTTTGATTACAGAACTCTAAAACAGTTGTAATCAAACCTGTATTTCAAAACTTCTTCCGGAACTAATCCCGGGAGAGCAGAACTATCTTTCCTGTTTTAACTGACTCATCACAGGCAAATGCAATTTTCAGACTGTTTACAGCATCATTTGTAGGGTCAATCAAATCTATATCTTCCCTGATTGATTTTAAGAAATAACGTTGTTCCCGGTTACAAAGTTCCTGATGATCCGGTTCATCAACCAGATCAATCCAGGTATCTGCTTTAGAGAAATGATCTTTCTCATCCAAATCTGCATAATGCACCTTAATTGATTCTGTTTTGGTATGTGCATCTATGGAAGCAGATTTACCAGCACTGCCGGCATCCTTTGCAACAATTGATACTGAACCTTTTGGCCCGATCACATCCTTAATAAAAAAGGCAGTTTCACTGATCATTGGCCCCCAGCCCGATTCATACCAGCCTACAGAACCGTCTTCAAAACGAATCTGCAGCTGTCCGTAATTATAGGTATCCTCACTAATATCAGGGCTTAATCTTGCTCCTATGGCACTTACCTGAACAGGCTTTGATCGTGTCATCTGACACATAACATCAATATAATGCACACCACAATCCACTATTGGGCTTAAACTCTTCAGCAAATTGCGATGGACAGTCCATTTAGCGCCCTGGCTTTGCTGGTTTAAATTCATCCGCATAACCAGCGGCCTGCCCATTTCTGAAGATAAACCAATAAATTTTTGCCACGAAGGATGATAGCGTAAAATATAACCGACTAATAATTTCTTTCCATACTGCCGGGCTGCAGCAGCTACCCGCTCTGCTCCTTCAACAGAATCAGCCAGTGGTTTTTCTATAAATACATGACAACCATTTTCCATAGCTTTAACAGCAAAAGCTTCATGCGTATCAGGATAGGTAGAAATACAGACCGCATCAGGAGAAGTTAAACGTAAAGCTTCTTCATAATCACTAAAAAGCGGATAATTACCACCCAGTTTTTCATTTAAAACTTTTTTACTGTTTCCTGTTGAAACCAGCCCGCATATTTCAAAACCGTCCAGCGTATGATATGCGGTAGCATGGGATGCTCCCATGTTACCGCAACCTACCACCAGTACCCGAAGATTCTTTTTTTTCAAAGACATTTTTATAATATTATACGCCTAAACTCCATCCCTTACGATATTCCCTTTTTACATACTGGTTTACCTCATCAAAATTGGTAACTCTCAGATTTTGCTTATCCCATAACAATTTGATATCTCTTCCAGGATAATCAAAACCTGTTCCGCTTGCTTTTGCTTTCTGTACTTCGGTACCTCTGATTGCCAGATTCGCGATCAGCAGCGTTTCAGTAAGTGGCCCTGCAATATCAAAAGGAGAGCTTAACTGTATTTTACCATAACCTGCAATAGCAGCTTCCACCCATTGCCAGTAATGACCATCAACCCCTCCTTTTACACGCTCTGCACGCTGTTTGGTATGCACCTCATTATTTCTTGATAAAGGTAAAAGTCTGGGATTAGAACCATAAACATCACACATCATCTTCCCTTTTGTACCTTCAAATAAAACTCCGTTGGTTCCAAAACTTTCATTTGCCCCCAGCTCTTCAGGACGGGCAGGTTTAATCCCGCCATCCATCCAGTGTATCTGCAAATCACCTTTGGTTTTCTTCGTTTTCTCAAATGTCATGATTACATGGCTGGAAGGCGGGCAACTATCAGGAAAAATTCCGCGTTTAAATTCATCCACATAAATACTTCCCACACTGCATTGTACATCAGTTGGTGTACTCAGTCCCAATACACTGAACGGAGGTTCAACCAAATGGCACCCCATATCCCCGATAGCACCGGTTCCATAGTCCCACCAACCTCTCCAGTTAAAAGGAACCAGTTTTTCTATATAAGCTTTATTTGGTGCACTACCCAGCCACAGATCCCAGTCCAGCTCTTTTGGCACTGCACCACCAGTAGAAGGCCAGGCAATCCCCTGAGGCCATATAGGGCGGTCTGTCCAGCAATACACAGTTTGTACTTTTCCAATAACCCCATCATCACACCAATCCCGCAATTGTCTTACTCCATCTCCAGATGCCCCCTGATTACCCATCTGCGTAACTACACGATAGCGATTGGCAGCTTCGGTTAACTGGCGCGCCTCATAGATATCATGCGCTAAAGGTTTCTCTACATAAACAGCTTTGCCCAATTGCATAGCAGCCATAGCAATCATTGCATGGTTATGATCTGGTGTAGAAACCACTACCCCATCAATGTTTTTTGCTTCCTTATCCAGCATTTCACGATAATCCTTATAATATTTTGCTTTCGGGAAGTTCTTTACTGAAACAGCGGCTCTTCTATCATCCACATCACACAGAAAAGCAATATCAGCTTTTCCGCCTTTATATATATTATTTAAATTACTCTCTCCTTTTCCGCCAACACCTACTCCTGCGACCGTTAAACGATCACTTGGAGCCAAAAAGCCCTTTCCTCCCAAAACATATCTTGGGACAATCATAAACGCTGCCGCAGCAATAGCTGTGTTTTTAATAAACCCTCTTCTCGAGTTGTCAGCAGCAGAATCCTTTTTTTCCTCAATCATAAAATATTCTTTTAAATATCTGTTTAAAAACAGGCTGTAATTACACGATTAATTATTTCGCCAGATCTTTGATTCTTATATTTCTGAACTGTACCGGAGAACCATGACCAAGAAAACCTATATGTCCGCTGTCACGCAGTAAACCAGGATGTTTCTGTCCGTCAGCTGCCCCATTTTTACGGGCATCGGTAATATCTGCATCCAGAATAGTTTTGCCATTCAGATTTACTTTGATTTTAGGTCCTTTGACTATCACCTCTTCATAATTCCACTCTCCGACAGGTTTCAGAAAACCTCTTTTTGCAGGTATAGTACCATATATAGAACCATGATACTGATACACATGTAAGTCCTTATAAATCGGCGCATCGTTATCCAGGATCTGTAATTCCATCCCTTCATAAGCTGCATCTCCTTCAAGCGGTGCTCTGATTCCCAGTCCATTGTTTGCCCCCGGGCTTAACTGAAATTCAAAACGGAATACAAAATCACTGTATTCTTTTTTAGTGAACAGATTACCACCGGAACCTTTTCCCGGTTTCGGACGGATTGCGATATTTCCATCTTCAATAGTATAATCAGTTGTGTTCCCCATCCAGTTATACATATTGGTTCCATCGAACAAAACTTTAAATCCTTCCTTTTGTTCAGCTGCACTCAGTTCAAATGGTTTTACACGCGGAATCTCACGGATATAAATATCACGGTAAACTACCGGAGATCCATGCGCCTGTAATTCAATCTGTTCTTCAGCAAATATGGGCTGATTTCTATCCCAGTAGTTTTCCAGGATCACATTATCAGTTACCAGTACTCCATTCAGATACACAGTCACGCGGTCACCTTTCATTAAAATACGGAAGGTATTCCATTCGTCCAGTTTATTATCAGCAACTTTAAGTGGTTTACTCTCATTCACCTGGTTATTATACAAACCACCTGAGCCTACCTGCGCACCATCTTTGATACGGGCATTGTCCCAGATCTGCACCTGAGGCGATCCGCGGAGATAAATCCCGGCATCACCTTTCTGCTTATGGTCATCAATGATTTTCCAGTCTACCAGCATTTCAAAATCACCATATTTTTTTATCGTTGCCAGGTTATTTCCATGACTCATAAAACGCAGTTCACCATCTATAACCTTCCAGCTATCCAGCATTTCAGCATTTGCCTTTTCCTGTGCTGCTGCTAAATCTTTAGGGTCCATTTTTGCCCTTTTTATCGGATCTTCTACCAGTCCCTTCCAGCCTGTCAGATCTTTCTCATTAAACACAGCAACAAAACCCTCATCCTGAGACATTTCTGCCAGATATTTCTGAATAGCCTGTTTCTGGTATTCACTATCAGGTCCCTGCAATGCTGCAATAGTTTTATTCAGCAGGTTTCTAACTAAAATCCCTTGATAAGGAGCTGCCAGTGCGATATTCATCACCGTATTTGCTGCAGTTGCCTTCAGCGCGGGATCATCTAAATATTTCCCGGCAAAAATCAATGAGTTAATTGATTTAGCGTTTTTAACTTCTTTTAAAATCTGCTGCTGTTGCACAGATGTCTTAGCCAGAACCATTGCTTCACGCAGCAATAACAATCTCTGTTCAGCAGGATAATCAGTTTTTCTGATCAGCCCCAGATAACCCTGGATGGCCTGATCAACATAATCACTGTTTTTTGTTTGTCCTGCAATTGCGATCAGCTGACGGGCCGCCCCTGCATCCGCCCAGAAAGACAGCGCTTCAAGAGCAGCTTTCTGATTCTGTTCATTTCCGGTATTAAATGCATTCTGAACAGCTTCCAAAGATTTATTTCCACCTAAACTGGCCAGCATTTTATAAAAAAGAGGCTTTTTATCTTCAGTAGCAGTACTCATCTGTTGTAATAACTGATCAACCTGCTGATCTCTGTTTGCTGTTCCTTTACCGGCAGCAATAATTGCCTCTTGCACCTGAACCAAAGCCGCCTGATCGGAGGTTTCTTTTAATAAAACAAACAGTTGTGGCAGATCAGTACTGGTTACCAATTGCTTTAATGAAACAAAAGCTGCCTGTCTGACCTCTGGATTATTACTTTTAAGCAATGCTGAAACCGTTCCCAACTGATCATTTGCAGCTCTTGAAGCCAGTAATCTGATTAAAGCAATTTGAAGTGCAGGATTCGATTTTGGGATAAACTTTGATAAACCGGCCGGAATACCATCACCTTTCATTCTCTGAATCGCGTCAGCAATAATCCCTGCCGTTGCAGCATCATTTTTGCCCATCACCTGCAAAAGATCATTTAAAACCTGGTTCTGACCAATATTGGCAGCTGCATTAATAGCTGCATATCTGATCACCTGATCTTTGCTGTTTACCAATTTAAGTATAGCAGGCAAAGCTCCTTTGGCCTGATTATCTCCAAGCATAGTTATAATCCCGGCCTTGATGGCAGGTTCAGCTTTCTCCATTTTATCTACCCAAAGCGCTGTAGAAGCAGGATTTAAATAAGGAGCAGCAAATTTTAAAGCCGCAGCACGATATTGAATATGCTGGTCGCCGGCAGCATTAATCAATATATTTGAACTTTCATTTTTACGGCTATCTGCCAGAATTTTCAAGGCAGCAGACCGAACAGCTACCTGATTATCAGCTGTCGCCTGTTTGAGCAGAAACTCTGCAATTTTAGCAGACAAAGTGTTATTTCCATCTTTCAGCAGCATTTCTGCATAAAGCAGTACAGCAGCAGTGGCATTGGTATTTTCATATTGAAATCCACTTTTCTCAGCAGCTTCGGTCAGGATACTCTCAGAAGAAGGATCAGCAATTTTTGCCAGCGCATATAAAGAAACCTTTTTCAGGTTCTGATCTGCATTTGCCGAAATCGTCTGAAGCGGTCCTGCCGCTTCCTTAAAGCGGCTGTCCCCTAAAGCATTTGCAATAGCAAGCTGAGCAGGCCCGTTAGTTTTTGCCAAACCCGTTAACAAAGCATTTTTTGAAGCCGGAGAATTGATTTTCACCAATGCTCTTGCTGCAGGATCTGCAAGCCTGGCATCAGTCAGTGCACCCTGTAAACACGGAATAGCGCTGTCATCCCCAACCAGTTCCAACTGACTGATAATAAATGCCTTATTTTTGGGATCAGTTAATGTATTTAAAGCTTTACAATAAGCCCTGATACTCATCTTTTTTGAATTTTCCCGTCCCGCTTTGCTTACATAGGCAGAATAACCACCTACAGCATACTCCAGTAAAGCGTTATTGCCTTTTCCTTCGGCGGCCATTCCACCAATCATCGTTGCAAGTCCATCTTCTCCCATATTGGAGATTTCCTGCATTCCGGCATTTAAAAGTGTTGAATTCTGGGCAGGTAACTGAGCATATAAATCAGCTATCCGGGTAGTAGTTGTACGCTGGTCGGTCTTTTCCTGAGCAAATGAATTCTGCTGTAAAAGCGCAACAGCCAGCAATATAAAAAATATCTTCTTTATCATGAGATGAAATAATTAGCAGGTTTTATTTTAAGAACAGAGAGAATAATTGATTTAGATAGTCCATGGTGCCCGTAATACCGGGTTAAGCAATCTGTTTGCAGCATCATCGTCTTTGAACTCCTGTTTAACCGGATCGAACTTTAAAGAACGTCCCAACCGCAAAGCAATCAGTCCCATATTAATGATATTGCAGGACCGGTGCCCATTCTGTTCATTTAAAGCAAATTGCTGTCTGGTCTTCACTGCTTCTGAAAAATCAGTCATCTGTGATGCAGGCTCGGGGAAACCGGCCAGCTTTCTTTCCAGATCAGGAATATCCGATTTAAATCCGGGATATAATTTACCTTTTGGCCCTTCTATATAAGGCACATCAGTATCCTTTCCTTCTCCGTCTAAAATAATCTGGCATCCGTCAGCATAGGTATAGGTAATTCTCCGCCATGTACCAACTGCATCGGTATGTTGCTCTGGTGCATCTATCTCAACTGATACAGGATTGGTATCATCCTTGCCTAAAAAATACTGGATCGGGTCAATATAATGTTGTCCCATATCACTTAGTCCGCCCCCGTCATAATCCCAGTAACCACGAAAAGTCTGATGTACGCGGTGCGTACTGTATGGTTTATACTGTGCAGGGCCAAGCCATGCCTCATAATCCAATTCTGCAGGTACGGGTTCTACAGGCAGGTTATCTTTTCCTACCCAGTAAAACTTCCAGTCAAACCCCGTGTGTTTACCCACTGTTACTTTTAAAGGCCAGCCTAATAAACCACTATCAACCAGTTTTTTAATTGGTTTTACCGGAGTACCCATTCCATAAAAATCGTCCTTAAACCTGAACCAGGTATTGAGCCTGAATATACGTCCATGTTGCTGAACCGCTTCCATTACTCTTTTCCCTTCACCTATACTATGAGTCATAGGTTTTTCACACCAGACATCCTTACCGGCATTTGCCGCATCAACAGACATAATACCATGCCAGTGTGGCGGCGTAGCAATATGTACAATATCAACTTCAGAAAGCTTTAATAACTCCCTGTAATCACTAAAAGTTTTTACACCTTTATCCAGCATGGGCAAAGCCATCGCAAGATGTCTTTTATCAACATCACAAATTGCAACTACCTGTGTGCCATCATAAGGAAAATGGTTCCTGCCCATTCCCCCAACACCAATAACAGCTTTGGTTAATCTGTCACTTGGAGCAATAAATCCGTTTCCACCGAGCACATATCTCGGGACAATTGAGAATACGGCGAGCCCCACAGCCGTTTTTTTAATGAAGTTTCTTCTTGAATTTGGTTCTTCAGGTTGCATATATATAGTATTTGGTTAGGTTTCATATATGTTATTGTTCGGGTATTAATTTTCAGTTTTTTTATTTTAATATGTTTCCCACCAACCTTCTAAACAGCATCTTACACTATTCCAAATATAATATTATTGTTGAAATGCAGATGTATTATTATTGATAAACAACCGGATTATTAACATAAAGTTAAACACAGACTTAAATACACGGTTATTCAAAAGCACAAAACTGTGCTAAATTCCAAGAGCGGGTTCTTTTAACTTCATTTCCAGAAAATCACTGTATTTGGAAATTTCAGCGTGGATCAGCTGTCTGGCAATTTCATCCGGAGGGCTCACCGGTATAACTTCCAGTTGGAATTCTTTTTTGACAATAGTGCGTTTCCAGGTACCGGATATCTGCCCGTCGGTAATGATTAGCGGACTAAAAATACCATTTTTTGTCTGGTTTACCAGATGATGATGAATCAGCGCCGTCCTGTTTTTATAGGCAACGGCCAGTTCATCAAATGAGGGTAGTAAATAAACGGATGTGTGCTTTTCTGCAGGCCTTATGTCAGTTGCAAACCAATAAGTATGTTCTTCAATTACTATATTACTTAAAACGGCTCCGTTAATTTCAATACCTCTTTTGGCCTCCGTCTGATTCAGTCCGCTCCACCAACAAAAATCGGCCAGAGTAGCAGGTCCGTGACTAAAAAAATATCGTCTGACCAATTCTGCAAGAGCAGCATCTTTATCAAAATTTTCACTGGCAGGAACACGTTCTTCAAATAAGGCATAAGTAAAATGTTTTCCTTCTCTTTTGCCACTGCATATCACCCCATCCATTTCAGCTTCCATTAATAAATGGCTCATACGGTTTTCATCCGTGTTAAGCTGATTATTTCTGAATAGCTCTGCCAGCGCAATACGGTTCAACTGCCGGTTTCCTTGTAATGCACTAATCAAAAGCCGCTGACTCTTTTTAATGACCGCTTCATCAATACCCAGCTTACGGTTGTGAGACTTATTCATTCTCTTCACTGCTGGCCCTGTAAGTTTCAGCATCCAGCCAATATCAGCCGGCGAGACAAAATGCCAGGTCGCACGGAGTACATGAGTTCTTAAGATTTTACCCGAATTAAAGTCTGCTTCAACTGTATGATCAGTACTCCCTTTTATCCTGTTTCCTATAGCCCATTTAGCTGCGGAATAATCCTGTGCCTGCATACAGCCCATCCACCTGACTACCTCTTCAGGACTTGAAAATTCTGTCCTGTTAATATGCTGATTGCCCAAACGCAGCTTTGCAATATTCAAATCTGTTACCATTGGTTATTTATCATTTATAGGGTTCTGATATAAAACTCCTGAATCAATAATCTTTTTTCGCTAACATTGCATCCTGTTTATGCAAAAGCATAAAATCCCATTAAATATACTAACGAAATAAATAATCTTAAAGACATGAAGAAAATCATCCTCTTATTCTCTCTGATACTGTTCACTACCTTTGCCTCATTTAGTCAGAACAAACCCACCTACAGAGAAAGTTTCAAACAACTGATGATTCTAAATGGTTCTGAAAACACTTTTAAAGCTGTAATCAGTCAAATGATAACTTCACTAAAAGCACAAAGACCAGAGGTTAAAGAAGAGACCTGGAACCAGTTTAACGAAACCTTTCAAAAGGTTGGAATTGAAGACCTTTTAGATTTGCTTTTACCCGTTTACCAAAAACATCTGTCACAGGAAGATATTATCAATATGATAGCTTTTTATCAGACTCCCTCAGGAAAGAAGTTTGCAGAAAAAACTCCTTTAATTACTCAGGAATCAATGCAGGCAGGCCAGATATGGGGGCAGAAGATCGGGGAAGATTTTGCAAAGAAGCTAAAAGAACAGGGAAACTAATTTGCACAGATTCTGGTTCTGTTAAAATCAAAACCCACTTTATTCAAGTATAAAAGACTTAACATATAACTTATCATCTCTGCCTGTTCGATACGTACAGGCAGAGAAAATTCATAGACATTTTCAGGTACATTGGTTACATCACAGGCCTCAAAAACTACATTCACCATTTTGGCTTTACCCTGTCCGTATAATTCATAGGGAATCACAGTCAGCTTTTTACAGATTCTTTTGGTTTGTAAATGCGTTTTAAAAAAAAGACAGCTGTTATTATAGGTGATCAGTCTTTTATTGATGGTCAGATATTCTCTGCCATATAATTTCCACAAGGTATAGCTTAAAAAAAACAATAAAAGTATAGCAGTTGCCAGAGCAAGTACCGGCATCATCAAAACTGCTGTAAATATGGTCAGTATAAGCAAGGCTGAATTGCAGCTGATTAAAAGGACCCGAAAGATTAAACTCACCTTACTTTTAATGGTAATACACACGTTATTCCCATCATAATCTAAACTTAAATCATTTAGGCCCATCTTTTTACTGTTTTTTTCAGACATTCTAAATTACTTATTTGTCTGTCCTGAAACATCAATACTATGTAAAAAACACGAAACCCTAAAAAGTAAATTCTCCGATAAATACACCTCCCCGCTGCTCCCCGGAAAGTTGCAAGGTGATTATTTTACGTTGCTGGTCTGCGCTTCCGTAATGCGTATATATTTCGGCCATTACAGTTGTGGGTCCACTAATGCTCAACTGATTATCCCCATAATAATTTACTTCAATTCTATATTTTCCTTTGATAGCTTTTTTAATCATAAACTGTTCAGGACCATAACCACTGGTAAAATCATTACTTATTCTGCCACCGGCACTGGTCCGGTTATGACTGTAAAAACATTTTACTCCATTTGGATCTGTTACCCAAAGATCTATATCAGTATCTTTTTTATTCCAGTTCATGACCACCCTTACATCAACAGGAAGATTAAAAATCACCTTTTTATCAATTTTACCAGTATTTAATTTTCCGCGATGAAGACTGATCAGGTTATTGATTTCTGACAAAATAATCTCTTCTATACCATGATCCCGGTCTGCATTGTCCATACTGTAACTTTGATTCAGTACAGCATACAAAGTATCCAAAGCCTGCTGATACTGACCACAATCTGCAAGAGCCAGTGCATAGTCCCGGTAACTTTGTGCATCCATCGGTCTCCATTCCAGAACTTTACCACTGGTAAACAGTTCAGTTTTTATCTGCCCTGTTTCTCTTAATTTATAAGTTAACGTTTTATAGATTTCTGCATTTTCTAATTCCAGCTCAGTCAGGTTACTTAGGATCATTAAAGCTTTATCAGCCTCTTTATGCTGCTGAAACCAGTTCGAAACATCCAAATAAAATGAAGGTGTTGTAAGATATTCTTTTCTGACAGCAAGATATTGCTGATAAGCATTCTCTGCAGTGCCATTTATCTTATTCATATATGCTTTGTCACTTTTAAATTCAGGGACGATGATAACCGGTTGTTCAGCTCTCGTTTTCCCTGGTGCAGAATCAGCCACCCGTCCGCTTATTTTACTCATCGCGGCAGAAGAAACCACTACGGATTCATATAATGCCTGACCTGGTTCTGCTCTTTCTCTTCGGATGTTCGTATTTTCAGATCGAACCACGATGTCTGCAGCTGCATTCTGATCATATCCAACTGTAGCCGGAACAGTATATGGAACAACTTTCTTTTCTGGTTTGGG
The DNA here is from genome assembly GCF_040026395.1 of Pedobacter lusitanus. Classification (NCBI taxonomy): domain Bacteria; kingdom Pseudomonadati; phylum Bacteroidota; class Sphingobacteriia; order Sphingobacteriales; family Sphingobacteriaceae; genus Pedobacter; species Pedobacter lusitanus. The sequence goes on from NZ_CP157278.1 coordinate 1,878,512, forward strand.
AAAGAGCTTTTCCGGTTTAAAAACCTTGTTCCACCAGGTTTTTAATTCTGCTGCCATTGCAATGGCTTCTTTCATTAAACCATTTTTCCGTTCTTCTTTATGCTGTATTTGTCCTTTTCTTACTTGATGATAAGCATCTCTTAACTCTTCCGGAGGCTCAATACCATAACGGATGTAATCTTCAACAGATTCCAGTACCAGCAGACTGGTATTACGGGTAACCAGTCCAAACTGTTTACCCAGCGCACTGATTTTATCTTTGTTCTGCTCATAATTCAAATCCATATCCGCCAGTTTCTTCTGCGCCCAGATCTTACTTACATCTATCACACCTGCACTTTGAGCGGCCGCATTCAGATTAACCCTCCGTTCCAGTATAACTTCTTTACCATATCCAAACTGCAGTACCAGGTTTTCAGTTCCCGAAGCTGCCAGGCCAGCCACAGACAGATAACCACCTACGCGCACTGGCAGAGCCGGATAAAGCTCACTGATTCCAGGATTATTTTTGACACCTAAAAACTGTATTTCATCTCTGGACATTTGCTGAAAAGCATTTTCTGCAGACAACTCATTCAGGTTAATAAACTGACCTCCTGTTCTGGCACTTATATTTTTAAGCTGGTTAAAGTCAGCACGGAGTGAAGAATTGATCGTATAAACAGGTTTATTCAATGCGACAGAAGATTTACCAAAACCAGAAAAACCATCAGTAAAGAATAAATACTCATCGGCTTTAAACAAGGCTGAACTGACATTGCTATAATCAGTACCACCATCATAAACCAGATTAGCTAATTTCTCTCTCAATGCCTTCCAGTCCCCTCCCCTGATGATAAAAGTTCCTCCTTTTTTGAAAGTATTATTCAATAGGCCCAGCTCTATTGTCAGATTTTTTTTCTCTCTGATCAATGCATCGAGCAAAGCCAGTTCTTTTGAGGTATCTCTTTGTAAACCACTCAAAGACACATCCCAGATCAGCCCTATCTGATTACCCCATGTGTGTGTTCGTGATGACGCATTAACGGGTACATTGGTCAGAAAGTAATAGCTGGAACCGGCTTTCTGCATTAGAGCAGCTATTTTTTCGCCCGAAACAGCTGGCAGATTAATGATAAGGCCATGTTTTGGAACAAAATCTTTCCGCTGCATTTCAGCAATAAAGGCAGTCCCTTTGCGGCTAAAACTAAAACTGCCATCAGGCTGTTCCACCAGTTCAGGCTGCTCATTACTTTCCAGTACACTTACCTTCAAAGAAAATTCGGGAACAGGTTGTTTATAATCCAGGGGTAAACGATAACTAAGCAGCTGCTTAGAAAAGTGAAGCTCCTGCTCATAACTGATTTTCACTGTCCTTGTACCATGAGCAGGAAAAGGATAAATACGGGTACGGAAATTATTTCCTTCTACCTTCTCCAGTAATCCCGGATCTACCCTGCGGTGTTCTATACTCTCAAAAACCTCAGTTGCCCTTGCTTTTTCTACCGGAACGGCATCTCTCATTTTACCATTGATATCCAGTGCATAACCACTGATACTTACCCCATCAGGCATTGGAAAAGTAAGTTCTCCTTCTAATATTCTGGAGCTGGTATTTACAAAAGACATCGTCATTACTGTAGTTGCAATATTACCATAAACCTGTACTTCAGTGTGCAGTGATTTAAGACTGACAGCTTTTTGCTCAGCGGGTACAGTTGTGTTTAATACTTTGATTTGCGGAGTCTGCGCAATACAGGCTGAATATGGAGCTATAAATAGGAATACAGATAAGGTCAGCAGCGGAGATACAGGTATAAGTTTCATAAGACTTTTTATTCCAGATGCAGTCCGGGCTGTTATTCCATAAAGGTTTTTTGATCACCATAAAAAAAACAGCTCATTTTTCTCTAAACATTTCCGGTATTCTACTGTTACTTAGATATATCAACAAATAAAAAGGAATGGGACTATTAAAAACAGCATTAATTGGGGCCGCAGTTTACGGAGCAATTAAATACATCACAAAAAAAGACGTGAACGGCAGATCAATAGTTGATGATTTGCAGGATAAAGCCCCGGAATGGGTAGATAAGGCGAAACGTTTTAAAAATGATATTGAGCAGAAATACAATGCAGAATTTGATCCGTATACGGAAGTCAAACCATAAATGAAAAAGGTGTCTCCATGAAGACACCTTTTTCATTTATAATAATTCAGCCGTTATTATTGATAATTTTCTGTTTCAAAAGCCTTCCACTTTTCAATCATAAAGACCTTAAAGCGTTCGGGTATACCAACTTCATACTTCATCGTTCCAGGGATCTTTTCTCCCATATTCACTGTAGTAGTTCCTCTGATCACGTATTTTTTTTTATTCTCGAGCATGATTAGTTTCATTACTTTATTATCAACCCCACCTGTACAGGTTAAACGATAAGCAAAAGTGCATTCTGCTATTCCATTACCATCAAGATCAGTAATAAAAAAAGCGCCCGGAATAAAACTCGTTACAATATCTACCGGGCAAGAACTGATCTGATCATTTACACTGACAATCTCCTGCCAGCTATTACCACTTTTGGTATAGTGATAAACATGCAGCTCAGCATCCCTGTTATCCGGATATTCCTGCACGTCTTTTGAAGGAAACTCGCCGGTTTCTGTAAGCAGCAAAATATTGTCTCCGGATTTGTCCTTCCATCCCACAATCTTTACTGGTTTTCCCTGATAAGTTATCGCCGCAGGCAAATCAGCAATTTTTAAAGTGTCGCTATTGATACCATTTGCCGCAGCTTCAGCAGAAACAGTTTTCTGCTCAACAGCAGTTCTTTTTTTAGCATCAGCTGAATTTTGTGTCTGCCCGGAGTCGCTATGCTGAGCACAGGAAAAAAGAAATACAGTAACCATTAAAACCAGAGCAGATTTTAAATAAGCTGAAGAAAGTAATTTGTTCATAACGCGTAAAGCTATCATTTATTCTGTGTTTCAGAAAACCACAAAAAGGGCTTTAACAGCACATTTTCCAGCAGGAGGAAGGATTTTTAGTAATCAGCAGCTATAAGAGGCTTACATCACTTTAAGAAAGCAGTCTGCACTGGCATTACAGGAGTCCATTTTTACACTGTCTTTTTTAATCCGGAGAAATCTGAAGTTTTTTTCTTTTTTAAGCTTAAGACGGGTAGAATCAGGAAAATCTGTACTGGTCAGATTTGAATAAGCTAAACTAACTATCCTGTCAAATTCATTAGGATCTCCGGGGTGTTTACACCCGAAAGCAGTTAAGATAATTAAGCAAACCAGCATCAGTAAGATTCTCATGTTTATTATGTAAATATTTATTATCCGATAAATATTTACATAATAAACAGTAATAAGAAATTTACTACGTCAACGACCATTTAACTTACATCAACATCGTATTCCTATGAGCAAATATGATTTGCTATTACGGCTTAACGGGCGTCATTTTCAGCACATCAATTGCAAATTTTGAGGTTTCACGCTCTACAGCTGCAACATCTTTACTCAATAAAGGAGAACCTATAACATGGTTTCCTGCATTCGGAACAGCCTGTTTTACCTTCAGGGCAGCAGGGGTTCCCAGTTCCTCAAACATCTTTAGCATGGCATCTACCTTTACTGTCTGATCCTGATGCTGGGCGTCCTTATAATAATAAAGCATTAATACCGGTTGTTTTACTTTTTCATAACTTTCTTTAGTATTGGAAGTCTCCATAAATTCCTGCAGCTGAGGCACAGCTTCCAGACGATACTGACTATACCAGTACTGCAGCACTTTCGGGTCGGTGTCTGCACTTTTCTTCGAATACATTCCGCCCATTACTTTTCTTACCAGCTGCAGTCCCCATGGTTTATTGGTTAGCCAGGCAGAGCCGTTATTGATTTCAATATTTGGAGAGTAAAGAATTATACTGTTAATTTCAGGGAAGTTTGCCGCTAATTTAACCGCCAGTGCCCCACCGGTTGAAGTGCCCATGATAATTACCTTTTTACCCAGTTTTTTACCAATTGCATAAGCTTCAAGCGCCGAAGCCCATAAGTTTTCCGGCGTAAACTCCAGCATAGCATCTTTTCCCTGCAAGCCATGACCGGCAAGACGGGCAAGATACAGATTACAGCCAAAGGCTTTGGCAAAATTACGATGCACAGGCTCTCCTTCTCCCTGGGAAGCAGTAAAGCCATGAAGATATACTACAGCATATTCTGTCTGCTCTTTATGCGTACTGTCAGCCCATATTATCCTTGCCTGGTTGTCGGTTTTTAAAGAAAGTTTCGATTCTCTGTCATTAATAAAGGTATCCAGCTGGGCTGGTTTATCCGGAACAGCGGGTAAGGCTGTTACATAAACAGGAGTAGCGGGCTTAGGCCCTGAAAAATAAACAACGACCAATAGAAGTATCAGCACTCCCAAACCTATTAAAATCTTCATAATCATCTATTAAATGGAGAAAGCAATTAATTAAAAATCTAAGTATAAAATATTTAAAACATACATTTCATACCCTATCAAAATTAACATTTTAATTCAAAACGAGTATGAGAGACTGCCGGAATGATGATTTAATCTTCCTGATGTAAAATTAAGTTTTAATTATTGAAATGAAACTTAGCAGATATCAGAGACATTTAGTTATACTTGTCTTAACTAATTAATCAGTATCAACCAATAACTATCCCAAAATCAATGAACCAAAAACCATCAAGTGCATTTATAGGGGCTTCCTGGGTAGCCTTAATGGCAGGATTTGCAGCTTATAACATCGGGCTTTTCAATGCTACAATGCAATTAAATGAGAAAGGATATTATTTCACCATCCTTATTTTCGGTGTATTTGCAGCCATTTCTGTACAAAAATGTGTTCGTGACCGCCTGGAAGGAATTCCGGTAACGAATATTTATTACGGTATAGCCTGGTTTTGTACCATTTTATCCCTTGTACTATTAACTGTAGGATTATGGAATGCTACACTTGCTTTAAGTGAAAAAGGATTTTATGCAATGTCTTTTGTACTCACAATTTTCGCTTCCATTGCGGTACAGAAAAACACCAGAGACAGTATTGGTACTGAACCTAAAGCACCAAACGATCAGAATAACCTGTAATTTAAAAAACCTGAATCCCGAAAACATGCACAAGCATGTAACAGGATTCAGGTTTTTTTTATATTAACAGCTTATCAGACAGATCTGTTTGCTGTCACATAACGCCTGTGATAATTAATCTGTCCGGTATGATAAGACAGGTGAGCAAAAAGATGAATCAGTACATATTCAACAGACTGTTCGTCTTTAACCACCTTAATCTCTGCGGGGTAGTCACTTTCCAGTTCAGCACTGGTTAATCCGGAAACCGCATCAGCGATAATTTCTGACAGCCGGTTAAATTCCTCAATCAGTTCTTCTCTGGTAAACAACCTCGCATTAAACTCCGCATCCCTGTTTCTTTCATAACCGATATGTCCGAAAGGATTACCTACAAAAGTCTTTAAATTACCTATCAGGTGCTGCAGCAAATGACCACCGGAATTGGTTGTTCCAGGTAAAACTTCCCATAGCGAGCTATCATCAGGGTACATTTTCAGTTCTTCAGTGACTTTGCTCAGGTCACGTTGATATAATTGCGTATAGTATTCAGTTTTCATTTGTTATTTTAAAAAAGTACATCCTGCAAATCAGGATTTTTATCAAATACACTTTTAGCAAACGGACATAACGGAAGGATTTTCACCTTGTTATCCCTTGCATATTTTACTGCTTCCAGTACCAGTTTTTTTCCAACACCTTTTCCTGAAAAATCAGGGTTTACCTCTGTATGGTCGATAATGATTTTACCTGGTCCTGCCCAGACATAAGTCATTTCTCCGGCTACCTTATCATTTTCTATGGCCTTAAAACTGCCTTTTTTCTCGTCATTGAACTGTTCAATATTCATAGCTAATATTTCCTTAAATGTATTTGTATCTGCTTATAATTATCTGATCTGTTTACCCTGTTCCGGAAGCGGAACAAACTCGGTTTCTCCCGGCACCCGCGGAAATGACTGTTCAAGCCATTTAGTTTTAGCATTCTCGATCAGCTCCCTGCTTGAAGCTACAAAATTCCAGTAAATAAAACGTTCTTCGGGGAACGGCTCTCCGCCAAATATATAAACTGTGGTATGCTCCTGCATTTCAAATTCACAAAGCTGACTGTCTTTGGCAATCAGTATATGTTTAGGCTCGTAAATATTCCCTTCACTTTCAATAGCTCCCTCCAGAATATATAAAGCACTTTCGCCATACAGGTGCTCCCCGATTTTCACTTTCTGACGGCTGGTAGTTTTTAATTCCAGAAAATAAAGCGGACTAAAAACAGGAACAGGAGATTTTTTACCAAATGCTTCTCCCGCAATCAGTTTGAACGAAGTACCTTCAGCTTCCCAGACAGGCATTTCATTTTCCTCCACATGATAAAATTCAGGAGACATTTCTTCTTTGTCTTTTGGTAAGGCTACCCAGATCTGAAGTCCATGCAGCATTTTATCCGAATGACGCAAATATTCGGGAGTCCGTTCAGAATGAACAATCCCACTTCCTGCAGTCATCCAATTTACCTGACCCGGCTTAATTTCTACTTCATTGCCCAAACTATCTTTATGCATAATGCTGCCCTTAAAAAGATAGGTCAGCGTAGAAAGACCAATATGTGGATGCGGAGCTACGTCCAGATTTTCGTGATCACTCAGCACAACCGGGCCCATGTGATCAATAAAGGCAAACGGGCCTACCATTCTTTTTTCACGGAATGGCAATAACCGCCCGACTATGAAATTGCCAATATTGCTTGCTCTTTCTTCTATAATCAATTTAATATTTGACATCGCAAATTGTGGTTTTATATATAAAATATGATGCTTTCAGACAGCTTGATGAAACCTCTTTAAATTTAGATGTTTAAACAGTTACTAATATAAGATTAATTATTTCTCCTAAATCACAAAAACAATTCTTTCCGGATCCGGCTAAGCTGGGTTGGAGTGATCCCCAGATAAGAAGCTATATGATGTTGTTTAAGTCTGTCATTCAGCTCAGGATAGGTGAGCAGAAAGCTCTGATAACGTTGTGTCGCATTTTGATATTTTGCCGTAATCTCCAGAACCTCCTTGTCTTCGATCCAGTGTTTCTCCATATATTTAATATGGAACATAGCCAGATCAGGGAACCGCTCCAGTAACTGCCGGAAAGCAAATGAATCATATTCAAGCACATCGGTATCTTCAAGCGCACAGATATTAAAAAGACCAGGTTCTCTTTTAAGCATTGCAGAAGTAGAAGCGACAAAAGAATTTTCAGCGAAAAATTTCTTGATTACAATATTTCCTTCTTCCGTAGTGTAATAATAAGACAGAAGCCCCTTGCTGACAAAGGCAATTGTCCTGGGGATACTCCCTTCTCTGAGTAGAAAATCGTGTCTGGCAATTGTTTTTGGCCGCACAATCTTTAAGATTTCATCGATACACGCTGTAGATAACGGTGCGTATCTGTTTAATGCCTTAATAAATGAATCCATCTTTATCCCCTCCTTTTGTTGGGAATAAAGATCGGATTATTTTTATTTTATATTAGCCCCGATTAGCTTGTTTAATAACCTCACCGGCTGCTGTTGCATCAATTTCAATTAACATTCCGTCTAAAGCCAGTCCTGATACAGGAATCAGTGTATTTACCGGAAATTTCTCATCCGGCCAGAACTTCTTTCCTTCTTCAATCAGTATTTTGTGTTTTTCAGCATTGTAATTGACTACAAGCGTAGTTAGTTTAGCAATATGATGCAGTTCCAGGCCTTTACTTTTCAATGCCGTTGCCAGATTTTTAAAAGTAAAACTTACCTGTGTTCTGAAATCTTTACTAAGCTGACCTTCGCTATCAGTCCCCGCCTGTCCGGCCACAAAAACAAGTATACTGTTAGCAGGTACTGTTGCCACATGCGAATACCCATGTACCCGGGGGTCGTATAAACCTTTAGGATTAGTGATTTCCTGTGCACTTACCTTTTGAGTTAAAGACCCCAGTACTGAGATCATTAACAGACATTTAACAATGTTCATCATGATATTATAATTTAGGATTGGGTGAAATAATTATGAATAAACAGCAACTGAAAAGCAGATGCTTTGGACCAGTAGGCATCATTATGTGCCCCCGGACGTTCTATATAATCATGTTCGATTTTAAGCTCAGTCAATTTCCGGTGCAATGATCTGTTGATTTCCAGTAAAGGATCATCAAGACCACAGTCAATAATCAGTTTCAGTTCCTTATTTTTTAAGGAGGAAATAGTATAGTTCACCGTATGCATCTCCCAACTCTTTTCATGACCAGGGAAATCACCCAGACTTTTCTCTATCCCATAAGCATGGACAAAGGGTCTGAAATCAACTGCGCCGCATATGCTGCCAGCTGCGCCATACAGATCTTTATGACGGATAGCCAGAAAAAGGGCTCCATGACCACCCATACTCCATCCGTAAACAGCTCTTTTCTCTCTGACAGGGATAGAGGGATAATTTTTATCCGTATAGCTGATCAGTTCTTTAGTGATAAAACTTTCATAACGGATCTGCGCATTTACAGGACTGTCAAAATACCAGCTGTCAAACCCGCCATCAGCAAGAACAAAAATCATCTGATAGGCATCGGCCTCTGCGGCAAGATCCGGAATGTCCTGTTTGATCGTTCTGACAGCACTTCCGCTATAACCGTGCAGCACATAAACAACAGGAAATCGCCCGCCATCTTTTTTCTGATCAGGACTTATAAAAACACAGCGAACTTCTTTTTTCATGCCTTTACTATATACCGCGGCGGTATCAACTTTCGCTGCAAAAGAAGAACCCGCAAAAAACATAGCCACTAAAAGGCTGGATAATCGTTTCATATTTATTAATTTGTACAGCAAAGTACTGCCTAATTTATCTGCTAAACATTTACATATGTTGAGGAAACCAGAAAATTCTCTATCCGGTGAAGATGATTTCAAAAATCAGCAGCTCAATTTTGAAAGTGTAAAAACTGCCTATGCTGAAAAATGGCCCGGATTAAGGGACGAGCTTTTCAGGAAAGACTTTGAAGATAATTTTGACCTGTTTATCGCGGCTTATAAAAGCGAAGGTAAGCTGGAAATCTGGCTTAGAGACAGTAGTCAGCCCCGGTATGCACTGTTTAAAACCTATGATTTCAGTGCGCATTCCGGTGTTTTAGGTCCGAAGACTAAAAAAGATGATCTGCAAACACCAGAAGGTGTCTATTATATTGACCGTTTCAATCCTCTGAGCCGTTTTTATCTATCTCTGGGTATTAATTATCCAAATGCTGTTGATTTACTCAGAAGTGGTCATCATGACCCCGGTTCAGATATTTACATCCATGGAAACTGTCTTACTGTGGGTTGTATTCCACTCACAGATGATAAAATAAAGGAAGTATACATACTTGCTATTGAAGCGAGAAACAATAGACAGACACAAATTCCTGTACATATCTTCCCATTTAGAATGACACAGGAAAACATGAACAGGAATCTGGTGGATTTTCCGCAGCATAAAGCATTCTGGAAAACGTTACAACTCACTTATAACTATTTTGAGAAATTCAGAAATCCAGCCTGAATTTCTTAAACTTGATAACCGGACCTATCGTTCAGTAATCTCATGCCTGTTTTCCTGCAAATAATGCCATTTCAACTGCCCTTCTTCTCCCCTGACAAATAAGGCACTTACTACCTTTTTATTGATTTCTTCTATCGTACCTTTTGGACTATCGTAAAAACTATACGATTTTATTTCAAAGACAGTAAGGGTAAAAGCAAATCAGGTTGTCACAAGATAAAGAAAATATAAAATGAAGATCAACCCAAACAAGCTATTCGTCAATGCACGTTCTCAGGTGGTCAATTGTTTTATCGTAACCTCTATTCACAACCTAAATTAGTAGTCTTATGACAGGTCAAACTCATTCTCTATGTTTTATGTTCAGTGGCTTTTTATCAGTAGCCCTGGTCCTGGCGATTATCGTAGTTATTTATCTATTAAAACTTGTTCATGAATCCTGTGAGGAATAAACTTTTCAATCAGCTGTATCATCTTATTTTTTTTCCAGTTTACCTGATCAGCCTGCTGCCTTATTCCGTAGCCGATGCAACTCTTGGAAAAATGCTCTACTTCATGTCTTACAGAGTCTTCAGGTATCGTTACAACGTAGTCCTGCAAAATCTTTCCAGATCCCTGCCGGCCAAATCTTATCCGGAGATTCAGCAGATTGCAAAAGAGTATTATAAACATCTGGTCTGTATGGTCATTGAAACAGTCAAACTTTTTTCTGTAAGCAAACAGTCTCTGGATCAGAAAGTACAGCTGGTTAACACAGAATTATTGCTGCATTACCATCAGCAGAACAGGAATATCATTGCTGTTTTAGGCCATTATGGCAACTGGGAATACCTGAATATTTTACCCGCCAGACTCCCCTTTAAAACAAATGCGATCTATAAACCGCTTTCCAGCCCGGTTATGAATAAACTGGTTCACTATGTAAGAGGACGTTTCGGCATGCAGCTGATTCCCGCAAACCAGGCATTAAGGCATCTGCTTAAACAAAAAGATCAGCCGCAATTGTCCATTTTTATCGCCGATCAGTTTCCCGGAACCAGCGACCAGAATAAATTTGACTTCATGCATCAGTCAACCAATATGTTCAATGGTGCTGAAAAATTAGCCATAGCTACTAATGCTGTAGTGGTTTATCTGGAGATCAACCGGAAACCGGACAACAGCTGGGAAATAGATTTTTCCCTGATTACAGAAAGCCCGAAGGAAACCTGTAACCAGGAAATCACCAGATCTTTTGCACAAAAACTTCAGCACACGATCAGTGTTGCCCCATCTTACTGGTTATGGTCACACAAAAGATGGAAAGACTAAATTTTATTTCCAACCCCCACCCAGAGCCCGGTACAATGACACTGTTGCCTGTAATTGCTGCAGCTGATCATTTACCTGGCTAAGTTGTGCAGCCAGAAAACTTTGCTGCGCGGTCAGTACTTCTGTATAATTTGCAGAACCATATCTGACCAGCGCCTGTGTATACTGAACTGATTTTTCCAGATTTTCCAGCTGACTTGTTCTCGTAATTTTCTTTTCAGAAGCTCTCTGATAAGAATACATCGCATTGGAAACTTCCTGTCCGGCAGTAAGTATAGTAGTCTGAAAGCTCAGAACCGCTTGTTGCTGTTGCTCCAGCGCCACTTTCAACCTGGTCTTGTTTGCACCTTTGTTAAATATCGGCTGCGTTAACCCGCCAGTCAGGCTGCTGATCCAGGAGCCCGGCCCAAAAAAGCTGCTGAAACTTGAATATCCACCCGATGCGGAAATAGTCAGTGAAGGATAGAAATAAGTTCTGGCCACATTACTCAATTCAAAAGCATTTTTAAAATTGTATTCTGCTGCCTGCACATCAGGCCGGTTAGCTAACAGTTGTACCGGAACACCTGTTTTCAACAGGGCAATAGCATGAATCTGATCGAACTTACTTCTTTCTATGGGCCCCGGAACCCTGCCCAGTAACAGGTTCAGTCCGTTTTCCGTTTCTCTGACAGACTGCATAAGATCCGGAATCGTAACCGCAACGGCATATTTACTCGATTCACTCTGTACTACTGCTGCACCCGTCACCACATCAGCAGTCTTTAGTTTTTTCATAATATCTACTGTAGTCTGCCAGTTTTTAACACTTTGCTGTGTAATCAGTAACTGATCATCCAGCGCAAGCAGCCGGTAATAATTCGTAGCGATACTGGCTACCAGCTCTGTCTGAACAGCTCTTGCATTAGCTTCAGCCTGTAACAGTGAAGCTAAATTTGCGCGTTTTGCGCTACTCAGTTTTCCCCATAAATCGGCCTCCCAACTTGTAGTCAGTTCTGCCTGATACTGATAGGGCGTTACACTTTTCAGCTCACTCTGATTGGAAGATCCCGCAGCAGTTGCACTGCCATCTCCACTTAAAGAAGGTAAAAATGCCAACCTGCTCTGTTCTAAATAAGCCTTAGACTGACGGATACGGGAATAGGCAGCTTTCAGATTTAAATTCTGGCGGATCCCTTCACCGATTAACTTTTGCAGTAAGGTATCTGTAAACATTTCTTTCCAGTGTAAACTGGCAATGCTCAGAGTATCGGCAGTTACATTATCCCTGTACAGCCCTTCCATATCCACTGCTGGCTTTTGATAAGGCTGAGTTATTTTGCACGATGCGGATAACAATATGATCAGCCCGGTAACGGGCAGATAAACTTTCAAATATCGTTTCATAATTACTGATTGCTGTAATTAAATTATTTATAATTTGTGATTGGGTTTCTTCTTCATCCTCTCCTGAAGAGTCTGAAACACAATAAATAAAGTTGGGGTAATAAAAAGGCCAAAGACCGTTCCGATAAACATCCCTCCTACAGCCCCGACACCAATAGAACGGTTACCATTTGCACCGGCACCGGTAGCCAGCATCAGTGGTACCAGACCCAGGATAAATGCAAATGAAGTCATGAGTATAGGTCTGAGCCTTGCCTGTGCTCCTTTTACAGCAGCTTCCACGATCTCCATACCTGAACGTCTTCTTTCTACAGCAAATTCAACTATCAGAATGGCATTTTTAGCCAGTAATCCGATTAACATAACCAGGGTAATCTGTACGTAAATATTATTACTGATGCCAAACAAATGTGCAAACATGAAGGCACCTGCAGTACCAACAGGTATAGTCAGTAAAATAGATAATGGCAGCAGATAACTCTCATACTGTGCACTAAGCAATAAATACACAAAGACCAGGCAAAGCAAAAAGATGAAAATTGTCTGGCTGTTTCCTGCCAGCTCTTCTCTGGTAATTCCAGAAAATTCATAGCTGTATCCTGCAGGAAGAGTTTTTGCAGCAACCTCCTGTATCGCACTGATCGCCTGACCAGAACTATAAGCTGGATTAGGTGTACCGTTAATACTGATTGAATTATATAAATTAAAACGGGTGATCGCCTGTGGTCCGTAAGTTTGGGTCAGGGTAAAAAACTCCGTTATCGGAACCATTTGTCCATCCGGGGTACGGACAAAAACACCATTCAGACTTTCCGGGGTCATCCTGTATTCGGGTGAAGATTGTACCATTACCCTGAACTGCTGTCCGAACTGATTAAAATTCGAAGCATAAACACCACCGAAATAACCCTGCATCGCCGAAGTAATATCCACCACATTAAGACCTGCATCCTTAATTTTAGGCACATTCATATTCATCAGGTACTGCGGAAAATTCGGATTAAACGAGGTAGTGGCAAACTGGATTTCCGGTCGTTCTGACAAAGCCGACAGGAAGTCTTTACTGGCCTTATAAAACTGTGGAATTTCTCCGCCTGTTCTATCCTGAAGCTGAAAGGCAAAACCATTGGTTGTTCCAAAGCCCTGTATAGTAGCCGGAGCAAAAAACTTAACTTCAGCCTCTGTGATATCAGCCGATTTTTTGATCAGTTCACTGATAATAGCCTGAACATCTCTTTTTCTCTTATCCCATGGGATGAGCCGCATGACTACCGTTGCATAATTACTCCCGGTTCCGGAAAGCTGTCCCCGGCCGGTAATAGCCAGTACATTATTAATTTCCGGTATCGTATGCGCCAGTTTTTCTATTTTACGGGTTACCTCATCAGTCCTTTCCAGAGAAGCATCCGGAGGCAGGGTTATATTACAGTTAACTGCTCCAAGATCCTCATTAGGGACAAATCCGGTAGCTGTATTTTTAGCCAGGAAAAACAGTGCAATCATAAAAGTGCCAAGTATGGTCAGTGGAATCCACTTTCTGTTACTGAAAAAGGCAATGGTATTGGCATATTTATTACTCATCCGCTCAAAAGAAGTATTAAAAGCAGTATAGAATTTCTCCATAAAACTCATTTTGGCTTTTCCTTTTTCATGATGACTTTTTAAGAATAAAGCACAAAGTGCAGGACTGAGTGTCAGTGCATTAATTGCCGAAAGGATAATTGCTATAGCCAATGTAAGTCCAAACTGTTTATAAAAGACTCCTGAAGACCCGCCAATGAAACTGACGGGAATAAATACGGCAGACATAACCAGCGTAATAGACACAATAGCACTGGATATTTCTCCAAGAGCGTCAATACTGGCTTCCCTGGCAGAAGTATAACCACTATCCAGTTTGGCATGGACGGCCTCCACAACTACAATGGCATCATCGACGACAATACCAATTGCCAGAATGAGTGCAAAAAGGGTAAGCAGATTAATCGTAAAACCAAATAGTTTCAAAAAGAAAAATGTCCCTATAATTGCCACCGGAACAGAGATGGCCGGAATAAGTGTTGACCTGAAATCCTGGAGAAAAATAAAGACAACGACAAATACCAGAATGAAGGCTTCAAATAAGGTATGCAACACCTTGTCAATGGAAGCCGTCAGAAAATCATCCACACTCTGCAGCACCACATAATGTATGCCTTTAGGAAATGTTTTAGAAGCTTTATCCATGACTTTGAGTGTTTGCTGGATCACATCTCTTGCATTGGAACCAGCTACCTGAGCCACATTAATGGATACCGCAGGATGTCCGTTGGTTCTGGTACTGTTAAAATAACTCAGGGCACCGAGCTGGATACGGGCAATATCCTTAAGTCTCAGCAACCGGCTGCGATCATTAGAACGGATCACTATATTGCCAAACTGGGCAGTATCAACCAGTGTACCGGGATACTTGATCACATACTGGAATGCCTGTCCACCACGTTCACCAAACTGCCCCGGGGCTGCCTGTATATTCTGATCAGACAGTGCAGCTGTAACATCAGCCGGTACCAGTCCATAAGAGGCCATAGCCTGCGGATTAAGCCAGATACGCATAGAATAATCCATCTGACCTGAAGCAGAAGCATCCCCAACTCCCTGAATCCTTTTAACTTCGGGAACAATATTAATGTCTACGTAGTTCTGTAAAAAGGTCTGATCATATTGTGGATTATCACTGTAAACCGAGAAAATCAGTAGTGTACTTGTTTGTTTTTTCTGTACGGTTACCCCGGCTTTGGTTACTTCCTGCGGTAATAAAGGGGTAGCTCTTGAAACTGCGTTCTGTACATTGACCGCAGCCATATTCGGATCACTGCCAATTTTAAAACTGACTGTAATATTTCCTGATCCGTCATTGCCGGCAGTAGAGGTAATATAATCCATATTTTCTACCCCGTTGATTTGCTGTTCCAGCGGGACTATCACACTTTTGAGCACTACGTCTGCACTGGCGCCGCTATAGTTGGCAGAGACCTGGACAGTTGGCGGCGCAATATCAGGGTATTGGGAAATGGGAAGGGAAACCAGGCCCAGTACACCCAGGGTAACTATAATAATAGAGACCACGGTTGATAACACCGGACGTTCAATAAATAGCTTTAACATATGCTGAGATTTCTTAAATTAATGGGTGAGCCGTTAAGGACGATGATTAACACTGTCAGCATTTATCTGAGTGGGTATGATGGTTAAACCTTCTCTCAGATTTGAAATTCCATCCGCTACTATTTTATCACCGGCTTTCAATCCTTTTTGAACTACATAAGAATCATCAGCATTTGCAGTTGTGGTAATTTCTACAGACTTTACTTTGTTCGTTTGATCCAGGACATATACAAATAGCTTTCCCTGTATCTGATAAGTTGCCTTCTGCGGAACAAGCAAAGCAGAATTAATCGTTCTGGGAATACGCACTACGGCACTGCTGCCACTTCTTACCAGGCCATCATGATTAGGAAAAGTTGCCCTCATATTAATAGACCCTGTCTGAGCATTAATTAAACCGCTGGCTGTTTCTACTTTTCCTTCAGCTGGCAGGATATTTCCATTAGCCAGCACCAGGTTGACCGGTGGTAATGTGGTCAGCTTCTGCTGCATGGTTACCCCTTTGGCATTAAGAAAAAAGTCAAGTCCCTGTCTTTCGTTAATCGAGAAATAAGCATATATTTTTTCAATATTGGAGACAGTAGTAAGCGGACTGGTCGTTGTACTGCTTACCAGACTCCCGATTTTATAAGGAAGAATACCAATTACCCCGTCTACCGGACTGTAGATCTGTGTATAACTCAGATTTGTTTTAGCATTATTTAATGCGGCAATAGCCTGCGCCAGTGCACCCTGTTTTGATTCCAGGGTATATTTAGCAGATTTAAGCTGATAAGGGCTGACAATATCATCGTCCACCAATGGTTTTACTTTATCAACGTTCATTCTTGCAGCATCCACATCGGCCTGCGCAATTTTTATATTTGCTTCTGTAGTTTTTACATTCTGTTCATATTGCGGCGCATTAATGCGAAAAAGTAATTGTCCTTTTTTGACTGATGCACCTTCATCCACATAAATATCTGAGACATATCCATCAATTTTCGGACGTATCTCAATATTCTGTATCCCCTGTATAGTAGCCGGATAATCAGAATAGATATTGGCTGTTGCCGGCGAAAGGGTAATTACAGGATAGGGTTTAGCCTGATCGGTAGTTTTATCTTTCCCCTTTTTACTGTTGCAGGAGGAAAGCATGATAAGGGAAGCCAGAATGGCTAACGGAGTTTTAAATGTGTTCATTGTTCTTCAGACTAGAATCATTTCCAATTAAAAATTGGTCATATACAAAATACACTGTATTAACACTTTAACATATTAATATAGCTATAAAAAGGGAGGAAAAGAAGAAGATATCTTCTGGAACGGATTAACAGTAAGGTGGTGCCCGCAGCGGAAGCAGCCGGAGTTCATGACCGCTGAGACTTTTGGTAGTATACAATACCTGATAGGCCTGTACAACAACCAGGGATGGAGGTGTTAGTATAGTTGTAAGAGCTACAGGCGGTTCTGTAAGCAGAAAATCCTGCTCAAAACAAAGTAATCTGAGATGCATAACCTTGGCTCTGCACATAGGGGTTTTTAAGGTCCCTATTTCTGTTGACGCACCTTTATGAAAAAATGCATCAGCATACCTGGCAATTACCCTTCCCTGCAAACCCAAAACGATGGCCAGGATAAGGTTAAATTTAATTAAGGTATTTACCAGTTTTTGCATCTTCATTATAACAGTAGACTGCGTTAGTCCAGAAAGGTTCAAATGTATTCATAAATTCTGTTTGAATACTGAAGATTACAACAGCAAACAAATTATTTTGTTTGAGCAGCAACATCATCATTATTGTCGCAAATCACCCCCCTATTTAACTTTAACACCTGCTTAACAATAAAAAATGAATGGCACTTCAGGGTACACAGCACCTGGGTTTACCATACTGGTTTCATGTAGAAGCAGGTATTGGCTCTTTCATCGGCGGTCTGATTCTGATCATCCCCAAATTACCATCACGTCTAAAAGAGTGGGCTTATGTAGCATTGGGTATTACCTACATTTCTGCCTTAATTGCCCATCTCTATGTTGATGGAGTTGTTCCGATGTCCTTTATGCCAATTGTAGTTTTTGCTGTACTGCTAATTTCTTATCTGTGTTATCATAAACTCTTAAAATACGCGAATCCTTAAACTCAGTTCAAAATTACCATCAACATAACCTTTTAAGGCTGCAGTGCCTGAAGTATAAGAAGCATTCAGATTCAATGCCTGGTACTGCAGTCCCATACCCACAGTAAAACTTTGCGTAGAATGATACAGACCGAATACATTGACTTTTTTATTGGCAAAAACAAGATTTGCACCTGCGTCAAATATATCACTGTATCCTTTCACACCTCTTAAAGCCACTTTTGGCTCCACATCTACACCATCTTCTCCTTTACTCAGTTCCAGTCTGTAGCTGGCTGCCCCGTAGAATGTGGCCTGATCAACCCCATTATTCAAATCTGTTTTGTGAAATACGCTTTTCAGATTGGGTAACGCTCCCTGTATAGTTAATCTGTCAGCCGTGTAAGCAGCACCAAAATCTCCGTCAACATAAGTTGACCGCTGGTTATACTGACTGATCCCAGGATCATTCGGATCTCCGTTAACCAGATTTTCATTCAGTCTTTCATTTGAAAAACCAAACGACACCCCAAAATGTAACTGGTGTCCGTTGTCATTCAGTGGCAAATGATAAGCGTAGGTTCCTACAACTCTGGTCCAGCGTTGTAAGCCTATTTTATCATTGCTGACATTAATCCCTAATCCGACTCTTTTGGTAACCCCATAATTACCGGTTACCGATTGGGTAACAGGCGCTCCGGGCGCACCATTCCATTGCGCCCGGTAAGCCAGGTTAAATTCAAGTCCCTGATCAATTCCTACCATTGCAGGATTACCCAGATATTGGTTCTGATAATACATTGCTGACAATGGATTCAACTGGGCGGATGATTGTTTTGAAGTCAATAAAAACAGCCCCGTTATTAATCCCCATATTGCTAGATTCCTTTTCATAATTTTAATTATTATTTGTTTCTTACCAGCGTAATAAAGCCTTTGATCTTGCTTCTGCCATTACCAAAATCCAATACGTAGAAATAAGTACCTTCACTCAATGGATTACCGCTTATTGTTCCATCCCAACTGTTATCGTATGATTTTTTACTGTAAATCAATCTTCCGGCGCGGTCAAATATTTTCACCTCATTATTCGGATACATATCAATATTCCGGATAACAAAAAGATCATTTATTCCATCACCGTTAGGTGTTAAAATATTGGTCGCATCAATAGTTTTGTAATCCTCATCGACACTAATAGTAATCTGCTGACTACTGCTGCAGCCAGTTGCATTAACAGCAGTGACAGTATAAGTTGCAGTCTGAGCCGGTCTGATGGTTAGTACAGCAGTATTCTGACCACTGATTATACCTGATGCATTTGCCCAGACATAAGTACTTCCACCACTTGCCGTAAGTTTTGTCGTTATACCTTTCGAGATTTCTGTTCCTGCCGAAGAAACAATACTGATCACCGGAAGCGGATTAATCGTCATCACAATGGTTCTGCTATAAGTATCAGCTCCGCCGTTTGCAGTTCCACCGTTATCTTTTACAGTAACAGTGACATTTACTGTTCCCGAAACACCACTGTTAGCCAAACGGTAAGTAAGTGTACCGTTTCCACCTGTTTCCTGGCTTACTTTCAGGTCGCTGAACATCGCTGGTTTATCTGAACTGACAGTTAGCACAGTAGTTTGAGCAGGCTCAGGTCCCGGACTAATTCCTGTCAGTGCAATAGTTTGTTTAGCCGTCGTATTACATTGGGTAACACCCGCTATTGAATTCAAAGTAGGTACTTCGTTAACATCAATCAGTGTAATATTAAACTGTTTGTCTAAGGTTAAACCATATTGAGTAGTACTTCTTACCCTGATACTGTAATTTGATTTTTGCACAAAACTCAGACTTGTTTTAGTTTTCACCTGATCGCCTGTGATACTGAATAAAGAGTTATCCGTATCTCCGCTGCCACCAACCAGCGTATAAGTGAAAGTAGCATTCGGATCTAAAGAGGTACTGCTTAATGTTCCGGCCAATGCTCCTGCAGGTCTGTTTTCAAATAAAGGTACTGCCGCAAGACTAATACTTGTCGGTACCCCTGGTTTTACTGTAAGTACGCCGTTGACAAAAGTGACAGCATAGTTTGCCGCAGCTGTCGCACTCACTGTCACCGGATAATTACCAGCCAGCGAACTGCTGCTTGCAGTAGTACTTATAGTAGTGGCAGTAGTAAACACATTTGTAGTTTCTCCATTTACAAATCCGTTATAGGTTACTGTTAAAGGAGGTACAGCAGTTCCTTGTATCATCTCCTTATTATCGGCTGTAACTGTTAAAACCTGTGGAGTAATGACCCCGTTAGAACTGCTCAGATTTGTTACTGCCAGTACATAGTTCCCTGCATCAGCCCCTGTTAAGATGATTCCGCTAACGGTCACGAGTTTACCGGTTGCCACATTTTTATTATCGTATGTTCCGTTGACCGGATTATTCAATGCGACATCTTCAGCAGCTACATTCCCTGTAAAGCTATAGTTAGCAGCTGTTAAAGCTGCAGTAGTATTGCCATCATAAACTTTGGTAATCGTACCTGCCAGCACAGGTGTAATGGTTCTGGCTGTGATTGTACCAGGTGCTGTCAGACTTGTAGCAGACAAAGTATAATTGGCTGCATCTGCTCCGGTAAGTGTAATGCCGCTCACAGCTACAGTTCTGTTACCCACATCTTTACTACTATAAACACCGGTTACCGGATTATTCAGATTGACAATCTCCGATCCTACTTTACCTGTAAAACTATAGTTAGCAGCAGTCAGCGTAGCTATAGTATTACCATTATAAACTTTGGTAATTGTTCCTGCAAGCATAGGAATAATAGTTGCCGTAGTAATAGTACCCGGAGCTGATAAACTGGTTGTAGAAAGCACATAATTGGCTGCATCAGTACCTGTCAGTGCAACTCCTGTCACACTCACTGTACGGCTGCCAATATTTTTATTGCTGTATGCACCCGTAAGCGGATTATTCAGATCTACATTGTCAGCACCTATCTTTCCTGTAAAACTATAATTTGCAGCAGACAGTTCAGCTGTGGTATTACCATCGTAAACTTTAGTGATTGTACCAGCCAGGACAGGAACAATTGTCGCAGAGGTAATTGTACCCGGAGCTGTTAAGCTGGTTACTGAAAGTGTGTAGTTAGCCGCATTGGTTCCCGTTAATGTTATTCCATTAACCGTTACAGTTCTGCTTCCTGCATTTTTCACATCATATGTTCCTGACGAAGGATTATTTAAGCCCACATTATCAGCACCTATATTTCCTGTAAAACTGTAATTTGCAGCAGTCAGTGCAGCTGCGGTATTACCATCGTAAACTTTGGTAATCGTACCGGCCAGAACAGGGATGATAGTAGCTGATGTGATCGTACCTGGCGCTGTTAAGCTGGTCGTAGAAAGCACATAGTTAGCCGCATCAGTACCTGTCAGACTCACTCCGCTCACACTCACTGTTCTGTTGCCTGCATCTTTAAGATCATAACTTCCGGTTGCCGGATTATTCAGCGCTACATTATCCGTACCTACATTACCTGTAAAGCTATAATTGGCACCAGTTAAAGTGGCGGTTGTATTACCATCATAAACTTTGGTAATCGTGCCTGCAAGAGCAGGTATCAGGGTTGCCGTAGTGATTGTACCCGGCGCTGTTAAGCTGGTAGTTGAAAGCGCATAATTAGCTGCATCAGTTCCCGTCAGAGCGACTCCGCTGACACTCACTGTTCTGTTACCAGCAACTTTCAGATCATAAGTACCCGCTGCAGGGTTATTGATAGCTACATCGTCTGCCCCTATATTTCCTGTGAAACTGTAATTCGCAGCAGTTAACGCTGCAATAGTATTACCGTCATAAACTTTAGTAATTGTTCCGGCAAGCACAGGTGTAATGGCGGCGGCTGTGATCGTACCCGGTGCTGTCAGACTGGTTGCCGAAAGCGTATAATTACCTGCATTAGTTCCGGTTAGTGCAATACCACTAACCGACACAGTTCTGCTTCCCGCGTTTTTCAGATCATATGTTCCTGACGAAGGATTATTTAGGGCTACGATATCTGCACCTATATTTCCAGTAAAACTGTAATTCGCAGCAGTTAAAGCTGCAGCAGTATTACCATCATAAACTTTGGTTATAGTTCCGGCAAGGACAGGTGTAATTGTAGCTGACGTGATCGTACCCGGTGCGGTTATACTGGTTGTAATAAGCGTATAATTACCCGCATCAGTTCCGGTTAGTGTGAGCCCGCTTACAGTTACCGTTCTGTTACCTGCATCTTTCAGGTTATAACTTCCGGTGGGAGGATTATTTAAGGCTACATCATCTGCACCTATCCGGCCTGCAAGATTATAATTAGCAGCAGTTAGTGTGGCTATTGTATTACCGTCATAAACTTTAGTGATTGTTCCAACAAGAGAAGGAATGACAATTGCGCTGGTAATTACTCCCGGTGCAGTTAAACTGGTTGTAGAAAGTGTATAGTTTGCAGCATCGGTTCCGGTTAAAGCGATTCCGCTAACACTTACCAAACGGTTTCCTACATCTTTAAGTGCATAATTTCCGCTGGCAGGATTATTTAAAGCTACGTTTTCGGTTCCTATTTTACCAGTGAAACTGTAATTACTGCCTGTTAATGTTGCACCAATATTTCCATCATAAATTTTAGTAATTGTTCCTGCAAGTGCCGGAACAATAGTCGCTGTAGTAATAGTGCCCGGAGCTGTTAAGCTGGTTGTGGAAAGGGTGTAGTTTGCCGCATCAGTTCCTGTTAAGGTCAGACCTGTGACAGTTACCGTCCTGCTACCTACATCTTTCAGGCTGTAACTTCCGGCGGCAGGGTTATTCAATGCCACATTTTCTGTGCCTATCTTACCCGTAAAACTATAGTTAGCCCCAGTTATTGCTGCAGCTGTATTTCCATCGTAAACCTTGGTAATCGTTCCGGCAAGTGTCGGAACTATAGTCGCTGAGGTAATTGTACCCGGAGCTGTTAAACTGATTGCCGAAAGCGTGTAGTTACCTGCATCAGTTCCGGTTAAGGCCAAACCACTTACAGTTACCGTTCTGTTACCTATATCTTTCAGGCTATAACTACCCGCCAAAGGATTATTTAAAGCTACATTCTCTGTACCTACTTTACCTGTAAAACTATAGTTAGCCCCAGTTAATGCTGCTGTTGTATTCCCATCATAAACTTTGGTAATCGTTCCGGCAAGTGTCGGAACAATAATCACAGAGGTGATTGTACCCGGAGCTGTTAAACTGATTGCCGAAAGCGTGTAGTTACCTGCATCAGTTCCGGTTAAGGCCAAACCACTTACAGTTACCGTTCTGCTACCTATATCTTTCAGGCTATAACTACCCACCAAAGGATTATTTAAAGCTACATTCTCTGTACCTACCTTACCTGTAAAACTATAATTTGCAGCAGTCAGTGCGGCAGTCGTATTACCATCATAGACTTTGGTAATCGTTCCGGCAAGTGTCGGAACAATAATCACAGAGGTGATTGTACCCGGAGCTGTTAAGCTGGTTGTGGAAAGGGTATAGTTCGCCGCATCAGTTCCTGTTAAGGTCAGACCTGTGACAGTTACCGTCCTGCCACCTACATCTTTCAGGTTGTAACTTCCGGCGGCGGGATTGTTCAATGCCACATTTTCTGTGCCTATCTTACCTGTAAAACTATAGTTAGCCCCAGTTAATGCAGCAGCTGTATTCCCATCATAGACCTTGGTAATCGTTCCGGCAAGTGTCGGAACTATAGTCGCTGAGGTAATTGTGCCCGGAGCTGTTACGCTGGTTGTAGAAAGGGTATAATTTCCGGCATCAGTTCCGGTTAAGGTCAGACCAGTTACTGTTACTGTACGGTTGCCAATATCTTTAAGCGCATAAGTTCCGCTGGCAGGGTTATTTAAAGCTACGTTCTCTGTACCTACTTTACCTGTAAAACTATAGTTTGCTCCTGTTAATGCTGCAGTTGTATTCCCATCGTAAACCTTGGTAATTGTTCCGGCAAGTGTCGGAACAATAGTCGCGGTAGTAATAGTACCGGTAACTACAACAGGATTCAGGGTATAAGAAGCACTTGAAGCACCCGTTAAAGCCAAACCTGTAATCGTAATTGGTTTAGCACTTCCAACAGCTGCAGTATTATAAGCAGCCGAAGTATAAGTCACGCTGACTACATCCGGAGCTACCACCCCACTTGCTGCGTTAAGCGGATCAAAAACCACATTGGCTACCACATCACCATTATAGGCTTTGGTAACCGCGGCAAACGTTGCTGTCAGGGCTTTCGGAGCAATTATCAATGTAAAGTTTTGCGAACCTGAACTTACGCATGCCCCGGTAACATTAACACTAAAATTATAAGTACCTGTCGCTGTTGGAGTTCCTGATATAACCCCACTTCCAGATAGTGACAAACCAGGAGGCAGTGTTCCGGGAGTCACCAATGTATAAACAAATGGCGCACCCCCACCCGAAGCTACAGTGACTGGCTGGCTATAAGCAGTTTTGTAGGTTCCCGCAGCCAGTGTCGGGCTTAAATTGATAACCTGGCTGGATAATGTTAATAATGCATTGTTTGAGCTGACTGAACCAGCAGCACCGGTGGCATTGAGCCTGTAACGGTTATTATTTAGGCCAGTAACATTTGAAATGGTTAATGTAGCACTGGTAGAACCGGAATAGACAGCGTTATCAGTGATATCTGCAAAAGATCCGCCTCCGTCTGTACTTAACTGCCATTTTAAAGCACAAAAATTAATAGCAGTAGCCGTGAAAGTGGTTCCGCTCCCGGCACATTGATTCAATTTATCTGCTGGCTGAACAGAAAACGATGCCCCTAATACAATAAATGTTTCGCCTGTAAGAAAAGGTGAATAATGATTTCCATTATCATCCACTTCCCAGTTCAGTCTTGTGTTAACAGTATTTAAAATTGTACTTGCTGCTCCTGCGGTAACACCACCGGCCGTTTTTTTGTAACGACCTGTATATCCGGTATTGAAAGCCGGATCACCAGGATCTCCGTGGGAGATAACAGACATATTCTGTGCACCAGCCGACAGTACAGCTGGTAACATCGAACGATCAGCAGCAAAAGTCAATGGTGTTAAAGCAGCATCCCATCCACTGGTACCACTTCCATTATCATGATTCATACTGATACCGGCAAGAAGCGTGGGTACTCCCACACTGCCTGTAAAAGCAAAAATCTGATCACCGGAGAATATTCCCAGACTCATATACTGATGGTCCGGACCAGGCGGATTTGCTCTGGTCGCTACCGTTTCTACTACTCCGGTAACCGTACCTGCCGGTGCATTCAGTTTGTCAAATGCCTTCAGCTGATACTTACAGAAAACATAAATCTCGGTACCTGCCGGATAGATTTTATCTGAAGTCCACTTGATAACACCATCAGTTGTCGCCTGGATATCTGCCTGAAAAGCATTGGCGGAAGTCCAGCCAAAATCTGTAAAATAGATATCTGTACCTGCGGGTATTTCACGCAATAACAAAAATGAGAACTGATCATCCAGACCAGCCGGCGTGCCTCCGTCCTGAAGATCATAGCCAGTAATGACTACATCTCCTTTTCCGAGCGTGCATTGTGCTGAGGCATTAAAATTAATGCCAGTAAGGAGGATAAAAGACAGGATTATGCCTTTGATCAACCTTTGAATAAAGATTTCCATGGTATGATGGATTAATGAGCGTTAATATATTTAGGTCTTTATAGTATTCTAAGAGCACATATATGTATTAATCCATCCTGACACGTATCCCTGAGGCGGATCATTACATATTTCATCCCACTCCTGCAGAACCTCATTCAGAGATACTGTGTCCTGTACGATCACGTGATTTCCTGCGTCAAGTTTTACCTGGTACGCCGGAGAAAACACCTGATGTGTTTTATTATCTATATATAGGGTTCCTTTAGCTCCGCCGATATCAGCATCCATCATTTCATTCAGGATCTGTTTTGTGCTGAACTGAGCATGTTCTAAAGCAATCATTATATATTTAAGTATTAATGCACCTGTATCCCATCCCAATGCGCCAATGGCATCCGGTATACGGCCAGTCTTACTTTTAAAAGTCTCACAAAAAGCGATATTCTCTCCTGAAGTTAACAGGATTGTCCAGGGCACATAAGAGCTTACGGACATTTCTTTATTTATACCATATTCCGGCAGATGAAGCTCTTCGAGCATTGCCGGATTCACAAAAATATTTAAAGGTGTTACCGGAATTTCTACAGCAAGTTTTTCATAAAATACCGGGCTCAGATCACTATAAATTGCCAGGATATGGCGAACATCAGTATTTGAGTTCAAAAAACCGGTTAGCGGTTCCATGTCAAACTCCTCAGCTTTGAATTTACTGACAAAATTAAACTCCACTGAACTCCCGCTATCTGCATAACCCTTACTCATAGCATGACACAAACTATAACCGCCATCATAATAGGAAGTGGCAAAAGCAGCTTTACGGCTTACTTTAGCCGCCTGTTTTCCAATAAGCCTGCAATGCAGTGCATAATTAAGTGTATGATAAATTACAAAAGGCTGTTTGTGAACCGGAGGATATTTAGCCCCGCTATTGACTATAATCAATATTTTTTTCAGTGCATTGATCAGTGAAAAAAGGCATTCTACTACCGGATGATCCGCAAAGACAATTAACAAATCTGCTTTTTTATCCAGCAGCATAATCTCCGCCTCTTTAAGCATCAGGTTTGCGTCTGTACCAAAACCAATACTTGCTGTAAGCAAATCAGGAGATAAAGGAGCAGCCAGCCCGGCCAGGTTCCCCTTTAATCCAGTCATAAAATTATGAGCGATCAAAGGATAAGTAGTAGAACCGGGAAGCAGAATACCTATAGTCATGTCTTTTTAAGTTTGTGATGGAAAAACACCAAATAGAGAAATGATAAAATTGAGTGCAACATAAGGCTGCATATTGTTGTGCGGTTGCGTATTACCTGCACTGCTTAATACGATATTGGTATCAAGCGGCATCATACCTGATGCCGTAGGGGTACGGCTGAAATAACGTTTTCCTACAGCAATAGCAATTCCATTATTCACAGGGCTGAGCTGATTATCAGGATCATTCGCTCTGACTTTCATATTCAGTTCTCCGGTTACAGTATGCGCGTGCGGAGGCATCTGCGTCGGGAGTACAGTTACATTTTCTACTCCACCGACCTGGCCAATGATGTAATTCGAGCCGTTCTGCGAATTTTGCCCCATATGAACCGGTACACGGCCACGCAAATCAGGTAAAGCAAATGTACTCTGACCATCACCACCATAAGTGGTCCCGATTAAATTAAATAAGACCTCATTTTCAGAGATTGGCAATAGGCTGCCATCACAATAGGCCCAGCCTAATGGAGGAAAATTACCTCCGAATATTGTGATTTCACCTACATAAGGTTGAGATGCTGACATAGTTTTATGATTTAAGATCTTTGTGGGAACACTCCCCTTAATGCGATAACAAAATTGACAACCAGGTAGGGCTGCATATTATTATGTGGTAAATTCCCACCTGACACACTTGTCTGAGGATTAAGATTAACCGCTAAAGGTGCCATATAATCTGTAGCACTGGCTGTATTCGCATAAAGGTTATCCGTATTTGTCGCTGCTGCCGGTAAGCTGGCTACTGCATTTGCCGTATTTGGCGCGGTACCAGTTTTAAGTCCAGCCCCTAAAGCATGTGTATGCATTGGCATTTCCTGAAACGAAAGTGTTTCATTAGGCGTACCGGAAACTTCGCCTAAAACACGATCACTCAGTCCGGGTCCCTGGCCTATGCCTATCGGAACAGACCCTTTAAGATTTGGAAGTGCGAAAGTAGATCTTCCATCCCCTCCATAATAAGTCCCCAGTAAAGAAAAGAGTGCCGTATTTTGAGATATTGGCATTAATTGTCCATCACAGGTGGCCCAGCCATTCGGTGGAAAATTAAAACCAACCATAGCAATTTCACCTACAAAAGGTTGAGTACTTGCTGCCATAATAATAAATTTAATGGTGTAATTAATTTCTTGAAGGAAAAACCCCTGACAGTGCGATACAAAAATTCAGGGTCAGGAAAGGCATTCTGTTTTCATGCGCTTGTCCTGAACCAACAACCTGCGTATCGAAAGGTGCATTATTGTACATTCCCGTATCGGTCTGATTGCTGAAGCGACCGGTTAAAGCTGGATTTGCAGCATAGTAATTACCTTCGGGAGTAGTTTGATTTGCAGCTGTCCCTCCGGCTTTTGCTTTAACATATCCCGAGCCCAGTGTATGATTATGCTGTGGCATTTCAGTCATCAGGAGTGTATGAGACTCTTCACCGGATTTTTGTCCCTGGTTAAAGTCATTATCAATATGTACCGGAACCCTGCCCCTGAGGTCAGGTAAAGCAAAAGTGGTTTGCCCGTTACCTCCGTACATCGTACCGAGCAGGGAAAACAGAGCCTGATTTTGACCTATAGGTAATAATTGGCCATTACATTGCGCATAGTTTTTAGGTGCATATCCAAAAGAGAATATGATCAGTGTGCCGAGAAATTCATCCATTTTGAGAGCGGATTTAAAGAATTATTTTAAGCTTTTTTTATATACAGCAGCTTGTTCAGGTAATAATATTTTTATTATTTTGTTAATTGCATCATAAAATTAGCTTTTTTTTTGAAAAATGCAACATTTATTCTTTTTTTTCGTTCACTCTTGGAAATGACTGTATAAATTTCTTTAAGTTTATGGTGCTCTTAAACTTAACGCTATGTCAAACCGCAGGTCGTTTCTCAAAAACAGTACCCTTGTAGCCGCCGCTACACTCTTTAGTAAACCAATCACCTCTCTTGCTCATATCAGTAAAACTGCTACTACTTTGCAGCAGTCAGCTAAGCAGGTAATTATCTATCATAGCAGCCAGCTCAACGGACATTTGCCTGATCAGCAGATGAAACACGGTGGAATAAATAACATCAAAAAACTGCTGAACAATCAGGATACAGGAGGATTGATTCTGGATGCAGGGAATTTTCTGGGAAATGGCCGCGATAATGCTCAGCATCATGCAGTCATTGTGGCTATGAACGCTGCCGGTTATCATGCCAGTACACCTTCTGTACAGGATCTTAGTCAGGGAGAAGCCTACCTGGCCGCATTAACTAACCAGATGAATTTTTGTCTGGTGAACTGTAATTATAGATTTAAAAATCCCAGGTTAGCCGCAGTGGTCAAACCATGGCAAATTATTAATTTTGGTAAATTCAAAATTGGCGTTACAGGAGTAGGGCCCGAAATTAATGGTATAGGCTATCAGGATCCTGTAAAAAAAGCCAGTGAGATAGCCAAACAGCTCATAAACGAACTGAATTGTGATCTTGTCATTTGTCTGTCCGGTCTTGATTACCTGCAAAAAAACAATGTGGCTGACAATACCACACTGGCACAGCAATCAGAACTTATTGATTTCATTATCAGCGCGAATACTCATCAGAAAAAAACACATACCATGGTTTTAAAAAATGCAACCGGACACGATGTCTTTATTGGTCATTCTCAAGCCAATGGCTTAAACATGGGAAAAATGAGTTTTCAGTTTCAGGAGAAACAAAAGTTTTATGCAGAGAACAGCCAGCTGATTAACAGTAATGAATTTGTCGCTTAGGCAACCCAAATACCCGCCTTACAGGGAACGCATAATTATAACAGGTTATGCGTTTCTTTAACTGCAGCCATTACAAAAATACTTTTGGTCTGCCCAATTCCTTTAACCTCACCTAGTTTATTCACAAAGAAATTGTGATAATCCTCCATGCTCTGTGCAACAATCTTGACCATAAAATCAAAATCACCGGAAATATTATAGCATTCTACAATTTCCTTAAACTCCAGCATCGCCTTAATAAAAACTTCACCTGCTTTCTTATTATGTTCTCTTAAAGTGATCATACAAAGAACAATCATCCCCTTCCCTACCAGCTGTCTGTTCAGGATAGCAGCATACTGTTTAATTACACCGCTCTTCTCCATCCGTTTAATCCGCTCATGTGTTGGTGTCGGGCTTAAGTGGATCATGGCAGCTATTTCTCTGACGGTAAGCTTCGCATTTTCTTCCAGTAACCTGAGAATTTCGTAATCCTTGGCGTCTAAAGTTATAACTGGTTTTTCGGACTGTTCTGTATTTGTCATCATAAAAGCATTCTTATAGCACTTTTGTTCTTTTAAAATCAATCAAATATATTATTTGTTCTAAATAATTATTATAATTTCTATAGTCTATTCTATATAAATACCTTTGACAGAACAAAATCAACATATGATCTCAAAAAAAAACCTTATTCTCACCATTGCTTCGATGGGTATTTTCGTAGAAGCACTGGATATTGCCATTATTAATTTAACTATTCCCTCTATACAGTCACAGTTCAATATCAGTAATGACCAGGTACAATGGTTACAAACGCTTTATGTATTACTTTATGGCGGTTTCCTGATTATAGGCGGAAAATTATCTGATATAATTGGCAGAAAGACCATCTTTATGATTGGTGCAGCTTTATTTCTGTTAACCTCACTGGGTGCCGGACTTTCAGGTTCATTTGGGATATTAGCTTTTTACCGTGCCGTACAGGGACTGGCCGCTGCACTGATTATGCCATCAGCATTATCAATAGTTACCCATACTTTTACTGAAAAACATGAACGCAGCAAAGCAATAGGTATTTTCAGTTCTTTTGCCGCTATCGGATCAGGAAGTGGTTTATCCATCGGTGGAATAATCAGTACTTACTGGGGCTGGCACTGGGTCTTCCTGATCAATGTACCTGTTTTAGCTGCAGTAATTATACTTTCATGGTATTATCTTGATACTGATCCCGCCAGAGAATCAAAAAAATCACCGGATCTTATCTCTGGTTTTTTACTGGTTGCTGCGCTGCTGATGTTAAGTTACGGAGTTCATGAACTGGGTAATTTTCAGCGGCATTATCTGCTGTTGTCTGGCCTCGCCGCTGGTATTATTATCTCTATGAAGCTTTTATTTACCAGACTTACCACCTTAAAGGAGCCGCTGATAGATTTATCAATCTTTCGCTCGTCAAAAGTTGTTACTGCCAATGGTGTTTTCTTTTTGCTGGGTTCTTTTTTTACAGGTTATCTGTTCATTATCTCCCTGCTGCTTCAAAAAGACATGAGTTTCAGTGCTGCCAAATCTGGTTTGCTACTGGTTCCCTTCAGCATCTTATCGGCTGTAGTTGCCAAATTTGCCTTGCCGGGAATCATGAGAAGATATAATATTGGTCAAACTGGTTTTATAGGGATGACCATGATGCTCATCGGAGCAATTCTGCTGATCAGTTCTATCTTTATGGGGCATTCCCTATGGCTTATTTTATTATCAGCTGCATTTGTTTCCGGACTGGGAATGACCATCAGTTATACCAGTCTGTCTGTACTTTCCATACAGGATATCCCAAGTCAGCATTATGGCCTGGCCTCCAGTCTCGCAACCACCTCTTATTTTCTTGGTGCCGGAATAGGATTATCCATACTGACACTTTTTATGACCACCAAAAATGCAGATGCTGCAGTTACTCCACTCTCTGTTGCCATCCTTGGTCTGTATGCTTTTATTGCTTTAAGCTGGCTGGTTGTATTTATCAGAAAACAAAATACTGTGCATAGCAGAACAGCAACTGCCAGATAAATTTCCAGATAGTGCAACAACATTAGGAAATAATACACGAAAGCCTCTGATACTGCAATGATCTTTGTAGTGCTGATCTGATAAAAAAATGATCAGCCCCACAAAGATCATGAAAACACTATCAAAAACGGGCATTTTCGTTCTTCTGCTGACAAGCAGTCTTACCATTATGGTAGGAACCGTCATTGCTCCTTCTTTAACAGAAACAGCTGCACATCTCGGATTTACCGATAATCCCGGCTGGCTGATCACCTTACCCGCACTCGGCGTTGTACTATTTGCCCCGCTGATGGGCAAATTATCTGACCATAAAGGTCCATTTTCCCTGATGGTCTGGAGTTTAATTCCCTATGCCATATTTGGCGTAACCGGTGCAGTGCTGAACAATCCCTATATCGTCATTGCAGACCGCATTTTACTGGGTGCTGCAACTGCTGCAATCCAGACAGCGGGAACAGGATTAATAGCCGACTTTTTTGAAGGTGAAGCCCGTATGAAAATGATTGCCTGGCAGGGCATGGCAATCGAAATAGGCGGCGTGGTTTTTCTGAGCTTAGGAGGTTTAATGGGAGAATCAGGATGGCGGTTTCCTTTTCTGATCTACCTGACTGCTTTGATCTGCTTACCACTGCTGCTCATCAGCGTTCCCAGACTTTCCAGAACCCCTGTACATTTACCCGGGCACCGCTCTGATGAAGTTCCTAAGGATCTGCTGAAAATCATCATCAGTACAGCCATAGCTATGATCCTCTTTTTCATAGTCTTTTCAGGGCTTCCACAGTATTTACCCGGATCATTTCACTTTTCAACTTCCCAGACAGGTTATTTCATGGCCTTTATCTCATTAATTGCGGCCATAGCGGCCAGTTTAATGCCACGGGTAGTCAAAAAACTCAGCGCAAACTATACTGTACCTTTAGGTTTCATCTCTTTCCTGTCAGGACAGCTCTTATTTGCATGCTCAGCCGGTACAGCCGGACTGCTGATTGCAGCAGTATTTACAGGAATTGGTTTTGGTTTTACTATCCCGCTGCTCAATCATGTGACCATAGAAATAAGTAATCCTCAAAACCGGGGCAGAAATCTCAGCTATTATTCCATGGCGGTATTTGGCGGACAGTTTCTCTCTTCCTTTATCGGCGGCCTGCCATTCGACCTCAAAACTATATTTATGATTGCCGCCTTTATAGCGCTTATCACTGCTGTTATCCTGGTGATCCATGCCAGATACACGATCAAAATCTTTAAAACAAATCATCAGTTTTTAAACAAATAAATACTAATATCATGAGAATAGAAGAAGTAAATGACTTATTAAACCCTGGTTACCTGCCTTTTGAAGCTGGTTACAAACGTTATGAAGATGGACTGCTGGTTGTTGCAGCAAGATCAAGTCTGATGAATATCACAGGAAAAATGATTGAATGGTGGGTAGGTTATGTACATAACTCAGAACAGTATTCCTGGTGGCATAAACAAGACCATGTATTTAGCGACTGGATTGGTGAACGTGGCACAGGAAAGTACATTGGCGGTACCCATATTGCTCACGAGCGTCTTGGCGGTGAAGAAATCCATAAACTAAGAATTACATTCCTTGACCCCGCTACTGTAATGGATACGTCCCGTTTTGCAGAATTAGGTGTAACTTTGGTACATGCCCGTCTGGCACTGGAAGGACAGCCTGGTTATGTGGCTAAACTCATGCACTTTGTCAGAGATACTCCTTATGGCTGTGAAATGCGCAGCAGATTCTGGTTAGGATATTTTGAAGAAAATGAGCTGAAAAACGACTTTGAAACCCGCTCAGCAATTTATCCTGATGCAGCCGGTGCCGGATTACTGAAGCACTGCCATGAAGAAATGAGTAACCTGGGAATTTTCCTTCCTGAACTTTATGAAAGAGAAACGGGAGAAAAAGTTAAAATCGGATCTCTTGCCGACGTTATTTAATTTTGTCTTTCAGGCAGCTGATTAAAAGCAATTCAGGGTATCCTCTTATCTTTACCGGGGTATCCTGATAGCTGCTTGAGCAATCAGAACGTTTACGCACCGGCCAGTCAATTGTGATATGAAGTTTGTACACCAGATAGACCCTTCAAAGTTTCTTGTTTTTCCATTGTGTGATTGCCCCAAAAACTACATGCAAAGTACTGTCAGACAGGAATACTTTGAAATGATCTGGTTCAGCTACAAGAATAATGATACAGCAGCAGACGAAAACCCTGCAGCAGAACAGTTTGTCTGTTTAATCCCGCCGTTTCGTTCGGTTATGATTTCAACAGAAGACAAAAAAGGTCATCTGATAGCTTTTAAACGGGATTACCTGGAGGAAGATGATAAAGAATATGCAATGGATATCTTTAACTTATTTAACAGACAGGGGCAGTTTTCCATGCTGTCTATAGATCCTGAAACAGCTCATCGTTTTACTCATCTTCATGCCTTAATTACGGAAGAATACCAAAACCCATACGGCACCTATCTTGTGCTGAAATCACTACTTAAAGTCTTTTTATTAAACCTGGTCCGGCTTAATCAGCATGCTTTTCTGAATCAGGACATCAACCAGAAAAGAGTTTATGAATTTATCATGCTTATGGACCGGTATTATCACAAAGAACGCAAAGCATCGTTCTACGCCGAAAAAATTGGGATAAGCGAAAAAAGACTGAATCAGATACTGAAAGAAAAGATGAATAAAACCTTAACCCAGCTCTTACATATCCGTCTGATAGTTGAGGCTAAACGAAAACTCATCAGCAGTGAAAGGACGATAAAAGAAATTGCTTACGAACTTAATTTCGAAGACAGGGCCTATTTCAGCAGATTCTTTAAAAAACAAACCGGCCTGACAGCTGAACAGTTCAGGCTCTCAACTACTGATACCGCTACAGACCTGAATAAAGATTAAAATTTAGAAATCATCATTCAGACTGGATTTCATCAGATCAAACCTGTCAGAAAAGTCCTGATCAATAAACTGAGCAAGTCTTAACGCTGATTTCCCTGTTTTAAGCTGGCTGCGTCTGTTTTGCGTGATATGCTCACTTAAGGTAACATCTCTGAACTCTCCTTTAGTTGCTGATTCTATATCCTTAAAGGTAATATCTGCAATCGTGACTCTGTATTTATAGTCTTTAATATTAATGACTACCGATGCGGTAACAGGATAACTCAATATAGCTGGTGTCGCGAAAACAGTTCCTCCATATTTTCTGGCATCTACCATATAATAAGTTAGTTTCCCAATAAACTCTGTTTCTGTTGGAGAAACCCGTCTGTCTAATCTGAATTTCTTCATGGTAGATAAAAGCGTAAAAAGCTTTTCGGCCAGATCATCACCCGTAAGTTTTGAGGTATAAACTTTCTGAAAAATTACTTCGTGATTTTTTAAAATGACTGAAGTCCCTGCAATACTATCTTTAGTACTGACCTGTAATGAATTAAGATTCGTACCTGCATGGGCAAAACAAAAAAGAGGGAGAAGAAAAGTCAGTATGATTAATTTCATAGGTTAAATTACTTAAACAGGACAGATGCCCTTTGATTAGAGCTGTCTGTCCCGGCTAAGTTACGATCCTTGGTTATAATTTTTTAATTATTATGGATATAATGCAACAGTAGCTTGTTTGTCCTTGGTAGACAATACAGTAGCTCCAGAGTTACATTGACCGCCATTCATTAATGAAGCAGCATCTGTTCCTCCAACTCCCGGTACAGGTGTGGCAGAACTCTCACCGATAGAAGACCAGTTAGTGTGTCTTAATGAAATATTGTGTCCCAGCTCATGCGTAATTGTTCTTTGACGTTGTGCAAAGCTATTCGCAGCAATGTAAGCCTTGTTAATTTTAATTAAGTTACCTGCAGCACCACCAGAAGGGAATGTTCCCTGACCGCAAACACCATTACCAAGATTTTCATCTTTGATCAGGATGTCATAAGCACCGCTTGTAACGATTGAAAAACGTACTGTAGAACCGGTAATACCGTTCCATTGATTTACAGCAGAGGTTACTTCTGCATTCATACTTGTCATTGACGCATCAACTTTAACACGTATGTTTTTTTTATTGGCCGCATTAACCAGACTTCCGGTATAGAACTGCTCAGTTTTTGGCTGACCTGAAGGAATAACCATGTCTTTAGGGAAGATAATATCTTCTTCTACAACATAATGATCACCGTTGTCAACAATAGCTGAAGCAGGAAATCCCAGACTCTGAATATAAGACATCACCTTATCAGATTTCTGGGTTTGCGGATCAGGGTTTACAGGTGTTTCTTTGGTTTTAGAACACGATGCGATCACTATTGCGACCAGCGCAATAAAAGTGAAATTTTTCAAATTTTTGTTCATAGGGTTGAGTGTTTAGGTAGATCGTAACACTCTAATATACAGAACAATCGTTAACTAGTGTAACTTTTTTGAAGTTATTTTAAACAAGTGTTAAAAATACACTCATTTAGATATGCTATATTAAAGCACAAAGCCACTTTAATATAGCATAACAAAAATATATTACTTAATAACTTTTCCGTTGATTTTAATACTATCCCAGCCATCATCCAGCCCGATACCCTTGATATAACTGACTTTATGTGTACTTCCCTTTAAATTAGGATGATAAACCATATCGAATTCAAAAGTCCTTCTTTCCGGAGTTTTCTCTACAAGCTTTACCTGATAATCATTTGTACTCTTATCATTTAAGGTGAAAAACACATCATTCAGATTTGCATTGAATTTTGCATGCACATAGGTTACCCCCGGCTGATCAGGATAAGACTCTACCAACTGATTATTTTCATCAATTCTCAGATACTTTGTAGACGTTGCATCTCCGCCCACCAGAGAATAGAATTTAAAATAAAGCTGTTTACCAATTCTGACAGTATCCTGGATTTCTGTATAAGAATGTGCTCCATGGGACCATTTATTTCCAATTTGCATAGGCATAAAGGAATCGGCAGCTGCAACCGGATGGATAGCTGTTTTTTTCATTTTACAGGATGGTATTATGAATACGGTTAATAAACACAATAAATAAGATGTTTTCATAGGGTTATATTTTCTAACTAATTTATGAATTTAATCGTTAAAAAATGTTTTCTCAGCCCTGTTTAAATCATTCCTTCTTTAGCCATCTGTGTTTCGCCCCATTCCCGCAGATAATTAATAAAAGGAATCAGTTCTTTACCAGCCTCCTCAAGTGAATATTCCACCTTTGGCGGTACTTCCAGATAGACTTTGCGGTGAATAAGCCCATCGCTTTCCAGTTCTCTCAGCGTCTGGGTAAGCATCTTTGGTGTAATATCCCACAGGATTTTCCGGAGTTCACCATATCTAAGCACATTTTCTTCACTCAAATGCCAGATAATACGTCCCTTATACTTACCTCCCACCCGCTGAAAAGCATAATCCAGACTGCAAACATAGCCTGATTGTTTTATTTTCGTCATAACAGAATTCATGAATAACTGTATATCAGATTAGTATCCTTTTGGTATGTAGGATACTTAAAAGTACATACTTGCCACAAATATACCAATCAGATAGCTTTGTTCTATAGCACAATTAATAATCAGGATGAATCTGAATTATGACAAAGCTATACTAGAAAAAAAACATACATGAAGACTTATATCTTAAACGAACCCGGCGACATCAACAACATGATACTTACAGAATTACCGGTACCTGTACCGGCAGATGATGAAGTATTGATTCAAGTCAAAGCGATCAGTATCAATCCGGTAGACGTAAAAACAAGAGCTGGCAAAGCGCTTTACACCACATTGCAACATTTAAAACCTCTGATACTGGGCTGGGATATTTCAGGGACAGTAATCGCTGCCGGTAAAAATGTAACCGGTTTCAAAGTGAACGACGATGTTTTCGGAATGGTCAATTTTATAGGACATGGCCAGGCTTATGCAGAATATGTCACTGCCCCGGCACATCAGCTGGCCTTAAAACCAGCAAATATATCTTTCACAGCCGCAGCTGCAGCTACACTGGCAGCACTTACAGCATGGCAGGCCTTAACCAGACAGGTTCAGATTAAACAGCATGATCAGGTACTGATACATGCAGCAGCTGGTGGAGTCGGACATTATGCCGTGCAGATAGCCCGTTATCTGGGGGCAAGAGTCACCGGCACTTCTTCTGCAGCAAACAAAGACTTTGTGCTGGAACTGGGAGCGGAAACTCATATCGATTATCAGCAGCAGCAATATGAAAAATCAGGTATTAATTTCGATGTGATTCTGGAAACCCTTGGCGGGGAAAACTTTGTCAGGTCACTCGATGTACTGAGCAAAAACGGTACGATCATTAACCTGATTCCTGATCAGGAGTCTGAGCCTGGTACATTAGCCACCCGGAAATCTACCCTGGAAATTGCTAAGGAAAGAGGGCTGAATGCCCTTTATTTTCCTGTGACTTCCAGCGGCACTGATATGCAGCAAATAGCCATATTGCTTGAAAAAGGAGTACTGAAATCACATATTTCCAAAGTTTACGGCTTTGATCAGTTACCTGAATCACATTTGCAGATAGAAAGCGGAAAAACCAGAGGTAAAATAGTTATTGAATTGTAATTTCAGGAAATAAGCTTATTTCCTTTTCTTAATCCAGGTGCTCTATGTCTCCTATTCTTGAAAGATCCAGGGTGAGCTGACCGTTGCTATCCCTGGAGAAAATCGTAGCAAACTTCGCATCATGGACAATATTTTCGTCCTTATAGGAAGTACGGCTGTGGACCGTCTGAGAAAAAGTATCATCAAAAGCTTTGAGTAACACCAGTATTTCGACTTCTGCTTCTGCAAGCTCTGCTGGTGTTTTCTCATATATCGGACTATTTTCATCAATCGGGTGCACTACAGTCCAGCTCATAGTGAGCAGGCCAACTTTTGTGCGTTCCAGATCCAAAGGGTAAAAACGTCTCTTTTTTTGTCCTTCTACCAGCTCATTATAGGATAATACGACCTGCACTTCTATTTCAATCAGCTGATTATTTCTTAAATTGGCTAATCTGAACATCAGCCCTTTGATTTGCTTATAGGGTGCAATGACCATGTTTTCACTATAAACAACCTTGGCTGTCGGTCTGGAAAACCGGCCATACAGCAGACCCGTTGCCAATGCAAATGCAAGTAAGCCTAACATAGATTCAAATGCGGCCAGACAACTGGTTAAAAACCCATCCGGACTGATATGCCCGTATCCGACAGTAGAAATTGTCTGTGCAGAAAAGAAAAATGCGTCAAAAAAATGATCTCTTGCAGTGATACCACCAGCACCTTTGAGATGTTCGATCCCAATCACGACATATAAACAGGCAAAGAGTGTATTAACCAGCAGATAGGCAATCAGCAAGATGAACAGGAATTTCTTCCAGGTCATAGAGATCAGCCAATTATAGGTGTCAGATGACCTGATCAAAGGCAGGCCGATGCGTCTGATATTTGAAGACCCATCTGTATTCATCATTCGCTGATCTCCGGTTATGGGTTGGGTACCAAAGCCAAGATCATCGTCAATTTGTGATTTACGTTTAAATAGCGCCATAATTTCCTGTTAATTTTACTGAAAATTATGCGCAATAAAAAACCTTTTAATCCTGTGGTCTAACCACCAATTAAAATGACCATTGATGCAATGATTACTCCTGCAATAATGATTACCAGTGCGTTTTTACCTGATTCTGCTATCATGATATTATATTTTATCGTTTGTTCCCTAAAGACGCACAGATAATTAATACCCCTATTCCCTCTCAAAAATTTATACGAAACATTTTTAGTAGCCCGGAATATTGATCAATCTGTTTATCAACGCTGGTTTATGCTAACAGACCGGTATGTTTTTCCAAGCTTATTTATCTGCCCGATCAAATACTCTATATCAAAAGGTTTGGCTATAAATGCATCACATCCATAATCCCCTAATGACAGTAATACCTTTGGAAAAGCTGAATAAATAATTACAGGCAGATTACCGGTACATGGATTTTTCTTGATCTGGCAACAAAGTTCTCCTCCGTTTATCATGGGCAGCAGGTAATCAATTAATACCAGATCAGGATTGAATTCTTTGACAATTGGTATAATATCACTTGTTTGCTGATAAATTCTGTAATCAAAACCAGTTTGTATGAACAGATCTGCCAATAGTTCACAAAGGTCTTTATCATTTTCGATCACAAGAACTTTTAAAGGTTGTTGTGACAAATCAATACACTGATTGTTTATCACTTTTTGACCATATGTTTTCATTTGTAAAATTTTATTTCATAATAATTCATATTATCTGGTGCTTAAATAAGACCAATTGAAATAGCGTATCGAATCAAAACAGCAGTATTGCGCACTCCCGTTTTTTCTATCAGATTCTTCCGGTGACCTTCAACTGTCCTTTTGCTCAGAAACAAGCGATCAGATATTTCACAATTAGTAAGACCTTCAGCAATTAAACCAAGTACTTCCAGTTCTCTATCTGAAAAACCGATCTGTTCCTGTCCTGGAAAATTCAGAATTCTGGTTCTCATAATTACCCTGTCAAAATATTTTAGTGATAACTCTCCGCACAGGTATCTCTTGCCCTCACCTACTTTCCTAAGTGCAAAAATCAGCTCATCTTTATCTATATTTTTTAACAGATAACTTGATGCTCCTTCTGTAAACGATCTTAAAATAACCTCTTCCTGATCAAACATAGAAAGGATAACCATTTTCACATCCGGCATCCGCTCTTTAACTGCTCTGATTAATGAAACTCCACTCATTTCGGGTGTCTTATTAATATCTGTCAGAATAATATCGATTTCAACAGTACCCAGTATTTTCATTACTTCATTACCATCATTTACTCCAGCCACGACATTTATATTTTCATCCTGCTGCAGTAACATTCTGAGACCTTCTCTGACAAGATTATGATCTTCAGCCAGTAACACATTTAATTTCTTCATTATTTCTCCTCCAAACTTACTATAACAGCGAGTTACATTGTCAGTTCTTTTCTTTTCATTAATCCTTAAGATTTTCAATTTTTTCAGAAAATCTAATCTGGTTCACTATTAAAAGGGAAATAATTGTATTCTGAATTTACTTCACGACAAGAATAATCCATTAAGACTGTCAATTCTGTGATTATGTATTTCATGATCATATCAGATTTATACTTTTAATATTTAACCATATAATTCAATTGCATTAATTAACAGATTTAACAATTGAGCTGTTGCTGAACCTACAGTATCATAATTAGTTTTAAAAATTTTGCAATACAGGTATATCGCGCATTTAAACAAGTGTTAATACGCTGTATATCTCAATCATACCTGATTTTAAATTCGACAAATCAAAATACAAAACAGCATGTTTAGAGATTAATAAATCAATTAAGATTAGTCAATTTGTTAATCCTACATTATGTATACACTAGGTTTAAATGCTGTTTTTCATGATTCTTCAGCATGTATTTTCAAAGATGGAATTCTGCTTGCAGCTGCAGAAGATGAACGCTTTACAGAAATAAAACATGGCAAAAGGCCTGTTCCGTTTTCAACTTATGAACTTCCGTTTCATGCTATTTTTTACTGCCTTGAAGTTGCTGGAATTCATTTAAGAGAAGTTGATCATATTGCATATTCCTTTAATCCCTATCTGCTGATTCCCGAAAGCCAGCTAAGCAGTGCCCAGGCGGAAATCCCGTTTAATCCGGAGTGTTATACTTACGGAGAAAATAAAAATCCATGGCATAATCTTTTTCTTTCTTATCTGCTGAATGCTCCTTTACAATTAATTGATGGTTATCCCAATCATTTGCAAAAAAGGTTTGCAGGAAGTAAAGAAACGGACTGGACCTGGCACTACGTAGATCATCATCTTGCACATGCTGCAAGTGCTTATCTTCCATCTCCATATCAGGAGGCAGCAGTTTTAACTATAGATGGCAGAGGTGAAATTGCAACCACCAC
Organism: Pedobacter lusitanus; assembly: GCF_040026395.1. Taxonomy (NCBI): domain Bacteria; kingdom Pseudomonadati; phylum Bacteroidota; class Sphingobacteriia; order Sphingobacteriales; family Sphingobacteriaceae; genus Pedobacter; species Pedobacter lusitanus. The sequence continues at coordinate 1,919,818 of NZ_CP157278.1, forward strand.
TTACAATACTGCAAAAGACAATGAGATTAAAAGAATTAATGCAGTAAATATGCCCAATTCCCTTGGCCTGCTCTATGAAAAGATTACCAGTCATCTCGGGTTTCTTCATTCTTCTGATGAATATCGCATCATGGCACTTGCAGCATATGGAAAACCCGAATTTGAAAAGGATTTTCAGCAAATGATTGAAATGGAAAACAACGGGCTATATACTATAAAGGAGAAAAATTTCACAGAACTTTTTGGAATACCCAGAATGAAAGATGAACCATTAACAAAGCGTCATCTCAACATTGCCTGCTCCTTACAAAAAGTACTTGAAGAACAAGTGCTCAAAATGACAGCCTGGCTTTATGAGTCTGCAAAGCAGGAAAACTTATGTCTGGCAGGAGGTGTGGCATTAAACTGTGTCCTCAATTCGAGAATTTGTCAATCCGGTCCGTTTAAAAGAGTCTGGGTACAGCCCGCTTCAGGCGATTCAGGTACTGCCCTGGGCGCAGCTATGCACATAGACAATCAGGTCAGAAAAAATAAAACCAAAACTTTTATTATGGATCATACTTACTGGGGACCTGAATATAGTGATGCAGAGATTGAAAAATTTCTGAATCATGCTAAAATCCCCTATTATAAAATGAATGATATTGCTGATGAAACAGCAATTTTGCTAGCTGAAAATAAAATCATAGGCTGGTTCCAGGGAAAAATGGAATTCGGTCCAAGATCACTTGGAAGCCGTTCAATTCTTGCTTCCCCGATCAATCCTGAAATGCAGCAGCGGTTAAATGAATTAAAAGACAGAGAAGACTTCCGTCCTGTTGCTCCTGTGGTGCTGGAAGAAGAGGCTCCGGAATGGTTTAAAGAGATAACTGCCTCGCCTTTTATGTTATTTGTTTATAAGATTGCAGCAAATAAAGAAGATCTTATTCCAGCTGTCAAACACGTAGATGGAACAGCCAGGGTGCAGACTATAAATGAAAGACAGCATCCGCTTTATTACCAACTACTTAAGTCCTTTAAAGAAAAAACAGGAATACCTGTACTAATCAATACTTCTTTCAATACGCTTGGAAAACCAATTGTCTGTAGTCCGCGGGATGCCATAGCCTGTTTCTGGACATCTGCATTTGATGCGTTGGTTATAGGTTCATTTTTAATCAGGAAAGAACATGGAAATAAAAGTATCAGTAGTTATACCTACTTACAGGCGGCCGAAGCTCTTGATTGATTGCCTGAGGGCACTACTGATGCAAAGCATTAGTAAAACAGATTTCGAAGTTATTATAGTCAGTGATGGTCCCGATCACCAGACACTTTTAACCTTGCTCCCCTGGTTAAAGAAGAAAGAACTCCAGCTTTCTTATTTGCAGTTACCTGTGAAAAAAGGACCTGCTGCCGCGAGAAATATTGGCTGGACAAACGCCAGATCAACAGTGATAGCCTTTACAGATGATGATTGTCTGCCAGACAGGAATTGGCTATCGGCAATACTTGAATATTTCACTTCAGAAACTGATCTGGCCGTAAGTGGAAAAACCTATGTTCCGGTCTCAGATACTCCAACTGACTTTGAATGGAATATGGCCCGGCTTGAAAACTCGGAATTTATTACTGCAAACTGTGCCTGTACAAAAAATGCACTGAGAAAAGCCGGGGGATTTGATGAAAGATTCAAACTTGCCTGGCGCGAGGATTCTGATCTGCATTTTAAGCTCCTGAAATTAAAAATCCCGGTTATCAGCGCTCCCGGAGCGGTTGTAATTCACCCGATAAGAGATGCCCCCTGGGGAATTAGTCTTAAAGAACAAAAAAAAGGAATTTACGATGCGCTGTTATTCAAAAAATTCCCGGTTTCATATAGAGAAAGAATAAATAAAAAACCACTATGGAATTATTACCTGATCAATCTGTTATGGATTATTTTACTGATCTCGATTATAGAAAACAATAAATGGCTAGCAGCTTTATCCATTGCTGCCTTAACAATTTTGATCTCTGACATTATCCATAAACGGCTTTATGATAAAAAGAAAACTATAAGTCATATTATAGAAATGGTTTCCACCTCTTTTATTATCCCTACACTTTCAGTTTTCTGGCGCATATACGGGGCCATAAAATATAGAGTCTTCTTCATTTAGATAAACATGAAACTACCCGAAAAAAAAATTACAAAAATAGCCATATTCAGAGCACTTCAATTGGGCGACTTACTCTGTTCTATCCCTGCAATCAGGTCTGTCAGATTTACATTCCCGGAAGCAAAAGTTATTTTAATAGGCTTGCCTGGCGCAGTACCGTTCAGTAAACGGTTTTCTCATTACTTTGATGATATTATGATTTTCCCAGGTTATCCAGGCTTACCGGAACAAAGTTTTGACTCCTGTAAATTTGAAGAATTCCTCCTGAAAATCAGACAGGAAAATTTTGACCTGATCCTGCAAATGCAGGGTAATGGCTCAATCGTGAATAATCTTATTCAAAGCTTTAATGCAAAATGTACAGCCGGTTTCTGTCAGGATATCAGGCAGGAAAATGAACTATTTAAACTTTACCCTGATTACGGTCATGAACTAAGCCGTCATCTTTCGCTGATGGAATATATTGGCATCCCCCCGGCAGGAAATGAAATGGAATTCCCTGTAAATGATCAAGATGAAGAATCCTTAAAAAAATTGAAGTTAAAAATAAAACCGGAAAAATATATCTGTATACATCCCGGATCAAGAGGAGTATGGCGACAATGGCCAACCGTTTATTTTGCTGCAATGGCCGACTATTGTATTGATAACGGTTATGAAATTGTAATTACCGGCACAAAGGAAGAATTAAAACTGGCAAAGGAGGTTGCGTCCTATATGAAATACAAACCAATTATATCTTCTGGAAAAACCGATCTCGGAAGCCTGGGCCTGTTAATCAAACAATCATTTGCACTGATTGCAAATTGTACAGGCGTGTCACATATTGCAGCAGCACTGCAAACTCCCAGTATAATCATCAGCATGGATGGTGAACCGGAAAGATGGGCACCGGTAAACAAAGAATTACATCATACAATTGACTGGACTGTCATAACCGATTACGATTTTGTACTGGAAAAATTGAAGTTATTATTGAGTAACAATAAATCGCGTACTGCCTCTACAATCTGCCAGGTTTCGGGCAATGGTAATTCTTTATGATATAACCGTCCATTCACATATTCAATAACCTTATTTTTGCTTCTGTATGCTACCGGAATACTATATTCCAGCAATTGATGAGGTACCATCCACGGAGTGTGTTGTGGATTTGACTGTGCATATAATACAACAACCGGAGTATTAAAGGCAGCAGCAAGATGAACCGTACCTGTATTTACAGAAACAACCGCCAGCGCATTTTTTATCAGACAGGAAAACTCTTCGATGTCGAGCAGACCACAAAGATTAAATGAATTTTTTCCGATAGCCTTACATAAATTATCAGCAACAGCCCATTCTTCTGCTATACCGGTAATCAGCAAAGGAAGGCCAAATGCACTTAGCAACTGTTTTCCGCAGTTAATCCACCCGGTATTTGAAAACTCTCTTTTCGCTTCCGATACCCCCGGATGCAGAATCAGGTAAGGCATATTTAAATCAATACCCTTTTTCAGGAGTTTTTCCTTAATGGTACTCCAGGTACCGGAACTTACTATCAGATTTATTTTTTTATTCAATGCCAAGGCGCCTATATTGGCTACCAGGTCAAGATCCCGCTGAACTTGGTGTCTGATGAACTCCAGTGGTTCAGGGTCAGGTACCCAGGAAGTCAGTAATGCATATGGATTTTCACGGCAATAAGCCAGCCTTTTCGGAATTCCTGCCATATATGCCACCATAACTGCTGGCAGCGGATTCTGGCTATAAACAGTAAAAATAACACAGGCATCAAAATTGCGCGATTTTAACATCTCCAGCAATTGATCTATTGAAGCAGGAGAATCCTGGTCTTCAGATTTTATCCATGGAAGATCAAATTGTATAACCTCATCAATATCAGGACTCATCCGGGCAACTGCACTTGCTTTTTTAGAAGTAAGTACAGTAATTTTTGCGCCCAGATGTTCCCGCAGTGCATGTATTGCAGGTGAAGACATCAGTAAATCACCCATATTATCGGCACGAATACAGAGTACATTCTTACAATCTGTCCAGCTTTCCATTTTTTTATCATTAAATTCTATTTTGTTGCCTCTCATAATTGTCATGTATTAAAATATATTCAGCGGCATGATTAATATCACTGACAATACAATCAGGGGTACGCTGGTTATTCATTTTCCAGATAGTTTCATTTCCATTATTAAGTAATAATGTTCTGCAACCTACTCTATTTCCAGATTCAATATCATCTAATATGTCTCCTATCATCCAGGAGTCAGACAGGTTAATATTATGAATTCTGGCGGCCTCAATTAACAATCCCGATTTAGGTTTGCGGCAGTCACAAACTATGCTGAATTCTTTAATAATTCCTTTGGGGTGATGCGGACAATAATAAAACCCACTCAGATAAATTCCGTGCATATTCAATAAGGAATTAAGTTTTTGTTCAATCTCAAATATTTCTTCTTTCCTGATATAACCAAACGCAAGCCCGGGCTGATTAGAAATTACAATGAGCAGATATCCGGATTTCATTAATCTTTTCAGCCCTTTAACTGCATAAGGTGATAAAGTAATCAGGTCAGGATTAGTATTATAAGGAATATCAGGAATCAGTGTTCCATCTTTATCCAGAAAAACAGCTTTGTTAATTTTCATCAGCGCTATGTTTAACCGGTTCGATTTCTTTTTGCTGGTTTTTCTGCATAGCTGATTCTGCTCTTCCAGATCCTGTTTTCTTTATCTCTGACGGTAAAACAAACAAATGTTTTTCAATCAGATTACATAATGAATGTATCAGGTGAAGGTGAACTTCCTGTATCCTCTGTGGATTATTACTTGGAACAATTAAATTAATCAGGCCATAAACCGCAGCAGGACCTCCCTCCTTCCCCAACAATGTAATACAGATCATATTCAGTTCGTTAGCAACTTTCATTGCTTTAATAATATTTGGAGATACCCCGCTTGTACTCAGGCAGAATAAAATATCTCCTTCCTTTCCGTAAGCCTGTACCTGTCTTGCAAAAATATCCTCGAAGCTAAAATCATTTGCAACAGCGGTGAGAATAGAACTGTCCGTAGTCAAAGCAATAGCCGGCAGTCCTTTTCGTTGTGCAATTTCAAAACGCCCTACCAGTTCGGCCGAAAAGTGCTGACATTCAGCAGCACTTCCTCCATTTCCGCAAATCAGAATTTTATTGCCTTTTCTTAGTGCCTTACTCATATAGCTCCCGGCATATGCGATTTTCTCCTTTAGCGTTTCGCCTGATCTTTTTAAAACACTACTTGTATCATCAAATGCGTCTTCAATAAATTCCATTGCTTTTTTATGGGAGATTTTACCCGCTGATAAAACACTATTATACAACTCATGAATTTGCAGACTGATTTCATGCCAGGTAAAAGAGACATAAACATGATTAAAAGCATTTTTACTCATATCACTTAATAATTCATCATTATTAAGCAAAACGGATAATTTATCAGCCAGTTCATGTGGTGATTCAGGTGCAATCAAAAATCCAGTTTCTCCATCCAGAACACTATACTTAATTCCTCCTACAGCCGAACCGATAACCGGTGTTCCACAAGCCATTGCCTCCAGGGGTGTTATTCCGAAAGGTTCATACCATGGTGTAGTGACAAATACGTCTGCGGCATTATAATACATCTGTAAATCTTCCCTGTTTTTCCGTCCGGTAAAAATTACACGATCTTTTATTCCTAATTCAATGGCCAGGTTTTTTAATCGGCTCAGCTCATTGCAACAGGTTTCATCGGTAGCATGTGATTCACCGCCAACAATAAAGAGTTTATAGTTTTCGGTTATATTTTCAAGCAGTGAAACTGCCCTTAGCACATTATCAACCCCTTTGCGCGGAACCATTCTGCCCAGCTGTAAAATCATTTTGTCTTTAGGATTTAGTCCAAGAAGTATCTTGGAAAGATCCTTATCCGCCGGAAAAAATTCAGATGGATTAAAACCACATGGAATAATCATAATTTTTTGCGGATCAGCATGGTAATAGGTTATTAAGTCCTCTTTATCCTGAGGGCATTCTGCAATAATTGCATCAGCCATTTTTACAAGCTCTTCTTCAATCCTTATTCTTTGATCAGGAAACCTGTCCTGTTCTTTATAATGTATACGACGTATATGTCCCAAAGCATGGAATGTAATTACAAAAGGAATATTTAAAAATGCTTTCAACTGCATTGCAACCATCCCTGACATAAAAAAATTAGCGTGAATTAAGTCATAATCTATTTTTTCGGCTGCCATGTATTGTTGCAGCTGCTCACTGAAATCATCCATATAGCCAAGCAGATCTTCTTTGGGGATAAAGCCAAATGGCCCGGCCTTAACGTGAATGATATTGACGCCATCGCAATAATTGACGATCTTTGGTAATAAGGCATTCTCCCATCTGGTATATATATCAATTGTATATCCTCGTTTTGCGAGCTGTTTGGATAACTCCCCTACATAGACATTCTGACCGCCGCTATCAGTGCCTCCGAGTAATGCAAGCGGAGAAGCATGTTCACTTATAAAAGCAATTCTCTGATTCATATGATAAATGTTTTGATAGTTATTTTATTCAGTTAACTAATGTCTGCCTGAATAAATCTTCCCAGGCAGAAGTAAAACGGTTAATATTAAATCTGTCTAAAGCAGTACGGCGCGCATTTTCACCCATTTCAGCTGCACTTTCAGGGTTATCTATCAGATATTTCATTTGTCTGATCAGGTAATCGATGTCTGTATGCACAAAACCTGAATGTCCATTTTTTATCGTTACAGCCATTTCGGTCGTAGCCATCCCTACTATTGGCAAACCAACCATCATTGCCTCGCACACGGCTAGTCCAAGACTGGTATACCTGATTGGATTAAAAAAGAATCTGTAACGTGATATAAAGGCTGGCAATTCAGGATGCAGTACTTCTCCAATGCCATAATTTTCTGTTCCCATACCAACCAGATCTATTGGAATGACCTGCCTGACTTTTTCAAAAATATCTGCTCCCAGTAGTCTCCCCCGGTCAGATAAATGATTAATCACAACAATACCACGATCAATTTTATCACTGTCAGTTATTTCAGGAACAATTACCCCATGTTCAATAACAGTAGTTTTCAGTCCATGATTATCCCACATTAATTCATTAAAGCTGGTAACATGTACCAATCTGACAGATGGATCACTTACAGGATGTAAAGTATTGGTAGAGTGGCCTAAGGGTGGATCATGTTCAAGATAAATTCTGGGTAGCTCCCTTTGTTCTGCTGAAAGTGTCTGATACTGATCACTGAAATAATTTTCATCGGTCTGAAAAAGTATAATATCAAACACACAGAATTTTACTTCACTTTCTTCAATTTCATATACGTTATCTCCAAAAGGGAAGGTGTTACCCTTTCCATAGTATCCTTCGGTTTTATCTTTATTGACAGGAATAAAAAGATCAAAATTACCTTGAGATAAATAGAAAAGATAACTCCCATGGATGTGCCAGGTGAAAATCCTTAATCTGCGGTTATTTTTCAGCTGTCCGGTCATCACGGTCTTCATCATCTCCGGTTTCAAGATCAGGTTCAATGTCATCCTCTCCATCTCCTATCTCTTCAGGATCAGGAATTTCCACAGCACCATTTTCTAAATCATCTTCTTCTTTTTCAGGATGATTCAGGTCTTCATTAATAACTGGATGACTTTCACTATTTTCTGAATCAGGATTTGTCCTTTCATTCCCTTCATTGCGAATAACGTTTTCGCCAACTGATCCTTGAGTCTGTCCGTCATTTCCACCTTCCTCATTCTGATCAATACCTTCACGGGTTACATCTTCCTGTCCTGATTCTGACGTAGCCTGTCCAGGCTGATTTTGCTTGTAATTTTCCATATTAACAGATTTAAAATATTAAATAATAAATCAAAATTAACAGGCTGTATTTTTATCTTTTCTAAGTATTTATACTGGTTAAACACCGAATTATTACGTGATTTATCTGAAAATTTAAAAGAAAAAAACAAGTCCCCTTTTTACGATATAATCAGCCTCTGCCTGTAAGATGACTATTCAATATTTCAGGATAAAAAAAGCTTGAATTATGCGTAAAACAGGTGTAGAAAAATCATAATTCAATCTGAATTCATACTTTATTCGAAAGTTCCCGAACAGTGTCTGCAAAGCATCTGAACAACGCCTGAATGACGTCTGAACAAAGCAGCGCCAAAAACCTTATAATCAATAACTTACAAAACACATTTTCAGGCAGGTTTTTCAAGAATTTTCCAGGTTGATTTTCAGGCTGTCCGGATTACTACAGGGGTATTAACAACAAAGCCACAAAGATTTCTCTTTGCGGCTTTGTTGTTAATAGTAATAATTTCACCATTATATCCGGTGTATTATTTATGCTGTACGATTAAAATCTTCTGCTGCAAACTGCAGCTATATCAAGCTGCTATTGAGCGCTGAGTACATCAATGGTAAAATCAAGATTTGAATTTGGAGGAAATGGATAACCAGTAGCATTTCCATAGCCTAAACCAGAAGGCATAATCAATCTGATTCTGCCACCTGGCTGAATCAAAGGAATACCTACCTGCCAGCCCCGGATCAGAGAGCCTAAAGATTTAAAAGTCACTGCAGTGCCTTTACTTGAATCAAATACAGTTCCGTCCAGTAAACTTCCTGTATAATTTACAGTAAGAGAAGTACTACCTGAATAGTTCACACTTCCTGTTCCCGGAGTTATAATCTGATAAAACAAACCAGTTTTCTCATCCTTAAGGGCAGGAATATTTTTTGCTTTCACATAAGCTCTGATTGCAACGGTGTCTTTGGTAAATTGAGCTGCAGCATCAAAGTTACCCTGATCTCCAGGATAATCATTATTATTCTTCATACAGGCTGTAAAGATAGTGGCCATACAAACCAGCAATAATACGAGGTGTTTAGTCTTCATCATAGACTGCAAATGTAATTTTATTTTAATGAATTGCTAATTAGTTTTAGTTTTTCTGTAATGAAAAATAACCGTTACATAGGGGCTATTTCAAAAGATCCCAGGCTACTATATTCCACAGCTCTTTTTCGTCCCTGTAAGTCCCGATAATTTCAAAACCCATTCGCTGATGAACCTTTAATGAATTGGTATTTCTGGTTGATATCTCGGTGACACACAACTGATAACAATTGGCCATCAGTGCTCTGGTTTGCTGATATAACTTGCCTGACAAGCCCAGTCCCCTGAAATCTTTATGTACACAAACCTGCCCGCCTACCATATAATTATAGCTGGTTAAAGGTTTTCCCCGGTAACTGCATCGTTCAAATTCATCAAACATTGGAATCAGGCTGGGCAAATCATTCCGCATCGCAACTGGCATAGCCAGGTTATACCCGATTACCCGGTCATCACTGGTTGCAATAACCTGCGGTAAATGACCTGCCATCTTTTTCAGTAACTCCGGATTATGCTCTGCAAATACAAAGCCCTGCTGTTGCTGCTCTGCTATGGATATCGAGCTATACAGATTTTCTTTTTGCAGGGCCAGTATCCCTCTATAATGCTCTGGTGCAGTGGCAGTTTTCAGTATAATGGTACCGGTAACAGATTCTTTTTTCATACGCTGATTTATCTTTTGATCAAATTTCTTAATTTAGAACCAACCAGTACAGATACAGTTTTGACTAATTTAACCAGAACAGTTTAATGAAAAACACTGAGCTTAACAGCTATCTATATGAAACCATTGCAGCCGGTTTCACACAGCAGATTCTTTCGGCTGTGCTTATTACAGGAGATAAACTACCGTCAGTCCGAGAAATATGCCGTCAGTATAAGGTAAGTATGAGTACAGCTTTGCAGGCTTATTATTTATTAGAAAGTAAAAGTCTGATCCGTTCTGTACCTAAATCAGGTTATTATGTAAGTTATACCCCGCAAACCAATGCCCTTCCAAATCAAAGTAATCCTTCGCTGTACATTGGAAATGAAAACACCTCGGATATAGTCAGCAAAGTCTATGATGGAATCAGCTCTGATCATATTATGCTTTCACTGGGTGTACCAGCAGCAGCATTATTACCGCTACCCAAATTAAACAAAGCACTGACACACGCCTTACACACGCTTAATGAAAACGGATCCGGTTATGAACACGTACTGGGAAATCCAAAACTACGGCGGCAGATTGCACGTCTGTCATCCTCCTGGGGAGGAAAACTTACAGAAAACGACATTATAACCACAGCCGGTTGCACTGGTGCAATGCTCCAGGCCATTATTGCCCTGACAAAAACAGGCGATACCATAGCTGTAGAAAGTCCTGTTTATTTTGGTATTCTTCAGCTGGCTTTAAGTTTAGGGCTAAAAGTACTGGAACTACCCACACACCCTGAAACAGGAATTGAAATTGAAGCTTTAAAAACTGCACTGCGTAAAAACAAGATCAGCCTTTGTTTGCTGATCAGTAATTTCAGCAATCCTATGGGTGGCACCATGCCAGCTGAACATAAAAAAGAAGTAGTCAGACTGATTGAACATTACCATATCCCGCTCCTGGAAAATGATATGTACGGTGATTTATATTTTGGCCATGACAGACCGGTAAACTGCAAAACATTTGATGAAAGCGGCCTGGTAATTTTATGTAGTTCTGTATCCAAAACGCTGGCTCCCGGATATCGCGTAGGCTGGCTCACACCAGGAAAATTCTCAGCACAAATCCGCCAGGTAAAGTTTGCTGCGGCAATTTCTTCAACTACCCTGACGCAGGAAGCAGTTGCAGATTTTCTGGAAAGAGGCCGCTATGAAAGTCACCTGAAAAAATTAAGAACTACCTTAAACCATAACTGCCTGAATTATATGGAAGCGATCAGTAAGTATTTCCCCGGGGAAACAAAGGTCAGCAGACCACAGGGTGGATTTATGTTATGGGTAGAACTGGATGCTAAGGTGAATACGGCCAGACTTTATGATCAAACGATCAAAAGAAATATCAGTTTTGCGCCCGGCAGGATGTTCACCTTACAGAATCAGTATAATAACTGTTTAAGACTGAGTTATGGTTTACCCTGGACAGATCAGATCAACCATGCGATTAAAACCATTGGAAGTTTAATCCGCTAAGAGAATCAGGCAAAATCTCAGTCCAGTTTTTTAATCATGTGTATATCATCAGGTTCTTTGCTGAATAAGTCCTGGTCAACAGCTTTAGTAATATCGCTGCCGTTTTTGCGGTAAAAAGAAACAGCAGAACTGGTTTCGGTGGAAGAAATATACAGATAAGCAGCTCCCCTGTTCTTAGCTTCAGTGCTGATCATTTTCAAAAGCTCCGTCCCGATTCCCTGTCTCCTGTAATTCCGGGAGATATACAGCAGATCTACATGCAGCTGATCAAGTTTCTCTCCCATAAACCGGTGCCCCAAAACACCAAAACCTACCAGAAGGTCTTTATCAAATGCGCCCACAGCCATCCCGCCACTACTCAGTTCAAAACGGTATTGCTGCTGTATTTCTTTCAACTCTTTGTCAGTCCAGCCTGAATATTCATAACCTGCACCGGTCTCCTTCAGTTTATCTTCTTTTAAATGATACAGCACGTCGATGAATTCTGACCTGTCAATTTCAGTTAACCTGCCGGCCATGCCGATAGTTAGCTGTCTGTAAGTAATCATTGTTTTTTTTATTTAAAGATAGGCTAAAGATTCTGCCTGATAAAAAAATAATCAGTTCCCGGCACCGGTAATTTCTCTTTTCTGAACATATCAGGGTTTTAAAATCCGGCCACAGTTTTATAGATTGTGCGTACGCTTGAAACAATAACCAGTACGCCAACCGCAATCAGTATGGATTTTGTATTCAGTTTTCCGGCAAACTTTGCCGCAATCGGCGCAGCGATTAAACCGCCGATAATTAAACCGGCAATAGTTTGAATATGGCTGGTACCCAGGATTACAAAAAATGTAAGTGCACTTGCCAGTGTAACAAAAAACTCAGTGAGACTGACTGTACCAATGATATAACGGGGTGTTTTACCTTTGGCAATTAAAGTACTGGTCACCAGTGGACCCCATCCACCACCTCCGAAAGAGTCCAGAAAACCTCCGGCACCGGCAAGCCAGCCTGCATGTTTTACTTTTCTGGATTCGTTTTTTTTCCTGAAAGCGTTCAGCAATATCCGCAGTCCGAGAAACAAAGTATAAACAGATAAAACAGGCCGCAACCAGCTGCCATAGGATTCTCCCAGATAAGCCAGCAGCGCCGCTCCGATTACCGCCCCCAGAACTCCGGGCAATAATAAGGTCTTAAAGAGTTTCTTATTGATATTACCAAACTTGTAATGACTAAAACCGGAAGCTCCGCTGGAAAACATTTCGGCAGTATGAATACTTCCGCTGATCGCTGCTGGATTAAGTCCTGTAGAGAGCAATACCGTTGTAGAGATTACCCCATAGCCCATGCCCAGTGCTCCGTCTACCATCTGTGCAACGAAACCCGCAAGGAGCATCCAGCCAAATGCTGCATCCAGATCAAGTGTCTTACCAAAAGCTTTGAAAGCATCAATCAGATTAATCAAAGGATAAAATGACGCTATGAGATGACCAATAATCATAAAAGCCAGTGCAAACAAACATCTGCCGGCTATTCTTTTCCAGTATTTTCCATTACGGATGATCCGGTTTTCTGCAGGCAGGGCTACACTGTCTTTTTCTGATAATTGATTTTCTACGGGATATGTTGACATAAATTATAGACTGAATTTGTTACCGGCAATATACAAATAAAGTATACTAATTTAATAGACTAAATAAAGGATTAAGCAAAATTATCATTTATTTATACCCTGGCCCTTGCCTGTTTTAAAGTAATTATTATCTTTGCGGCCGCTAATTATTATTTAGACTAACACTAAACAAGTAGTCTAAAACCAACACTATCAGCTTATTAAGCTCAATCAAAAATAGATGAATTTGAATAATTCAGCTCTACGGGCTGTCTTGTAAGTAAATTAAACACACTAAATGATTAAATTTTTTACCACGTTAGGACTATCTATGATCCTTTGCTCAGCTATACAGGCACAGATCATCAAAGGTACAGTATATGATCAAAGTACCAGAGAAACCATTGTAGGAGCCAGTATCTCGGTTAAGGAGCATCCCGGAAAAGGTGTAATGGCAGACGCACAAGGCAGGTTTTCTTTACAACTGCAATCAGGAGAAACACTTATAGTTAAAATGATTGGCTATAAACAATTTCAGAAACAGTATACTGCTGTTAAAGATGGTCAGCAAATTAACGTTTCACTGGAACCGGGTGTTGAACTTCAAGAAGTTATGGTTACTGCCAGTTTAGCCAATTCAAGAAGTAAAAAAGCAATCGGAACCAACATAGACCATATCAATGCCGCTGCCGTCGTAGCTACAAGTAACCCATCTTCACTGGCAGATATTGTCAACGGAAGAATCAGCGGTGCACAGGTTTACAATACCAATGGAAAGGTAGGTATGCCAATTCGTTTCGACATCCGTTCTTCTGCTACTTTCAGTATGGAACGTGATCCACTGATTTTTATAGATGGAGTACGTTATGGCAATAGCAATACTTCGGACATTAACTCTTCGCAGGAGGCCATGAGCGCACTGAACGATTTGCCTTTAAATGATATTGAATCTATTGATGTCATCAAAGGCCCGGCTGCTGCTGCTTCTTATGGTGCTGAAGCTGCAAACGGTGTGGTTGTGATCCAGACCAAACGTGGCCTGAATGGAAAGAAAGGGATTGCTGTCAATGTAAAATATACAGCGGGTTTTAGCGAACTGGCCAGAAAATATGATCAGTTTGTCAATAATGATCCTTTGAATGATTTTTTCAGAAAAGGAACAGAACAGCAGTTATACGCCAATATCACCTCACAGATTGACCAGAATAACAGCATTTTCTTTTCAGCCAATACCAACAAAAATGCAGGTATAGTTCCGGGAAACCAGGATAACAGACAGACTGTTCGTACGGGCTATGATTTTGTTAAAGACCGTTTTAAATTATCACTCACCGCTGGTTATGTAAAAGGGAAACTGAGTATTCCTCAATCTGCTTCGGGACGGGATGATGCGATCTGGAACCTGATGCGTGACCGTACCCCATGGCCGTTTATCGCTGAAGAAAGCTGGCGTGCTATTCAGAAAGAGTATGAAAATGACCGTTTTACCGGGAGCTTAAAATTGGCTTATACCTTCCCTTTTGAGATTAAAGCAGAAAGTTTGGTAGGTCTGGATCTTAACCGTATTGACGGTTTAAACTATCTTCCCTATGGCTTTTTACAGGGTACCAATAATACAGGAAGCAAACAGGTAAGTAATCGTCGTAACCAGAATATGAACTGGGATTTTAAGTTATCCCGCAATTTCGTTTTCAATCCGAAATGGCAGTTAAATCTTTCCTTCCTTTCTCAGCTTACACAGGCTTCTGAAAAAGTTACAGGAATCAGTGTTCGTAATTTCGCTGTTCCGGGTATCAGTAACATAGCTTCCGCAGCAGAAATATTGGGGACAACTGATAATACTTTTGAAAAACGTACACATGGTCTTTATGGAGAAGCTTTTTTGAGTTATGATAACAAGTTATTTATCAATGCAGGGCTAAGACGTGATGTTTCCAACATGATTGGAAGAAATGTAGCCAGTATCTGGTATCCGACTGTAAGTGTGGCCTACAACGTAGCCGGCATGGACTTTCTGAAAGGAAAAGTAGAAGAATGGAAATTCAGAGCTGCTTATGGAGAATCAGGTCGTTTACCTTATCCTGGTGATGCGCAAACTGCCTATCTGGTGGAGAATTCTTCATTTGGAACTATAGTAAAACCTTTAAGGAAAGGAAACCCGGATATTAAACCAGAAAGAACCGGAGAATTTGAGATCGGAACTGACATCAAAATATTTGATCAGAAACTGAGCTTTACTTATTACAGACAGAATACCCGTGATGCCATTGTATATACTACGCTGTTACCATCTCTGGGCTGGCCATCCACTTTAAGTGGTGATTACCCGGAGAATATCGGAAAGATACAGGGTCAGGGTCTGGAAATCTCTTATAACAGCAGAGTATTTACCAGCGCCAATAAAAAACATAGCCTGGATATCTATGCAATCTTCAATCAGCAGTCTAACAAAGTAATCAACTCTGGTGGTAAAGATATCCTGAGTTCAGTGAATCTGATCCGTGCGGGCTTACCAGCATTTGCTTTCTATTCCAATCTTTCTGAAGGACCGGTATTTGATGCCAAAGGCGTTTATACAGGTGCAAAAGAAGGCCCGCTGCAGGAATTGGGTAAACCTTTCCCTACTTATAACGGTTCTGTTGGTTTTGGTCTGCAGCTGTTTAACAACTTACGTTTACAATCCCTTTTCACTTATTCTAAAGGTGCAAAAGTTTATAATATATCAGCCAGAAACGTAGCCTCACAGGGTAATAACTACGAAGCCAAAGAAACGTTAAAGACTCAGCTGGCTGCACTTACTCCTGGTACAGCGGATTATATTTCTACCGCTACAGCCTTATCAAAAGTTGACGGGGTAAGAGGTGATTTTATACAAAAAGCAGACTTTATCAGACTGAGCAATTTAACCTTGTCTTATGATCTGGGTGACTGGGCAAAAAAATATACCAAAGGTGTGCTGAAACGCTGTTTAGTATCCATAACAGGAAATAACCTGTGGCTGACCACGAATTACGGCGGTGCTGAACCTCAGATTGACTCACAAGGCGGCAGTAAAAGAACCAAAGGTATCAGCTATCTGTCTTCGGATTGGACAGCTGTTCCTGCACCGCGCACTTATGCGTTTAGTTTAAATATTGGATTTTAATTCAGGCTGGATTTCAGTCATTATATAGAAGATTATGATAAAGAAAACAAAGCATTTTTTTAGAATCGGAGCGATACTTTTAATCGCATTAACCTTTTCATCCTGTAATAAATGGGTAAATGACCCTAAATCACCAGACAGCACTGTTGATGAATCACAATTAACCAGTCTGGAAATGTTAGGCCGTATTGATAAGGGAAACTATGTTACCGGACCTGTTATTGCCGGTGTATGGCGTGCTGGTGCAACTGCCGCTTCAGATTTACTGGTAGCCTCGGGCGCTATTGCAGATGAAATCACTTCTACAGCTGTACCTAACTCTCCTTTTTACAAAGAACTGGATGAAGATAAACTGAGTCCTGATAACCCATCGCTTTTTAGCAGCTGGTCAAATGTTCAGAACTACCGGGCACGTGCAGAAGATGCGATTCGTCTTGCAGAACAGCAAAATCCGGCAGAGGCCGATAAAATAAAAGTTAAACAGGGCGCATTGCTCAATGCCCGTTTACATGCAGGTTATGCCTGGATGCTGCTGGCAGATTATTTCACTGTTAATGAGGCAAATCATACTGTTTATGCTGATCATGTGCTGGTTACTCATGAGCAGGCTTATGCTAAAGCTCAGCGCTACTGGGAAGAGGCACTGCCTATGGCCAGTGAACAGGAAAAAAGATTATTACATGCTTTACTGACTAAACTGGGTATCCATACTCAAAACTATGCTTTAGCTGCTGCACATATTAACCAGTCTTTTACAACCCTGGAAAACTTCGCATTTTTAAATACAGTGGGTACAGTAAGTAACGCTTTCTTTTCTGCGATGAGTATCAATAGCAGAGATGCAGCCGTTGATCCGACCTTAGTGGCCGTATTAAAAACAACAGCTGATAAAGTCCGTAATCCTGTAGTAAAAGCACCAAAAGGACATTGGTCATTAACTTATTTCAAAGAAAGAGATCCTTTATTAGTGACTGATTTTGATGAAATGCAGCTGATCAGAGCTGAACTGGCTGTCCGCGGCTTAATCGCAGGAAATGCAGCAGCGTATGTCAACACAGTTATCCTGAAATCTGACGCCACAGGTCAGTCTAATATTCAAACACAAATACCCCTGACCTTAACTGATATTACTGCTATCCGCAGAATCTATTTATCCTGGAGAGGAACCCGTTTAATTGATCTGAGAAGATTCAATATAGATGGTGATCTGACCCCCGGATTTACCAAAAGAAAGTATCACTGGATTGGAGTTCCTGAAATTGAAACCAGGTAATTTTCTTCTTTACATTTTTAAAAAAGCTTTTCCGGTTAATACCTGAAAAGCTTTTTTTATGCCATAGCGTTTAGAAGATGGAAATGTAATTGTACTGTCATAGCTGGCTTTAATTATTTAGAAAGATTATAAATAACTATATTTACCACAGAATCTGATCACCTGAGTGATGGAAAATTTCAAACCGCTTTATTCTTATTAATGAAAAGATTATTTACTATAAAATACGGCCCTGCATCTTTTAACCTGGCTACTCTTTTACTTCGGCTCGGCTTTGGCGCTCTGATGATTCCAGGTCATGGTTATGCCAAACTGATACATTTTGCAGAGAAAAAAGACAAATTTATGAGTTTCATGGGCCTGAGCAGTTCTTTCTCTTTAGGGCTTACGGTATTTGCAGAATTTTTCTGCGCTGTGCTGCTCATACTGGGTCTTTTTACCAGACTGGCGGTCATTCCGCTGCTAATTACGATAATCGTTATTCTGAATATACATAACTGGGAAATCTTTGGAGAACATGAACTTGTCCCTGCCTTTCTGATTGGCTATTTAGCTATTTTATTGCTTGGACCGGGGAAATACAGCTTTGACGCATTGATCAATTCAAAATACAAAAAAAGATGAGTGAAATAAAAAATGAAAGACCTGCTATAGTCCGCGGAGTTCTGGAGGTAAAAAACAAGGTGTATCTTACACCACACTATATCCGCATTACTTTTACCGGTGATGATGTGCCGCTCTTTGCAGAAACCACACCTGGTGTAAATAATAAAATCTTTATTCCTCCCGCAGGACTAAATGAAATTCATTTTCCTGACTTCGATTACAGCACAGGAGAATGGACACATCCGCCGGAACATTTAAAACCTATAATCCGGACCTATACTCACCGGGCTTATGATCATAAAAAAAATGAAATGACCATAGACTTTGTTGCGCATGGAGAAAGCGGGCCTGCCTCGGCATGGGCTATCCATGCTCAACCGGGAAACCGGCTGGGAGTTGCTATGAAAGCAAAAGAGTCTGTTATTTATCCAAAAGCAGATTGGTATCTGCTTATCGCAGATGCAACCGGAATCCCGGTGATTGCAGCGATTCTGGAAACTTTACCGTCTGCAGCAACCGGTGTTGCCTATATTGAAATTCCGGAAAAAGAAGACATCCAGGATTTAAAAACGGAGGCTGATATACAGATTAACTGGATTTGTAATGCGCATCCGGGAGAAAACAGCTTACTTGCTGATGCAGTACGCACAGTAAAAATACCCGAAAAAGCTAATACTACACGTTTTGGCTATGCTGCAGCAGAATTTTCAACTGTCAAAGATGTGCGTCAGTTTCTGCGCAAAGAACAGCAATGGGATCAAAGTGAACTCTATGCCTACTCTTACTGGAAATTCGGCGCCAGTGAAGATGGTTCAGTAACTGCCCGCCGTGAAGAACATTTCGAGGCGAAATAGCCTGATATTCCGCCCTTAGCGGGCGGAATATTTTTCATAGATTAAATGGTTACATTTGGTTTTACAGAACCCTCTGACCATGAAAAATAAGCTATTCCTGATTGTCCTTGTTACCTTATACAGCCAGTTATCTTTTGCACAGGAGCCGGTAGTCTTTTTGATTAATGCTCATCATATCAAAGCGAAAAAGGATGCCTATCAAAAAAAGGATGCGGCAGCAAAAAATCAGGTTGAGCTGATACTCAGCAAGGCTGATGCTTTACTTAATACGAAGCCAAAATCAGTAATGGATAAATCTTCAACTCCTCCCAGCGGCTCAAAACATGATTATATGAGTCAGGCACCTTATTTCTGGCCTGATCCTTCCAAAGCTGACGGAATTCCCTATATCAGGAAAGATGGTGAACGAAATCCTGATATCAGGAAAATAACTGACGCTGCTTATTTACACGATATGACAAGCAAGTGTAAATACCTTTCCCTTGCTTATTATTTTACAGGTCGTGAATCCTATGCTGCAAAAGCTTCCGAACTGCTTAATATATGGTTCCTGGCAGCTGAAACAAAAATGAATCCCAATCTTAATTATGCACAGGCTATACCTGGCCTGAATGATGGGCGTGGTATAGGAATTATTGAAAGCCGTTCACTGGCTGAACTGGCCGACTGGATTGGTCTTTTATCAGGATCAAAAGCACTCAGTAAGGATAAAACCGAAGAGATTAAGAACTGGTATAAACAATATCTGAGCTGGATGTTAAACAGTAAAAATGGCAAGGATGAACATCACTCCAAAAATAATCATGGTACGATCTACGATGCTCAGATTACCTCATTTGCTTTGTTTACAGATCAGAAAGCACTGGCTGAAACAACACTCACTGAAAGCCTGAAAAGGATAGCTGTGCAAATTACTCCCGAAGGTCAGCAACCACTGGAACTGGCCAGAACGAAAGCTTACAGTTACAGTACAATGAACCTGAATGAGGGTTGGTTCAACCTCGCTTTACTAGGAGAACATGCGGGGGTTGATATCTGGAATTATCAAACCGCCGATGGGAAAAGTATCCGCAAAGCACTGGACTGGCTTATTCCTTATGGGCTGGCAGAAAAAGAAAAAACCTTTAAACAGATTATTCCCTACAATAGCAGTGAATTATACAGATTACTAATCATTGCTGGTACTGAATACAAAAACGCAGCCTATTTAAAACAGGCTGCGTCTATACAGAAAGATCAGGAAACCCGGTTAACAGACCTGCTCTACAATTAGTTTTAATACTCTACTTTATAATCTTTAACTACCTCCTGCCCTGTCCATGCCTTTAAGGATGTCCACGGAGCAGCTGGTGCTTTCCAGAATTCATGATCAGCTGGTAGCCCCAGGGTCAGAAATCCCAAAGTGGCCATATATAAACTACCGGTAGACGTATAGGTATCTGCTATAGCTGGCTGATGACCATTAAATCCTAATACCAACCAACCTTTTTTATCAAAATTCTGCTCTCCCAGATACATATTCTGTATCACCCTGGTTAAGGCACAACGTACCTGAGCAGGTTTTACATAATCAGGCAGTTTTTCCATTAATGCAGTCTGGGCAAGGGCCTGGAAAGCCGCTGTACGGTAAGTTATTGATCTTCCGTAAGCAGGATATGTCCCCTCCGGAGAAATACTCCTTTCCAGATATTCGCTATATCTGACCATTCTTTTTAAGGCCTGATCATAATCAGCAACCGGAGCTTTTTTATTGTCCGATAGAATTTTTAAGAGATCTACCAGCATAGTATGAATTACATAAGAATTATAATAATCCATACTGAATTTTGCGCCATCACTGTACCAGCTGTCCCCTACATACCATTCCTTCATCTTATTCACTGCAAACTGAACTCTTGCAGGATCATACTGTTCACCAATACTCAGTAAAAATCCTTCGGTCAGACCGGAAAACAAAAGCCAGTTATTATAAGCTCCACTTCTGTTTCTCAGCGACTTAAACTCTTCAATAAAACGAGCTTTAGTTTCTTTATCCAAAGGTTCCCACAAGGCTTCCGGCGCACGGATAAAAGCCTGGGCAACATAAGCAGCATCCACAATCGGCTGTCCCTCAGTTCTGAAATTCAAATAATCCGGACTTTTAGGATCAACTGCGTTCTTCAGTCCTTTCAAAAGCATTCTCCGCATTTCTTTACGCATTTTACCTTCGTCGGTCCGGTCATCCGGAAGTGCAAGCCACGGCGCTATTCCCGCCATGGTACGTCCTACAGCCTCCAGATAAGTAACGCTTTTAAGATTTAAACCATATTTAGGTCCTGTTTCCAGAGGCATATTCTTTTTCAGTGTTTCATTAGCCAGATTATAGACTACCGGATAAGAAATTTTATATAATGCTTTGACCCAAACCTGTCTGTCCTGTGCGCCCGTAGCAGGTTTTCCTTTTTTTTCCTGCTGTGCAATGGCCTGAGAAGTAAACACAACCAGAAAGGATAGGAATAAAGTAAATTTGTTAGGTAAAGAAATCATAAGGTAATCAGGGTTAAAATTTAAATCTTTAATTGTGGTTAAAATCAGTTATTCTGCTACATAAAATCAGCTTTATGAATTACAAATACCATTTTTTATATCTGCCTAAAGCTTCCAGGAAATAGTAATCAGCATAAACTAAAGGTACGTCAATTTCGCTGTTCAATGGAAGAGCTCCGGTACTGTGTAATAATAGGAAGCCTCCGTTTTCACCGGATTTCGCACGATACGCAGGACTGGCGAGAGATCTGATCATAGTTTCTGCCGAAGATATAAACTCAGCTTTCTCTTTTGCTGCTGCCGTATACTGAGCCAGTTCCAGCAAAGCAGATGCAGTAATAGCACCCGCAGAAGCATCGCGTTCCGCATAAGGAATTTTTGGCGCATCAAAATCCCAGAACGGAATTTTATCAGCAGGTAAATTCGGATGGTTTAAAATAAAATGAGCTATCCCCTTTGCCTGTTTCAGATACTTCTGATTCTTAGTATCTCTGTACATCATGGTATAACCATATAAGGCCCAGGCTTGTCCGCGTGCCCAGGCTGAGCTGCTTGCCGCCCCCTGCCAGGTTGCCTTGCGATTAACTTTTCCGGTTGCCAGATCATAATCTACTACATGATAAGAGCTGAAATCAGGTCTGAAATGGTTCTTTAAAGTGGTATTGGCATGTTTAACTGCGATCTCTTTGTAATGAGCATCTCCTCCGTTATCACTTACCCAGTTTAACATTTCCAGGTTCATCATATTGTCAATGATAACCGGACACTTCCAGTACTTGCTTTTATCCCATGACTGAATAGATTCAATCGACGGACGGTAACGCTTGGCCAGAGAAGCTGCAGACCGCTCAATGACAGCCTTATAAGCAGGATCTTTAGTCAGACGGTAACCATTTCCAAAACTGCAGAACATCATAAATCCCAGATCATGATTTCCGCTGTAATCCTGATTAGGCTCAATTACTTTTAATGCTTTTTCAGCAGTTTTTTTCACCTCTGCATCTCTGGTCTGTTCATAGATATACCATAACGAACCACTGTAAAACCCACTGCACCACCATTTAATATCATAGGCAATCAGTTTATTTTTTTTTGCGTCATAACTCTGTGGCGTTAAACCCGCAGGGATATTTTTATCCAGGACCTTGTATTGTGCAGCTGCAAAATTAAATTGTTCATCAATTAATTGCCCCATGTTTTGTAATTGTGTCTCTGTTTTCTGCGCAAAAGAGGCAGATCCCGCCAGTAAAAGTAGTCCTGCAATTAAATTGATTCTTTTCATTTTTCTATTTTTCTAATTCATTTATATCCTGATTCTACCCTGTTGAGAAACCGGGTTAACCTTTTTTTAAACTTATAAACTTAACCGGCTTGTGACTGTTGCTCCACGTTGTGCACCATCTGGTAGAATACAGTCCAGTTTCTTTAACCCTTTCAGTCCTGGTAATTGAAGTTCCAGGTGTACAGCTGCACTTACCTGCCCCGGATCTGCAATGTCGATTATCGGATTTTCGGTATGTAAACCCTGAATTAAAATCGTACACGCTTTATCCGCTTTAACAGACAGACCAGCAGTATTTAGTGCACCTTCTTTATAAAAAACCAGTTGCAAAATATCTAAACCCCGGTGTTCTACCACTTGTAAATCTTCTGTGTTACTCCATATTTTTATCATAGATAATTTATAGGTATTCATCATGTTAACATCTTCCAGCCCCGGAACAACAATATATGCATAGTGTCCGGCTGCTGGTTTACTTCCGTGAAGAAAAGAAAGCTGAAATATCCCACCACTCACTTCATCTTTAGGCTGAAACTGATTGATCCGGTACCAGCTGCCTTTTTGTGTTTGATTACTCACACTTAAATCACCGTTTTCAGGTAAAAAATAACCAATATGATTATGCCATACCCATTTAAGGGCTGAACTTTTCTGGCCGGTTTCAGCTCCCAGCAAGGTAGTTTTCTGCATTGAATTTGTTTTTGCCTGAACAGACTGAGTTTTATGGATTTCAGTCTCAGGTTGCTTTACATCCGCATATCCCAGCGCCACGTTTCCTTTTAGCCAGCTCTGATCTAATGTGGTAGTCACTTCTTCAGCTGCTGTACTTTTAATACCAGCACCTAAACACACAATTTCCTTATCAAAAAAGAACCAGGCTTTTTTTGCCTGTACGTCATCATAATTCTGTGCATAAACTGCCAGGCCATAAAGACCGTTACTTACTCCGCCGGCAAAGGCCGTAGTACCTTGAACTCCCCAGTCCTGTCTGATTGTTGCGCCCTCATCACCGGAGTAATTCCTGCTGGTCACTCCCGGAATTTTATCCCATTCCCAAACCGGCATCACATTGGCATATTCATCACCGTTAACCTGGATATTGGTAGCGCCATCGGCCAGAAACTTACCCAGTATGTTTTCATTATTGCCTCTTTCCGTTCTCAAAGTTCTTGAAGAAGCTGTTTGTACACTAAATGTATATCCTGGCCGGGTATGCAGTGTATAACCACTTTTCCAGTACTGTCTGTTACCGGGAATAACTCCGGTTGAAGGAGATACCTGCTGCGCCATCCGCTCAGCTGCCACCTGCCAGTAAACTTCATTCTCCGGACTGAGCACTTTAATCTTGGTTATCAACCCGGTAAAATTGCCTTTTAAGGAGTCCTTTCTGCTGATTCCACGACCACGAACATTAAAATCAAAAAAACTGCCTCTGATAGTCTTAAAAAAAGTGTCTTTGATATAGGTAATCAATATACTCAGCTGATCCTGCGGCATAGCGTAAGCTGTCCCTCTTAAGTAGAAAGCGGCATTTACCGAATTACCTGCAAAGACAGCTCCGTAACTGCCTATTGCCTGCTGTTTCCCATGTTGAAAATAACTGTTGTCAATCTGGACACCTTCTCTTCCATCGATGATAGAAACCGGCTCGAATAAATATTTTGAGGCAGAATCAAGCGTAGATTTACTTGAGGTCAGACAAGCCCGGTATAAATAATGCAGGGCTTCATCCGATGTATTGGCATAATCCCCGGTCTTTAATTTTCTGACCATAAGGGCGATCAGCGAACTTTCCAGCGCTGCAGGCAAAGGTTTTTTTCCGTAACGCATCAGAATGAGTATTTCACCTATGGTCTTTGGATAAAAGATATCATTATACCACCAGTTCCTGTTTTTTGGGTTAACATCTATCCAATGCTTAAGCGATTTAACAATTGCTTCATAAGCAACCGGATCACCATATAACTGATGATCAGCCCCACTGAAAGCAATGGCTATCGTTTTAATTCTCTGCAAAGGATTATAATCCGGATTTGTATAATTTATGTCCGCCCAGCTGCCGTCCGGTTTTAAAGCAGTGATACTTTTCAAAACCTGTTCATCTGCTGACCTGCTATTCCCGTCACCCCGCAAATCTGTATTAATGCGGTTCATTATCGTCTGATACGGTACTGTCTGAGCAACAACAACGGTATTGCTTAACAAAATCAGCAGCAGATAAAACAATTTTCTATTGGTATACCCTGACATAATCCACTTCATATTTTAAAGGTAATATGTTATCATCCAGCGGCCCGCCCAAATTCCCCTGTCTGCCCAATGCAAGATTTAACAGCAGATAAAAAGGTTTTTTAAAAGTATCTCCGGGATTATAAGCTGCTTTTTTATACTCAAAAACAAAATATTTCAGTTCATCAATATAAAAAGTGATTCCTTTTTTATTCCATTCTATCGCATAAATATGGTAATCTTCGTTAGGTGCACCTACCTTAGGTTTTTCTCCCACGTAGTGATATTTTGCTGCAGAATCAGCATAATGTACTGTACCATAAATCTGGGTTGAATCTTTGCCAACATATTCAAGAATATCAATTTCACCACAGTTTGGCCATTTTACCTGCTGACGGTTTTCTCCGAGCATCCAGATGGCAGGCCAGCTCCCTAAACCTTTGGGAACTTTAGCCTTCACCTCTATCCTGCCATATCTGAAATGTTTTTTACCCAGTGTAATTAAACTCGCCGAGGTATAGCTGGCCCCGTTATAGTCCTCTTTTCTGGCTTCAAGGATTAAATTTCCGTTTTCCACTCTTGCATTCTCCAATCTCTTTGAGGTATAATACTGGGGTTCTTTATTCCGTACCAGCCCTTGTTCATAAGTCCATTTAGAACTATCAGGAAGTCCCGTATAGTTAAATTCATCCGAAAAAATGAGTTTACGTTTTCTGACTTCCTGGGCTTTCACCACATTCAGACTTAAAAGTGCCAAAATCAATAACTGATAGTTTTTCATGTTATGCTTAGTTTATCCAGCCTGTATTCTGTTTCAGATTAGGGTTTCTTTCAATTTCAACCTGAGGAATTGGCCAGGTATAAATATAATCACCTTTAAACGAGTATGGATATACTGTATTTCCCCAGATTTGTTTAACCCCATTACCGGCATAGAAAACTTTGTCTTTCCAGCTTTTCCAGCGCAGCTCATCAAAATAATTAATCCCTTCGTTTGGAAACTCCACACGGCGTTCATTACGGATACGCTCTCTTAAATCAGTCTGATCACTTACATAAGTTGGCAATGAACCATTGCCCATCTGCAGTACAGCAGCACCAGCCCTGCTTCTTACTTCATTAACTTTTGCAATCGCATCACCAGTAGATCCCTGCTCATTCAAAGCTTCTGCCCACATCAGCAATACGTCTGCATACCGGATAACCGGAAAGTCTGTAGGACCATAAGATCTGTTCAGCGTCTCAGCAGTTCCTTCATAAACAAACTTTCTGTATAAATAATAGAAATAACTTTGCGTATCAGTTCTAAGATCTCCGTTTAACGCAGCCTCTGAACGGTATGGCCATCTCGAAGTCACTGTTGCATTTAAACCGCTGTATACGCCAACATAAGTAGAGTACGGTGTAATTACATTGGCCGCCAGACGCGGATCACGATTAGTATAAGCCTGTAAAATACGTGCTTCATTACCCGCAGGGAGATAAAGACTCATTTTAGCCCCTCTTGTTGCTGCCGCAGCAATTTCAGCAGCAGTCAGGTTATTTCTTAAAAAATAAACTTCTCTTTCTGCAACAGATAAAGCAGAATATCCAGGAAGCACACGCTCCCAGTTAAATTTGGAACCATCAGCATTTTCATACAGGTCAACCAGATTTGGAGATACATGATAAGTATTCCAGCATGAACCAAAAGATGATCTTGTACCACAGAAAAACTGTGTTGTAGAACCTGAGTTTGCTACTCCGATATTCTGAATAGAAAAGATCATTTCATTACTTTGTTCATTAGCAGTTTTAAACAGCGCCTGATAATTGTTAAATAATCCATAACCCGCATCTTTAACTTTACTGAAGTCGGCAGCTGCCAGAGCCCATTTCTGCTGATATAAATAAGCTTTACCACGCATTGCATAAGCAGCTCCTTTAGTGGCATGACCATAGGCAGCATTACCGGCAGCGTATCTGTCCGGCAGATTAGGTTCTGCAATACAAGCCGTCAGATCTGCAATAACCTGTGTCCAGACTTCCTCTTCTGTAGAACGGCCACGGGTAGCATCATCAGCTAAGAAAGGTTCCAGGTAAATAGGCACACCTTTATACAGCTGGTTTAACCTCATGTAGAAATAAGCTCTTAAAAACTTTGCTTCTGCTACATAGCGACTCTTTTTCGCATCGGCGGATGGAGATTTAACCGGGATGTTTTTGATGGCATCATTAGCCCGCTGAATCCCTTCATACATATTTTTCCAGGTATCGCTGAAAGCTGAATTACCTGTGGTAATTGTCCCGGCCATCATGACTTCTGAACCACTCGTCTGCCCGGTCAAACCAAAACGGTCCAGCTGATACAGTTCAAGTCCGGATGCACCGGAAGTATTGATTCCCAGACGCAGTGCATTATAAACCCCACTGATTCCCAGATCGGTCAGGTTATCGGTAGTCCACATTTTTTCTGCATCCACTGCCGAAGAAGGTGCAGTTTCCAGTAAGTTTTTTTTACATCCTGACAGTACAACCAGGGTTAGTATAATTGATAAAATCTTTTTCATTTCTTTCTCCCTTAAAAAGTAACATTTAAACCTAATGTATACTGACGCATAGTTGGATAACTTACACCGGCATACTGCCCGCCAGAAACGCCCAGCTCAGGATCAAGTCCCGGAAACTTGGTAATAGTAAACAGGTTCTCGCCCGAAACATACAATCTTACCCTGCTCATCCCAGCCTTTTTAGACAGACTTTCAGGAAGCGTATAACCTAACTGCACATTTTTCAGTTTTACATAAGAGGCGTTATACAAATAAAAATCACTGGCTACACCAGAGTTCTGAACGTCAGTAGTGTTTTTAAGTCTTGGATAACGGGCATTGATGTTATTAGCCGGATCAGCAGGATTAGCCGGATTATAATAATAGTGATCGTTTGCAATTAATGTACTCACTGCATTACCCAGGGATACAATTGAACTGTTATAACCGATGGCATTCCAGTAATATTTCATCCCTGCACTACCTGCCCATAACATGAAAATATCAAAACCTTTATAACCAAAATTAAGCTGCAGACCAAAGTTGTATTTTGGTGTCGCAGAAACATTGGCAAAAGTCTGGTCATAAGTATTACCATAAATACCGTCTCCGTTATTATCTGCATAAATCAGGTCTCCATAAGTAATACTTGTTTTACCTGCTGCCCCGCCTGTTGGCTGAAAAGTGTAACCGGCAGCAACCATACTTTGTAACCAGGCCAGATCCTGAGGTGTCCTGATCATCCCATCCCTGGGTCCACCGTTAATATTCAGCGTCCCGTCTGCATTATTATAAGAACCATTTCCTTTATACACATTATACAGGTAATACTGATTAGCCGGTTGTCCTTCCAGGATACGGGTTATTGTACCATTGGAGACACTGCCCAGATTTGAAGTATATACCTGATTGCCATTGGCATCGGTTGTATAGCCTTGCTGTAAAGCCCCTTTATATTTGCGGACTCTGTTAAAATTATAAGCAAAGTTTCCTGTCGCACCATATTTGAAATCACCTGATTTTCCATTATAGCCCAAAGTCACCTCTATACCTTTATTGGAGATCTCCGCGATATTTTTAGTTGCGGCCGTTGCTGTACCTACAGTTAATGGAATAGTTGGCACATATAGAATCCCTTCTGTAAATTTATTGTACAGGTCAACTTCAAAATTAACAGCTCCTTTGAAAAGTGTTCCGTCTAAACCAAGATTGGTTACAGTAGTTGTTTCCCATTGCAGATCTCTGTTGGCAAACTTTGACTGAATCAGACCGGTAACCGGTAATCCATTAAAAGAGTATGGTGTAGAACCATATACAGCCTTATAATCGTAGTTTCCGAGTGACGCATCGGCATTCATGACGTTATTACCTGTTTTTCCCCATGATGCGCGTAATTTCAGATTACCTACGTACTCATTTATATTTTTCATAAACGGCTCCTGCGAAATACGCCATCCTGCAGAGAAAGCCGGGAAAAATCCCCAGCGGTTACCCGGAGCAAACTTTGAAGAACCATCATAGCGGAAAACACCTTCCAGCAGGTACTTGCTCCTGTAAGCATAGTTTAAACGACCAAAAAAGGAACGGATCGCATAATCATAGGCATCCCCATTGATGGAGGTCATAGTGGTTGCAGAACCCAGTGTGGTTATGGATTCATCAATCAGACCTTGTTTGGTAGCATCCCAGTTATAATAATTATAGTAATTCTGATTATACCCTAATAAAACACCCAGATCATGTTTTTCGGCAATAGTTGTATTATACCTCAAAACGTTATCAATCGTGGTGCTGTAATTTTTATTGAAAAGATAGGTAGTACTCAGCTGATCAGGAGTTGTTGCAGCAACTTTCAATGTATTGCTGGCAAAATTCCATTTTTCAAAAGTGTTGCTGTAAGAGTTTTTTTCTTCAAAACGGGTCTGATAATTAAAACGGGTCTCAAAACTCAAGCCCTTTAAGAGCGCAAAATTTGCGAATACTGTGGTATTAAATCTGGATTCCTGATCTTTTCCGCCAGTGCTGTACAGATAGGTAGAAATATTATTGGCAGTAGCCGATTCTTCAGCTGCTGCAGGAAAACCATATAGTCCGTTATAAACCGGATAAACGCCTGGTGTAGTCTGACGAAGAAAGTTAAACGCATTCACTGTACTTGCCATTCCATAGTTTTGCAAAGAAGCAAAGGTCTGTGTCCCTAAAGTCAGGACCTTATTTACTTTGGTCTGCAGGTTAACTCTTAGCTGAAAACGGTCTGTACCTGTATTAGCCATCGTACCCGGATTATTTAAATATCCTGCTGAAAGCAAAAACTGAGTGTTTTCTGATCCGCCGTTCAGGGAAAGATTGTGCTGCTGAACCAGGTTGTGTTCAAAAATTGCTTTTGCCCAGTCCGTATTCGGATAAGCAACACGGTTTGGAATTCCCTGTGCAGTTAATCCATCAGGGTCAGCATTGGCAGAAGCCCATAAAGCCTTAGTGGTCTCGGTATAAACCGGAGTCTGCCCAAGATTACGGTAACCTTCATTCACCAGATTCATATGCGTGATATAATCTGTGACAAATCCAGGCATATTAGCTGGTTTTGCAATGGAGAACATACTGTTGTAATTGACGCTGATTTTTCCCTTAGCCCCTTTTTTGGTGGTAATCAGAATTACTCCGTTTGCAGCCAGTGATCCATAAATTGATGCCGCAGCGGCATCCTTTAATAAGGACATACTTTCCACATCATTAGGATTAACCGCATCCATAGTACCGGCAATACCATCAATAATCACTAAAGGATTATTGTTGTTTAAAGTTCCCGCTCCCCTGATCCGGATAGTAGCTCCGTCACTGCCAGGTTTACCAGAACTTTGGTTTACTGCAATACCAGCACTTAAGCCGGCCAGACCGGAAGATAAATTGGTAATCGGACGATTCTCCAGTGACTTAGCATTAATGGTTGCAATCGAACCAATCACATTCACTTTCTTCTGTGTACCGTATCCTACCACTACCACTTCATTCAAACCGGTACTGGTACTGCGGAGGTTTACATTTAAGATGGCATTACCACCAGCAGCTATGGTTTGTGTTGTAAAACCTATTGCTGTAAATACCAGTTCAGACTTTCCGTCTGCCTGAATTTTATACTGGCCATTTGAATCAGTTTGTGTTGACTTCGAAGTTCCTTTCACCTGAATAGAAACACCCGGGACAGGTAGTTTCTGCTCATCAGTAACAGTCCCTGAAATTACTTTGCTTTGCGCAAATAAAGATAAAGGTGATATCAAAGTTAGTGTACTACAGAAAAGCACAGTAAACATTAAGCTACACCTAATTACATTAAGGTATAATTTCTTCATAATTGATTTTATTTGGTTAGGTTCTTTATGCTGCTTCTCATCCTGAACAGTGATAACATCATATAGCAAACATATAGGTAAGGGGGAATGCGGAGGGGGTAATTTTATAAATTAATAGGGGTGTTTTTCTAATAATTTAGTTTATAATTGCGTAAACAGGCTGTTTATCACCTATTGTTAAGAAAAAACAAAACCATGCTCTTCAAATCAAAACACTTCATCTTATCATGTTTGTTTTTTTGTCTTATCAGCAGTAAAATCAAAGCACAGCAACCTATCTTTTTTGATCATTTAAATATTGAAAAAGGTCTGTCGCAGAATGCAGTACTTGCTGTTACCCAGGACCAGGATGGATTTATCTGGCTGGGAACCCGTCATGGCCTGAACCGTTATGATGGTTACCGGTTTAAAGTCTATCTGACAAATCCCGCTGACAGTACCTCTTTAAAAAACGATTATATCAATACACTTTTCCGGGATCATGCAGGTTCACTGTGGATAGGGACCGATTTTGGTTTACATAAATACAACAGTAAAAAAGAATCATTTGAATTTATCGGTGATCAGTCTAAACATAAGGCCAGCCCTGATCAGAAAGTCAACTGTATTTATGAAGATAAATCAGGAAATTTATGGATAGGCACAATATCAGGCCTGAAATTATTGCCAGCCAAAAACAGAAAAGCTTATACCCATTCCGTTTTTGCAGGTAAAAATCAGCTGCCATCTGGTAATATCAGAAGTGTTTATCAGGACCATCTGGGTGCTATCTGGGTTGGCACATCCAACGGCTTAACCAGAATTACCCTTCATCAGGGACGAGAGCAGCTGGAACACTTCAAAAACAATATGCTTTCCGGAGCTGTCAGTGATAACTTTATCACCAGTATGATCGAAGACAAAGAAAAGAATCTCTGGATCGGCACACAGAATGGCGGGATTAACCGATATAACCGCCCGGCAAACAATTTTACTGCTTTCAAACATACCAGCGATCCTAAAAGTATAATCAGCAATGTAATCCGCAACATGATCCTGGATCAGTCCGGGAATCTCTGGATTGGGAGCCTTGAAGGGGTGAGCATTATGAATCCCGGAACTTTAACTGCGGTTTCTTATCAGAATGCGCCCGAAAATAAAAAAAGCCTGAGTCAGAACTCTGTTTACAGTTTGTTCAAAGATAAAAATGAGTCCATCTGGATTGGTACTTATTTTGGCGGAGTGAATATCGCTTATCCCTATATTACTCATTTTATCAGTTACCAGAAAAACAAGTATGAATCCAGTATAAGTAATAATGTAGTCAGCTCTATAGTTGAAGACAGACAAAAAAACCTCTGGATAGGAACTGAAGGCGGTGGTGTCAATTATTATAACCGGAAAACCGGCCAGTATACCGCTTACCAGAGCAGCAACTCCCCTTCTGCTCTGGGCTCAAATCTGGTAAAATCCATATACGAAGATAAAAACGGAAATATCTGGATAGGGACTCATGGTGGTGGTCTGAATCTGTTCAATCCAAAAACACAGTCATTTAAGCGGTTTTTATATCATCCAAAAGATCCGGTGGCCGATGAGATCATAGCGATTACTGAAGATCAGCAGCAGCGGTTATGGGTAGGCACACAGAAAAATGGCATACTGCTCTCCAATCCGCAAAAGACACAATTCAGCC
Organism: Pedobacter lusitanus; assembly: GCF_040026395.1. Lineage (NCBI taxonomy): Bacteria > Pseudomonadati > Bacteroidota > Sphingobacteriia > Sphingobacteriales > Sphingobacteriaceae > Pedobacter > Pedobacter lusitanus. The sequence continues at coordinate 1,952,163 of NZ_CP157278.1, forward strand.
CGCTGAATCTCCCTGTGGTGACAGCGAAACTGAAAAACAAGTCAGATTACGTATTTCTGCAGGATCAGACGCATCATACATGGATTGGAACATCAGATGGTCTGTTTGTATTAAATCAAAAGCGAAACCTGCTTGTCAGTTTCAAAATGGGTTTACAAAAAAGTCTGAAATCCAGCAATATCAACTGTATTGCACAACGTAAAAATGGTGAAATCTGGATCGGTACTTATTATGGGGGGCTAAGTTATTATGATCAGAAAAACAACCGTTTTATTAACTATACAGAAGAAAACGGTTTACCTAATAATAATGTATTCGGTATTATGGAAGATGATGCCGGAAATTTATGGGTCAGTACCAGTAATGGTGTTTCTATGTTTAACCCTGTCTTAAAAACCTTTAAAAACTACAATTCCAGGGATGGCTTACCGGGAAATGAGTTTAACAAAAATGCCTATCTGAAGAGTTCGGGCGGAGAATTGTTTTTTGGTGGTTACAACGGGTTTACAGGCTTCTTTACCAACAAGATACAAACCAATACCAAACCATCAGAAATTGTACTTACAGGTCTTAAATTAGATAATCAGTTTGTCAGCATAAATGGCCGGGATGAACTGACTTTTCATCATGATGAAAATACCATTACACTTGATTTTGCACTGCTCAATTATATTAAACCAGAGAAAAACAGATATAGCTATAAACTGACAGGTTTTGAAAAGAACTGGAACACGGTAAATACCCCTACGGCAAGTTACACTAATCTGCCACCAGGAAACTACGTCTTTCAGGTTAAGGGAATGAATAACGATGGTATACCCGGCCTGAACATCAGAAAACTAAAAATCAATATCCTTCCCCCATTTTATTTAACCTGGTGGGCTTATTTATTTTACGGCTGTCTGGCCACAGGGATAATCATCCTGCTGCTGCGTTATTTACTGATCAGGGCAGTACTTAAAAATGAAAAAGAAAGCAATGCCCATAAACTAGAGTTTTTCACCAATATATCTCATGAAATAAGAACACCCTTAACCCTGATCGTGTCACCTTTAGAAAAGATTATTGAAGAAAACAGAGAACAGCCCGTTTTACATAAAGAACTCTCTTTAATTAAAAACAATGCAGACCGTCTAATGCGTCTGACTACCGAATTACTGGATTTCAGAAAGGCCGAAAGTGGTAAAATGGTTTTACAGGTCAGCCCGGGTAATCTGGCTAAATTCTGCAGGGAGATCTTTCTTGTCTTTCAAAACATGGCTACACTGAAGCAGATTAATTATAATTTTCATACCCGGGAAGAAGACATACCATTGTATTTTGATAAGGTACAGTTAGAAAAAGTCTTGTTTAACCTGCTCTCCAACGCGTTTAAATTTACACCAGAAAACGGGCAGGTCAGTATGGAGCTAAAAACCGGAAACGGTAGTGTTAAAATTGAGGTAGTTAATAGTGGAAAAGGCATTCCCTATGAAAATCAGGCTAATCTGTTTAATAGTTTTTATCAGGTAAACCAGGGTGGAAATATTGGTACAGGTCTGGGCCTTTCTTTTTCCAGAAGTATCACCGCACTCCATCACGGAAAAATATACTTCGAAAGTACACCAGATCCTAATGGAACTGACGGACATACCTGTTTTACAGTAGAGCTGCAAACTGGTAAAGACCACTTTAAACCAGCAGAACTGATTACAGATTATATCTATTATGATGATGCTGTAAATTATAACAACCCAGAAGATTTGTATCCAAACACAAATCCGGATACCTCTTTGTTTACGCCCTATATCCCCTCTCTTTTCACAGCAACAGCTACTGATTCAAATACACTGCACCCGGTTAATAAACACACGCTGCTTTTGGTTGAAGACAATGCCGAAATCAGAAGATTTGTCAAAGATGCACTTTCTGCCAGTTACCATATCCACGAATGTGAAGACGGACTATGCGGATGGGAGACAGCTCCTGATTTAATACCAGACCTGATTATAAGCGATGTAATGATGCCAAACATGGATGGACTGGAGTTTTGCAGGAGAATCAAAACAGATGAAAGAACCAGCCATATCCCGGTTATCTTACTTACGGCACGATCTGCTTATATCCACCAGATCAGTGGCCTGGAAACAGGTGCAGATGCCTATATTATCAAACCATTCCATATTAAGCTGCTCCAGTTAAATATAGAAAACCTGCTGAATGCAAGGGAAAAACTGCGGCTGAAATATGGTCAGACGATTACACTTGAGCCCAAAAGCCTGATCATCAATACCACCGAACAGACTTTTTTACATAATCTGATCAAAATTATTGAGAAACATATCAGCGATACTGATTTCGGTGTGCCGGATCTGGCAGCTGAGATAGGGATGAGCCAGCCCGTACTGTATAAAAAAATCAGGTCACTGACAGATCAGTCGGTCAACGATTTCATTAAATCTTTCCGGTTAAAACAAGCTGCAAGACTGCTTAAAGCCGGAGGATTAACGATCTCAGAGATTGCTTACAGTGTGGGTTTTAATGACCGGAAATACTTTAGCCTGGAGTTTAAAAAGCAATTCGGAATCAGCCCTACAGAGTATATTCAGCATGGTCTTCCGGAAGAGTGACCCATTACCGGTTAATGGATCACTGAAACTTACAAATCGGTAATAGGTCTGTATTTAGGCACCAGGGTCTTCATCACTGTCCAGGCTACAATATAAGACACTGCACAGATGGTAAACATAATCGTATAGCCGGTCTGGGTATGTCCCAGTGCTTTATAATGGTCAAAAAGTGAACCGCCCAGTTTAGACATAAATACCCCGCCCAGACCACCAGCCATACCACCAATCCCAATCACCGAGCCTATAGACTTTTTAGGGAACATGTCCGATACCGTTGTAAATATATTGGCAGACCATGCCTGATGCGCTGAAGCACCTATGCCGATTAAAATGACCGGAATCCATACGCTGATATGTCCCAATGGCTGAGCTGCCAGTACCACTAATGGAAAAAGGGCAATAATCAGCATGGCTTTCATCCTTCCATCATAAGGCGCATAACCCTTTTTGATAAAGTACATCGGGAACCATCCTCCACCGACACTTCCAATCATGGTCATACTGTATAATACGGCCAGAGGAATCATAATTGCAGTATCGTCCATACCATACTGAACTTTTAAATAAGAAGGCAGCCAGAACAAAAAGAACCACCATACTCCGTCTGTCATAAATTTGCCCAGACTGAAAGCCCAGGTCTGTCTGTATTTTAACAGGCTGACCCAGGATACCTTTTCGGCTGCTTCGGTTGTTGAAGAGTGAACAACAGCCTGCTGATCAGGATCACATAAAATATAGTCCAGTTCTGCTGCAGACATCCGCTTCTGCTTTTCCGGTTTTTCATAAAACAGGAACCAGAAGATCAGCCATATAAAACCTACCGCCCCAATAATCAGGAACGCAGCTTCCCAACCCCAGGTATGCGCAATCCAGGGAACAGTCAGCGGAGCTAATACCGCACCTACATTTGCCCCGGAATTAAAGATACCGGTTGCCAGTGAACGTTCCTTTTTTGGAAAATATTCGGCTGTAGCCTTAATTGCCGCCGGAAAATTCCCGGATTCACCAAAACCTAAAACTGCTCTGGAAAAGATAAAACCCAATACTGAAACCGAAACCCCGGTAATTCCCATCAATCCTAACATAGCTGCCAGACCATGCCCTACAGGAATAGCTTTGGCATGCAGAATAGCCCCTAATGACCAGACAATTAAAGCAACAGCATAACCCCATTTAGTTCCCAACCGGTCTACTATTCTACCTGCAAAAAGCATGGAGACCGCATAAACCAGCTGAAAGGCCGAAGTAATGTTGGCATAATCACTGTTAGTCCAGTTGAATTCTGCTTCCAATCTTGAATGCAGCAGACTAAGCACCTGACGATCAAGATAATTCACTGTTGTAGCAAAAAACAACAGGGCACAGACCGTCCAACGGTAATTGCTCATTCTGGTCTCTTTCATTATATTTGGTTTTGGTTGGTTTGGTTGACAGCGTTTTATCTGGTGGCTTTCACCATTTCTATAGTCGTTTGTGTACGGATAGCTAATTCATTATAATTTCTTGTTTCCAGGATCTCTTTGCTTATCAGTTTACTTCCCATCCCTACTGCGCAAACACCGGATTTAAACCATTTAGTCATATTCTCTTCTTCAATCTCCACCCCGCCTGTCGGGATAAAAAGCTGCCCCGGAAATACCTCTTTCACAGAAGACAGATAAACCGGGCCCAGTACATTTGCCGGGAATAGTTTAATAATACCTGCCTTTAACTGATGGGCTGTATTAATTTCTGTTGGCGTGAAACAGCCAGGTATCCATAATAAGCCTGCCTCATGAGCGATCTTTCCTACTTCGGCATCTACCACGGGACATACAATAAAATGCGCTCCCGCCTGGATAAAGTCCCTGGCTTCAGCTGTATTTTTAATTGTTCCGATACCCAGATGCAGATCTTTCATTTCTAGTTGCACTGCATCAATCAGGAAACGGAAATTTGTCAGTGCTGCGGGTCCCCTGTTGGTATATTCCAGAACCCTGATCCCGGATTGATATAATACGCGGATAATTTCCAGACTCACTTCTGCATCTTCATAGAAAAACAAAGGCAGCAGCCCCTGATCCGTTATCGCTTTTAAAGAACTCTCTTTAGTCTTCATAATTTCTTACTTTTTCTTTAATATCATTTGCTTTTACTGTAGTCGCATCGCCTTCCACAAAGAGTTTAGAGAAGGCAGCAGCAGTGGCAAATTCCAGTATTTCTGCTGCCGGTTTATCCTGGTAAAAACCATAGATCAGACCTGCCATATAACAGTCTCCACTGCCTACCTTATTTAAAATAGTTTCTGCCGAATACTGTTTGGATACCAGTAACTGATTTGCCGTAAACAGGGCGGAATAATACCTGACCCCTGCCCCTGCATCAAAACGAAATGTATTGGCTACCACCTTACATTTAGGAAAATCATTGATCAGCTGTTTAGCACTTACAGCTGCCTGCTGCAGATAAAGTTCTTTTTGATCAGCAATAGCCAGCTCCTGCGGAACGGGAATGCCCAGCATTTTCTCCGCAGCCCATAAATTCCCCATCACTACATCACAATACTGCACTAAACGCGGCAGAACCTCAATAGGCTCTTTACCATACTTCCAGAGTTTGGCTCTGTAATTCAGATCAACCGATATCCGGATATTGCGGGCAGAAGCTTCCCGTAAGGCTTCTTCACAAACCTCTGCAGCAGCTAAACTGACAGCAGGACATATCGCGCTGAAATGGAACCAGGACACATCTTTCAGTACTTCATCCCAGTTAATTGTTCCGGTTTTCAATGTGGCAAAGGATGAACCCGCCCGGTCATAAATGACCCCTGAATTTTTAAGATCCTTACCCTGATGTAAATAGTATAAGCCTACCCTTTCACCGGTATATTGAATTGCCGAAGTATCTATATTAAGCCCCTGGATATAAGCAGTGAGCTGTTCAGTTAAAGAATTGTCTGGCAGAGCTGTCAGATAAGCCGAAGGGATTCCCCATAAGGCCAGTGCCGTAGCTACATTTAATTCTGCACCACCAACATAAAACGGAAGGTTGTTATTTTTCAGCCAGTCTCCTTCTATATCCGGACAAATCCGCAGTAACAGCTCTCCAAAGTTCAGTACCTTTCCCATTTTTAAAATCTGATTATCTTAACTAAACACCTCCAAATACAGAAAAACCACCATCCACACAAATCATAGCACCTGTTACAAATTGTGAAGCATCACTCAGCAGCCAGATCAGTGCACCCTTTAATTCATCCGGATGCCCGAAACGCTTAAATGGTGTCTGTTTGATAGCCAGTCCTCCGCGGTCAGTATAACTGCCATCTGTATTGGTTAATAAGGTCCGGTTTTGTTCAGTAAGGAAAAATCCCGGTGCTATCGCATTCATGCGGATTGCTCCACCATAACGATTAGCCAGTTCTACGGCAAACCACTGATTATAATAGTCAACTCCGGCCTTTCCCAGATTATACCCCAGAACTTTGGTAATTACTCTTTTGGAATTCATTGAAGAGATATTTACGATACTTCCTTTTCCGGTAGCTGCAATTGATTCTCCAAAAATCTGGGTAGGAATAACCGTTCCCCATAAATTCAGATCCATGACTTGTTTCATTCCCTGCATGTTCATTTTGAAGATATCTTCTTCTGGCTGTAAAACACCCTCAGGCTGATTGCCTCCCGCGGCATTCACCAGACCATCAATCTTACCAAATTTGTCCAGAACTTCAGTTCTGCAGGAGATTAACTGGCTTTCGTCCATCACATCGGCTACCAGCGCCAGTGCTTTTCCGCCAGCGGCGTTAATTGCATCTGCACGCTCATGAGCAATCCTGGCATTCCTGCCTAAGATACCTACCGAAGCACCCGCTTCAACTACTGCATCTACAAAGGCCCCACCTAAAATCCCGGTACCTCCGGTCACTATAATGACCTTATCTTTTAAAGAGAAATTTTCCATTAGCGTATATCCTGAATTGCAACAGGGTCCATATCTGCATAATCAAGGTTTTCACCTCCCATGCCCCAGATAAAACTGTAATTTTTAGTACCACTGCCCGAATGAATACTCCATGGCGGAGAAACAATAGCATCGTGATTACCCATTAAAACGTGACGGGTTTCCTGTGGCTGGCCCATCAGATGAAACACGCGCTGATCTTCTGCGACATCAAAATAGAAATAAGCTTCCATCCTTCTGTCATGGGTATGTGCAGGCATGGTATTCCATACACTTCCATTAGCCAGAATAGTTAGGCCCATAACCAGCTGACTGCTTTGAATTCCGTCTCTGTGAATATATTTGATAATCCTGCGTTCGTTTGCAGTATCCAGACTACCCATTTCTGTAGAAACCGCATCAGCATGAGCTAATAAAGTAACCGGGTAAACCTGGTGTGCAGGAGTAGATAAACAGTAAAAAACTGCAGGACTGTCTGCATCTTTGCTTTTGAATTTCACGTCTTTCACCCCTTTTCCCAGGTATAAAGCATCCAGCTTATTGACTTCAAATGTCTTTCCGTCAGCTTCAATCAAACCAGGACCGCCAACATTGATAATCCCGACTTCCCGTCTTTCCAGAAAATAATCTGCCCGCAGATTTGAATAATTATCCAGCACTACGCTTTCAGTAACCGGATATACCAATCCCACAATCATCCTGTCATAATGGGTATAGGCAAAGTTAGCCTTGTTCTGTTCTTTTAAATCAGTCAGTAAAAATCTCGACCTGATTTTTTCAGTATCGTATGATTTAAAATCATCCGGATGTACCGGATGTAATACATTCATATCTTTCATTCGTTTCGGTTAATGTTATGCTGCACATAATGTGCTTCATTTTAATCTTTTAATAATTGTAATTCTATTTTTTCCCCGCAGGAATCAGGCTGGAGATCCAGTGAATCAGGTCAGTTCCTGCTTTTAAATTATCATATGGAGCAGCAAGTCTTTTTCCATCCACATACTCGTTATATAACCATGGATCACCAATAATGATTACCGATCCTTTACCATATGCTGACAGCGCTATAACGTTATTTCCCTCTCTGTCCTTCAGGACAGACTTTGCCGGAGCCGTAATGGCTAAACTACTGAATTCTTTGATAAACAGTTGTTTTGCAGTCTTAAATACAGGATCTCCTGCCGGCACCATGATCTTTCCCATCTCAAACTGATCGCCCGTCACCTTTCCTTTACTATCCTGATTAAACTGAACACCAAAGACTTTGGCCAGACTGTTGAAGTGTTCCAGCTCAGCATTGCCGACATCATTTCCCATTAAAACCAGTACACCTCCTTTTTTAACCCAGCCGGAAATCGTTTTAACGTAATCTGCCTCCATAAATTTAGGATCACTGCTTTCTTTTTCCGTATCCGGATCAACAATAATATAAACTGATGAACCTTTCAGGTTTTGCGCAGTCGGAGCAGCATAAAGTGTTGAAGTTTTAAATCCGGCTTTATTGAATTCTTTTCCCCACAGAGAAAAACCGCCGTTAGTCTGCTCTTCCCATTTATAATGCCAGGAGACCAGCTTGCCTGCCTGATCCTTTTTTGTTTCATTATTAAAATAGGAATCCAGCATTACTGTAAGGGAATCGGTCTTTTTATTTTGCGCATTGCTGTTTAAAGCAGCAAAGACTAGCATGCCCGAAACCATCAGGTGGAACTTGTTCATAAATATCTGGTTTATATTTTCATTTGCAACTCAAACAAGTCTACATAGTTTTACGCGCAGAATGAAATAAAAGGCCATAAAATATTGTGCAATCGTTCCCGGCACACCAGAAATTATATGTAGACTTGTATGATTTAAATATCCGCAACGGACGTTATGTTTGAGCCCTTTACCTTAAAAGATATAGCCAAGGCCCTGGGCCTTTCCACCTCTACTGTTTCAAGAGCTTTACGTGACACTCACGAAATCAGTCCGGAAACCAAAAAGCTTGTCCTTGAATATGCGCAGCAGATCAATTACCGTCCAAACCCTATTGCCTTAAGTTTAAAAGAACGCAGAAGCAAATCGATCGGAGTTTCACTCAGTGAAGTAGCCAATCAATATTTTGCCCAGGTGGTCAATGGTATAGAATCCATAGCCTATGACCGTGGCTATCATGTCATTATTACACAGACACATGAATTCTACGAAAGGGAAAAAATCAATATACAGCATCTGGCATCCAGATCAGTAGATGGTCTTTTAGTCTCTTTATCGGCCGAAACTACCGATACTGCCTATCTCCAGAATTTACATCAGAGAGGTTTGCCCATCGTATTTTTTGACCGGGTAACCGATCAGATCAAAACACATCAGATTATAGCCAACAATGAAAAAGGTTCCTTTGAAGCTACTGAGTATCTGATTAATCAGGGCTGTAAACGCATTGCCCATTTAACCAGTTCAGCTCATTTATCTATAAGTGTAGAGCGCTTAAACGGCTATAAACAAGCTTTAGCAAAATATAATCTTCCATTTAATGAAGCTTATGTGAAGTATTGCGCCCATGGAGGCATGTTTCAGGATGAAACAGCAACTGCGATTAAGGAACTGATGAACCTGAAAGAAAAACCCGATGGTATTTTTGCAGGCAGTGATCGCCTGAGTATAGGTACACTGGTTGTCTTTAAAGAACTGAAAATTAAAGTGCCCCGGGAAATGATTATTGCAGGATTTTGTAATGCCGATGTACTGGATCTGATGTCCCCTACACTGACCTCGGTTCGTCAGCCGGCTTTTGAGATGGGACAAATCGCTACAGATATGCTGCTCAATTTAATAGAAAGCAAGTATCCGGTTTATGACTTCGAAAAGAAAATACTGGATACGAGCTTGTCTGTACGTGGCAATTAAAGTTTAAAGCTGAAATTAATCAACGTGGAATGCACGTCTGGCAATGATTTTCCAGTCTTTTTTCTCTTTCTTTAAAACCAGTACAATGCCCAGACTGATATGTGCAGGTTTTCCTCCATCATTGGTATCAGCAATCAGCACATGACGTACTATAGCTACATTATTCTGTACAGTAACTGATTGTTTAGTGAGCTCAATAGTTTTAAAATCCGATCTTTTTGAGGTAATATCATCAATAAAAGCTGCCTTGTTCTGAATTTTACCACCAGAATGACCATAGGTTAAATCTGCAGAGGTTACACTTTCCAGGTCAGACCTGTTACCGCTGATCATCGCAGCTCTTAATTTTTCAACTACAGCAGCAACTTCAGTTTCGTCTTTGGTAGCAGCTTCAGGTGTTCCCTGCTGGGCTCTGACCAGCACACAGGAAATGATCAGGAAGAAAGAAAGGAGTAATTTTTTCATGTTTATAGATTTGGTTTTTAAGTTTTAGAATCCGGAAAAATTAAGCCGGAAAAATTGTTTAAGCATCACATATTGACCGGCTCAAATTAATCGTTAATTATCATTAATATTATATAAAAAAACAAAACGTATGAAAAAGTTACTTTTAGCATTTGCCTTTGCTGCTGCAGTACTTCCTGTAGTTGCACAAACAGCTGCCCCTGCTGCGGCACCAAAACAACAGGTAGCAGTAAAAGCACCTAAAGTGGTTCAGAAGGTACAGGTTCCTGCTGCTCAGCGCGCTATCCCGTATAGCAAAGAGCTGCAACAAAAGCTGGCTTTAAACGATGCCCAGTATACTAAGATTTTAGCTGTAAACACCGAATGTATCAATAAAAAAGATGCACTTAAACAGGCAGATCAGCAAAAAGGCGGCGGATCTAAAGAAATAGCTCAATATCGCATGGAGCAATATAAAACTATTCTTACACCAGACCAGCTGGCTAAACTGAAAGCGCTGAATGCAGCACAAGGCACTAAACCAAAATCATAAAAAAAGAGCCATATCCTTAACAGGGATATGGCTCCATAAATATGCTGTAAATTTTTTAGCCGTGAATAGCTTCTTTATTACCAAAACTCTGAATCAGCTCACCTTCAAATTCCAGCCACTCTTTCCATCTCTTATCTACATCAACATCTACCGTGTATTTACGTGCAAAATTTAAAAAGGTAGTATAATGACCCGCTTCTGAGATCATCAGATCATGATAAAATTTTGCCAGTTCCTGATCTTTAATATTTAATGATAATACCCGGAAACGCTCACAGCTTCTGGCCTCTATCATAGCGGCAAATAAAAGACGATCAATAAATGCATTATTTCTGCTCCCGTCTCTGCGGCTGAATTTAACCAGGCGCCCCACATAATCATCCTTGCGTTCACGTCCCAGCGTATAGCCTCTTTTTTTAATGAGCTCAATAACCATCTGAAAATGCTGCATCTCTTCAATAGCAATGGCAGTCAGTTCTTCGACTAAATCCATATGCTCAGAGTTATTGGCAATCAAAGTAATAGCATTTGTTGCTGCTTTCTGTTCACACCAGGCATGATCAGTCAATATCTCTTCTAAATTTGATTCAGCAATATTTGCCCAGCGCGGGTCTGTTAATAATTTTAATCCAAGCATGAGGTTATTAATAAAATTCTACTCCGCCAAAATTACGAATAATCATTTGTTTAAGTCTCTGTTTAATGATTATGCATTAAAAACCTCTATTTTGCACTGATTTTTTAAGAGGAATAAAGAAATGAATAAAAAAAGAGTCCTGATTATCGGAACCGTATGGCCCGAACCCACTTCATCAGCCGCCGGTACAAGGATGATTCAGCTGATCAGTTTATTTCTTGCTGAAGCCTGTGAAGTACTCTTTGTTTCTGCAGCCTCCAAAAGTGATTTCAGCTTTGAGCTGGAAGCAATGGGTGTAAAAGAATACGAGATTAAATTAAATGATAACAGTTTTAATCTTTTTCTGAGCGAAGTCAATCCCGGCATTGTATTATTCGATCGTTTTATGATGGAAGAACAATATGGATGGAGAGTACAGCAGGAATGCCCTGATGCCTTAAAAATTATAGATACCGTAGATCTTCATTTTCTGCGCTATGCCCGTCAGCAGGCCACAAAAACAGGTAAACCTGTAGAACTGTTTAATGATATTGCCAAGCGTGAAATTGCCGCTATATTGCGCTGTGATCTGTCTCTCCTCATTTCGGAAGCAGAGATGAATATTTTACAGGAGCAGTTTCGTATAGACCCTTCTTTAATCTATTATTTACCCTTTTTAGAAGAAGAACTTACTACAGCAGCTATTCAAAACTGGAAAACTTATGAAGAACGGGAAGGTTTTGTATTTATCGGTAATTACCTGCATGAACCTAACTGGCACACACTCCAGCTATTAAAAACAAAGGTCTGGCCAGCCTTAAGAAAAAAGCTGCCGGAAGCAAAACTACATATCTATGGTGCTTATCCAGGTCAGAAGGTGATGCAGTTACATAATGAAAAAGAGAGATTTTATGTTCATGGCCGTGCTCATGATGCCAGGGAAGTTGTGGGAAGCCACAAAATACTACTTGCCCCTATACAATTTGGTGCAGGGATGAAAGGGAAATTTATTGACGCCATGCAGGTAGGTACGCCTTCGGTAACTACCGCTGTCGGGGCAGAAGCCATGAAAGGAAATCTGGACTGGAGCGGAGTAATTGAAGACGATCCTGAACTTTTTACCGATCGGGCTGCCGATCTGTATCAGGATAAAGAAAAATGGTTGCAGGCACAGCAAAATGGTATCAGAATCATTAATGTACTGTATGGAAAATTACAGTTTACAGCACCATTTATGGAAACGCTCAGCACTTTAGCCCAGAACCTCGCCGCACATCGTCAGCATAATTTTATTGGACAGATTCTACAGCACCATACCTTAAACAGCACTAAATATATGTCTTTATGGATTGAACAGAAGAATGCGAATAAAGGCTAAGACAGCTTTTATTCTTTTTGTCTGCCGCCGGATGCTGCAATAACCAGAAGTGCTATAATCAGAATAACACTATACTCAGAGCCGCCTTCTCCATGTTCACCTACAAACCAGCCTTTTTCGGCATGAATAATCACTATACCAATAGTCAGTATGGCGATAAAACCCGCACTCAGCCATTTGGTGAAATAACCCAGTGCCAGCAGTAGTCCGCCAGCCAGTTCAAAGGCAGTGATGAGCCAGACTAAAGGCGTACCAAAAATAAACCCTTTACCCGTTAAAAATTCACCAAAACGATTGACCGTTCCACCCGTTACCCTTACGGTCGCATGGGCAAGGAATATAAAGGCTACAGCATATCTCAAAAGGACAAGACTGTCTGCCAGACTGATCAGTGGGAATTTTTTCATGAGAGCTTAAGGTTATATCGCCTTAAGTTCTCATTTTTCCGGTAAAAAGAAGAATTTTTAAAAATCTATATCAATCAGACTGGTCAAAGGAATGTGTATTCCGTTTTTAAGCTGGATATATTTCTCTGTAACTGACCAGACTGTCGTGTTTACAGTCTTCGGGCCAAATTTAGTATTAAATGTAATGTCTGCTTTAGATTTGAATTCATTACCTAAACGCTGCGCACCACTGAGTTTGTCTTTTAACTCTTCTATATGATTCTGATCTGCGGCTATAATTTCGCTAACGTCGATTGACTCCTTTTCGATTAATTCTCCTAACATAATATCTTGACTTATCTTTCTTAAATATGCATTTAATCTATTTAAAGCGCAATAACATCCTAAAAGAGTTACAATTCTATGAGTTTAGTTCCTGCGCATGAAAATCCCATGACACTAGTTTTCAGCTAAATAGTAATTTAGCTATAAAATGAATAAAGAGGCCTGCAGCCTCTTTATTCATTTTATATTTCTGTAAACCAGCTTAGTACCCTTTATTTTGGGTTAAAGAAGGATTATTTCTGCGTTCAGCATCCGGAATCGGATACAAATAGTAGTTCGGATCAGCTTTAGACATCATTTCGGTCAAAGCCAGCCCTGTTCTGCAATAGTCAAACCAGGCTTCTCCTTCAAACATCATTTCTTTTCTTTTTTCATGCTGTACGGCCGTTATAAACGCGGCAAGAGAAGTAAATGAAGAAATATCCGGAGCAGTGATACCAGCTCTGTCCAGCACTTTCTTATAAGACCCGTAAGCTGCTGCACTCACGCTCCCGTCGACACGTGCCTGAGCTTCGGCATGAATCAGATAAATTTCTGCCAGACGGATCACCGGAAAGTTCTGAATGGCCGGGTTAAACATTCTGTATTTCCCGATATAGTATCTTGCATCTGCTGCTGTATTCTGATAAATCGTAAACTTCCCCCTTTTATCTGCTGCATCGTATAAATCGGCAATAGATTTTCCCTCTGCAAAAAACAATACAGATGCATTCGGGTTACTTACACCAGCCAATGCATTGGTTGCCTGGGCATCAAACTGTAATTCAAAAATGGATTCGGAAGTATTTTTTGTAGTCCATATAGAACCAAAGTCAACCGGCATAGAGGTGCCGCTTGTGGAAATCACCTCCTGAGCCAGCCTGGCAGCTTCTGTGTAAGTATTCGTTACGCTTCCATTATACAGGTAAACTTTAGCCAAAAGTGCCTTAGCTGCATTACCAGTTGCCCTCCCTTTAGTCTCGGTAATATTTGCATAGCTGTTTGGCAGCGTAGAAGCCTCTTTAAGATCCGCAATAATCTGCGCATAAATTTCGGCTACCGTATTGCGGGGTATTTTAAGATTATCATTTTCTCCTGTCGGAGCTAAAACCAAAGGCACATCACCAAATGCCCTGACCAGGTTAAAATAGTTCAGTGCTCTTATAAATCTTCCTTCTTTAACAAACTGCTGTCTTTTGTCCGGATCGATTGATCCCTCTGGCATTGCCGCTACTTTGGTCACTACATTATTAGCTGCATTAATTGCTGCATAACCTGCTGTCCAGATATTTTGTACCCAGGGATTATCAATACGGATGCTATTAGTCTTAAAATCTACATATTCCGGAAAACTGGATACATGGTTCACGTGTCTGGCCGAAAATTCAGGAACAATCACCAGTGATTGTCCATAAGAGAAAGGGCCAAGCTGTGTTCTGTATACCCCCATTACAGCAGATTGAGCTCCCTGCTGTGAGGTAAAGATATTTTCTGGTGTAATCTGCGCAATTGGCTCTCTGTCAAGAAATTTTTTACAGGATGAAAAACTGAGTAAAATTGCTGCTGTTAATATATAGGATGAAATCGTCTTCATGTGCTGTTTATAATATTGTGCTTAGAAAGTTAAATTGATACCTGCAGTAATGATTCTTGGCTGAGGATAGCTACCATAGTCATAGCCATAAGTCAGCCCCTGATTTGGTCCGCCATGGCTGGAACTTACTTCAGGATCATATCCTTTGTATTTGGTAAATAAAAACGCATTCTGTACTGTGGTATAAACACGCAGGCTTCTGATCTTCAGTTTTTGTGTTAACTTATCATTCAAAGTATAACCCAGTGTGATATTTCTCAGTCTGAAGAAAGAACCATTCTCTACAAAACGATCAGAAATAGCAGTATTATCAAAATTTCCCGGTGTAGGACGCGGTATGTCAGTAATATCACCCGGATTTCTCCAGCGTCTGTTCCAATCCACAAAACCGTTACTTGTTTTATTACTTCCGTCAAGTCCGGAAGCCAGGTTATAATTGAAAATATCATTTCCATAAGAGAACTGGCCCATAATACTCAGGTCAAAGTTTTTGTACTGGAAAGTATTGGTAATCCCACCATAAAAGTCCGGATTCGGGTTACCGATAATTCCGCGGTCTTTCGGGTCAGTCGGTGCACCAAGACTGCCATCCTGCTTGATGTAATCAATAAGCCCGGTCTGAGGATTCACGCCAGACATCTTCCAGCCATAAAATGAACCCAGCGGCAAGCCTTCTCTGGCAATATTTAAGCCTCCCGGCCCTCCGGAAAGCTCACCTCCCGGTAATGACACAACCTTGTTCCTGTTAAATGACATGTTAAAAGTCGTATTCCATTTCAATGCGCCTACCAGATTCTGTGTAGTCAGTTCAAATTCGAATCCTTTATTCTGAATTTTACCTACGTTGGTAAAACGATTCTGGAAACCAGAGCTCGATGGAATGGAAATACCTACAAGCAGATCAGAAGTGTTTTTAATATAGTAATCGGCCAGTAAAGAGATCCGGTTGTTCAGCAATCCAAGATCCAGTCCAAAATTCAGCTGTTTGGTTGTTTCCCATTTCAGGTTTTTATCCCCCAGTACATTAGGCACATAACCTGGATTTCCCAGATAATTATTACTGCCGCTGTACAACGAATAACTGGCATAATTAGGAATATTCTGATTTCCTGTTATCCCCCAGCTGGTTCTGAATTTCAGATTACTGATGATCCTATTGCTTTTCAGGAAATCTTCATCAGAGGCACGCCAGGCCGCTCCGAATGAAGGAAAGGTTCCATAACGGTTATTTACACCAAATCTTGAAGATCCGTCTACCCTGAAGTTCGCAGTTAAAAGATATTTTCCTTTATAATCATAATTTACTCTCGTAAATCCTGAAGCTATACTCCATTCTTCAGGAAAAGAATTTGCACCGGTAATTGTTCCTCCTGCAGATATATACTGGATATCATTGGAAGGAAAATTAGACCGTCTTGCATCCACAAACTGGATACGTGACTGTTGCACAGAAGCACCCGCAAGCGCATCGATATGATGATTACCAAAAGTTTTCTGATAATTCAGGGTCGTTTCATTCACCCACAACTGATCTCTTGTGTTTCTTTGCGCACCAATTCCACCCTGTGCGGCAAACGAACGTATACCATTAGGCGGCATAAAGAAAGTCTCATCAATGAAACTCAGATCTGCACCGAAGCTGGTTTTTAATGTCAGATCCGGAATAATTTTATATTCGGCAGCAACACTGGCCAGTACTCTGAATGTCTGTGAATTATTCACCGGCAGCCGCAGCATGGCAACAGGGTTCTCCCGATTAGTATTTACCTGGTCATAAGCATAACCGCCGTCAGGATTATAAACCGGAATATTAGGAGGTGCAAAAATACCATTTTTGGTAGAGCCCTCTTTAGAATTTTCTTCCTGTATACGGTCATTCAATGCTCTGGTCAGATTTACACGGGCAGAGAATTTTAATTTATCGCTGTGCTGATGATCCAGATTCAGTCTTGCACTTAGACGGCTGAAATCAGAGTTTAAAATCACCCCTGCCTGACGCATATAACCAATGGAAGTATAATATTGTGTTTTTTCAGATCCACCACGTGCTGATAATTCATAACTTCTGGTAGGCGCAGTTCTGAAGATCTCATTCTGCCAGTTGGTATTTGTTCCCGGATTAGCCAGAACGCCAGCCGGAACTGGTGTAGGCTGACCATTGGCATCCAGCAGATATTTATAATAATCCTTCATGTAATCCTGGTATTCCGAGGTATTCATCATTTTATATTTCCGCTCATCAGGTACCTGAGAGAATCCTTCATAAGCATTAAAACTAAAGGTACTTAAGCCCGGCTGACCTTTTTTGGTGGTAATCAGCACCACGCCATTTGCAGCCCTTGCCCCATAAATGGAAGAAGAAGCGGCATCTTTCAAAATCTCTACTGACTGTACATCTGATGGGTTAATCGAAGCCAGGATATTGATTCCCTGTGTCCCTCCCCCAAAGTTAAAGTCACTGCCACCTGTAAAGTTAGTAGTACTGTTTACCGGTATACCATCAACCACATATAAGGGATCAGAACCGGCATTAATTGAAGTTGTACCCCTGATACGGATATTCAGACCACCACCCGGGGATCCGGATTTCTGTGTAACCTGAACTCCACCCGCTTTACCCTGGATAGCCTGGGTTATCGTTGGTAAAACATCGTTTTTAAGCTGATCTGCCTGGATACTGGAAACAGAACTGGTCAATTTGGTCCTGTTCACTGTTCCATATCCCGTAGCCACAACCTGTACCTCATTCAGTACTTTTGACTCCGTCTGCATAAGCACACTGATTGTTTTACGCTTATTTACGGGTTCTTCTTTAGCCTTATACCCCATATAGGCAAAGACCAGCACAGCATTATCTGCTGCTGCGATTCTGTAATTTCCTTTAGCATCTGTCAGCGCTTTTTCTTTTCCACCTTTTACAGTGACCACCACACCGATCAGCGGCCCGCCGGAATCAGAAACTTTACCACTGACAGAATCCTGCACAGTTTGACTGTCTGCAGTATCTTTTACGGCCTTCACTACTGCTGGTATAACAACATCAGGTTTAACCGAATCTTTTTTAGCCGAATCCTTTTTGACAGTGTCCTTTTTAAGGGAATCTTTTTTTACCGAATCTTTCGGAATCGTGTCGGTTTGAAATAAAACTGCACGGTATGCAGACAGGTTTTTTCTATGAACAGCGCCATGAGCGAAACTGGTGCTGAACACCAGTGCGAGTAAAAATACAAAATACGGTAACGGGTTTCTTTTCATCTGATACAAAATCCTTAAGTAATGAGCAAGTTATTAAAGAAGCACAATCGCAATTTTTGCTCCACAGATTAAAAACGGATTAAAACATTCTTTTTAAGTGTTTTACATTATTAAGACTGTTTCTAATTGTGGACAATGTCTACAGCTTGTACCAGGAAGCAACAATGTTTTAGCCCAAATAAAGGCCATTTTCTGCCTTTGAAAAATAAATTTCATTTCCGTGTCAGGGTAGAATCTAAAGATGTTGTCATAATCCCGAACAACAAAAATAAGGTTCAGCACAAAAAATAAATTAACTCTAACATCAGATTTTATGTTTAAGAAAATTCAGCCATTAAAAAATTCACTTGTTCTTCTTCTCCTGCTAACGGGCACAAGTGTTTACGCTCAGTTTAGTCCTGTTAATACGATTGACATCAATACGATTTATGTCCCGGAAACGAAATATCAGCAGAAGGATGGAAATGTACAAAATGCAGAAAAGACTCAAAAAAGGATTGACCTTGGCTACAGCTTTCTGATCTCAGATAAATTTGACCCGGTTACAAAAAAAGTAAGCCGCTGGACCGGGATGATTGACGGGAGTTATACGCAGCTGAGTAAAAAAGCCAGTGACAAGGATATGACTCCTGAACGGTTATTCAGCAGTACGTTGGGCGTAAGTCATTTTCATACCCTGAAAAATAACTGGTCCATGGTTGGTCTGTTATCTGCAGGAATCAATTCAGATCTTAAAAAGATAGACTATCATGATCTGTATATTAACGGCGGTGTGCTTTTCATTAAAACTCCTCATCCGGGATTTTCCTATGGCTTTGGCGGTTTTGTCATGAATGCACTGAATGCCCCTATTCTTTTACCAGGTCTGATGCTGCACTTCCAGACCGAAGGCAAGTTCAAATTCAATATTGATGTACCTACAGAAGTAAGCACGGCTTATGATCTGACCAAAAAAATGGAGCTTAAACTGGCAGTCAGATTCAGAAATACAAGTTTTGATACAGAAAACAATGCTGATCCTAAAAGACGCTATCTGAACTATATGGAACTTCCTGCAGGACTGGAAGCTAAATGGAAAAGCAAACACTTTGATTTTGTGCTGGGCGGAGGTTATATGATTCTGAGAAATTTCGATCTGAAGGAAAGTGGTATAAAAAATCTGTTCTCAGAACCACAGATAAATAAATTAGGCGGCAATATGTTTGTTACTGCCGGAATCAGATACAGACTGAAACCAATTTCGAAATAAGCAGGTTATCAAAAGATAAAAGCCATTTCTTTTTGCAGGAAATGGCTTTTAATCTGTTTAAGAGCAGGCCTGATTAAACTTCTACTCCATTTATGGCATTAAATGCCGTTGCAGGCGAAGTTCTGGCCAGTCCAAATATCTGCGCAGTTGCCCCAACATGAATTTCATATACATTTCTTTCAAAAGCAGCTGCAAATTCAGTTGCCACCTGTGAAGCAGGAATACCGTTCTCCTGCCCGCCTATTTCTTTAGAAAATTCAGTGTTCACCAAAGGCGGCATCAGTTCAAATACCTTCACACTGGTATCTTTTAAAGCCAGACGCAAACCTTCACTATAAGCATGTACAGCTGCTTTACTTGCGCTGTAAGTCAGTACTGCAACATGAGGGGCGAGTGCAGCAACAGAACTCACATTTACCAGCGCAGCTGTCTCCTGTTTAAGCAAATGCGGAAGCATTTTTTCTGTCAGGCGGATTAATGAGACATAGTTCGTATACATCTCCTGTTCTGCTTTTTCCCAAGACTTTAATCCAGCAGTGACATCATAAGCATAAGCAAGACCTGCATTATTGATGACTACATTTAAGCTGGGGAAATCTGCCCCGATTCTGCTGACCAGACGATCAACTTCTTCTTCTTTTGTAGTATCAAATAATATTCCGGTAACATTATCCAGTTTAGACACTGCTTCATCCAGACGTTTCTGATCACGACCGGTGATAATTACATGATTACCTTTTTCAGTTAATAATTTAGCGATTTCAAATCCAATACCGGCAGTTCCGCCTGATATAAGGACTGTATGATTTGATAGATTCATTTTTTGATAATTTATAGCTATGATTTTTTAATTTTTAATATGATCAGTACTGCCGGAAATAGTTTCCCAGGCTTCAACTTCTGCAGAAACCCGTGCTTTACTGTCTTTGAATAGTTGTACAGCATCTTTTCCAACAGGTAAATGAAGCGGCGGATTTTCACTGGCGGCCAGCTGTACGATAACGTCTGCCAGTTTTGCCGGATCGCCAGGCTGATTACCGTGAAGCTGACCAACCACTCCCCTGACTACACCGACTGTTTCAGCATAGGCATCCAGTATCTTAGCCGAAGAAACATAAGAATCCGCAGAGACAAAATCAGTGCTGAACAAACCCGGAGCAACTGCAGTCACATGAATACCGAAAGGTTTAAGCTCCAATGCCAACCCTTCAGAGATTCCTTCCACGGCATATTTTGTTGAACCGTATAAGCCAAATCCTGCAGCTGATGCGCTATAACCAAAAAGAGAAGAAATATTGATAATATGTCCTGACTTTTGGCTTCTCAGCTGTGGTAAGACTGCTCTGGTAACATTTAACAGTCCAAATACATTCGTATCGTATTGTTTTCTGACTTCTGCATCTGTCGCTTCTTCAGTTGCTGCCAGCAGTCCGTATCCGGCATTATTGACCAGTACATCAATTCTCCCAAAATGCTGAACTGCCCTTTCGACTGCATTTTTAACCTGTTCTTCGCTGATGACATCAAGAACAGTTACCAGCAGATTAGTGCTGTGCTGAAAAGCCCTTTCCAGGTTTTCAGGATTTTTGCGGACTGTAGCAATGACTTTATCTCCGGCTGCCAGTGCCGCTTTTGTGATATCGAATCCGAAACCTCTTGAAGCTCCGGTGATAAACCATATTTTTTGCTTACTCATAATTTTAATGGATTAGTATATTTTTATTAGTATAATTTGTTGAAATATCAGTGATCAGAGAAGTTATATTATACTGATCGGTATATTAAAGGATAAAAAAAATTTAAATTATCATCTGGTCTATAAGCATTTCTGCAGTGCTTAATACATTATCCATACAGCTCATATCTCCCCTTATCTTAGCAATCATGATCCCTCCTTCTATCAGGGCTACAATTGACAAAGCAGTTTTCCGGACATTCACATCCTTTTTAAACTCACCGGCCTGTATCCCTTGCTGAATTAAGCGGGTCAGACTCTCTTCCCACGCAGCTACAACACCAGCTGCTTTATCTCTCAGCAGGCTATTGGTATCATCTGCCTCTGTTGCTGTATTCAGCACCGGACAGCCCCCACGGCACATTGTATCTTTCATCATACTTCTGTAAGCATCCACATAACACCTCAGTTTTTCTTCAAATGTCTTTGCCTGGTTAATCTTTTCGGATGTCAGACGGTTAACCCTTGAGAAGTTATATTCAAAAACTGCGAGTGCTACTTCTTCCTTATTGGCAAAATTCCCATAGATACTCCCTTTTGTCAATCCGGTTGCACTGGTCAGGTCTGTAAGCGAGGTACCGGCATAGCCTTTTTTATTAAAAATCACGGCAGTACTTTCAATAATAAAGTTCCGGGTACGTGCTGCTTTTGAATAGGGCTTGTTCATAGCTCAAATATATACCGATTGGTATAATAAAAGGAAGAAATATATTTTATATTACTTATCTGTGTCAATCAGTTTACTGATCAGGGTATTATGCACAAAAAAAGGATCTGAGTATAAGCTCAGATCCTTTTACAGCAAAAACGAAAACTACGTTAAGCCTGTTGCTGTTGTTTGCGCTTAACGAGCAGATAACATACATATAAAAGCACAAGCCAGCCCGGAATCAGTTCAACCGGCAGTTTCATACCCGTTATCCACATAATAACTAAAATCCCTACCAGGAAAACCAGACAGATATAATTGGACAGCGGATAGATAAAGGAAGGAAACTTTGTTTTCACCTGTTCGGCACCTTTTATTTTTCTGAACTTCAAATGCGTAATACTAATCATTAACCAGTTGATCATCAATGAAGAAACTACAAGCGACATCAGGATACCCAATGCTTTTTCGGGCATTAATTTGTTGATTACTATACATACAGCTACAAAAAGACCGGAAATCAGAATAGCATTCAGCGGTACATGATTTTTGTTGAGCTTAGATAAAAATCCAGGTGCATTTCCCTGCTGGGCCAACCCAAAAAGCATGCGGCTATTGCTGTAAACACAGCTGTTATATACAGATAATGCAGCTGTTAAAACAATCATGTTGAGCACATTGGCTATCACACTGGTAAAATATATAGTTTTACCAAAAAGAACAAACTGAAATCCTTTTAAACTTTCAAAGACCATTACAAAAGGGCTGCTGTCTGTAGTGATGTTCTTCCATGGTGACAGTGAAAAAAGAATAATCAGCGCACCAACATAGAAAATCAGGATACGATAAATGACCTGATTAGTTGCTTTAGGAATAGTTTTTTCAGGTTGTTCAGCTTCGGCTGCAGTTATCCCAATCAATTCCAGTCCGCCAAAAGAAAACATAATCAATGCTATCGCCGAAAACAAACCCTGGAAACCACCATTACCATCCGAACTTAGCAGTCCTTTGGCAAAAAAGCCACCGTCATTCCAGAGATTTTGTACGCTGGCCTGCTCTCCGCCCGTTCCGCTTACCAGTAAATAAACACCAAAAAAGATCATCGCTATAATAGCAATTACTTTAATAATGGAGAACCAGAACTCTACCTCCCCGTAAACTTTAACCGAAGTCAGGTTCAGTGCATTAATAGTCAGAAAAAAGAACAGACTAGATGTCCATAACGGAATTGAAGGCCACCAGAAATGTATGTATATCCCGATTGCCGTTAGTTCTGACATACTGACCAGGATATAGAGTACCCAGTAATTCCAGCCAGAGGCAAAACCTGCAAATGAGCCCCAGTATTTATAGGCAAAGTGACTAAAACTACCCGATACAGGTTCTTCCACCACCATTTCGCCGAGTTGGCGCATAATAAAAAAGGCAATTATACCGGCCAGGGTATAACCTAAAATTACTGAAGGACCAGCCAGCACAGCTGCGGGGCCTATACCTAAAAACAGGCCTGTTCCTATAGCACCTCCAAGAGCAATCAATTGGATATGCCTGTTTTGCAAACCTCTTTTGAGCTTGTTTTCTTCAGGTTTTTCGTTTACTTGTTTCAATTCCTATGGTATTAAACTAATGGTAAAATGAGCGCAAAGCAGCTGTAAAATCTGCTGCTATTCTAAATTCCAACAAAAATGTAAACTTATATCCACTTCAACTATTAATTGAAGAAATAATTTTAAATATTTCAGGAACTGATTCGCGCAGAAGCTGAAGGATGAAAAGGGTTCAAAAAGCCTGTTAAAACGGCATTAAAGGGACATTGAGAGGGGGTTGGAAGGACCAAAGTCCTTTCAAGGTCCTTCCAACGTCCTTCCAACCCCCTTTCAATGTCCTTTCAACAGGCTTTTTGAGCCCTTGAAAGCCCCTTGTTTAGCGCCGAACCCAACCTTGCTGAATTATGCCAGGAATTATATGATCTACTGATATAAATTCTATGTTATTTTTTAAATAAGCATTGGATACAATACAGTAATTGATGTATATTGCCAGGGAGTTAACTATAACTCGTTTATACTTAAGATAAATTAATGACGATGAAACCATCGTGCGCAGCAAAAAACCAACTGAAACCTGCCGGCAAATGATAGCTTCATCTCCATTAAAAAATAAACACTACGAAAAAACAATTATTTACTGATGAAAAATAACCTTAGACCAAACGGAACCCTTTTTTTAGGAAAAAAAACTATTGTGAAACTTAATGCCAGAAATACGAGCTCAAACAGCGGTGAAGCGGGTATGAATTTCAGGGATGACAAACCAACTACAGGAACAACTAACCAGACACTGGGAACCACTGATATGGATCCTACTACTATAATAGCATCCATCATACTTTCTTTCTAATTGATCAACAGATTTAAGAGCAACGTCGTATTAATTAATATCCTTTGCTGGACGCTCTATATAGCGTACGGCATAGGAATAACTTATCTGACCTTTCCTGCCACTTTTCATCTGGGCGATCTTTTGATTGGCCATACCATGGCAGTCGGGTTATTCTATTACTTTGCTTTTTTAGTTATACCGGCTTTATCAAAGAAGAAAAAAATTGCGCTTGGTATTCTGTACATGATTATCTGTTTTACCCTGTTCTGTTTTTTCAGATACATTTCCAAAGGGGTTAAAGACATTCATCTGCTGCTCAGTCCAACGCAATCATTTTTTAAAGTTCCTTTTATTCATTTCTGCATTTTTGTATTCTTCGAATATTTCATCTATGCACTTGGATACTGGTTCGCTATAGACAGTATAAAAAAAGCAAAAAACATTAAGTTACTTGAACAGCAAAAGGTAGAAATAGAAAATCAGTTTTTAAAAGAACAGCTAAGTCCGCATTTCCTTTATAACACCTTAAGTTATTTCTATACCAAGATTTTCAAAGTAAACCCTGAAGTGGCAGATGGTATCATTACGCTGACTGATATTTTAAGATATACGTTAAAAATGGATACTGAAAAGGTCCGGTTATCATTAGAAGTGGAACATATTGAGAATCTGATTAAGATCAACAATATCAGGTTCAATAACAGACTGAATGTTGTCTTTACCAAAGAATATGAAGAGGAAGATCATTTTCAGATTGTACCGCATTCATTAATTACACTGGTAGAGAATGCCTTTAAATATGGTGATCTCCTGGATAAAGATAATCCAATCAGATTTACGATGAAGGCTGATCATTCGGGAATATTCTTCAGTGTACAAAACAAAAAAAACACGGCTCCAAAGGCTTCTTCAAATGGAACGGGACTTAAAAATCTTCGCAGAAGGATGGATTTTCTATACCATGATAAGTATACCTTAGATGTACAGGATCAGCACAACTGGTACTCTGCTGAACTTTATATCAGAAGTTAACCATACGATTTGTTCAAACTGGACTCAAAGACCTATTAACCGGTTACATCTTACAGATTATAAACATGGAGGGAGGAATACTATATGAAAAGTGAGCAAAAAAATTTCCCTTACCTGTTTCACCCCGGTTTAATACTGCGCACTCCGCATTATGCTTTTAAGAGTGATTATAAAGCTGAAGATATCAGCTTATTTTTAAATAATGACGCTTTTCTTGAAGCGGTTTATCTGGCTTCTCCTGTACTATTCAGAGAATGCCAGAAGCTAAAGAATGGAGAAATCAGCGGCAAAAAGGATATAGTCCGGATCACAAATTCTTTACTCAGATACCTGAGCAGAATGAGCTCGCGCTCCACTCCTTTTGGTCTGTTTTCAGGTTGTTCGCTGATTAACTGGGCCCGCCAAAAAACCAGCGTAACCATCGCTCAGCATACATTTAGCCGTCATACCAGGCTGGATATGCATTATCTTTGTGCCTTAGCTCAAAAAATAGCAGGTCATCCTGCGATCAGACCAGAGCTAAAATACTTCCCGAATACCAGCATTTATACCATAGCTGATGAAATCAGATATGTTGAATATCATTATTTAAATAACAAAAGATCACACCAGATCAGTGCGGTATTTAATTCAGCTTATCTTACAAAGATTATCAGTTTTAGTCAGACAGGCAGAATGCTGCATGATATTGCTGATTTAATCACTGACGAAAATATCAGCGCTGAAGAAGCCTTACGTTTTACCGGAGAACTGATTGACTCGCAGATACTGGTTAGTGAACTTGAGCCGGCAATTACCGGTCATGAATTTATCTATCAGATACTGGATACGCTTCAAAGGATCAGGACAAACACCGGGGATGAATACCTGATTAAGGTCATTGAAATTTTAACGGCAATAGAACAGCGCTTAAAAGACCTTGACCAGCATTTGTATAATCCGCATTCCTGTTATCAGGAAATTATCGGGCTGATTAAGCTACTGGATGTGGAATTTGAGGAAGCGTTGCTTTTCCAGACAGATATGAGCCGCAAGCTGCCCGCAGGAAAAATGGATCTTGCCATACAGGAAAGTCTTGCTGAATCCTTCTGGTTGTTAAATTGTCTGTATCCGGAAAATAAACAGGATAATCTTTCCTCCTTTGCGCAAAGGTATTACACACGTTATGAAGATAAAGCCATGCCCCTGCTGGAAGTAATGGATGCCGAAACAGGACTGGGCTATCTGGAAAACCGCAGCCATAATGTCTCGCCTTTAATTGATGATCTGATTCTGCCTGATCAAGGACATAAGGGAACAAATCAGATCAGTTTCAACAGGACTTCCAGACTTCTTTTTGATAAGGTCAGCGAGGCATTGGTGAAACAGGTTAATGAAGTTTTGTTCACAGAAGAAGATTTTAAAGACTTTTCCCCGCAATGGGATGATACCCCGCCTTCAGTTTCAGCCCTGTTCAGATTAGTGGACGAGGCCGAAAACACGATTCTTTTAGAAAACATCAGTGGTTCCAGTGCAGCAAACCTGCTGGGCAGATTTACGCATATCGATAAAGATATTCATGAACTGGTTAAGGAAATAGCTCTTGCCGAACAGCAGACCAATCCGGACGTTATATTTGCAGAAATCATTCATCTGCCTGAAAGCAGACTGGGGAATATTTTACTTCATACTGTATTCAGAGACCACGAAATACCTTATTTAGGGAAGTCTTCCCTCGGCGCAGATGAGCGGATTAATTCCAGCGATCTGATGATAGCCGTAAAAAACGGTAAGATTATACTGTATTCAAAAAAACTGGATAAAGAGATTATTCCGCGCTTAAGTACTGCGCATAATTTTAGCTCCAAAGCTTTACCGGTATATCAGTTTCTTTGTGATCTGCAAACCCGCGATCTGAGATCAGGTTTCAGATTTAACTGGGGTAGCCTGGCCAGCCAACATACCTTTCTGCCAAGAGCGAAGTACAAAAATATTATACTCACGCCGGCACAGTGGCAGTTCAGAAAAGAGGAATTGAAAGCACTGCTGACCGCAACAGACGAAAATCTGCCGGACGTTATTGCGGCATTCAGAAAGCAATGGGCCTTGCCGAGATATCTTGTCCTGGCTGATGGCGATAATGAGCTTTTAATCGATCTGGACAACAGGTTTATGATACCAAGCTGGTTAAAAACGATCAGAAACAGACCACTGGTTCTGCTGAAGGAATTTTTATATGATCCGGCATCTTCCATAGCCAGCCCGGAAGGTAAGCCTTTTATCAATCAGCTGATAGCCTCACTGATCAAGTCGGCTCCTGTTTATGCGCTTCCTCTTCATCAGCAGCTCAAAGCGAATGTTACTGGGAAAATAATCAGAACATTTACCCCAGGTTCCGGCTGGGTATACTATAAATGGTACTGCGGCGCGGTATACGGTGATAAAATACTGGAAGAGTACCTTACTCCTCTGGTTGATGAGCTGAAAGAAACGGGCGTGATTAATCAGTGGTTTTTTATCCGTTATACTGATCCTCAGTTCCATTTGAGGGTAAGATTTCAGCTGACTAATGTTAACCTGATCGGCACCTGTCTGAACAAAGTCAGCAGCTATATGGCTGATCTGGAATTAAACGGTGTGATCTGGAAATCTCAGATTGATTCTTATCGGCGTGAAATGGAACGTTATGGTGAAAATGGAATTGAATATGCAGAATCCATTTTTCATGCAGACAGTACTGCCCAGCTCAATTTCTTATCGCTTACCGGTGCAGATGACAGAGAAGATAAACGCTGGATCTGGGGTATGAAAGCTGCGGACAGGCTGCTGGACGATTTCGCGCTTTCGCTGCAACAGAAAAGCAGCTTAATGGGTATTATCAGGGAGAGTTTTGCCATAGAGTTTGGGGTAGACAAATTTGTAAAGACCCAGATTAATAAAAAATATGCCGATCATAGAAATATAATTACCCGGATTCTGGATAAATCTCAGGATCCGATACCGGAATATGATCAGCTGGTCGCACTCCTGGAATTCAGATCGCAGGAAATCAGTGCTCTTGTACCCGGGATATTAAATGCAGCGGGACTGGACAATATTCAGCTGGAAAATCTTTTAAGCTCTTATCTGCACATGATGCTGAACCGGCTATTTATTGCTGATGCGAGAACAAATGAGATGATGATATATCATCTGCTGGATCGTTATTATCAATCGGTAATCGCACAGACAAAAAATTCAGCTTCCTGAAATATTTTTAAGCCGGAACCGGAATGAACAGCTGATTGTCGAAAAGAAATTAATATCTTGAGCTGTCATTTCTGACGACCCATTCTAATCCGACATTTAAATGAATACTAAAGTCAAAGGCTATTTTTGGGGATGTATCTCGTCCGCAACTTTTGGCCTCATACCGCTCTTTGCTTTACCTTTAATGCGTAAAGGATTTCCGCATGACTCCCTGTTATGTTATCGCTTTGCCTGTGCTTCTTTACTGATCGGCCTGTTTATGCTTTTCAAAAAAGAGTCTTTTAAGATTCTGAAAAGGGAGTTGATTCCTCTGGCTCTTCTGGGCATACTATATGGTTTATCAGCGCAATACCTGCTGATCAGTTATGATTATCTGGGCGTGGGTACTGCTTCAACCATCTTGTTTATTTACCCGGTATTCGTAGCCATTTTAATGGCCGTCTTTTTTAAAGAAAAGATTAGTCTGATCACTATGGCAGCGATTGTCACTGCATTTCTGGGCGTATCACTTTTGTATAAGGGAGAGAATGGCATGACGCTGAACCTGCTGGGTATGGGTGCAATTTTACTGGCAGCCTTCTGTTATGCCATTTATATTGTTGCAATCAATAAATCAAGAATACAATTGATGTCCGGTTATAAATTAACCTTTTATGTAATGGGTTTTACAGCTATTTTCTTCGCTGCGAGAGCACAGCTCGCAACCGGATTACAGCCTTTACCAGATGCCAGATCCGTTACAGATCTGGTCTTACTGGCTTTACTGACTACTGCCATCTCCTGTGTGGCCATGATATTTGCTGTACAATATGTAGGATCAACAGTGACGGCAATACTTGGTGCACTGGAGCCTCTTGTGGCCGTTGCAGTGGGTATTCTGGCATTCAGGGAAGCCATTACCCGAAACCTGGTACTGGGTATCCTGCTGATCCTGATTGCTGTTTTAATGATTATTCTTTCGGATTATTTTTATCAGAAGTTTAAACCGGTCAAATCTCCATAAGAGTTATTCAGGCAGTTCAGGGGTAGCTATTCTCCATGGCTCTGTTTTATTGCAGCCAGGAAGGCAATAATCGTATCTCTTTCTGCTTTTACAGGTTTAATCTTTTGATCGTTCAAAACTACAAGAAATTAAAACCACTGAAAATCTTACTCTTAAATAAAATATGGATGCAATGATACTAAGATATCAATGCGTCTTAGTATCATTGCGCCTTTGTATAAAGACACATTTAGATGAAGATTATAGCGATTATAAACCATAAAGGTGGTACAGGCAAAACAACCTCCACGCTGAACATTGGTGCAGGATTAGCACGTGCAGAGAAAAAAACATTGCTGATTGATATCGATCCGCAGTCAAACTTAACTGAAGGTTTAGGACTCAGAGATGTTAAGTTATCTATCTATGATAGTATCAAAGATGATACTGCATTACCTATTGAAACAATTTCACCCTATTTGGACATCATTCCTTCTTCACTGGATTTACTGGGTGCAGAAATTGAACTGGTATCAAGACTTGGCAGAGAGACTATTCTTAAAAGATTATTAAAAACTGTAGAAGGAAAGTATGACTATGTACTGATTGACTGTGCTCCTGCCCTGGGAATGCTGACCGTAAATGCATTGGTAGCTGCTGATACTGTAATGATCCCGCTGGAGGCTGAATATTTTGCCTACAGAGGAATAGACCGTCTGGTATCCATTATTTCTGATGTAAGAAAACACTATAATGAAAACCTGACTATCGGCGGGGTATTTATCACCAAGATTAATCCAAGAAGAATCATTACAGAACAGATCACAGAGAGTATCAAGAAATATTTCAATGATAAATTATTTGATACCTCTATCCGTATAAATGTAGCACTGGTAGAAGCACAATTGAAAGGTATAGACATTTTTGAATATGCCCCGGCTTCAAATGCGGCTGTGGATTATGCAAATCTGACAGACGAAATTTTAGCAAAAATATAAGATTATGGCAAAGAAAAATTTAGGGGATATAGAGGATAACAATAAAAATCTGGGAGGGGTATCTGCGCTGTTTAATTCTCCATTAAAAGATACGCATGCAAAAGATGCGAAACAGGAGATTTTACCTGAAGAAGAAATCGTGACCTACCCTTTAAGGCTTAAGAAAAGCTCTTTAAAAGCATTAAAAATATTGGGCGCACAGCAGGGAATTACCGTCAGAGATCTGATTCTGACTGTCATAGAAAGAGAATACGAGGTATAGCCCCGGTCATACCATTATTAGAGTCAGAGGTTTGATGCTGATCAGGACTATTTTTACGGGAATAGTTCTGATCAGGATCTCCAGGAAAGATACTGTGCTATTTTTGTATAGAGCTCTGTCGGGTTAAAGGGCTTGGAAATATAATCGTTCATCCCTGCGTCCAGGACTTTTCTGTTGATCTCTGCCAGCACAGATGCTGTCAGTGCAATAATGGGTAATTCTTTAAATCTTTTCCCGGGCAGATCCCTGATTGCCCTGCTGGCTGCATAACCATCCATTCTGGGCATCTGTAAATCCATTAAAACCAGGTCGTATTCATTTTCTGTTACTTTTTCAAGTGCTTCAATTCCATCGGCAGCATAATCAATATCCAGATCCCATCTTCTCATAAATTTGCTGGCCACTATAGTATTGATCTCATTGTCTTCCACGAGCAATACCTTGTATCCTCCAAGACTGGCAAAAACATGGGCAGGCATCGCATTTACAGACCCTTCTTTTTTATTCTCTTTCCTGAACTTCAGATCGAAATAGAAACTGGAACCTTTACCCAGGGTACTTTGTAAACTAATTTCGCTGCCCTGTAACTCCACCAGTCTTTTGGTGATGGCCAGCCCCAGTCCTGTTCCGCCAAAACGCCTCGAGGTATCGGGAGCTGCCTGCGTAAAACTCTCAAAGATATACTCTTTCAAATCAGGATCGATTCCAATGCCAGTATCTGTAACCATGAAGTTAACCTCAACGGTATCTCCTTCTATTTTCTTCAATGACAGATCTACCACGACAGAGCCTTCATTGGTAAATTTCAAAGCATTGCTCACCAGGTTATTCAGAATTTGTGTTAACCTAACCGGATCTCCTACCAGAACTGAAGGAAGTTCTGAGTCTATTTTCACCTTAAAAATAAGACCTTTTCCTTCTGCCTGTAAGTTATGAGCTTGTTTGATACGGTTGACAAGCTCTATGAGGTTAAATTCTATATCTTCAAATACTATCTTTCCCAGTTCAATTTTACTATAATCGAGTATATCATTGATCAGCGATAATAAACTTTCACTGGAGAACTTCAGGATGTTTAAGTTTTCAAGCTGTTCAGGTTTAGGATCTTCCTGCAGCAATAAATGAGTCATACCGATTACTGCATTCATGGGTGTTCTGATTTCATGACTCATATTAGAAAGAAACTGCTGTTTGGCCATAGCAGCATCTTCTGCTATTTCTTTTGCTTTCAACAATTCTATTTCAGCTAATTTACGATCAGAAATATCGAGTACCGCGCCCATCACTTTCACCGTTTTACCATCTTTTACGATAGGAATACCTATACTCCTGAGCCATTTATCTTCCCTCGCTGCTCTAAGCTCCAGGTTATAGGATTTCTGAAATTTAATGGCATTTCTTATTCCCTCTTTTATAGCCTCTGCATCAACTTCCCGATAAAAAGAAACTGCCTTTTCCAGCGTAGTTATCTCATCCGGAACACCGGATAACAATTTCAGAAATCTTGTTCTGTAAACAGCTCCTGTACTCACTTCATATTCCCATCCGCCTGCTTTACTAATGCGCTGACTGGTATCCAGCAGATCTACGGTCCGTTCTAATTCATCCTGTGCCTTTCTGAGTTCTTCCTCAGCCATTTCCTGCTGAGTGATATCGAGTGCAAAACCAATCAGACAACTCTCCTGTTCAGGACTTGGAAAGAAATTATTCTGATAAACCAGTTTCCGGCCGTCTACCTCAAAAGTGGAAATGAACTGTCCGTGTTTGCCGCATAACCCATTGCACAGCATGTCCGCAGCTGAAGAAAAAACTTCAATAGAGTTTTGTCCTACCAGCCCATTATCCTGCAAACCCAGGGCCTTTAAGCCTGAGCCAATGGACCTGGTAAATATTCCTGCAGCATCGGTCTCATAAATAATAACAGGAAGATTTTCCAGTACTCCATTTAAAAGCCTGCTTTTTTCTTCAAATTCTTTTTGTAATTGTACCCTTTCTGAAATATCCTGACAGAATACGGTCATCCCGTTTACCAGACCTTCTTTATCATACATTGGATTACAGATCATACTGAATGAGGCTCTGTATAATTCAGGGTCACCAAATTCTTCAATCAGCTCGACAGTCTCTCCGGTCATGACTCTCCGGAATATTTCTGCTGTCTTTTCTCCGTCCATCCCTCCGTTCAGCTTTGCAATCTCCAGATAATTATCACCTATCTTAAGATCCACCCCTCTGCCCATCTTAACGGTTTGCTGATGGGATTGATTAAAAGCGATATAATTAAAGTTTTTATCGAAAGCAAAAATACTGGCACTGGTGCTTTCCAGAACAGTTTGCAGAATAGCAATCTCTCCCAAAAGCATTTCCCGGTCTTTATTGCCGTCTCCGGTATTCACCTGATTAATTCCTTTTAGATACTCCATGTATATTGATAACAAAATTTCAGCTAATTCGTTTTCTTAACAATTTATAAGCCAAAATCTTAGCAGATTCAACAAATCATTTTTACAGTTTTGAGCAATGCGAATTCAGTAACAAAATCCTCCTGATCTCTTCAGCAATCAGACCTGATTCCTGAACCTGTATAATATGACCACTCTTTGTAGCCTTCACCAGACGGTTATTGGTTGATAAGCCAAGCAGATCCGAATGTAATTCCTCTGCCAGCTCCTGATATTCCTGCTGCAAGGCTGCATCTTTAATATGAGCATATCTGACCGGAGAAATACCAGTAATCACTGTTAGGGGAATATGACCAAAAGAAGTGTATTTCCCGGCATCCTGAAAATTCAGGGTATCGTTGGCTGCTTCCAGAAAAACAGTTCGATAGGATTTGTAAAAAAAATCCTTAAAAATCCGGTGAAACCGGTGATTAACCGGGATCTCTGCAGAGAAAGGAATAAAAGTAAACAGTAGTCTGAATATCCCGGTTTCCATCATTATTTTTATTAACCCCAATGGAAGGGTACCATTCGCTTTTTTGAGTTTAGCTGACGATCTTTTCAGCTGCATCGGGTGTGAAGCATCTACAAGAACAATACCTGCCATATCCTGCAGATGACTGGCAATAAAAGGGCGGATATAAATCCCGGCTATAGAATGTCCGACAATAATATAGGGCTTTGGACAATGAGTGAGCTCAGCAAGCTGAGTGAGTTCATTTGCAATGGATTCATTCGTTTTTACAAAATCTCCGGCCTCACTCAAAAACATCCCGCTTCTGTCATAGGATAAAGTCACTGCATCTTTGGCAATTTCATCCTGAACCTCTTTCCAGATCATATGATCACTGGCCAGTCCGGACTCAAAAATCACAGTACAGTTACCTTTGCCTTTTTTTACATAGTGGATCTGATGCCCGTTAATGGCTGCAAATGTTTTGCCCTTGCGGATATTTCTTTCCAGTTTCCGGCGGGAATATTGTTCGAAAATTATTCCTGCCAGAAGCATCACCAGCAAGACTATAAAGGCCCATTTAAAAAAGATAAGTACAGCTGTCAATAGCATAGGAATCATGTTAGACCTACAAACCTAAGACTATTTAGAAAGATTCCAAACAAATTATACCCGTTAATTTTTTGCTAATGCTCCTGTTTAAAGATACTCCGGCTCAGCCGCTGCATCACACTTACATCCTGAATGATAATTTCTGCATCGGCTGTCATACCTTTTTTTAACTGTATGGGTTGGGTTAAGCCGGATAAGTCATTCTTAAAATCAACTCTTGAAATAAACAGGCTATCCTGTCCGGAAACCGGATCTATAGCTTTAATTTTTCCTCTGATCATGCCATAGGTTTCATAAGGATATCTTTTCAGCTTAATTAAAACCTCCTGCCCTTCTTTTACCCGGGCCAGTTTATTTTGCGGAATCTGCATCGCCCCGTAAAATACGCTGTCTGCAGCGCGCTCTATTTTTAATGTTGTCAGGACCATATCCGGATATCGGATAAACGCAGAAAGCCCCAGAACCAGAAATAACAACACAAAAAATATAAATATACCCCAGCGGAGTAACCAGGAAGGGACACTGGTAATAATCTGCCGGATTGCAGGACTATGCACAACCTCCTGCCGGTTTTCCTTCTTTAATGATGACATTGATAAACTGATTATGTTCCTAATTCCAACTGATTTTTGACTAACAGATAGTATGCGCCTTTTAAATTGGTTAACTCCTGATGTGTTCCCTGTTCTATGATCTTCCCTTTATCCAGCACGACTATATTATCTGCATCTTTCACCGTACTTAATCTATGCGCTACAATGATCACAGTCCGGCCGGTAAAGAACTCTTTGAGATTATTCATAATCATCCACTCATTATTCGCGTCAAGCGAATTAGTCGCTTCGTCAAAGAAAATATACTGAGGATCTTTGTAAACTGCACGGGCAATTAACATACGCTGAAGTTGTCCCTGGCTTATTCCATTTCCTTCAGCACCAATCATCGTATTTAAACCACGGGGCAAACTGTCAATAAAGTCCTGAATATTAGCTATCCTGATTGCGTGTTTTAATTTTTCCGGATCAGCCGGAGATTCACCTACGGCAATATTATGTTCTATGGTATCTGAAAAGATAAAACCATCCTGCATAACTACCCCGCACTCTCCACGCCAGGCTTTATAACTGATGCTATCCAGTGACGCTGTCCCAATTTTTATTGCGCCCTGATCGGGTTTATAAAATCTCAGCAGTAATTTCAGAATGGTGGTCTTGCCACTTCCACTCATTCCTACAATAGCGGTTGTTTTTCCCTGGGGAATATGCAGACTGATATCTTTCAGCACAGCCAGATTTCCGGTACCCGGATAGCGGAATGACAAATGTTCGATACTCAATCCCTGACCTGCAGGAACATTTTCGTTCCATTCCTGACCGGGCTGTTCTTCATCGTCCATCTGGTAAATTTCATTTAAACGTTCCAGACTTATTTTGGCATCCTGAAACCCTTGTATAAATCCCAGCATTTGTTCAATAGGGCTGTTTAACTGGCCAATAATATACTGCACGGCAACCATAGCCCCCAGCGTCATATCTCCATAAATAACTGCCCGGGCACTTAAAAATGCAATCAGCAGGTTTTTACCTTCATTGATGAATAATGATCCACCCTGCTGATACTGGTTTAAAGCCAGGTTTTTAACATTGATATTGAATAAACCGGCCTGGATATCTTCCCATTCCCAGCGCTTCTGCTGTTCACAATTATTCAGTTTTATTTCTTGCATACCGGCAATCAGCTGGACCACAGTGCTCTGATTTTTTGCAGAGATCTCAAAGCTTTTATAATTAAGGACTTTGCGGCGTTTTAAAAACAGGGTAATCCAGCCTATGTATAAGACACTGCTAGTCAGAAAGACAAAAAAGATAGTAAGATTATAGTAAGCTATAACTATAGAAAAAATCAACAGGTTAAAAATGGAGAATAAGGTAGTCAGCGCAGTTCCGGTCAAAAAAGTCTCTATTTTCTTCTGATCATTCATCCGCTGCATTATATCACCGGTCATTTTGGTATCAAAGAAGCCCATAGGCAGCTTCATCAGTTTGATAATAAAGTCTGTTAAAATTGAAATATTGACTCTTATACTGATATGCAGTAATATCCATGACCGGATAAATTCTACACTTACCCGCCCGATAATCAGGGCTCCCTGAGCGATCAGAATCATATAGATAAAATTCAGGTTCCGGGTATTAATCCCGATATCGACAATTGATTGTGTTAAAAACGGAGCAATCAGCTGCAATAAACTACCCGCAGCCAGACCGAATAATAACTGGATAATCAATTTGCGGTAAGCCATGAAATATCCAAACAAAAATGACCACCTGACTTCACTCCCCTGCTCATTAGCCTGCGCTTCAAACTGTTCGGTTGGATATAACAATAAAGCCAGCCCTTCTCCGGATTCCTCCCGGTCTGTCCAGTTGTTTACAAAATCTTCAGTATTAAGCCTGATCAGTCCGTTACCGGGATCAGCCAGGTAAAATTTGTTGTTTTTTATTTTATAAAGGACAACAAAGTGATTCTGTCTCCAGTGCAAAATGGCAGGTAATTCAGCGTCCTTCAGTCCTTCCAGATCCGTTCTGATCGCATCAGTTTCAAAACCTATTTTTTCAGCAGCATTATGTATCCCTAATAAGGACACTCCTTCTCTGTTGATTTCACAATACTGTCTTAAGGTCTGTATTTTAAAGCTACGCCCATAATGTCTGGCTATCATCCGCAGACAGGTAGGACCACAGTCCATCAGATCGAATTGCTTATAAAAGGGAAAACTCATTAATCGCTTTCTATTTGATTTTAACTATTGTTGTCTATAACTGCTTTAACCTGATGAGTTGAAATAGCCAGCTGTGAGCTGTAATATTTCTCCAGAAAATGATAAATGACCAGTTCATGTTTCCGCGGATTATTTACAAATAAACGATTCAGATACATATGGATAAGGTTATGCATTAACTCATTGGCAGCAATTGCATTTCCGGTTTTCTGCAAAATGCTATCCTTTAAAGGTTTGTTCATGACTGAGCGTTCCTGATAGACCGCAACAGCATCCTCAATGCCATTTAATTCATCTGATTCTGGATTCATGTGCAAAAATATACGCTTCTGTTGCTGACGATATTTTTCATTTAACTGCTTCTGTAATCCTGCATCTCCACCAAACTCCATGAAATAACCAGCCTGAAGTACCTTTAGTAAATCTCTTTTAGCGGCTATAGTATAACCAAAATCTGCTAACAGCAGATCAATGCCTCTTAGCGCAAATAAAAATCTGTATTCTTCCAGCTCAGGGCTATCCAGCAATCTGATAAATCTCATCACCGCTAAACTGTCATTGAAAAATACAGATTCAACTTCTTCTATGAGCTGTGATCCATATCTTTCCAGCTCTCTGGAATAGGTATCCATTGTCACTTTACTGATCAAACCATTTTCCAGGATTGGTTGCAACACTTCCATAAACTGCTTTTGAACAGTGGACTGTTTTTCTGTATCCTGATTATAAAACCTGATGCGGAGATGGAACGATTCATCAATATACCTGATAAAATGAAACTTTTCAAATAACTTTTGTCCGATCCCTTCTTCTACAAACGCGGCAATCTCCTTTTTCAGGATCTTTTCACAAATAGTTGGTCCGCAATAGATTTTAAAATACAGCCATTCGCTGAATGGAGAAAATTTCCTTTTTACTTTAACCTCCCCCGCTGCCTTCTCCATCGCATTTTTTCTGACAACTGACTCACTTTTTAATGGAATAATCAGTTCGTTGGTATGCGGATTACCTGCTGAATCCTTTACAATACAATTTTCATCGGTAAACAAAAATTCTTCCAGCTGAATCCTGTCATGACGTTTTAAATAGTGAATCAATAACTCAGTACCTAAAGGATGTTCCAGATCAATTAAAAGCTTATTATCACTTTCGGTATAGGTGACTTTCTGAGGAATATTATATTCTTCTCTCAGTTTACGGCAATATTCCGGATAAGCTGTTTTTTCTTTGGGAATAACTGCCAGTTCATTCTTTTGAAGTATCCATCTTGCTTTTCTGACAACCAGATTTTTATAGATAACCCTGGGTAAATAGTTCAGAGATGATAACACTCCCCATTCCCAGGCATCAGGCTGGGCCAGCCCTTGTGTCTGCAGATCACACAGGAACTTATAAACGGGCAGACTGCTGAAAGAAAAATTATGGGCAGAGGTCAGTTTAGGGATAATCAAACGGTTATATTTTTTGCTTCTCAACACCACTTTACCGTTTTGAATACTTACCCTGATGTCCTCTACAGGGATTTGATTTTCTGCATCCAGTCCTGATCTGCCTATGTAAGGAATTTCATAACCACGCAGTAAAGGACGAAGCAGAACGTTGCCAATTCTGGCTTGTGGCAAATGCACTATTTCGGCATAAATATGTTCAGGGAATTCACTTTCTTCTACTTTTAATATATCAAGGGTGAAATCTCTGAGCTGAACGTCACCATGGGTAAATCTGGACAACAGACTACCCGACGAAGTACCTCCAAGACTGGATAGTTCAAAGGTGAAGTTTTCTGCATCCAGTTTCCCCTCAGACTTCAGTAAACTCCCCATTAAATGTAAACTATTGGAAAATTTAAAACCGGTTGTCAAAGACTTGAATGATTTAAGTTCTTCTTCAGTGATCTCAATAAATTCCTTTTGATTTTTAATATAATCCAGGTGTTTGTTCAGCACAAATTGCTGGATGTAACCAAATTTTGCAAGCTGCCTGGTACTGCTATCTTTGATAATCAAATCATCAACCAGGCTATTCTGACCTGCTGCCGACTGATCGCTTCCACCATAACCTATACCCAGTTCTGCATCCAGAGCTATAGCTAAGGGAATCTCTTCCAGTTCATACTTTGCTAAAAATTTATCTCTGAAATTGTTCAGGTCTTTGTTCTCCAGTATAATACTTAATGCATACAGGTCTTCAGTCTGTTTAATGATATTATCAATAATCTCCTGATTGATCACATGTGCCTCTGTAGCAAAGAAAAGATCTGTCTGCAATATATTGGCAGGGATTTGTATTGGAAAATTGAGTGCCTTAAGCCTGTTTTCTATTTCCTGATAATAATCAACTCCTGCGCGGGGATTTTTAATCAGCAGCTGAATCTCTCTGAATTTCAAAAGGATATCCGCCGTATATTCCAATTGTTCCAGTTTTTCAATTAACTGGTCCAGTGGTTCCTTTCCTGTAACACAAGGCTCCAGATCTGATATGATCAGCTGTGCATCATATATTTCTGCAATAAATTCTTCAGCCTCTTCATGACTGATGTTTTCAGCTGCTATCACAATCTGAGCCAGCTCTGCGAGCGTAGCACCCTGATTTGCTTTATCCAGGATTTTTACGAGATAACTGCTTTTTTCTATAGATGTCAGATCATAATTACGCTGGTTATCTTTTAAAAAATAAGTAGCATATCTGAAGCTGTCAGCCAGCTCATATAAACTGTTATTGGTAAAAAAAATAAGTTGTTTTACGATTTCGGGAACTTTAGTCAGATAGTTGATAATCTCCGTCATGTAGTTCATATCCAGTCTTACCCTGCGGATATGCCGAGCAGGATCGTCGAGCAGCAGACTGGTTTTCTCCGGTTTGATTTCAACTAATTTAACACCGGCCAGAGTTGCATAGGGAGTACACCGGCTACAGCTCCGCAGCCAGTATTTTGCAAAGGAAAGCTCTAATTTTTCTCTTTCTTTTTCCGGAAGATCATCTTTTTTCAGCAGTTCTCTCCAGAAATCAGGGGATGACAGATATAATCCTTCCTGAAATAACGTTTGTCTTTCTGCTGAAAAGTCATAGGCTAAATTTAACCCCTGTAATGGAGTGCGTAATAAAACAGCGGAAAAGCTTTTAATCATATATATTTAATCATTAAGCATCAAACAGTAATCCCAGCTAAAATCACCGGTCAGATAACTGATCAGCACCAGTCCGATACCACTTACTCCATTCAGTAAGCCAAACGAGTTCATGTGTTTTCCGCTTTCAGTTGGCGTATAGGCCTTGTAGCCTGCAAATGCATCCTGGTGCACAGAGAAATCCAGTGTTTTCTGTATCCAGAAATCGCAGGTTTCCCTGAAAATATCATTTTGTGTGTAATGCCACATTTTATTGTAAATATGAGCAATACCGGCACTCCCATGACAGATTCCTGCATCTCTAACCAGCGTATCTTCTTCAGTTCGCCTTTTGGAAGTGTGAATCAGTATTTTAACAGCAAAATCTTTCAGGGACTCATCATTAAAGGTCATACCTGCCTGGTAAAGAATAAAGCCGATACTTAAATCCCCGTAACACCAGCCAACACGGCTATATCCATTGTTCTGCTCATCGGTCATCAGTATATTAGGAAACAAAGATCTGCTTCCATCTTCCCTGATATTTGATCTTAAAAAGTCTGCTATATCCAGGGCAAGGATTTTAGCCTCAGCTGCACCTATATTTTTCTTGTAACAGGCTATACAGAATTTCAAAACACTGGGTAATCCATGCGCCATTCCAAAATTAACCTTGTTGGGTACGGATACCTTGTTTACCAGATCATAATGCATTATAGACAACTTATTTTCTGAAGAATAGGCCATTTTATAAAGCAGTTGCAGAAACGTTTCCTGGAATGTGCGGAATTTATCTGTTGGGTTGTACAGGGAATGATAAGCCATTCCAATAGCACCATGCAGAAAATCATAATTTCCTGCTTTCAGATAAGATATAGCCAGGTCAAATAATTGATCATCGTCATCACATAACAACTCATAACTCTCCTGATCAAGGATATTTCTGGCAGTCAGATAGGAGAAAAACCAGTTAATACCTGCTTTACCGGAAGAAAAAAACGGACCGTGATTACCAATTGAATTCTCAGACAGTCTTTGGAGACTGTTTTCAAAACGTGCGGTATTACCCGGATTATTCCCGAGGTATTCGATATAAAACTGATCGAAAGTACAGCATCCTGCTTCTCCGTCAAAAAGAGCCAGCTGAGAATAATCACGAATTTTTAGTGAGGAATATATTTTATCTATTGTAGTTTGAATTTTCTCTCTCATTCTTAAACTAATTAAAGCCGGATAATACGCTTATACTATATTAAAAAGTCAAACTAATTTTTAAAGGCAGGCAAAACAGCAAAATACCTGCAGATCAGATTAGAAATAGCCGGTTTAAAAGCCGGCTATTTCTAATTAATCGCGTTAAAACGCAAAATTTTAAGACTGTACTTCAGGACAAATGAGGTCCGTTAAATCACAGCAGGTTCTTCTGGTAGCCGTAGTTACCGGAATCCCACCGTAAGCTTTGCTCATTTGCTCCGTGGTCAGTGAAGCAACTTTTTCTTTTTTCAAGCGTAGTCTTTCTGAATTTAATTTAATTTTTTTCATTTTGAAATGATTTTAGGTTAAATAAAATAATTCTGTTTACCTAAAGTTATTATTTATTTTCTAATATCATAACATGTCAGTTTTTTGTTACAAAAGTATCTGTATTCTTTAACCAGCCAAAGAATCAAATATGGCATTTAGGTAATGCCAGCTCATATTTTTGAAGTTAATTATTTAGGGTATATTTTAGCTATGCAGGATTTTTCTTTAATTTGCAGGCACAAAAATCTGATCTATATGGCACCCCTTTCTTTCCTGAACATCGCACAGCAATGGTTTGACGCCTTTAATGCGCATAATCTTGAAGATCTTTTGGCTTTATATGATGATCAGGCTATACATTTCAGTCCGAAATTAAAAATCAGACAACCAGAAACCAATGGACTGGTACAGGGTAAACCTGCATTACGTGAATGGTGGAAAGACTCCTTTGACCGTCTGCCTACGCTTCAGTATCAGCCGACATCATTTACCGCTGATGATCAGCGCGTTTTCATGGAGTATATCAGAAAAGTAGCTGGTGAACCAGATATGTTCATAGCTGAGGTTCTTGAAATCAGTCATGGAAAAATCAATGCCTCAAGGGTTTATCACGGTTAATTTTAAAAAATTCTCGTTTTTCCATCCTTCTATAAATACCAAACGGATATAAATTCACCTAATTATATCAATATCAAACGTTTGCGCAACATTTATAAATAAATAACTGTAAAAACGTCATAAATTGTATTTCATCATACTAAACTAAATTAACCATTCATCTAAACCCACTCCTATGAGCTCTCTATACATTTCTCCAGACCTGCTATAGCCGTTCAGCACAGAGCAATTAATCTTTTCTACCGAAGGTTATTTTAATTTGTTCTGTCTGCTTCAAAGCACAACCAACTCAACCCTTATAGAACCACTACCACTATGAAGAAAATTTTATTAATTCTCTGGGGCATTGCTGTACCCCTGTTCTTGCACGCGCAAATAAAAAAACCAGCAGAAAAGGATTTTAGAATTCTGAATTCCAATAAAGTGTTTAAGCCACAAAAAAGTCTTTATTCTGAACAGAAGGATAACAAAATCACCGGAAAGACATTGGCCGTAAAATTTCAAAAGGGCGGGTATTTCCTGATTCAGTTTGAAGAACTTCCGGAGGCTGCCCAAAAAACCAGATTAAAAGAGCTGGGAATTAAGCTACTGGATTATGTACCCAATTACGCTTATTATGCCTATTTTAAAAAGGAGCTGAACTCAGAACAGCTCACAGAGCTGCGAATCAGAACTATCCTGCCTATTGATGATAGTTTTAAACTCTCTGAAAACCTTTTTAAAGACCGGATTCCGGAACATGCCCGAAAAGGAAATGAGCTTGAACTGGAGATCGTATTTTATGATGGGGCAGATATTTCTGCCGCAGAAAAGATTATTGTTAACTATGCCCGCATTATTTCCAGAACAAACGGAAATACCTGGATAATCAGGGCTGCGCAGCAAAACTTAAAAAAACTGGCCGCCATTAAAGAAGTCAAATATATTGCTCCTGTTTCGGATGCTCCAAAGCCCGAAGCAGATGGCCCGGGAGATATATTCAGTAATAACATTGGCCGTTCAAACTACATTAACAGTGGTTTTAACGGATGGAATTATAATGGATCGGGTGTCAATGTCCATATACGGGAGAATGACTTTGATCAGGATATTGACATGCAGGGCAGAATGATCCCCGGATCAGTGGATACCGGAACACCAGGAGGGCATTCCTGGAGCGTATCTAAAAGAATGGGAAGTGCTGGTAATTATGACCCTAAAGACCGTTCCAATGCCTGGGGAGCAAATTTCTATGTCATCACCGGTCAGAATACCTATACGCTTTACGACGATCCTGATAAAAAGATCAGGGTTACCAATATGTCTTATGGCTGGGGAGCTGATGCCAATTACGGGTCTTTATCTAATGAACATGATAATTATATCCGCACCAAACCAGAAGCCATGTTAGTCTATTCTTCCGGGAATAGTGGCGATATTGCACCGATAGGCGGTAAATATAATGGTCTGGCTGGCTGGGGTAATTTAACAGGAAGTGCTAAACACGCCAAAAATCTGCTCACCATCAGTGGTACAGATTACGAGGATAATTTCCTCGACTGGACTAATAAAGGACCGGCATATGATGGCAGGATTAAACCGGACCTGACCATTGAAGGCTCGGGAGGAACATCATTTGCAGCACCAAAGATCTCTGGAATTTTTGCCATACTGCATCAGGCCTACAAAGCAGAGACCCAGGCAACAACTGCCCCATCTGCGTTAATCAAGGCCATTTTATTAAACACGGCCGATGATATTTATAATGCCGGAATTGATTTTAAAACAGGTTTTGGCCGTCCGAATGTACGCCGTGCATTTAAAACGATCCAAAAC
This sequence comes from Pedobacter lusitanus, assembly GCF_040026395.1. Classification (NCBI taxonomy): domain Bacteria; kingdom Pseudomonadati; phylum Bacteroidota; class Sphingobacteriia; order Sphingobacteriales; family Sphingobacteriaceae; genus Pedobacter; species Pedobacter lusitanus. The sequence goes on from NZ_CP157278.1 coordinate 1,996,026, forward strand.
AGAACGTTTAGTTCCGGACAAATTAACAACGGAGAGGCCAAAAGCACAACTATTAATGTTCCTGCAGGTATCAGCCAGGTAAGAATCATGCTGTACTGGCCTGATTATGAAGCAACCCCAGGCGCAGCACAGTCATTAGTCAACGACCTTGATCTGGATGTAACAGATCCTTCGTCCGCTACTTTTCTGCCGTGGGGATTAGATACTACTGCCAATGCCATTAATCTCAATGCCTTACCAACCAGAAAAGTTGACCATATCAATAACGTAGAGCAGGTTACCATAGACAATCCAGTTGCCGGAGCTTATACCCTAAATATCAATGGTTACCTGGTCCCGCAGGGGCCGCAGGAATACTTTATTACTTATGAGTTTCTGAAAGATGAATTGCTGATGGCTTACCCTTTAGGAGGAGAAGCGATGGCACCCGGAAAATCAGAATATATCCGCTGGGATGCTTATGGAGCTCCCGGAACTTTTGATCTTGATTACTCTGCTGATAACGGAACTACCTGGACCACAATAGCCAGTAAAATTGCTGCTGATAAACGACAGTTCAAATGGACAGTACCCAATTTATCCTCCAAAATAAAAATCAGGGTAAAAAGAGCAGCACAGGAAAGTGTTGCCAGTGACATCAATGTGCTTGCTGCACCAGAAGGTTTAGAAGTAGTTTGGGCTGGCAACAATTCTTTACAGTTATCCTGGAGAAAATCAGCCGCTGCTGTCCAGTATGAAGTATTCAAACTCGGAGAAAAATATATGGACGCAGTAAGTCAGACGGCGGATACAACAATTGTTCTGACTAATTCAGATCCGAATAAACAGGAATGGTATGCTGTAAGAGCTATTGGGGCAAATGGTTTACAGGGTTTGAGAAGCAATAGTATCCCTAAAGAGACAGGCTTGCTGAATTACAAAAATCTGATCACCGGAACAGCATTTGATGTCCGCAAAAATGCAGTTTTATTGACAGGGAAAGTCAATGCACTGGGCGGATCTTTAGAAAATCTGATTTTCGAATATGGTCCTGCCTCTTCTTATGGTTTCCAAAATAGTGTACCGGGAAATTATTCAGGTTCAAACTTAATCTCTGTTGAGCAGGAAGTTCCAATTACCATGAAATCCGGTGAAACCTGGCATTACCGGCTGAAAGCCAGGGTCAACGGTGCGGACGTTTTCGGAGAAGATCATACTTTCCAGCCAGCACCCGGAAATTCAGTTGCATTTACCGGAACAGGGTCTGAATTTATCACTTTAGGGAGTAATTCGGCCATTAACGGAACCAAAGCCAGAACGATTGAGCTTTGGGCAAAGGCCGATGCTTTTAACGACGGTGGAGTATTTGCTACGGGCATTACAGGAACAAATTCAGGTGAATTCAGTTTAAGGACTACAACTACAGATAATGTGTGGAGAGCAAATTTCTGGAATTCAAGCAAAGATTTCGCTTTAACCGGCAGTAAGGGCGAATGGCATCATTATGCACTGGTATTTGACGGAACTAATCTGAGTTTTTATTATGATGGCGAACAAAAACTGGTTCCAACGCCAATGGCTCTTAATACCACCAATGGATTAGTAAGACTGGGATTATGGAATAGCGGTCCCAGTAATAAGTTCTTCAAGGGAGAAATAGATGAAGTAAAAGTCTGGAGTAAAGCACTCAGTTCATCCGAAATCAAACAGGGCTTCCACCATCCTCTAAAGGGAAATGAGGCCGGCCTGGTTTATTATTCAAATTTTGACAATACTGAACCTGAAATTTATGATATCGTCAGCAGAAAGGCAGTATCCGTAACGGGAACTCCGGCCCGAATCAAAACAGCTTATCCATTTGGCGGTGGTAGTTCAATAGCAAAAACAGAACAGGCAGGAAGTGTAATTTTTGATCATGGTGTTAACATTACAGCATTCTATAATGCGGTAACGCCAGTAACTGCCGGCTTCTCTAAAATAGATTTTACTTCCCCGGAATTCAATGATTTCTCTTCTTCGGCAGTTAAAATAGGTCAGGAATATTGGGTAGGGAACCGTTTTGGCTCGAATACCAATCTTAATATGAACTTAACCTTTACTTCTACTGCAGATTTAACCGCAGCCGATCAGCTTAATCCGGAAAAAATCCTGGTCTTCAGCAGACCGGCTTACGGCAGTGGAAAATGGCAGTACAGCACTTCTGCAAATGCAGTTGACGAGGTAAACAATACCATTACAGTCAATAACCTTAACACTTACGCGCAGTATATATTCCTCAAAGACAGTAAGCCATTTTTGCTGAGCAGTGCTGATTCTCTTGTTTTCAATAATGCCAGGGTCGGGTCCAAAACAAAACCGGAAAGTTTCCTGCTTTCTGGAGCAAACTTACCCGCTGACAGCATTAAGATTACGGCACCTCAGGGCTATGAAATCTCTCTGGATAACCTGACTTATATCGGCCCGGGTTCTTCTCTGGCCATCAGCCCTGTAAATGGAGTTGTTAAAGAACTGAAAATCTACACCCGCTTCAGTCCGGCTGCTGAACAGCTTTATGCAGGTACAATTAAAATCAGTTCCGGATTACAGCTGTTTTCAGAAATCAAGGTTAGCCAAAAAGGAATTAAGGCAGACGTAATTGCCGGAAAAGCGATGAGTTTTGACGGAAACGGAGATTACCTGGAAATCCAGGAGCTTAACTGGCAGCCAAAAATCTTTACTATTGAATGGTGGCATAAGGCTAAATCCTATAAAAATTACAATCAGTCGATTGGGAATGGATGGGGATCGTTCCTGGTACATTCAGACTCGGGTGGAGGGCTTAATATTGGTGTAGCCAATAACGCTGCCTCCAGATTAATAATCACTGATGCATTTAAAGATGTGAATACCTGGCATCATTATGCTTATACTTTCAATAATGGTGTAGCCAAAATTTACAGAGACGGAAAACTGGCAGACAGTAAAACAGCTTCTTCATTACCACCGGTATGGAGTAGTTTTAAAATTGGATCTGCAGATGGCAATTCTATTGATGGAGAGATCGAAGAATTCAAAATGTGGTCTATAGAAAAAACGCAGCAGCAGGTACGCGAAGGTATGCACCTGACTTCAGTAGGAAATGAACCTGGTTTGAAAGTATATTTACAGTTTCAGGATGCTGCAAAAGGCGTTTCGGAGCTATCGGATAACGGATATAAGGTTTCATTAAATGGTGATGCCAAAAGATTGATCTCTACTGCGCCTGTGGCTGCAGGTATCAGTGAAAGCAAACAAATTATTACAGCCGGAATCAGCGAATATGCTCAGGCAGGCTTAAGTTTACAGTTTTCTGATAGCGGGACAAATCCTAATGGCGAAGTAGTTGTCAGCCGTTTAAAATCTATTCCTAATGAAAATACCAATCCATCAGTATTAGACAGTACCTATTGGATAATCAACAATTATGGAACCAATACAGCGCTCACCGGTCTTACCGGCCTGAGTCTGAAAAATGTAAAGGCTCCTTCTGCAACGCAAGACCTCTACCGCCTGAATAACCGTGCTTTTAATGCTTTCGGGCCAGCCTGGAACTCACTGGCAAATCGTCAGGGTGCTATGGCCGATGTACTTAGCTTCAGCTTAACGCCAGGTTCTGCTGGTATCATCTTAGGACAGCTTGCTGTAAACAGAACTTCAGGTTTTGAGTCTGTAGAAACACTGGCAGGCAAAGCATATCAGTTTGACGGCACTGCAGGTGCAATGAAAATTACAGGGTTGAACTGGACTCCTACTATTTTTACTGTTGAATACTGGTTAAAAGCAGCTTCTTCCAAATCATGGAATCAGTCAGTTGGAAATGGCTGGGGAAGTTTTCTAGTTCATGCAGATGATGACAAAGGTTTAAGCATCGGTGTAGCAAATAATCCAGCTTCAAGGATAGATATCCCCGGGATGTTTAACACACTGAATGTCTGGCATCATCTTGCCTTTAGCTACGACAAAGGCTCCGTTAAATTGTATATTGATGGTCAATTGTCAGCGACAAAACCAGCTTCATCTGCTCCTCCACTATGGGATAGCTTTAATATCGGCAGTATGGATGGAAATACAATTAATGGAACAATAGATGAATTCCGGTTATGGTCTACTTCGCGAACAGCTCAGGAAATCCAGGAAAACATGCATTTAACCTTAAATGGCAATGAACCAGGGTTAAAGGTTTATCTGCAGGGACAAGGCAACGCCGGAGCCGGACAATTGATCGATGTATCACCTAATCATTATGTGGTGGAAGCTACCGGAGCTGTCCAGCGTACTGCATCTTCTGCACCGGTTGCCAATGGTATAAGTGAGACAATGACCTTAACAGCTGCTGGAAAATATGATTCTAAGCTCACCGGTCTGGCCTTAAATTATACTGCTTCGGGAACTTATCCTAAAGGAAACATCGTAATCAGTAAACTGAACAGTCTTCCGTTTAACCCGAAAACCAATACAAACATCCTGAACTCAAAATACTGGATCATCAGGAACTATGGTGATACGGAGGCCAGCGCTATTGAAAGTGCAGAACTTTCAGCTATCCCTGATAGCAAGGTAAATCTGAGTCTTTACAAACGCGGGTTCAATCAAAGTGAGGATTGGAGTACCGGAATTGCGGGAACAAGCCAGGCAAATTCCACGGTATTCACAGCTGGAAATACTGATCTGAGAAACAACCAGATCATCATAGACAGTAAGGTGAATTCTTTCCCGCTTATTGCTATTCACAGTCCGCAGAACAATGCTGTTTATAAAACAAGTGATTCAATAAAAGTAACCGGAACGGCTTCAGATCCGGATGGCCCCAACCCAAGCATAACTTTGTATAATGGACAGACTAAAATCAGCACATTAGCAGGGCCCTCATTCAGTCAGACTATCGAACCTCTCGCGGCAGGAACCTATCAACTGATTGCCAGAGCAACTGACGGAGCTGGACTGATAACATCAGACAGTGTTTCAGTTACTGTAAAAACCAATGCAAAACCGCTGGTATCTTTAACCTCACCAGAAGAGAATACCATATTTGATACTTCGCAAACAATTATCGTTAAAGCAGATGCAAATGATAGTGACGGAACCATTGCGCACGTCGAATTTTATGACGGAACACTAAAAATCGGGCAAAGCACTACCCTTCCCTATCAGATCAGCTGGACCGGAACAACTGTGGGAACCCATCAGCTTACGGCAAAAGCAACAGACAATAATGGTGCAGAAAGTATTTCAGCAATCTTAACACTTAAAATTGTCCCGGTAAATGCACCACCTGTGGTAGCAATCACCAGCCCCGAGAGCGGAAGTCTGTATAATCCGAACAAACAGGTACACATCAGCATTAATGCCGGGGATACCGATGGATCAGTTGCCAAAGTGGAACTATTTGAAAGAGCCACGAAAATTGCCGCCATCACGAAGCCGCCTTATACTTTTAAATGGCAGCCCCGTGATGAAGGAACCTATTATCTTAGTGCAATAGCCACGGATAACCAGGGATTGGCAAGTACTTCAGCTACGGTAATTATTAATCTGGCCAAAAAGAAGGACGCAATTAAAGTACCGAATCTAATTACTCCAAATGGCGATGGTAAAAATGATAAGTGGGTTATTGAGGGCATTTCGAACTTCCCTAATAATAAGGTGACCATTTTTACCAAAACCGGTCAGACTGTATTTGCCACAAGAAACTATTCCAATGAATCTAATTATTGGGAGGGATTATTTAATGGTGGTCCACTGACCACCGGGACTTACTTTTACATCATTGATATTGGAGCGAAACAGCCCTACACAGGTTTTATCACACTAATCAGATAATGATTTTTATAGTCATCGGATGTAATTCCTTACATCCGATGACTAATTTTGAAAGATACAGCGCTTCCTGTATCAGCTTATCTCCATAATTCTGATGGATTATATTTTTTTAGCCAATATTTCTATATTTATCACCAACTTCCCTTCTTCTAAAATAAACAGATAAGGTATCTATTTTTATCTCCGGGTTTATACCACCCGAAACTATTTATACCAATCAGCATGCTATGAAAAGACCAATTGTACAAGAGTCACAAAATGTAACTGACTACCCGAATAACAATACCATATTTACTGTGTGGAAGTTTAAACATCATTCAGAAATCAAACCTGCTTTCGAAGAACTGTGTGGTTTGGTAGCTAATTTAAATCATTCATACATTATACGGGTTCCGGGCGGACGGGTAAGCTGCGTAATGGGCATCGGTCATGATGCATGGATTCAGCTTTCATTACCTGCACCACTGCCAAAAGAACTCAGCAATTTTGAACCGGTCAGCGGATCAAAACATACTGCTGTAGCTACCCCCGGAGACCTCCATTTTCATTTACGCAGTACTGATATGTCGGCCTGTTTTGATATGCTTACTGCAATAACTGATGTATTATCGCCTGTTGCAGATTGTCTGGAAGAAGTACATGGCTTTAGATATTGGGATGGACGCTCTATACTTGGCTTTGTAGATGGCACAGAAAATCCTGTGGGTGATCAGCGCCGCTTCTTTGCTACAGTTGGTGATGAAGACCCCGATTATAAAGGTGGTAGTTATCTTTTTGTGCAGAAATATCTGCACAACATGAAGGGCTGGACACAACTACCTGTCGAAGAACAGGAAAAAGTAATTGGACGGTATAAGATGAGTGATATTGAGATGTCTGATGAGGTAAAACCAGATAACTCCCATAGTGCTCTGGCTGCCATAGAAGACGAAGATGGTAATGAGCTTAAGATAGTCCGCGATAATATGCCTTTTGGAAATCCTGCAAAAAATGAGGTGGGCACCTATTTTATCTCCTACGCCAACACCTTCAGTACCACCCGCAAAATGCTTGAACGAATGTTTATTGGTGAACCTTCGGGAAATCATGACAGAATACTGGATTTCAGTACTGCTCATACTGGTAGCCTGTTCTTTGCTCCGTCAATGAATATGCTCAAAGCATATACAGCAGATAGTAATACCTAATTGAAATGTCTGAAGATTTTAAGAAATACGGTGAGCTGTTCCTTGTAGATGAAGAGCACTTTGGCGAACTGTTCTCTTTGCTTAAAAGTGTTAAGTTTAAGAGATCGGATTTCTTTTTGCAGGAGGGAGAGAAATGTCAGTACCTGGGCTTTGTTGAAAGCGGAACAATGAGAAGTTATTATGTCAATGAAGACGGAGTTGAAAAAAATTTCGACTTCCATTTTAAGCATAATTTCTTCACGGACTATGAAAGTATATTATGTGATAAAAAATCCAATATGAATATACAGGCAGTGGAAGAAGCTGAAGTTTTGCTGCTAAATAAAAATGAACTACAAAAACTGTATCATAAGGAAGCTTACTGGCAACAATTTGGCCGAAGAATGACAGAAAAAATATACCTCGGTGCAAAGAAAAGAATTGAGGATTTACTCTATTATTCACCCGAAAAAAGATATCTGAATCTGTTAAAGGAGAACCCGCTGGTATTTGAAAAAATACCTCAGAAATTTATCGCAAGCTATCTTGGAATTACTCCGCAATCGCTTAGCAGGATACGTAACAGAATTAGTCATTAATTAACTTAGGTGAACGTTTATTGGATTTTAAGACCATAAGTTTGTTTGACAAAAACAACATAAAACTATGGAAGCAAAGGATCTGACCATTATTTTGGTTCACGGTGCCTGGGGCGATGGTTCCCATTGGCAACACGTAATACCTTCACTGACAAAAGAAGGTTATAAAGTACGTTCAGTACAAAACCCATTAACCTCTCTTCAGGATGATATAAACAAGACTTTAGATCTGATCGATGCCCAGGAAGGAAAAGTACTACTGGTGGGGCACTCTTATGGCGGAGCAGTAATTACCGGTGCAGGAAATCACAAAAATGTAGTGGGTCTGGTATATATTGCTGCTTTTGCACCAGATGAAGGTGACAGTCTGGGCAGCATATTTGGGCGCAGAGAACAACCATCCGGCGGAGCTGCTATATACCCGGATGCAAAGGGCTTTTTATGGATCAAATATGATGAGTTTCACCAATCATTCTGTCAGGATTTAAATGAAACTGAAGCGCTGATTATGTCACTGGCTCAAAAGCCAATCCACAGCAGTGCTTTTGGAGATAAAATGGGTACTCCTGCCTGGAAAACAAAACCAAGCTGGTATCAGGTCTCTGCTCATGATCACATGATTCCGCCAGCCACTGAACAAGAGATGGCAGAAAACATTAAAGCAAAAAAAATCATTCATTTAGATGCTGGTCATGCTTCATTGGCTTCTCATCCAAATGAAGTTACCGGATTGATTTTAGAAGCTGCCGGAACCTTATAAAAATTAATTGATGAAGCAGGTGTGATCCTTTTTAAATAAGTATCACACCTGCTTTTTCCTGAGATAGCGCTACAGATCCCGGATATATCGTGCCAGATCACTTTCAACACTACTGGAACTCTTTTCCAGGTGATTCACTATGCTTTCGCGCTCTGCTTCAGATTTGTTCTGACTTAATTTTTTCTGCCCCTGCAAATCCGACACTTCCAGTTCAAAGGCCACTATCCCCCGTATCATTCCCTTTTTAAACTTATCTGTAAGACTATCCCATTGTTGCAGATAATCAGGGTCATAGAACTTTATCATCTTTTCCAGCTCCTGAATTTTAGCATTTTCGTCTGTCACAATCTTTGCTTTTCCATAAGCATGTACTGCAATATAATCCCAGGTCGGTACACTTTCATATTTGCTGTAATGCACAGGCGAAATATAAGCATGTGGTTCTGTAAATATAACCAGAGAAGTGTTTGCTTCTATGTATTTAGTCTGCTCATTGGCAATGGCAAAATGAGAACTCAGCACGAGTTTACCCTTACTGTCATCTATAAAAAAAGGTAACTGCGTAGCTACCGGAACATTGTCATTAGCTGTAATTATAGTAGCGAAGCTATATTGCTTCATAAAAGCGATTTTCTCTGGCTCGCTTCCGAATTTAAACATATTGGGTATAAACATGATATCGCTCTTTATTTTTTAATATACAAAATCTGGCAACTTATTTTTATTATCCGGCAAACTTCCTGGTCCCTGCAACACAAAGAATTACTCCTGCTGTGACACCTAACATCCCTATACTAACCGGCTCGTGGAGCAAAGTTGCCGCTAGTGCCAGTCCAAAAAGCGGTTGCAGCAATTGTAACTGCCCTACTGTCGCAATTCCCCCCTGGGCCAACCCACGATACCAGAAGATAAAACCAATGAACATACTGAATAACCCAATATAAGCCAGGCTAAACCAGGCTGCCATACTAACCTCTCCAAATGATTCAGGTTGTAAAAAGAATACCAGAGGAGCCATTAGAGGCAGCGACAATACCAATGCCCAGGAGATTACCTGCCAGCCTCCCAGCGTCTTTGACAGCTTAGCACCTTCTGCATAACCAAGGCCACATAAAATGATGGCCAGCAGCATCAGCATGTCTCCGGTAGGAGAAGCAGCAAGTCCCTGCGCAATTGCATATCCCACGACCAAAAGACTTCCGGCAATTGAAAAAAGCCAGAATACCGGACGTGGCCGTTCTCCACCACGCATGATACCAAATACAGCAGTCGCAAGAGGCAACATCCCCAGAAAAACAATGGAATGCGCAGAAGTAATATGCTGTAAAGCCAATGCTGTCAATAATGGAAAACCGACAACTACTCCCGACGCAATAACCAGCAAATGGAGAATCTGCTTACGGGAAGGCCGCTTTTCTTTGAAGATCAGCAATGCGCAAAGTGCAAATAAGCCACCAATGGTTGCCCGGGCAACTGTAACAAATACAGGATCAAGATCTAAAACGGCTACTCTTGTAGCTGGTAGTGATCCACTGAAGATAACGACACCAATAAAGCCATTAACCCAACCGGCTGAGGTGCTTTCTGTGGGTTTGCTCATACATACTTCTCTCATACAGATAAAATTTAAATACAAAATTGCAGCATAGCATTCAACAAATACAGTCTCAGTTTTATATATTTATATGGACACAGTTAGACATTAAGCATGAGCAAATCTTTTATATATGATGAAATAGCAAATAAAATTGCCTTTCAGATTAGAAATGGAATTCTAAAGGCCGGAGATAAGTTACCTTCAGTCAGGACATTATGCCAGGAACATGGTATTAGTATGAATACCGCAAAACGGATATTTCTGGAACTGGAAGCTCAGTCATTAATTGAATCAAAACCGCAATCGGGCTTTTTTGTCAGTAAGTTACTTTACCTGAACCTGCCACTTCCGGAGATCAGTCGTCCTTCATTAATAGCCAATAATACGGAGCCTAATGAATTAATTACCAAGGTCTATTCTAATATGGGCCGTGAGGGTGTGACCCTTTTTTCCATCAGTGTTCCTTCAGGCAATCTTTTGCCTTTAGCCAAATTAAAAAAAGAAATTCTGTATGCTACACGGGAACTCAGAGAAGGAGGAACTGAATATGAACCTCTTCAGGGTAATGTTAAATTGAGGCGAATGATTGCCGCAAGATCCCTGGCCTGGGGAGGAAACCTGCATGAAGACGACCTGATCACTGCCAGCGGGGGCATGAATTCTATATCCTTCTGCCTTATGGCTCTGGGAAAACCAGGAGATACCATCGCGATGGAAAGCCCATGTTATCCGGGAACTTTTCAACTTGCTATAAGTCTGGGATTTAAAGTATTGGAATTACCAACACATCCGGTTACAGGACTAGAAATAGAAGCCTTAAAGAAAGCTATTCCTAAAATCAATCTTTGCTTTTTAGTCCCGAACTTCAATACGCCATTGGGCAGCTGTATGCCCGATGAACATAAAAAGGAAATTACTGCACTTTTAGCAAAACATGGTATTCCACTTATTGAAGATGACGTATATGGTGATCTTTATTTTGGTTCACAACGTCCCAAATGCTGCAAATCCTTTGATCTGGAGGGGAATGTTTTATGGTGTAGTTCTGTTTCCAAAACTTTGGCACCTGGATACCGTGTCGGCTGGATTGCCCCCGGCAAATACAAAGATAAATTACTGAAATTAAAGCTTGTTCACTCCATAGCATCTGTATCTCTCATCCAGGAAGCAGTAGGCAATTTTCTAAAAACCGGCAGATATGAAAATCATTTGCAGCAGCTGCGCCGCACTTTAAAGAATAATTATCAGAATTATGTACACACCATAGCCGAGCATTTTCCTGAAGGAACAAAAACAAGCAGACCACAGGGAGGTCTGGGGCTCTGGCTGGAGCTTAATAAACAGACTGATACAACAGAATTATATGATCTGGCCATCAAGAAAAATATCAGCATTGCTCCCGGACGTATGTTTACTTTACAAAATCAGTTTCAAAACTGCATGAGACTCTGTATAGGTTTGCCCTGGTCTGATGACATAAAATTCAAACTAAAACAATTGGGGAGCCTGGCAAAAATGATCAGATAGATTATCACTAGTATCAAATTTATTATATTTAATAACTTATGTAAAACGATGGGCTACAAATCAAAATCTATTTTGCTGAAGACCGGCATAATTAGTTATGCAGAACTACCGGATGACGATCTTATTGTCGGGCTAAGAGCTGGAGACAAACATGCTTATACCGAAATTTACAATAGATATAAAAATGTACTGCAGAACCACGCCTACAAAAAGCTAGGCGATTTTGAAGAAGTAAAGGATGTTTTACAGGAGCTTTTCACCCAACTCTGGGTTAAAAGAGAAGAGTTGCAAACTACCAATTTATCAGGTTATCTCTATGTTGCCATCAGAAACAAAATATTCAATTTACACGCACACAGAATAGTAAAATCAAAATATATTGAATCATTAGAAGAATATATAGATAGTGGTAACTTTTCAACTGATAACAGAGTAAGAGAAAAAGAATTTACAGAAATGATCAATAAAGAGATTGATGCACTCCCTTTAAAGATGCGGACAGTTTTCTTATTGAGCCGCAGTAAGGGGTTCTCTCATAAAGAAATTGCGGAAACCTTAAATATTGCGGAGCAAACCGTATCAAAGCAGATTACCAATGCCTTGAAAATCCTGCGTATGAGATTTCAGGTTTTCTTTTTTTTATTTCTCTCTTCCAGTCATTTTCCTCTTCATTCTATGGTTTATTGTCTGATCAGTTTAAGAAGGATTTTTCTTTTCAGATATGGATAAACAAAGAGCACAGCTATTGTTAAAAGCATATCTGGCGGGAACATGCACGCCGGAAGAAAAAGCCTTGCTTGAGTCCTGGTATCAAAAAACAGAAGGGAAAGAACTGCCGGTAATAACGCAGCAAAAATGGGATAATCAGCTGGAAGAAATATGGGCCGGTTTACCGGTTCATCAGGAATCCAGGAAATTTTGGCAGTCATCTTATTTCGCCGCTGCTGCAATTATACTACTCTGCCTGATAACCGGCCTGTATTTTTTTTCTGCAAAAAATACTGTTCCATCAAAAACGAATCAGCTAACTGTTAACGACATACCTCCGGGAAGCAATAAGGCTATCTTAACTTTAGCTGATGGCTCCAGAATAACTTTGTCCGGCACTTCTCAGGACAAGATTGTGACAGAAAATGGAATTATAATCTCCAGAACCACAGACGGTCAGCTAATTTACCGGATTAGTACCGATAATAATGAGCACAGAACACCGGGTTATAATTCTGTTGAGACTCCAGTTGGTGGCTCTTATATGATTATTTTACCTGATAGTACAAAAGTCTGGCTGAATGCTGCCTCTATGTTGAAATATCCATTACAATTCCTGGACCAGCGGCGCGTTGAATTAAAAGGAGAGGCATATTTTGAAGTCGCTAAAAATAAAAAGAAACCATTTATTGTGTATACTCCTACCCAGCAAGTCAGCGTTTTGGGTACTCATTTCAATATAAATTCATATACGAATGAACCAGATGTACAAACCACCCTTCTTGAAGGATCGGTAGTTGTAAATGTATTAAATCAGCAATCCACTACGACGGAGTCAGTAACCTTGAAACCGGGTCAGCAAAGCAGACTTCAGGCAGGAAAACTGACAGTGGGTATGGTGGATATAAATAAATCCGAAGCCTGGAAAAACGACTTTTTCGTGTTCAAAGATGCCGATATCCAAACGGTCATGCGAGCAGTTGAAAGATGGTATAATGTAGAGGTTGTCTATCAGGGAGCACCACCGAAAAGATCATTTTCAGGTGAAATTTATCGTAACATCAATCTTAAAGAATTTCTCGCCATACTGGATTTCAATAATGTACATTTCCATATAAATGGAAAAAAGATATGGGTTACTCCATAGCGCCTGATCTTGTTCACTAAAAAATATTTGATCTGTATCTACCTGCTTAACAAGGGTTAGCTGTCTTGTTTATATTGGATGATTATCCAGTATAACCTAACATTAACCATTATGAAGACTAAAACATTTACACTGATCACAGCTGCATTGCTGTTGAGCCTTAGTGCATGTAAAAAACAAAACAATGCGGAAGATGCTCAGACATTAACCCCAGAAAACTGTCATTGCGATATTGAGCAGGCTTTCCCCAATACAAAAGGTGAGATTGTCACTATCGGAACAGGAAAAAATTCCATTAAACTGGTGAAAAAAGAAGGCGTGTACATTATGGGAGGTGACATGGTATTAACAGATCAACAGGTTGCCTATCTCAGACAAAAAAATGATCCCCAGGCCGTTAGAACCGAAAGTATTACGGTCAATACACTGGCCAGAACCTGGCCGGATGGCATCATTTATTATGATCTGGATGATAATCTGTCCAGCAGAAAACTCGCCTGGATCAGCGGAGCCATGGCGCGCTGGAAAAGACAAACAAAGATTACTTTTGTTAAACGGGTAAGCCAGACAAATTATGTTCATTTTACATCGGGTGATGGTTGTTCTTCCAATGTTGGAATGACAGGTGGCAAACAGAATATCACCCTGGGCAATTGCTCTGAAGGTAAAGCAATGCATGAGATCGGACATGCTGTAGGACTTTATCATGAGCAAACCAGATCAGACCGGGACCAATATATTGTGGTTATTGATAGTAATATAACTGATGGCGCTGAGCATAACTTCGACATCAGTACGACACATACATCAGTAGGTACCCTTGATTTTGGTTCGGCCATGATGTACGATTCTTACGAGTTTTCTAAAAACGGATTGCCTACCATGACAAAACTGGATGGCTCAACATTCACTAAACAAAGAGATAGTCTTTCAACCGGCGATTTAGCAGGCATTGCCAGCCTGTATCCATAAAATTCCTGAATAAAACATTAAAGAAGCTGTTTCTATATCAGAAACGGCTTCTTTACCCTTCCCTTCATTTTGGCTACAACAACTTCCAATATGGCAACATCAGATATCTCACCTCAGCCCACCTTTGTACTGTAAAACTTATTCAAAGGAAAATGAAAACAATATTCATTACAGGGGCCTCAACAGGCCTGGGAAAAGCAACAGCAAAATTATTTGCCTCAAAAGGCTGGAAAGTTATCGCTACTATGCGTAACCCCGAAAACGAAAAAGAACTGAATTTAATAGATCATATTACTTTACTGCCATTAGATGTGACTAATCCGGAACAAATTGCAGAAACCACACGAAAAGCTATTGCTTCGGGCAATGTTGATGTTGTGTTTAACAATGCCGGTTATGGATTAATGGGACCACTGGAGTCAACTACAGATGAACAGCTGGTACGACAGCTAGACACCAATATTCTGGGTGTAATACGGGTTACACAGGCATTTATACCTTATTTCAGAGAAAAACAAAGCGGACTTTTTATAACGACCACTTCTATAGGCGGACTAATTACCTTTCCATTCAGTTCTGTATATCATGCTACTAAATGGGCCCTGGAAGGCTGGAGTGAAAGTATGGCATTTGAGCTGAACAAAATTGGTGTGGGCATCAAAACTGTTTCTCCCGGAGGTATTAAGACAGACTTTCTGAATCGTTCTGCTGATATGTCGGCACATCCGGCCTATGAAAAATGGGTAACCCAAATGTTTTCAGCTATTAATGAAGATCATTTTACTCCGGCCGGGCAAATTGCTTCAGTGGTATATGAAGCAGCTACAGATGGTAAAGATAAACTAAGATATGTTGCAGGCGAAGATGCACTGGCACTTTACGCTCAACGTTCACAACTGGGGGACGAGGCTTTCAGAAAACAAATGGGACAGACATTTTTAGCAGATTAAAAATTTATCTTTATAAAGTGAAAAAGGAAACACCTATTCCATATCAGTTCAATTCTATATCCGACTTACACCGGGTGCTGGGTTTACCAAAACCTTTGCATCCGCTGGTAAGCCTTGTTGATAATACTGAAATAGCTGTGGAGAAAGACCAGTTACCAGCTTCATTTCTGCTTAATTTTTATAAGATTTCCTATAAGAAAGGGATCAGCGGAAAAATAAGATACGGACAAAACTATTATGACTTTGATGAAGGCGGAATGGCTTATACCTCACCTAATCAATTACTTGCCATTACTGATGATGCCGAATATCAGGGCCGAACTCTGCTTATTCATCCGGATTTTATCAGAAACTATCCATTAGGGAAAAGTATCAAAAAATATGGTTTCTTTTCTTATGACATCCACGAAGCACTGCATCTGTCAGATAAAGAAAAATCAATTATCCTTAGTATTTTCAAAAACATTGAGGATGAACTCCAGTCAACCATAGATGATTTTAGTCAGGATGTAATTGTCACACAGATTGAATTGTTACTGAACTATAGCAATCGTTTTTATAAACGTCAGTTCATTACCCGCAAAGCTGTAAGTAATGATTTACTGACCAAAGCAGAAACTTTACTTGATGACCATTTCAGTGACGAAAATGCGCTCCTGAAAGGTCTGCCCACAGTACAGGATCTTGCGGAGAACCTCAATGTATCACCGCGTTATTTAAGTGATATGCTCCGTTCTTTAATCGGACAGAATGCACAGCAGTATATTCATCAGAAATTAATTGAAAGAGCTAAGCAAATGCTATCTACCAGCAATTCGTCAGTTGCTGAAGTAGCTTATCAGCTGGGCTTTGAACATCCGCAGTCTTTCAATAAACTGTTCAAGAGAAAAACTAATTTATCTCCTCTGGAATTCAGACAATCATTTAATTAATATCTCATCCTGATAGCGCACTGACATCATTTTTCTTACATCATCAAACCTCAATTTCGCTGAATTATAAAGCCTTGCTCTTATCTTTATAATTAATAATGAAGTCAATTATTCCATTTTCTGAAGCCTGTGCTTCAAGAAAATGTTCTTGCATCTTCAAAACATTTGTCCTGATATAGTCGGAGTTTAATTCATGAACATGTCTGATCATTGTTGATGAAGAATCTTTCGAAATATCTCCAACGATTCCAATACCATGATATTTTACTCTACTGGAAATACCAGGCATATCACTGGTTGTACTCCAGGGATAAACCAAAACTGGAACACCATATAACATAGCTTCCCTCACAGATCCTGCTCCTCCATGCGTGATAAATATTTTTGTCTTTTTTAATAGGGTAAGCTGTGGTAATGTCTTATAGATAAATATATTTTTCGGCAGCAAATCTTGATTAAACTCCTCAAATAAGTTTCCTAATCCAAGGATGAGTGTATATTCAGGTAATTGTGTAAATGCTTCTATAACCCTTGTGTAGAAGTCATATCCACCCTTATACCAGCTGCTTAATGAACCTAAACTACATAGAGCAATATCTTTATCTGTGTCAATTTTTAACCAGTCAAACTCTTTTTCTTTCCTGTTTGTATTGACAAAGCCTCCAACAAAAAATGTTTTTTCATTAATTACTCTCGGAAAATCAAATGCTTTGGGAAAAAATATGAATTCAATAGTTGAATACGACCTATAATTTGAAACCCTTTTTTTCCTTGACATATATGGCTTATCGGGA
The DNA here is from genome assembly GCF_040026395.1 of Pedobacter lusitanus. Lineage (NCBI taxonomy): Bacteria > Pseudomonadati > Bacteroidota > Sphingobacteriia > Sphingobacteriales > Sphingobacteriaceae > Pedobacter > Pedobacter lusitanus. The sequence goes on from NZ_CP157278.1 coordinate 2,012,995, forward strand.
AGTTTCAGTAATTTCAAAATTCGGTTATAATAACTCCTCCGCACCAGATTCTCTCTTATTTCAACTAAAAAACCAAGAGATATGCTGAGCCATTCAAACTCAATTTCAACCAGAGAAAGTAAACTCTTTCGGGGGACAGTAGGACTATTATAAGGTGGAATTAATGTGTATTTATCCTCACAGGTACTTACTTCAATACCTATTGACGGAGTGTTTCTGGCTAAAAGAAAAAGAGACCAGTCCCAGAATCCCACTTCAATAAAAAACAAGACAGGATCATATTTCTCGAATAATTTCTCTACAACCATATTTAGCTCCAGCTCATCATTTTCCTGTAATTTGTTCAACTGTTCAAAACTATATTCATGATATAATATAGCCTGTTCAAACTTTTCCGGCAGAGCATAGATTATATTATAACCTCTGCTTTTCATTTTGCCTGCAATACCAAATGTTGGAATTACATGGCTTATATAGGGTGATAGAACAATGATTACATTTTTACTCATGCACAATCTGGTTTTTAAATAGTTCTCTTATCTCCAGGTTCTCCGCAAAACCAACCATTGACCTAAGTTCAGTAACCTGACCATCTTTCATCAATAAGACATGATCTAAATCTTTGATACAACTAAAGCGGTGACTGATTATCAATAAAATACAATCTTTACTACGTCTCTTCTGAATATTTTGAATTATTAAGTTTTCACTATGGGAATCTAATGCTGATGTCGCCTCATCTAAAATCAGAATATCTGAATTTCTTAGCAGCGCCCTTGCTATGGAGAGTCTCTGCTTCTGTCCACCAGAAAGGTTATCACCATTATGCCCAATCATTGTGTCGAATTTTGACTTAAGCCCATTAATGATTACAGTGAGACCTACAATATCACAGACTTCACAGATTTCCTCAAAAGTGGAATCTCTGGCCCCGTATTTTAAATTTTCGAGAATTGTTGCATTAAAAATCAGAGAATCTTGTGTAACCAGAGATACTTTTTTGCTGATAAAGTGTCTGCTCAGGTCATTCAATGAAATGCCATTAATTTTTACAGTCCCCGAGTTAGTGGGATATAACTTACATAGTAAATTTATAAATGTACTTTTCCCACAACCGCTTTTACCTACTAGTGCATAACTCGCCCCTTTTTTAAGCTCAATATTTAATTCATCGATAATAGGCTCTGTACGTTTTTGATAAAAAAAAGATACATTTTCAAATATCAGGTGGTCAATCTGTTCAATTTTATGTTCATGCGCTATAAATTCCGTTTCAATTGCCTGATCAAAAACGCCATAGACACTTTCTATAGCTACTTTAAATTTCACTAACTCGGTATTTAACTCAGTCAGTTCGCTTATTGGTGAAAACAGTCTGTTCAGATATTGAAGAAAAGCTACGAGAGAGCCAATAGACATTGTACCAGCTATAATATCTTTTCCACCTATTCCAAAGACTAATAAAGGCGATAGTGCAATGATAAAAGTTGCAGAATTTCTTCTTATAGAAGACAGCTTATCTGCACTGAACCACGACCTGGAAAGGCTTACTAATTCAGTACTTAATTGCTTACCTTCTTCAGAGAAAGTATTAAACAATTTAATAAGCCTTATATTTTTTAGTCTTTCATAAAAGAAGTCATTTAATGCCTCATTTTGTTCGTTCGCAGCTTTAAACAAGTTTTTGACTTTAGCTTTAAGTTTGTAGTTAACAATTAGCAAAAGTGGCACGAGTATAATTGAAACAAAAAAAAGCTTAGCGTTTAAAGTTGTCAGCATAATTGTTATGCCTATAACAGTCAACAAATTGTTTAGAGACTTTATTAAGTTATTAGTAATAAAAGATTCAATATATTCAATTTGAGTATTCAATTTATAAACTAACTTCCCATTAGAATTGTCATGAAAAAACAGCAGCGGCTGCCTGATAATATGATCAAATAATCGGGATCTTAACTGACTGGTAATGTGAATCCCTACCCGAGTCTGGGTAATATCTGCAAAGTAATTTGCAACAACCCTGATTATATAGCATATAGTCAATATAACCAGCAACTCGAGTAGCAGATTATAATCTTTAAATGGAAAAACCTTATCTATAATAATTTTAGTTATATAGGGTGAGAGTAATGATATTGAGGAGTTCAATAGCACAAGCAAAAACAGCGTAGTCTGTTTTTTCCATTGAGATTTGATCAACTCAAAAATTATATGATATGTTTTTTCCATTTTCAAACTGACTGACAACAATTAAATTAACTGGAAATCTGTTTATATTTAATTGCCATAGTTAACCTTGATTCTGTACAAATCCTGGTAGAGATAGAGCCCAGATGCTCTACTGCCCCCGGGAAAATCAGAAATCTTCCGGGTTTGGGTAATACACAACGTTTTGATTCATGATTCTCATAGAATATTGTTTCTCCGCCCCATCTGTAATCCCAGAACTTGTTTACATAATAGACAACAGTCAAATCATTTTCATCTTCTCTACAATCAGAATGCGGAAATTCAACATCTCCATAATTTGAAAGATTGATATAAGCCCTCCTCATTTGATATTGATGATCAGCATAAAATCTCTCTATCAGAAAAGCTGCTTTTTGAGCAAACAAATTACTTGTTTCAAATTTCTCCACATCAAAATCGACCGAGAAGATCGGATATTTATCTCCATCAAAATCCTTTTCTCCCTTTACGAATGCCAGTGTTTGTATCTGCTCATAAAAATTGTCTACTAAATCTTTTTCAATTTCATCATCAATAATATAAATTGCTTTATCATTTATTTCAAAGGATTCGTATTTCATAACATTTCTATTTAAGGTCATTTAAATTATGGTTTACAAGTTTTAAAATTGAGTTGTATGATTTGGGTCTGGCTTTGATTAAATCTTCCAGTACGTATTTATAGTTGGAAAGATTCACAAAGTTTTCTGTCAGAGATACCCCGGCTTCTAGATTAATTACTGTATGCCACCATCCGGAAGGAGTGTAAACAATATCTCCAGGCTCTTGAATACAGACTAATGGGTGTGTCTGCTTATAAAGCGGAAATAACTCAATATCAGGACTGTATGGATTTACCATTCCTTTGTAAATCAGATCTTCCTGAGTCCTTGAAAAAAAAAGCCACAATTTCTTTCCTGTAATAACAGCATTCCAGGCACTGGAATTCCACACATCAATATGTAGTTTAGAAAATGTCCCCTTTGCACCAAAATACAACCAGGAAAGATCGTATTTTCTATTATCAGATGGCCATGCCCCATACCAGCAATTAAAGAAATCAGGTACCTGGTATGCTTTTTTGAATGGCTTATCTACGTGACACTGGGTATTTAAATAAAATGGGATTTCGTCCTGATTATAATTCATATAATCAAGATAATCAGCTATTAAAAACTCTTTTTTTTCTTCTTTCCCATCTATAGTTCTTTTAGCAAATGCAAATTCATGTCCGAAATTTTCTTTAAAGAATTCATGATTCCACTTTTCAGAACCAGGCGCCCATTTGTTAAATGAGCCCCTAAAAATGACTGGTACGGAAGAATAGGTATAATGTGCGTTAAAATAATTACTACTTAATAATTCACTTCTTTCTTCCCGGACTTTTTCAAAGTCAAGAACCCTTTTAAGATCAAATTCCATATATTATTATTTAATGAATTTTTCTATTATTGACTTACACGCACTTTTTGCCTGTTTTTTCAGACAAAAAAGTCTTCGTGTTTCTCCTTTATTATTTATTTTATTATCAAGCTCATTTAAGAGTGATATCCTGTCGATGTTACTATAAACTATTATATATTCTGAAGCCTTCAGACTGAAAAAATTAGTTACTCTGGTGATATAGTTAATTGTTTCATCATAACGATACGTTCCATTGATACTAAAAACAAATAAATCAGGAATTACACTGGTAAAGTACTCTAGTGTTAATGCTAAAGTTTTATTATTATAGATATAGTTATTCAGATAGTTTGAATTCGGAAGTCCCTGATCATAGGTGAATATGACTTCACACTTGTCATTTGAAATACAATTGTCAACTATTGATGCCATCTGTTTGAAATCAATTCTTCCCGCATCACTTCTCTGATACGGAATGCAAACATTTCCCCCCTCCAATAATCCATAATTACAGGTAACTATAATAGATGATTTAAGCTGATAAACCTCACTTAAGGCCGATCTTAACCTGGAGGTTAAAATAAGATTTTCCATAGCATCAATTCCGGAAACAGCAACTATGGGTTTCTCCTTAGGTGGTTCAGCTTTATCAACTATATTTTTATCTTTTCTGGAAAAATGGCTATGCAGATTAACTAATTTCCCTTTATAACTCACATCGTCTTTTGATATTATGCTATGGATATAATTGTAAACCCTCTCATTCAGACAGTATATATTGACATTACTTGAAATTAACCGTTCTGTAAGGCTCATAAAGCACTCCAAATCCAGGTCTATCTTAGAATTATATACATCTCCAATAATTACTTTGAATTTTTCCAATTCCGTATTTGTCAGATCTGTTAAATGGACACCTGCAATTTTCTTATGTTTTAAGGCGTCCTGTTCATCAAACAATATCCTGATATATTCAGAAGAATATGTCAGAGAGCTGAAATATCTGTTGAATTTTTTGTCAGAAAAAGGGTAAAATAATATTTGAACTTCTTTTGTATCCTCCTCTTTAACATAGGTCTCATTTAACTGAACTTCAATATTTTCACGATCAATAAAATAGAGCTGTTTGACATTTTCCGAAGAAAACCTACTTAATAACCCAGGTAATCTTCCTGCTGTAAACCCAGGATTATCTCTAAGTAATCTTGATAATGTCCCTGAAAATCTCGCTGTTGCATAACTAGATCCAGCGACCTCTTCTATGCAGTTCTCACACCAGGTGACCTGCTGTTTAACTCCATGACCAATAACATTTATATTACCTTCACCTAAATACAAAAATTCATTTAAGTCCGCTTTCGAAACTCCAGTGGCAACAGAAAACACAAACGGGAAGAAAGCCGGATAACATGGTATATTTGGATGATAATGGGCAGATGAAATAATAATTGCCCCTTTATTGACAATTTCCCTGCAAATAGAGTATAGTTTATTGCCCGGATTTTTTGTCAGAATCCCCAGACTAACATTATAGATATCTATATGGTAATGTGCATTACAATATTCAAAGGCCATAACAATCAATCCTTCAGTTAGTTTCTTATCAAATGAGGATATTTTAACTATGAATAAATTTGCCTCCGGGTCTATTTCACTGATCAGTTCCGCAATTGCAGTACCGTGTCCATTCGTGTACTCTGCATAATTACTATCTATTTCAAATGATGAGTCTCTATTCAAGGAAATATGCACCCCATTGATTACTTTGTTTTTGAAAGTCTGATTGTGAATGTCCAGACCAGAATCAATTATAGCAATGTTCATTAATTATTGATCGTTAAAGCAAAATTACTGGAAGCATCATATATTGAATCCAATAAATTAACAGATTCCAACATTTGTTTGTATTTAGAAAATCCCTGAGAGATTACACAGTGTTCTCCAATTTTCATGCTGTATTTATGTGCTTTATGACAAGATTCTCCATTATGAATATGATTTTTGTCTTCTCTGATTTTAAAAAGAGCAATAAATTTCTCATCTATAACCGATACCTTATTATGCGCAAAATTAATTCTGGATCCCGGCATTTTCTCTCTGTTTGGAATAAATATATCATCTCTCAGAATTTCTACTGACTCAATAATATCGATATTGGTTTGTATCGTTAAAAATGAATTCATAAGATCTGGTTTTAGATAATTAACCCGTATGAACCCCTTCAGAGCCATAGGAATATTGATTAGAGGCAACAAAATCTGATCAAAATTCTTATGGCATAGGTCCAGTAGAAAAAACATTCTTACGAAGTAATCAAAGCATTCTACTGTTAAAAAATAATTTTTTGCTTTAATGTGGTTCGCCCAGATTTCTATTACTTTCAGGGCTTCTTCAAATTCTGCTTTTGATACTGCAGCTTTAATATAAACCAGTTGTTCAGTTGCGTATATAAAGCTGTTATGGATAATCTCATTTAAGCAGTTCAGGTCTTTTTTATTTTTCTCTATTACATCTTCAAGACAAAGATTTTTATTCACAAAAACCTCGTGAAAATTATTCAGATATGAAGGATGAAATAAAGTATTTATCATATTACTTATTAGAGTGACCTGTATTATTCGTAATATCATTCTTGGGAAAACTTATTAAATCAGGGTTTTCCTTCATATATAAATACTGTTCTTTTAGACTTGATTCTGTTTTTGTTTTCCAAAAAGTACATGGAGGATTATCGGCATGTTTCAGCGCCTGAAATGCGCAAGTCAGCTGATCACATACAGGAAGATACTTACAGCTATAGCACTCATCGTTAACTTTATACCGATCAAAGGCCATATATTCTTTAAAATCTTCTACTCTGTAACCATCTTTTACATGATTAATTCTTCTATGGTCTTCATGGACAGTTTCCCAGCATTTATGAATAAAACCTTCAGGGTCGATTACTATACCATATGGAGAAACCCAAGTAGCACATTCCTCCTGTAATTCAGGCAGTATCCATGCTAATTTTGCTTTTTTCAAGCCATTTTCGGCAGCGTAATTATTATATATGGATAACTTTAATCTTCTAAAGGTCTGCATAGATTCAAAATATTCTTCTGCATTAAACCTATCAGAAAGATCGTTTTCTTCAGCTTCTTCATAAGTTCTTAACCAGGCGGGATCAATCGAAAAGCTATTGCTTCGCTGTGGCCATATACCGAAAACTGATAAATCAGTTAGAAATTCTTCGTAGCTATCAGAAACTGCCCTATCTACATTCATTCTTATATTGGTTGTAATTCCATCTGGCATCAAAGCAAGGTTTTCGAGAATCTGAAAATAATTCTTCTTACCCGATTTGCCTTTCAGTGGTCTATGCTTTTCGTGGGTTTCTTTTGAACCATCTATAGTAATTTGTGCATTTGACACCTTATAAAGCTTTAAGAAGTCCCATTTAGCCTGATTAAGAAGGATTCCATTAGTTATAATATTTGCATCATAATCCATACTATATTTCTGGGCCAGTTCAAGGAGTGGAGGAGTAAGTTTTTCAATCGCTCCCTGATTAAGGAGAGGTTCACCACCATACCAGGTTACAAGAATTTTCTTCCATGTTTTAGTTGAATTCTTAACAATCATATCCTCCAGATAGCTAATTACACCTCTTACAGTTTCATCCTTATTTAAAGAGATATTTGGCTTAACTACTTCATAACAGTATGGGCATCCCATATTGCAGGTGATTGTAGTAGCAATAGTTAAATATATATTTGCCTCCTCTACATCTTCATCTCTACCCTTTTTATAACTTGTATATAGTTTTTGAATCTCATTGAAATTAAAATCAACGACAAAACCCTGATCTAAAAGATATTTCAACAGCTTTTTATTCCCCGTTTCTTCCAAATCAAACTTTTCTTTATACTGTAAGCTGTCAATGAGCTTGCCTTGTAATTCATTTAATAGAACAATACCACCAGATAGGGTATTATAAAGAAGATATTCTTTGTATTCCTCCACCGGAGTAAGTACATTATAAAAGCTCATTTTAAAATATTTCATACTGTTTTGGTTAGGTTAATTAGAGTCATACTGTGTTGGAGAACAAGAATAAATTCGCTGAAATGATTCGTTAAACCGTTTAACACAGGTAAATCCCGATAAATGTGCAATTTCTTTAATCTTTAGTCTTGTTAATTTCATAAGCTTAATTGAATGCAGGATTTTGAAAAATATGAGTATCTGTTTTGGGGAAGAGATTTCGCTCTTTTGAAATTCCCTGATCAACGTTGAGTCTGTAATACCGAGATAAGAAGAAATCTCACTCACTGTCTTCAGATTTACGTAGTTCTTCTCAATAAAAGCCAGCGCTTCCCTAACACTGGAATGCAAACCTGATAAGTTCATATCCAGATCCTTGATAGAAATACTAACGTTGTTACATTTTATCAATTTTTCAACCTCTATGGAGAGGTCAATTCCAGAGACCTCCTGCGAATTCAAAACTTTATTTATTCCTATACTTCCACAAAACCAGGCAGCTTCCATTATTTCAGAATCGATCAGGGCCAGAAAAGGGATATCAGCAAACTTCTGCTTAATCAATAACAAATCTTTTCTAATGATATCATTAAAATGGATAATAACGCATGATACTAATACACTATTTAATATACTGTTTAGTTCATACTGATTTTTTTTCACAATAACTTTAAAACCAGGTATATCGTATTCACTTTGATATGGTAAATGATTATAAACTAATATTGTTGGTTCAGTGGTATCAAAATTTGCTGTTTGGTACATTCTTTAAACTATTCATTTGGTTAATGAAATTAATTTTTTTGATCGCGAAAATTAAGTGTCTAAATTATGCGTTAATCTGAAAGCTAAATAAACACCGCCTTCCTGTTCAGAAAGCGATGCTTATTCTTCTTAGAAGATCAGTTCTTCATCTATAGGCTCTAAAGCGCTATCTCTATTTGAACGACAGGCACCATCTCTGGTACGGCAAAGTGATTCAACAATTTTTGAATTTGAATAGATTTCTTCAACAGTACGTGGCTTTACTAATTCTTTGATATTAAGATTAGCTAATGATATTTTTTTGTCCATGGTTAATCGGTTTTGTTTTTAAATAAATGGTTGATTTAGAAAATTAGTTCTTCATCTATAGGCTCTTCAATTGTATTGTTATTTCTGCATGCACCGTTTCTACTGCGACACAGTGATTCAACTACTTTTGAATTAGCATAAATTTCCTCTACCAGTCTTGGCTTAACAAGCTCTTTAACAAGGCTCTCTTCAATTAAATTTTTCTTGTTCATAATTTTTGATTTGGGTTTATATATAATCGACTTTTGTTAATTCAAGTTCATTAATATGAATTATTTCCATTTCAAATAATTTATGCAAGCCCTCCAGCAGTAGATCTTCGATTAACTGGCATTGATCAGCGTGAGTATAACCACTATGTTTTGAGCGACAGATATCGATCATTAATGGCCGAACATTTTTCACCTTTAAGGACTCACAAAAAGAATTAATTCGATCTCTGATAACGTCTTCATCCTTAAGGAGCTGACTGGGATATAATTCGTCGTATTGATTGAATACATAATAATATTGGCCATCATTAAAAAGAGTAGAAACCCTGGGTATCAGGAATTTTAACCGGTGATACGGATTTTCATTAAATTCTTCAAACTCATCCCTGGTGATTTCAATATATATTTCCTTATTTTCATTAGGGTTTCCTGCACAAGAAAAATAATCCAGATCAATATCCAGAACAAAGTTCTGATCCTGGGGAATTTCAGACTCATTATTAAAATGATAATTAAACTCTACATGTGATTGTTGGATGTCTTTATGTTTAATAGTATCATAATTATCAAGATCGGCCAATTTACCCATGATAAGCATTTTGCCATCATCATTGTAAGATCTCACATACATGCGTAGAGGAGTGACTCTGTTTTTGGCATGATTCTGCTTTACCCAGAAAATATCGGAGAATATATTCTTATAAAATGCCGGAACTATGAAGGATGCAATTCCCAATTCGGTATAGGTAAATTTCCGTATCTCATCAAGATTGTCTGGCAGAGTATCTATCGAAACATTAAATCTTGGAGCTACCATATCTGAATGTTCATCAACATGCAGTAACAAATTGTTTTTTCCAGGTATAACACTATTACGTATAGCATAATTCCATATAAAATACGCTTCATTATGTTCCTCTATTATAAAAGTCTTTATCTTCATAGATATATTTTATTGCCTATTACTAATATAAAGAAAACAATCTGTCACAACAATACCTATTTTCTGATATTTATACCGCTTAATGTGCTAATTAGTCCTTTTTTTCACATCTTCATTCAATTCTAAAGTTTTCCTGGACTTAACCTTTCCGTTACTAATATTATACTGAAACGATAATGCAATACGACGTGAATCCTGTCTGCTGGTCGTGTTAAAAAATTGATTTTGAAAATCAACTGCACCTCTTGAGTACTGGGTCTTAAATAAGTCGGTCATTCGTAGAAATAAAAATGCCTTTTTACCAAATAAACTTCTTTTTATAGCGAGATTAACATAACCAGAAGGCTTATAAGTAGTTTGAGCATCAATGAAGACCGAACTAAAACTACCCTGAAGCTGAACGAGATACTTATCAAAAGTAAAAGCATTCGTCAAGTTGAAATCAAATGCAGGCTGGCTCCTGGTTATCTTGATATTCTCTATATCAGGATGATAAATATCAATATAAGAATCAAGAGACTCAGACACTTTATACCAGGAATTGACTGATTGCTCTGCATTTGCACTTAAAAAATAGCGGTCGTAACGACTCAGGTTAATTGTACTGGAAGTTGTGATTTTAGTAATATCATCCTGGGTTGTATATTCACTCTGGATCACATCACGGGTTCGGCTAAAGCCTGCAGAAAGACTGATTATTCGTGGTAGAACTGCACCAATTTCAAATTGATTTGTTATTTCCGGATTCAGATATGGGTTTCCAACAGTATAATTATACGGTCCATAATAAAATCTAAAAGGGTTTAAAGATTGATAATTCGGCCTTTGAATCCTTTTTCCATAGGAAAAATAGTACTCATTTTCCCCGACCTTCTTCTGAGCAAAGAATGAAGGAAAAAACTGAGACAACGTTCTGTTGTTAACTAAATTTGATGCCAGTGAATTGCCTTTCACATGTGTATTCTCAAATCTTAATCCCGCTTTTATACTCCATGTATTCCATTTTTTAGACCATGACCCATAAACTGAATTAATATTTTCATTATAAATAAAGTGATCACTTTTGGTTTGATTGAAGACATATCCTCCATTTAGAAAATCGTTAAATTCAGATCTGTTTTTATTTTCAACAAAGCTACTTCTGAATCCTGCTTCAACAGACTGTGTACTATCAATCTCTTTCGTATAGTCAAGACTCAGGATATTAATATCGATATCTAACGGATTAATGGTTAAATTTTGCTCATTTCTGGTGTTAATGAGATCATTTGTATAAAATTGTGAAATGTTAGTCAGCTCTCTCTTTGAAGAGAATCTCAGGTAATCATAATTAAAAACCACATCTCCATTCATCAATAGTTTTTTTGAGATATAATTAACATTACCTCCTAATCTTTGTGTATTGACACTGGTAGTATTAAAGGTTTTAAAAAGAGAGTCACGCTTATATTGCTCATCTGACACAACTGTCTCAGAACTAAATAATGACTTATTACGCCCCAGATATCCATTAACGGTCAACTGAATAATATTCTTTTTGTCGATTAAATATTCAGCGCCCCCTAAAAAACTGTAATTTTTCTTTCTTGAAAACGAGTTGCTATTTTCATCAAAATAGGTTGTTCCATCCTGCGTAATAAACCTCCTGTATGCCGTCCCTACATCACTCCTCTTAGGATTTGAAAAATTTGTATTCAAGTAAAATGAAAGCTTGTTTTTTTTGACATCGATATTATAACCTAAGTTATTCTCAAAATTATCCCCCTTGGTCATACTCCCACTAAATCTATGCGCTATTCCATCAGATAACGGACGTCTTAGATTAATATTTAAGATGGCTGAGGTTCCTGCCGCATTATAGCTTGATGGAGGTGTAGTTATTATTTCAAAATTTTTAATATTATCTGAAGGCAGAGTACTTAAGAATTGTGTCAGCTGGTCTCCACTAAGATTTGACGGACGATTATTAATATAGATCACCACACCTTTTTTGCCTTGCACCCGGATGTTTTCCTTAGCATCGACTCTGACTCCAGGACTCATAGACAATAGATCGATAAAGTTAGTTCCTGGAGAAAAAGGATTATTTTCGACATCAATAACTAATCTGTCAATCTTTTTAACGACTAATGGCTTCTTAGAAACTATACTCACTTGTTTCAGTGATGTCGCCCCCCCAATCAGATTAATTACACCAAGATTAACGCCTGCCCCATCACGCACCAAAATGGTATCAGAAGTATACTTCTGGAGTCCGATGTATAGAATTTCAATTTTATATTTTTGATTGATTTCACAAGGAAGAGAAAACAAACCACGCTGAGTTGTGAAGGCCGTACTTAAACTATCCACACCAATCTTTCGATATTTAATAGTAGCCAATTCAACAGGTTTTCCCTCACTAACCACACTTCCGCTGATTGCCGGCTGAGACTGCCCTTTAACGATCGAAACTATCAGAATTTGTATTACCAATAATAAATGCCATTTCTTTAAGTTTACATAATTTCTAATACACATCGGCCCCGGTTTACAATAATTAATACATAATTCTATAGACAAGATATTTAGTATAAACTATAATAACAAAATAATTAACAATATTTTTCAATCACATACTTAATTAAATACTTTTTTTCAATGAAGTATGTATTCAAAAACAACAGATGAATAATTTCCCCTGGTACAGTATAAAGTGCTGTTTCAATTTTAAGAGGTTTAAGTTATGATCATCAGTAAACTGATTCTTCAACTCCCATTTTTGAGGATCAAAGAAAAATAGAAACCTGGTTAAAAGAAAATTCTGTACCCGCTGTAGCAATTGGATTGATCAGAAAGGGTAAATTACAGGATATAAAAGTTTAGGGGAGCAAGCTAAAGACGGATCTGCTACATTCAACTATTAATGTAGCTTTATCCAATAAGACAGTAACTTTCATGTTAGTCTTAAAGCTTATTAGTGGGGGAAGTGGAACCTGGATGAATCACTTTATAAGTATTGAGCAGCCTTTTAACGTAAATGCTGCCCCCCCGAAGCAGAAAAATCTCTACACGGGATATCCTAACTCAGAATTGTGGTTCCCAAATTGGAGGATTGAACTTCCTGGAAACAGACTGACTTTTCAATTTGATCCGGGAACAAAATATCAATATTCTGGTGAAGGCTTTGAATACCTACGCCATACGCTCGAGAGCAAATTTCATAAACCGCTGGATCAACCTAGCCAACGAGATAAACTTCTTCCTCTAGGTTTGAACGACAGTCACTATACCTAGGATAATTGTTTAGGTGAATCAAGATTTGCTGTTCTTTACGATAAGGAGGGAATGCATTGCCAATTGAAAAAAACAAAGTTACCAGTAGTTCGGACCAACTTAAAACTACTATTGCAGATTACGGAAGATTTTTGGAAGCGGTTGTTAACAAAATCAGGAGAGGGTACCATTATTTTCACCAATTCAGATAATGGTCCAAAGTTATATACTGATTTAATAAAAGCTTATTTAAAGAATAAAGGACAAGCCATCATTGATATTGAAATAATAACATCTTAATGTTCTATGCTGACTGGCAGAGCATCCTTAATTTCCAGGCTTAATTCCCGAATTAATGCCAGGATTTCTTCATTATTATCGACTTTAAAGTGCGCCTTCGTATCCTGAAGTCCTACTTTAATAGTATAAGCAGTTTCAGGCAAAATCCCGAATACTTCCTCATCGCTCAAATCATCTCCTACATAAGAAATAAAATCATAATTACTTTTCAACCATTCAGGCAGAGCACTTTTCTTACTAACACTTAAATTTCTTATTTCTAAAGACTTAACCTCATCAGAAACACTTATACTTAGTTCATCAGCTGTCTTACTCAACTCATCAAACAAGGCATCTTTTCTTATTTTGCTTAGCTCTGTATCAGTATTTCTATAGTGCCAGACAATCGAGTATTCTTTCTCTTCAATCATAGCTCCGGGTAATTTCGAAGTATAATTGTTTAAAATTCCCAATACTATTTCCTTCCAGGAAGCATCTGCTGTTTTCGAGATCCATTTATTATTCTTTTTTATCGAAGACCCGTGTTCCGCTACAAAATCAAAATTTGATTTCCTGAACCATGTTTCAAGAGTTTTTTTGTCTCTTCCGCTTAATATTACCACGGTGGTTTCTGGAAAAGAGTCTAAAATATTAAGTGTATGAATAAGATCTGTTTTGGGCTTAGCCAACTCAGGATATTTACTGAAAGGAACCAGTGTCCCATCATAATCAAAGAGTAGCAACCGTTTTTTAGAGCTAAAAAAATCAGCAAAGTACTGAAGTTTTATTTTAGCATTCAGTACCTTTTGTTTTAACCTTTTATTCTTTTCTTCCATCTCAAAAACTTCATTCAGGAAGTCTTTGGCCCACATACAGACATCATAATTCTTCAAACGCGATTGCATAATCTGACTCCGTTTGGTTAGTTCTTCTAAATCATAATTTAATGATTTATATAAAGTATGGGATATCTCTTCTATATCATACGGATTTATAATCTCCGCTTCCAGCAACTCATGACTGGCACCTGCCATTTCACTTAATATCAACACTCCAGAATTATCAATTTTTGACGCGATATACTCTTTGGCAATTAAATTCATTCCATCTCTCAATGGGGTTATTAAAGCAATGTCCGAAGCGCTGTACAGCATAACCAGCTCTTTAAATGACATCTCCTTATATTGATAAGAAATAGGAGCCCAGTTTGTAACGCTAAAATTTCCATTTATTTTCCCTACCAACTCATCAATCTCTTCCTTCATCCTTTTATAGCTGGAAATCTCCGTCCGGGACGGAACTACAATGAGAAGTAAATTAACTTTTCCAATCCATTCCGGATATTTACTGAGAAAGTGCTGAAAAGCCAAAAGCCGATTTTTAATACCTTTTGTATAATCGAGTCTGTCAATTGATAATACTATTTTATTATTATGGAAGACCTTTTTAAGTTTACTGGTACCTTTTTTATTTTCACTGGTTTTTGCAGCCTGATGAAATGTTGCAAAATCAATATTCATAGGGAAACAATCCATTTTAATCAGACGCTGATTAAGCAATATTTCGCTTTTAGGTATCTCATGCCCTAATGTTTTCAAAATACATTGCTTAAAATGGTTTGTGTAATCGTTTGTATGAAATCCTATTACATCTGCCCCAAGCATACCATTCAGAATATCTCTTCTCCAATGCGTGGGTAATACCCTGAATATTTCATAAGATGGGAAAGGTATATGCAGGAAAAAGCCAATTAAAATATTTGGGACCAGATTTCTTAACAATTGTGGAAGCAATAAAAGATGATAATCATGTATCCAGATAGTATCACCTTCTTTTACTATTTGGGCAAGTTCTTTCGCAAATAATTCATTAACTCTTTTGTATCGTTCCCAATAACTATACTTGATTTCTGCTTTAGCAGTAAAATAGTGAAATAAAGGCCAAAGAATTTTGTTACAAAATCCCAGGTAAAATTCATCGATTTCAGTTTTCTCCAGAAAAACAGGATAACAATTGTGCTCTTGTAGCAAAGTATTCTTAACAGCTGCTTGCTGTTCTTCTTTAAATGATGAACCAGGCCACCCTACCCATAAACAATCTTCATTTTCATTATTTGAACTGGTCATCCAGGCTTTTAATCCCACAGCCAGTCCACCCATACTTTTTTTAAAGTTTAAATGTCCATTTTCTTCAGTACAAGTAATTGGAAGTCTATTTGATACAATTATTAAGCTCATAAATGTTCTTGATTTTGCAGCCTGGGATTTATCCTGATAAAATAAAAGCTGCTTTAAAATAAAATTTCAGATTGACCAGAGTATTTGAGTCCAGTTCTTTTGCACTACAACACCTGTCATCTGCTAGTCAAGTGGTATTCTTAATTCCGGGCTTCTCTTGTCAATGAAGCACGATTCAGTCAAACAGATACTGATTTAATTATGCAGATAATTTTTCCAGAATTATCTGCATAATTTCAGCGGGATAATCATTGATAAAAAAATGATTACCCGGGAATACTTTTATATCAATTTCTTTTGTAGTTTCCTTTTGCCAGGTTTGTGCATCGCCAAAAACAATATTCTCTTCCTGCCCTATCATTACTGAAACAGGTATATCAAAAGGCAAAGTTTCTTTATACCTGTAAGTCTCCAGGGCCTGAAAATCAGCTCTTATAATGGGTTCAAAAAAACTCATCAGCTCTTTATTGTTCAATACCTCATCAGAACTTCCTCCCATTTTATTCAGCTCTGTAATGAACTCATTTTCAGGAAGCAGATATTTTGGGGAGTCTGAAAAAATAGCAGATGGCCCACCCCGACCTGTTAAAAAAAGATGAACAGGTAAAGAATCACCATTTTCGATTATTTTTTTGGTTAACAGATATGCTATTATACTCCCCATACTATGCCCATAAAAGGCATAAGGTTGACTTAATTCATCTTTTATTTTACTGTATACATCCTCTACAATATCTTCAATATCTTTTAAAAGACTTTCCCTAATTCTTGTACCCCGGCCTGGGTATTCAACGGATATAATCTTAACACAATTATTAGTGTACTTTAAATATTCCTGATAGGAATATTTACTTCCCCCTGCAAAGGGGAAACAGAATAAATTTATTTCCATTTTTTCTACAAAATTTAAAAATTAATGCGCTCTTTGATCGGATATGTCCCAATTTCTAATCATCCTGGAATAAGAAAGAAACCAATATTTCACATTAACGTTTAGAGAGAGGCTGCTTCAAAATTGAGAACCTCTTTTAAAAACCAACTTTTCCCCCAATTCTCTTTCTCTTCTTCACTCCATAATTCCGGAAAAAAAATCACTTTCCTAAATTTAGGCGGCAAATATTTTCTCCAATTAGTGCCACCTGTAGATGGGATATCTTCCGAGTTTTGTAAAAGATGTTTAACCGCTGTCTTATAGTGAACAAGTGGCCACATTATATTAGCTAAAGAATCGAATTTTTTTAATTCTGCTATTATCTCTTCATTGCAAATATCTGCTAAAGTAGTTTTATATAAATAAGCCAGATTTTTGTTTTCGTATTCGGCAGCTTTCCTCAAGATGAGGCCATCATATTTCTTTTCAAAATGGATCAGCGTTAATGTCTTTTTCTGAGTGAGTGTATCTATTGCTCCTTTTTTCCAATAAAGCTTTTCGTAGCTGTCCTCTATCTTATCGGCTGCACTTCGACTATCTTCATCCACCAGATTACTGAATTCTGTAGCAATGATTTCTATTAGCCTGAATTGAACAGATTGAAATCCACTTGCCGGAGACAGCGCTAACCGGAATTTCAGGAACTGACTCTGTTCCATTCCCTTCAGGATAATTTCAAAAGAACTGACCAATTGTTCGTAGTAGCCATTAATTCGCTGGACCTTACTTAAAACAAAATCTTCTTTTGATAACCCGTTCTCAGTTAACTGCTCCAATTCCAGAATTATCAACTTAAAATAAAGCTCAGTAACCTGATGATAAACAATAAAAATCTGTTCATCCGGAATATCTGTCTTAGGATTTTGAATACTCAGTAATGTATCAAGATGAATATAATCCCAATACTTTAAATAATCAGAATATAAAAAACCTTCTAATTGCGAAGGAAGATCCTGGCCGGCATTTTCAAACTTGTGATGAAGCTTTTTGATGATGTTAAATACCTTTGGGTCATTGGTATAATCTATTTCCATACTAAATTTTGATTAAACTATATTTTGATCTATTAAATAATATCAGAAACCCATTAATTAAATGGGTTTCTGAAAAAGATTAAATGGAGGCCGTACAACACTATAGTTTGATGTGTGTTGTACTGGTAGAAGAATGATTTATCTCGGCAAGCTCTGCCAAAGTAGCAATCGTAGTTTTAACAATATTGCTTATGAAAGTAAAATTAAGTTTTTCTATAGTATCCTTAGGTGTATCAAGAAACACGTTTCTTGTTTCCCCTCCATCTCCAATATGTAAAGCCTTAATATCTTTTCTCCAAAACACAAAATGATCACTGGCCATCAAATCCGGAGTCATTTCTCCATTATAAGCAGTAACTAATGGAACTACTTTTAAATCTGTGACATATTTAGATGCACTTGAAGTAAAAGCATCCTGTAATAACTTTGAATTTTTATTACCTGTATTTACGACAAAATCACCTTTGTAATCATTTTTCGCTATTGCAGCAACTTCGGCTGGAAAAATTATATCATATCCTTTTGGAATAAGTTGAGATTTAGGCTTGGTTGAATAGAAGCCAATCATATCATAATTAATTACCCCGTCTACCTTTTCATCAGCTCCCAAACCTCCGTTAAAAACGTAATTTTTACTTCCTATAAGCCCCATTTCTTCAAGATCAAAGCCAATAAAACGAATGGTGTTTTTATAATTGTATTGCGATAAAATCCTAGCAGCTTCCAGAATCCCTGCTACTCCGGATCCATTATCATCTGCTCCGGGACTTTTCTTAGTTGTATCAAAATGTCCGCATAAAATATAGACTTTCGGCTGCAGCTGGCTTCCCGTTCTTTCTCCTATAATATTCTGGCCCTTATCATCATTATAGGTAAAATCATGTCTGTTTGCTTTTAAATTGTATGAACTAAAATTATTATGCAGCAAATCTTTTACTTCTTCTTTATGCCTGGCCCCGGCTTTATCTTTGTAATAACGGTTTCCATAAATAGTATTCATATACGATTTTAATCTCATGGTATCAACCTGGGCAACCAGATCTTCAATTTTCACTTTATAAAGATCATCAGCAATAAGACTAACTGTAAAAGTTTCTATATTTTTTATTGAATCCGGATAGATAAAAGAAATACTCTTTTTGGTTCCTTTCATAACAGGGAATCCTACATCCCCCTTGAGGTCACGAAGTATGGAAGATACATGATGACCAGCGTGATTAGTAACTTCTAATGCAATTTTCAGCTTGTCATTTTCAGCATCATCAACATCGTAGTTTATAGTCAGACTATGATTTTGAGCATTATTAGTAAAACTCACATTACTAATCACAGGAACCTGATTTTGTGCGGAGGCATTAAAAAATACTGAATGCAGAATTAAAGAAATTGGGATGGCAATTTTAGCTAACATAAGATTTTAGTTTAATAAAAAATTAATTAAATGGTTGAGATTTATTGTTATAAAATAATGGAGAATTATACCCGAAAAACTTCGCGAATTATGATTGCATAATTCGATTTTGAAAGGCACTAATAATAAAAAGAATTGATTAGGTATTAGTTATGAGTATGAGCTAACATCTCTTTGTTCTTTGTAAACTCTATTAAAAATTCAGTATAGTTGTCAGAGTTTTTTTTCAGAGAAAATACAAATCCGTGGTTTATTAAAATATCTCTGATCAGCATGAGACCGATTCCCTGTCCATCTTTCTTTGTACTGAAAAAGGGAGTAAACAGGTTAAATTTATTCTCCTCCGAGATTCCTTTTCCACTGTCCTGGACGGACAGCTGAAGAGGAGAATTCTGAGTAGTAATTATTATAGTTCCTTTGTCTTCAATTGCTTCAATAGAATTCTTAATTACATTTATGAGAACAAGTTCTATTTGCTGCACGTCAAATTGTATATAAAGAGGATCTTTTGTTAACCTTAATTCTAATTCAATACCCCTGTTTTTACATTCAAAGCTTAAAAGGATTCCAATTGAACGAACTAACTCATTTAAATCTTCAATTACTTTAACCGGCCCGGGTAAACTCGCTACACTGGCAAAGTTGGACATAAAATTGCTCAAAAGCTTATTTCTGTCTATTGAGACCTGGAGGGCTTCTTCGTAATCTTTCTGATCATCCTTATCCAGTTGTTCCTTATAGCTTATAAATGAATTAAGTATTGAATTTACCGCTCCCACTGAGTTATTAATCTCGTGAGCCATCATCCGTATTACTTTTTCATAGGCTTTCTTTTCTGCCTTAATAATTTCATCTGTCAGTTCATCAATTAATATGAATTTCCGATGAAATCCTCTGTCTATAAAGTATGATAGGGTAAGTTTATATATTTTGAGTCCTCCAACATGAACAATTCTGGATTCATCTTCATTCAGTTCAAATATTTCTGTGGCAAGCTTGCCAGGTATCTCTGAGAAGGTTTTCCCCAGGAGTACTTCACTATTAAAACCCAGGATCTTTTCGGCAGATAAATTAAGGGATTCTACTTTGTCATCAAAGTTAACTACAATTATTCCTGAAGGTGAAGCCTGAATTAATTTATGCAAAACGTAATGCTGCTCCTGCTGTGCAATCCGCTCCTCTTTCAATTTATCAATCATCTTATTGTATACATCAATGAGCTGATCGAATTCAGGCTGTCCTACTTTTATAAACTTTGACGTGAATTCTTCTTCTTTTATTGATTCAATTCCTGAAGCAATGAGATTTAACGGACTCACCAGTCCCTTATAAATCTGAAAAGAAAGTATGATCGATATTACTATAAAAACTTCAGAAATCATGAAAAAATAAAGGTCATGCGAAAGAAGTTTGATAACCAGAAAAATAAGTATACAATGAATAACTGTGACAAATAATATAAACTTACTCCTTATTCTCATACTGAATTCCATATTTATCCAATCTTCTGTACAATGCCCCCCTGCTTAAGCCCAATGACTTTGCCACCTTACTTATATTATGATTAAAGTGTGCCATTGTCCTTTTAATCAATTCTAATTCCATTTGATCTATAGTCATATCCCCTAAAGGAAAGCTCCCTTTAGATTTCTTGGGATGAGATTGAATCTGGTTTAAAAAATCTTCAATTTCCAGCAAATCTTTCCCGGAAATCAGAACCGTTCTTTCTACCAGATTCTTTAGTTCACGAATATTCCCTGGTAAAGGCAGCTCCATTAACCATTTTAATGCTTTATTACTTACTTCAAGCTTGTCTTTCTGGTAAATTTCCTTCAGGTTCTGGATGAAATATTTTACCAGTAAAGGTATATCTCTGGGTCTTTCTCTAAGTGACGGAAGTTTTATGGTAATCAGATTAATCCTATAAAAAAGGTCTTCCCTGAATTTGTTCTGTTCCACCATCTCTTCGAGATTTCGGTTAGTAGCACAAATAACTCTAATATCAGCTGTCCTGGCCTTGCTATCTCCAAGTACTTCGTAAGTCCTGTCCTGTAATATTCTAAGTAATTTAACCTGGCTACTTAACTCCAGGTCCCCAACTTCATCAAGAAAGATAGATCCTTTATTAGCCAAAGTAAATCTGCCTACTCTTTCTTCTTTCGCATCTGTAAAAGCACCTCTTTTATGCCCAAACATTTCACTTTCGAAAAGTGAGGACGAAATCCCTCCAAGATTGACCTTTACAAAAGCATGGTTATGCCGGGAGCTATTCATATGAATAGCCTCTGCTATCAGTTCTTTTCCTGTACCACTTTCCCCTTGTATAAGTATTGGGGCTTCCGTTGAACTTGCTCTTCCTATTATTTCAAGGATTGATAACAGTGCAGGATCTTCTCCGATTATTTTCCGGAAATCATATAACTCGTCTAAACGCTTTCTACTGATAGATGTTTCCTTAGCCTTAGTGGGATGAAAAAGACTTAGAAGCATTCTTACTGAACTCAGCATATGGCTATTATCCCAGGGCTTACTGATAAAATCTGAAGCCCCTAATTTCATTCCTTCTACCGCCAAAGCAATAGTACTCCAACCTGTAATGAGAATGACCGGGATATCAACGCTGATTTTTTTTATCTTCTTTAATAACTCAATTCCTTCTTTGCCGGATGTTTCCAAAGAAAAATTCATATCCATCAATATCAATTCCGGAATTTCTTCATGGATTACCAATAGCGCTGTTTCCTGTGAATCAGCTGTATTAACCTGATGCCCTTCTTTTTTTAATAAGAATTTTAATGAGGTCCTAACCGCTATATCATCGTCAATTACGAGAATCATGTTTTATTGATTTACTAAATTATAACCCGTAGCCACTGATATTTCTCTAATCATATATATATTTTCCTGATTGAAATTAACCAATTCGTCTACAGATCTTTCTTTTTTAATACTAAAGAAGCTATTAAGATAAAGATTATTCCATAACAACCAGGTACAATAAGACTTTGAGCTGAAATAAATTTCTGAGCATTCGAAACTCCATACTTTAAAAAAGGAAGTTCTATGATATTACGAATAGAAGAAACAGGCAAATAGTTACCAATGTAACCAGGTAAATTAAAGCCCAGCAAAGGTTCGATCACAGCAGAATATAATAAAAGAACCCCGATTGCTATACCTGGCTTTTTAAAAAGCAAACCCAGCAAAAAAGCAAAACAAAGATATATAAAGGATTGAAACATAAATGCAAAGATAAATTCGCTGTTATGCATTGAAACAGCGAAAGAGGTATCTTCAGAATTTGAAAGACCTATACCGTAGGTTATCAGGAAAACATACATAGCTGCACCGATGCTTAAAAGGAATATTGGCCAGAGTTTGGCTATCAAAAAATCACGTCTGCTCCATCCATCAATTATATTCTGACGAATTGTTCGGAATTCATACTCGTTTGTTATAGAAATAATTACAAATATGGCTAATATGATATTGAAGAAACCTGCAATATAAGTTGCCGTATGCCAGACATCAGGAAATTTGAGAATTGGCATGTTATCAAGGTTAACTCCATCTTTCACAAAAACATTTCGGAGGTTTAAGGCCAATATGCCTAATGTTACAGCATATAGGGTTATAAACACCCAAAAAGTCCTGTAATTAGTAATCTTTTTCAACTCTACTTTCAATAATTGTATCATTTTGATTCCGATATTAATTCCATGAAACGATTTTCTAGAGTTTCCCTTTTCTGAACAAGATGTGTCAGGGATATTTTTCTTTCTGTTAGCAGAAAATTATTTAGCACTCCACAACTGATAGGATGGGTAAAAGAAACAAGAAATTTATCATTATCAGCCTCAATTAACCTGGTATATTGATAATTCTCAAGAACATCATAAAGTTTCCCCATATCATCTGCTGCGACTTCAATAACAGAAGATTTTTTATTAATCTCCCCTACTTTGCCTGCAAGCAACAAGCGTCCGTTCTTTAATATGACCACATCAGTGCAAATCTTTTCTATTTCATCTAGCAAATGACTTGAAATTATAATGGTAGTTCCCATTGAAGCAATTTTCAATATCAACTCCCTGATCTCTACAATTCCCTGCGGATCAAGACCATTAGTGGGCTCATCAAGGACCAGGACTTCGGGTTTACTGATCAGCGCAGCCGCTATCGCCAGCCTTTGTTTCATTCCTAAAGAAAAAGTACTGAATTTATCTTTCCTTCTATCGAATAATTCTACAATCCTGAGTACCCGCTCTATATTGTCTTTAGAAACCTGCTTAATTCCGACGACCACTTCAAGATTCTTCTCTGCAGATAAGTATGGATAGAAGTTAGGATGCTCAAGAATGGCCCCTATCCTTCCTCTGTTTCCTTTTAGTGGAGCTTCACCAAACCAGTAATAATTTCCATGGTCTCTGTTCAAAACATTGAGAACAATACCTAAAATCGTAGTCTTTCCACTTCCATTTGGGCCCAGCAATCCAAATATACTGCCCTTTTTAACCTCAAATGATACATCAGCTACTGCTTGTATATGTTTATACTTCTTTTGAAGGTTTTCTATTTTAAGAATTGAATCCACTTTGATTTAATTATGGTTAATAAAGATCCCTGACCTATTCTTCATGCAATGCATTCGCAGGCTGTATCTTAGCTGCCTGACTGCTGGGGTATAAAGCACAAAATGTGGTAAAGACATATATGATTGGAATGGCTACCGCTATCGCTGTTATATATACGTTTGGAGTGAATCCCAAAAAATTCAGTAAAGGAAATTGAATCATCAGAACAAAGGCAGGTATAACACCAAATGTTGTCAATACAAAAACTTCTCCTAAGATTTGTTTATAAATTTGCATTGATGTGGCACCTATCGCTCTTCTTAATCCCAATTCCGATTTCCTAAGATTAATATTGTTCCAAAGTACGCCGAATAGCCCCATGGCAATATTAATAATCAAAAAACCATAGACAATAAAGTTTAAAGCAACCGTAGAAAAATTCTCATTTAAATCGGCTTCTTTGTAAGCGCTTAAACTTGAAATATTCACTTTCCATTCATTGGGGTTTATGACAGAATTCAGCTCTCTGGATAATTTTTCTTCAAGGGCAAAAACATCTCCGCTCTTACTTCGAATCAAAATATCACCGGTCGTTGATGTCGTATCTTCAGCATTATATCTTAAAAAGAAGCCTGGCTTAATTTCATCATTCAGATTTTTCCTATAGAAATCTACCAGCCCAACAACTACATATGGCTCTTTATTTATCTCAATTTTCTGATCAATAGCACTCCCATTTGCAAAGAACTTTTCCTGAAACGCTTTATTAACTACTATTGACTTAGCTCTTAATCCATTATCCTGGGTTTTAAACCATCTTCCTTCCAGTATATTTAAGCCCATTACATCCTTAAATTTATCATCGGCATCCCACTGGAACACTTTTTCTGAAACTGGCCCTACCGTTAGTTCTACCTCATGCGTAGATCCGTATTTAAAAGGAATTGCATTTTTAGAAAGTGTTACATCCTGAATCTCAGGCATTGATTTTAGCCTTGCTACAACTTTATTCACCACTCCTTTTAAAGAATCTGCAGATGACTCTTCAGGCGATATTTCAAGTGAAATGATATTATCATAAGAAAACCCTAATGGTTCTGAATAATTATTATAGCGATACCCTATAAATGCTATCAGTAAAAACAGTATAAAACATGAAAGAAAGATCTCCAGAATAATAAGAAAATTACTTTTTTTACGCTTCCACATTAATTTAAACAGATGACTTATCATAATTTGTTTCCTTTTAGAGCTTGAATAATATTTATTCTGGACATTTTATAAGCGGGATATACCCCAGAGATAAGCGCAAAAAATATGCATAATCCTATACTATAAAAGAATATCCTTAAATTTATCGTAACCGCTCCAATGGTTTCATGCCCAGGATAAGAATTGATCAGATAGCCTGAAATCATTGGTAAAACAATAATGGAAAGAATAAAACCTATAATTCCTCCAACAAAAGTTACGAGCATATTTTCTACAAGAAATTGTATCACGAGTGTATAAGATGAAGCTCCGAAAGCTCTTCTTACACCAATTTCTGATGCACGTTCTTTAATACGGCTGATATTGATATTAACCAGATTAAAGGTTGGCAGCAGCATAAATAAAAACATAAGGATCAATATAAAGAAGACTGTCTTTATAGTACTTGGTTCATACTTATTCCAGATCCTTCCAAAAATCTCAATTACGCTTTCAGGGCTGGATGAGAGCCTGTCATATCTATCAGGCTCAGGAAACTGAACATGAGAAATACTTTTTTGAAATTCATCCTTTATTTTACCAAAATCATCACTCGAGGAAGCTAACAGGATTGCATTATAATTGCCATCCAAACTGGTTTTAGAAATATTATTCTTATCTGATGTCAGGGGTACCCAAATATCAGCAAAAGCTCTTTCACTATCCATAGACACATCCTCTACAACTCCTGATACTTTATACAAAACACCTTTTACTTCAATTTCTTTACCTACGGCATTTTCATTTCCAAAAAAGTGTTTTTTAGTAGTTTGATTAATAACTACTACCTTATTTTCTTCATCAATATCTTTTTCATTGAAAGCTTTACCTTCCAGAAACTTAAAATCAAGAATTTTCCAATACTCACCATCCGTAAATTTCACTTCATGAAATATCTTCTTGTTTTTACTAAACGACTTAATAGTATTATTGGAATAAAATGATACTTTTTGTGGTGATTCCAACTTTTTCACGTAAGTTTTGAGAAAGTAATAGCTCGGTTTTACAATTTCTCTTTTATCATTCTTGAAAACAAATAACCGATCAACAATCAATACTTTATCGAGATTATTTTCAGGAGCTTTGGGACTAATTGTCAGATCAAGTCTGGCAACCAGTATAGTCACGAACAAAAGCGTTATGCTTATACCAAACAAACTGACGAAAGTGAAAAACTTCCTCCTTAAAAGCACTTTTATCGCAATTTTTATATAATTTTTCAGCATATTATTAACCCGTTAATTTGAATTTTAATTTTCTTAATCTACCTGACTACCATCAAAAAAACGAATCAAACGAGAGGTTTTCTGAGTTACATTCTCATCGTGCGTAACCATTACAATGGTTGTACCTTCTTTGTTAAGATTCAATAGTATATTCATCACTTCTTCACTCATTACACTATCCAGATTTCCTGTAGGTTCATCGGCAAGAATCAAATCCGGGTTACCTACAATTGCTCTGGAGATAGCGACCCTTTGTCTTTGTCCTCCTGAGAGCTGGTTAGGATAATGTTTTGTTCTGGCACTTAAACCAACTTTATTTAAAGCTTCCAGAGCCCTGTCTCTTCTTTCAGCACCAGACATTTTTCTATAAAGCAAAGGCAATTCTACATTATCCAATACAGTAAGATCATTAATAAGATGAAAACTTTGAAAGATGAACCCTATTTTTTCATTCCTCAACCGGGATAAATTCTTATCTCCATAATTATCCACTACTCCACCATCTATTTCGACAATCCCCTTGGACGGATTATCTAAAAGTCCCATAATATTCAATAGCGTACTTTTACCACAACCCGATGGCCCCATTATAGAAACAAATTCACCTTTTTTAATTTGTAGATTTACCTTATTCAGTGCTACAGTCTGTATAGTATCTGTCTGGTAAATTTTCTCAATATCTTTAAGATAAATCATATTCGATTTGCTTTCAGACTTTGTATATGCTGAAATTGGTGATTCATCATTTTGTGTATAATCCTGTTTCATCTTTATTAATTTAGGTACAACTATATTTTTCTATTCTATACTAATTCCTTTTACTATTCTTAAAATCATAAAGTGTCAGAACTTTTAGGTATTGATAAGAAAGCCAGAAATTTTTCAAAGAAAATAAATACTCGCTCTGTGCACTATCCTTTTCTTGTAAAGCGATGTTTAAATCTGTTATTCCCAAATCACCTACGACATATCTTTTCATCGAAATTGAATATCTTTTTTGTGCAATTTCATTAGCTTCTTTATTGATTTTAACCAGCTCCCTGTTCATAGTAAACTGTTTGACCTGGGTTCTGATCTGATTTCCAAAATTTATCTGTTCCTGGGCTATAGTATATTCGACCAGTTTTTTATTAGCCTGAGCCGTTTTTATTTTAGATGTTCTCAGCCCCCAATCCAGTATTGGAAAATTAAATCCAATGTTAAAAGATTGTTCATTAGCCGGATTACGATAAACCTCAGAGACTGCAGAACCTCGCCCGGAAAGACCAATAGTAGCGACTAAGTTTGCCCTGAAACCGCTGGTTCCCCTGGCCTCTGCTACATCCCTTTCAGCCTCAAGAGTTCTCCTTTTGTAGGAAACAATATCCGACCTTTTCCTCGTTCCTTCTGAGAGGACAGAATCAACATTAATATTAAAGGCCGGGATACTATCAGGTAGTATAAGTTTAACATCACCTTCTCCTAAAAAACCGGTAAAGGACTTGAGATTTAATGTTGCAACTTCTGCTCCGAGTGCTGCCTGTGCTACTGCCTTGTTGGTATTAATAAGAGCTAGTTTAAGCTGCAATAATTCATTTTCAGAAATTTTACCAAGGCTATATCTCACTTTACCAATGTTGTAAATCGCATCATTATTCGCCAGGTTATTTTTTGAGATATCGTATATTTTTTGGGATATCAATAGTTCAAAGAAAAGCGCCGAAACCTGCAATCCGACATTTTCTATATCCTCGCTAAATTTTTTCTGAGACTCTGCATATCGTAATGGTTGTATTTTACGATCCCAACGTAATGCATTATAAGAAAATAATGGTTGTTTAATTCCAATGAATGTGGGTTTACTACTATATTGAGTCTGATCAATATAGAAATTTTTAAACTGTTCAATTTTTGAACTGATGAATACCTCTCCTCCCGTTAAACCAATAGACTGGCTAAGTGAAAGATCTACTGTAGAATAATTATATGAAACTGGAACAAATGCTATACTACCATCATTTTGCTGAACATTTTGAAATGTTCTGTTAAAACCTGGTAAACTCCCAGACATTGATAACTGAGGCTTGTAGGTAGAATTAAAAGTCTTCCACTGCCAGTATTTGTTTTCTTTAATCGTATTGGCCTGAAGTGACGCCAACGATTTATCTTTAGATAGCTTTATGATTTCCTCCAGAGTATATGCATGATTGTTATCATTATTCTGAGAAAAACCATCTATAGAAATGGAAAGCAATAATAGTATTAAAATGAAGTGAACAAGTCTTAGATACATCATATTATTTTATAATAGCCTCGTTTAACTTACTGTATTCCTTTGTGTCAGAAATTATTATTTTATCTCCTTCTTTTAAACCGCTTTTAATTTCTACATAATCCTGATTGCTCTCTCCAATTGTCACAGCTTTGGCAACAGCCTTATTATTATCAATGACAAAGACTTTCATATTAGAAGCCCCGCTATAAAATGGGCCGTTCTTTACACGGAGTATTTTATCCTTAAAAGAGGTTACAACAAAGAGATCAGTTTTCAAATTTGATCTTAATTTATTATTACTCTTAGCTTTCAGGTTAACCATAAACTTAATAATGCCATTTTCTACAGCGGGTTTCACATTCCCTATCTCACCTCTTAAATCTGTATTATTTATTCTTACAATTACTTCTCCGCCAACTTTTAATTGATCTGCAAAATGATCAGAAATACTTCCTTCTACTTTAAATGTATTTAAGTCTGCTATTCTAACTAATTCTGAACCTGCGTCTATTTTTGACCCGATCTGATCAGCTACCCAGGTAATTACACCATCCCTGCTGGCTCTTACCTCGGCCTGTTCTAATCTTTTTTCTAATTCCTGAATACTTTTTTCCTGTATATTGATCTCGAATCCCAAACCGTTTAAATCAGCAGCCATTGATTTTTGCTGGTTCTTAACCTGATCCTCAATTTGCTTTAACTCGAGTTTTGCTATTTCCAGATTCAATTTGGCTTGCTGAAGATTTTCTTTTGTTCCACCGCCAATTTCTATAAGATATTTTTCTCCTTTGAGTTTAGACTCCAGATTCTCAATATTTACTTTCTTAACAGCATACTGAGTTTTCATATCAGTGAGGGTCTTATTCAGGCTCAGTCTTAATTGCACAATTTTATTTCTATTTAGCTTTTGTGCATCATATAATTTATCCAACTGTATCTGGATAAACTCCTTGTCCAACTTTAAAATGGGTTCTCCCTTTTTCACTTTATCCCCTGCATTATGTAAAATCTGTTCCAATTTTGCTTCTATTGGGCTTGTTATGATTTGTTCGTACTCAGGAACGACTAACCCTGCTGCAGTAATAGTGGCTTCCATTGATCCTACCTCTACAATACCTGTCTTAATTTCATTTTTGCTGATTGAGCTCTTTATCAGAAACCTGAAACCTAAGAAAAATAATACCAGAGCAATGCCAATCAAAAATATTTTAAAATATAGTTTTCTCTTCTTAACCTGCTTTACTGAAACGGGAATTTCTATGTCCATTTTTTTAATTTATATAATCCATTTTGCAATTCACATGCCAATCATAAAATACTAATAAACAGCCAATTAACTCATTTCAACTTCAATAAAAATGTCCATTTATGGACACCGTGTTCACTTCTGTTAATCTTATCGATCTGGCAAAATACTGGCGCACTTAATCGGCCGAATATCTTTGGACATTCTTCGGAACAAATAGTCTATCTGGATGGGGAGGGCTGGATTTGATTTGAATATGAAATCCCTGGAAGGGATAGATTTCAGTTATGGGAGCTCTTCGGTATGAGCTCCCATATTGCAAAAAGTCCAGCAACTTTTATGGAGTTAAATAGCAGATTCTACAAAAGCTATTGATTTATTATATAGTAGTTCTTTTTCACCGTACAATCTTTCAGCTATCCCACCTTTCATTCTCCATTGCTCAATCAGCTTATTAGAGGCAACTATTGGGTGAGAAGCATCTGTGTACTTTATACTGCTGATAAACTCAAGCCACGGCTCCATCCCCATAGCATACACATATACTTCTTTTGGATTGAAAATATTGACCAGATCCATTCCTCTTTCAAAGTTGGACCCTGCAAGTCTTCTGGAGCTATCTTTATCCCTTGATAACTCTTCTGTCAAAAGAGGACCGTATAACCAGGTAAGTGGTGCCCCATCACATTCCATTCCAAGAAAAACAACGTCCAGATCTCCAATCTCTTTCTGAATATGCTGATACAATTCTGGCGCTACATTACAGGAATCAGCAGCAAAAAGAATAGAAAAATCACCGACATTCACATGATGACAAATTTTTGCCTGAATGTTTAAATCACAATGCTCACCAATAAAAGGGATCCCGGTAATTTGACAATCCTTAAAATTAATTGTTTCCATCTCACCAATCTCAATGACATTTTCAAATCCAATTTTATTAAACATCAGCTTCAGATTTGGGTCTTGTAAAGCCCCGCCAGAAGTTCTTGGTACAACTAAATTTCTTATTTTATGTCTGAGCGGAAGTAACGTTTCAAATAAAATATGGTCCTGATGATTGTGCGTAATCAATACATAATCGATTACCTCCGGAAGATCCATATCAGAAAAACGGGCTACATCAGATTGATAACCATAATAGCTAATCAGAGGATCTACCAGAATACTTACATCCTTTGTCTCCACTAAAATACAGGCATGCCCGAAATATCTCATCCTGATTTTATCACCTTCATATTTTTCGTAAGCTGTTGGAGGCGTTTCTGTAAACATTGAATCAAACAGTTCCTCTTGTTCCGGATTAAGATCAATCATTTCTTTGATCACATTAATCTCTCCGGGAATCCGTTTCATTTTTGCAAGTGCATCAATCGCCGGGCTGTTAAATGGAATATTCAAGTGTATAACATTATCATCATCTAATTTTGGCGTACTTAATGCAAATGGGCGCTCATCATTTTGAGTAACCCATAAAGCTATACTCTGAGATGATTCATTGTAAAACTTACTTTTATAAAGCAAACTTTCAAAAAATCTAAAAGACGCATTATTATTTAAATCATATACCAGTTCTACATATCCTTTTAACTCTTCAGGTATACTGGCATACAAAGATTCTAATGAAAATCCCTTTGCCTCATGTTTAAGCATCCTATCTAATTCTTTTATTGACTCACAAAAGCTTAAAAGCTCCTTTTGCTTTTCAACAGTATCATTAACAAGCTGCTTTACCTCGTTTACTCTTCCACCCTTAAGATCCATAAATGGGCCTCCAAGCATTTTAGGATTCTTAACAGCTGCCGCGTGGATCTGTGGAGCCTGAAGATAAGAATTCATGATTTTTAAATGTCTGCCCACTATGTTCATTGCGGCAGTAGCTGGTGAGATTAAATGAGACCACGCATACCAGCGATCATACAAAGGTTCAATTACAACGTTTGGTTTTAAATAAAGGCTTTTCATTGTTTCCGGATTACAGGTTTAATAATTTTAATTTTGTCTAAGGAGCTTTTAGTTATTACACACAAACTATCCAGGACATTCATAAAGAGATGAGTAATTAATAAAAAATAAGTTTAGAGGCATTCGGAATGATTTCCTGCCGTTGCAGATCAAGAGTTAAAAACAGACTTACCATTTTCAAGCTGCACACCTTCTCTACGATCTCGTACAATATTAGTATCAGCTACAATTTTCCCAAAATCAAACTTTATAGTTCGATCGCAAAAAGAAAAATAATAGTCATCATGAGTAACCAATAGCATCGTTTTACCCAGGTCTTTAAAATGTGGTAACAGAACCGAATAAAAATAATCCCTGAACTGTGGATCCTGCTCTGCGGCCCATTCGTCAAGGATCAATATCTCTCGTTCCTCCATTAAAGCATAAATCATTGCTAATCTTTTCTGTTGTCCTTTTGACAAGTCATTACTAATGAAATTCTCTCCCTCAACAAATTGAAGCACATTATTCATTTTTAATTTGTCAATGAATTCTTTCAGCTTTTGGTTGCTCTGATCTAAAGAGAACGAATCATAGTTAGCGTTGAAAAGATAATTACTGGTAAATATTGCAGATATTTTATCACGATAGCCAGGATATAAATCTTTTGTAATCTTTTCTCCATTAAAATATATATGTCCTTCACTAGGTTCATATAATCCGGTTAAGAGATTGATAAATGTGCTTTTACCACTCCCATTTCCTCCTGTAACAAAAATCAATTCTCCTTTTACTATTTCTAAATTAATTGGTCCAACTACAAAGAATTTTTCTTTATGCGTATCATAATACTCATACATCACATCTACCAGTTTAAGCGTTTTGAATTCTGCTTCATTTAGCGTGATTTCTTTATCAGTGGCTTCCGATTTAACTTGAGTTAGCAGCATATCCTCTAACTGCTGGATTCTGGTAAAGGCTACTTTAACCCGGGTATAAAGCGGGACTATAGAAATCAAAGTGGCTATAGGAGCCATCAGGTATAATATTGTAATGACAAGAGAAGTTACCTGCTCAGAGCTGACTTTATCAATATTAGGTAATGCAAACAGGGTAATGCCAAGGATAATAAACCAACTGTAATTACCAATTAATTCATTATTCATATATTTCACTGAACTGCTTACCCCCAGTAGTTTACCTTCTATCCGATTGTTTTTCAAGAATTTATTATAAATGGTACTATTTCTTTTCAAACTCATTTTGAGTTCTTTAAATCCATCCAATAAATCTATAAGATATTTATAATAGTCATTTTGGAGGTCTCTTAATTTATTTAATTCATTTTCAATACCGCGATTCTTATAAAGATACAGACAAAGCAAAAGTCCCATTAATCCTGTAATGATGACTCCGCCAATTATTGAAACCCAAAACAAATAGCCTAATGCACAAATGATCAAGACACAAGAATTAATCACATTCACAATAATGTCTGGTATTTGCCCGACAATTCTTGTGTCTCCAATTGCAGAATATATCTTTTGCTGTCCGAGCTTTTCAAAAGAGGTATAGTTAGCCTGTCCTATGGAATTTAAAATAGATAACTCCATATCCAGTAATACGGTTTGGGTAAGGTTAATAATATAATTTTGAAACAGCCTCTTAATGACAAAAGAAAAACTTAGTATACCAAAAAATAAAATCCAGTCATAGCCTTTAAAGAAAAGATGCTTTTCAACTATAATCTTATTAATGAATACAAGAAGCGTACTGTATACAATACTATTTACTGCACTCAAAAGAATCAGAAAGAAATAGAATTTTTTAGATCCATTGGTGAATTTATTTAATATGCTCATCTTATCAGAAATGTACTATTAATAGGTTTAATTGATTAATTAATGGGATTGGCCTTGAAATAACTCCGCGTAAACAGATGAATAAGGCTAATTTGAAATTGAGTCTTCCAAACCAGATTTACAGAAATGTCCTATAGTGATATTGGGATCACCTACTACCCGGCTTAGTGTACTTTTGAATTTCTCAGTTAGAAATTCAGCTTCTTCTTTGACAAAGAATTCTGGTTTGTAATCACACATCAGGATCATACCATTGTTATATTCATGAAATGTGAAATTAATATCAAAAGTGGGGGTTCCTGTAGCTCTGTGTCTGGATTCAAAATCAGTAATCTGCCTTTTATTTGAACTGCCAAAATTTAATAAGTGAATAAAAACAGTGCCGATTAAATCCATAGAAATATCAGAATCCTTGAGTATCTTTTCAAAAGGATACACCCTGTGTTCTAAAGATTCCAATATACCTTCACCGACTTCTCTGATATAATTCCCGATCAGATAATCCGGAGAAATTCTGTTCTTGATAATTAAGGTATTCAAAAACCAGCCAATTAAACCACTAAAATCTTCATGATCTCTCGTCGTAACAGGGGTACCAATAAATATCTCTTTCTGTCCTGTTATTTCATACAGGAAAATATTTAAAGATGCGGTAAGAATTGAAAAAAGACTGCTGTTGATACTTTTGGAGAGTTTAACAAGATGAGTATAGAAATCAGCGTCTAATGTCGTTCTGTAAGATGCCCCCTCTAAAGGTCTTGCAGAAAAAATATGTCCGTTTAATGAAATCAGATCTGGCTCTGACATTTCATGATAATATTCCTTTACTTCCCTGGTCAGCAAGGCTTTGTGAGAAGGTTCCAGATATTGTTTTTCAGCATAATAGTTATCACGTTTAAACAATCTTAAAGGATTAATATCCCCAGATAGTTTATTACTCCAAAACTGTCTGTGGATTTCACCCCTTTCGCCGTAGGCAATCTCTCTTTCCCAGGCAACATAGTCTTTGTGTTGAATAGTCAGATCGGGCAAAGAGCCAGCACTATCGTTAAGGAAACAATCATATAATTCGAGTAACTCTTTCTCAATAACATCTATTGAGGTTGCGTCAGAGATAATATGATCTATGGTAAAAACAAAATTATAAGTTTCGTCTTCCATTCTAAATACTTTAATATCAAAAAACGGCCCTTTCTCCCAGTCAAAATAGCTGTTAAATCTTTTCTCTATTAAAGTATTAATTGTATGTTTTTTGTTTTCATCATCTCTTAAATCATAAACCTTTATCGTATAATCCAGAGAATCAGCGCTGTGGATTTTCTGTTTGATTTGATGATCAATCAGCACAAAAGTAGTTCTTAAGCTTTCATGTCTTTCAACCAGACTATAAAATGCTTTTTTTAGAACCTCCAGATTTAATGAATCAAACACCGCAAAATGCCCCATGTTGAAAACCGGGAAATTTTTACTAAATGTTTTCTTTAACCAAAGTCCTTTTTGTCCCCAGGATAAATCATAATACTCTTCCTGACCAGCACTTTTAATTATTTCAGCCTTGTTTTGTTCAAAACCAACAATTGCAATTGCCAGTTCCCTTATCGTAGGATAGGTGAAAATATGCTTTAATTTTATCTTTGATTTGAGTTCCCGATGAATACGTGATACTACCCTGATTGCTTTCAGAGAATGACCACCTAACTCAAAGAAATTGTCAGTAACACCCAGATGTGATTTTTCCAGAATGTCTTCCCAAATAGCTACCAGCTTTCGTTCGGTATCATTTTTTGCTGGTATTACTTCTGCTTTAAGTTCAATGGAATCCGAATGAATACGGCCTAATGATTTCCGGTCCAGCTTTCCATTTGAATTTAATGGTAATGCAGGAAGAAATATGACTTCGGAAGGAATCATATAGGAAGGAATAACCTGCTTAAGACTATGAATAAGATCAGCAGTTTTTAAATTATATCCTTCTTTTATAACTACAAAGGCACAAAGATATTTATTCCCTTTACTATCTTGTTTATCTATGACTACCCCATTCTTTACTCCCGGTATTCTAATTAAATTATGATCTATTTCTCCAAGTTCAATACGGTAACCTCTTATTTTCACAAGATGATCTTTTCTACCAAAGAACTCAATATTTCCATCAGGAAGATACCTTCCAATATCTCCGGTTTTATAGAGTCTTGAATTGTTCTTGCTTATAAATGGGTTTTTCATGAAAACTGCATCTGTTTTCTCTTTATCATTCAAATAACCTCTGCCTACAGCAACACCAGAAACACATATTTCCCCCTTTACTCCAATAGGGCAAAGATTCTGGCCATTATCCATAATATAAACATTTATATTATACAGAGGCTTCCCAACAAATATTGTTTTTGTATCAGGAAGACTATTCATCGTATAATGTGTAATCGTATCGGAAGCCTCTGCCGGGCCATAGGAATTAACAAATTTTATATGTGAAAATCGTTCAAACCACCGCTTAACCAAACTTTTCTGAATTACCTCACCAATTACAAGTATCGTTTTGAATTTTGGATAGGTATAAGAATGATTTGATTCCAGGACCTCTAACAGAACAGCTAAATAAGAAGGAACTACCTGCATCACTGTTACGGCATCCCTTTCTGTCTTATCTACAAATCTTTCAGGATCAAGTATGAGATCCTTATCATAAATAATTGTTTTTCCACCAGCGACAATGGCAGAAAAAAGCTGCCATACAGAAATATCAAAACACTGTGAAGCA
This sequence comes from Pedobacter lusitanus, assembly GCF_040026395.1. Lineage (NCBI taxonomy): Bacteria > Pseudomonadati > Bacteroidota > Sphingobacteriia > Sphingobacteriales > Sphingobacteriaceae > Pedobacter > Pedobacter lusitanus. The sequence goes on from NZ_CP157278.1 coordinate 2,049,148, forward strand.
CTTTGAACGACAATACTATCTTCCGAAAGATTTAAATCTTTTACTTTACAAAAAATATGATTAATCATTCCTCTATGTTCTACCATAGCTCCTTTAGGTTTTCCTGTAGAACCGGATGTATAAATAACATAAGCCAAACTGCTTACATCTATACTATTTTTTAAATCAGAACTATCTTCAAGTTCAAAATACACTTCACTTTTATCTGTGTAAATTACTTTTACGATTTCCGCCACTTCCTCTTCCAGTTCTTTTGGAAAGGACGCGGTATTTGTTACGATTAATTTAGCACCAGAATCTTTAATCAGGTTCCTGATATGCTCCAAAGGGTATGCAGGATCAACAGGGATATATGCAGCTCCTAATTTCCATATAGACAAAATAGTGCTTAAGAATATTTCAGAGCGATCCATAATTAACATAACCAGATCATCTTCGCCTATGGCAATCTGATTATGAATATATCTGGCTGTTCTATTTACGTATGCATTCAGCTCTTTATAAGTTATTCTTATCTCATTGCATTCAACTGCTATATTATCTGGTCTTTTTTCCGCATGTTTTTCCAGATAATTTATGACTGTCTTATCTTCAGGAAACGCAAATGCCGAATTATTTAAATCATCTAAAATAAATCTCGTTTCCGCTTCCGAGATTATACTTAAATTCTCCACCTTAAGATTCTCATCTTCAATTACCTGATCAATAATTTTATTAAAGTGTAAAAAGATGTTATTAATTAATGTTTCGTCAAACACATTCCGATTGTATTGCAGAAAGAGAACAAGCTCGGGATTTGTAGCAACAGTTACCTGTAAATCGTAATTTGTCTGCTCAAACATTTCAATGCTGGAAACTTTTAGATTATCACCAGTTCTGCCAGATGGATTATCACTAACTGGTAAGGGAGTATTCTGAAAAATAAAAATATGATCAAACAATTGCTGATTTTGATTATTTTCTGATTGAATATCCGCTAAAGAATAATATTGATGTTTTTCACTGCTTAAGGCATTGTCCTGAGTTGCTATTACAAGATCGATAAATGATATATCTTCATTATAATTAATCCTGACAGGAAGTGTATTGATAAATAACCCGATGATAGATTCAACATCTGGTATTTCGCTTGGTCTGTTGGCCATAACAGAACCGAATACAACATCTCTGGAATTATTATATTTAGATAATAGAATCCCCCAAACGGTCTGAATCAAAGAATTTACTGTAACCTGATATTTTTTTGACAGCTCATTTACAGCACTGGTCTGATGACTCGTCAGAAAGAAATCTGCAGTTTCCCTCAGGAATTTATTTTCTAAATAAACTGCATTTGTTCCCGGCATAACAGATCCGCCCTCATAACCCTCCAGATAGCTACTCCAAAACTGTCTGGCATCATTTTTATCTTGTCTTTCAAGCCACTTCAGATAATCGCCAAAGGAACGAGCCGGATTAAGTTTTGGTATTGTATGTTGAAAAAGAGCATTATAAATCACATAAAATTCTTCAATTAAAATTCCGGCACACCATGCATCCATCAAAATATGATGATTACTCCAGATTAATTCGTATTCCTCATCACCAGTTTGCAGCAGAGATACTCTCATTAAAACGTCTGAAGATAACTTGAAGGAACGTTCGATATCCTTTTTTCTAAAGTTGCTGATATATTCTGCCATACTATCCTCTTCAGAAATAGATCTTATATCTTCAAAATAGAATTCGGATTTTCTATTTTTCAACACGACCTGAACAGGTATAGAAACGCCTTCATGAACAAAAGCTACTCTCAGAATGTCATGTCTTTTGAACAATTCATCTAAACTTGCCCGAACTACATGTTGATCAAAAGCTCCATGGATGCGGTAGGATACCTGATTAAAATACGCCGCAGAGGAATCATTCAGCAAAGCATGAAATAACATACCTTCCTGCATAGGAGTCAATGAAAAGATGTTCTCTATATTACCATTTGTACGCATGGGAAACTAATTAGATTTCGTTAATGTAATGCCAGACTGATTTGAGAAAAACATCCTTCAGGCTATATTTTTTATGATAAATACACGTTGCCTCATCCCATTCTTCAATGTATCAGAACCAGCTCCCGCCGGTCTGATCATTTTGTAATCCATACTGGATTATTATCATCACTGAAGAAATAAGAGAAAAAATTTAAATAAGGTTTAGTATGACTTTGCGAACACTAAATTCTAATATCAGAATCAATACTGATTAATAAAATCAGTCTGTGAATGCACTTATAACTAAATAATGTCTCACAAAGAAGCATAGCTTCGCTAATTGTAATCCCGTAAGACCTACTCTGATAATTCTTGGATTTTGATAAGAATAAATAGCTATAAGTAACTTTATTATTATATTACTAATGTAAAACCTTTTAATTACATTATCAAATAATAAACTTATTTAAGTTAGTTATCGTTATTATTAAAAATAGATTCTAATAGTTCAATATCATCGATTGATAGCTTGTTATGCCCCATATCGCTGGGTGTTAATTCTTTCTGGTCTCTTTCAGAGCAGTGATAAATGATTTGATTTAACGATTCCCTGTATTGATTAAGCCACCCCTGAATAGTTTCATCTCTATAATGGTTTTTATTAAAGGTGATAGATATAATAAGCTGGCCATCCGCAATCAGCCCGTTTATATCAAAATCATACTCCCTCTCTTCATTTATATCCTGCAACTGTCCCACATGTTCACTTGAAATCTCAAATTTTGAATCGCTCAGATCAGAATCAAATTGTCCCAGATAATTGAATATCATCTTTGGTTTAACTTTAAAATCTAATCCTGTTTTATACTCTTCAGCTGTAAGATGTTTTAGAATTCCATAACCTATACCTTTATTAGGAACTTTTCTCAATATTTCTTTGACTTCTTTAATCTGTCTGGAAATATCATTATCGGAGACTGTTATTTTTAATGGATAAATTGAAGTAAACCACCCGATTGTTCTGGTTACATTGAAATCTTTCAATATTTCTTCTCTTCCATGATTTTCCAGAGCAAGAATGAATTCGTTCTGTTTAAAATATGTTTGAATACTAATGCCAAGGCCAGCCAGTAAAATGTCATTAATTTCTGTATTATAAGCAAAATTCACTTTCGTCAGTAAGAGCGAGGTTTCTTCCCTGTCAAGTGCGATTGTTAATTTCTTAGCATCCTGAAGGACATTACTTTCATAGGCAAAATCTTTGGTAAATCCCCCGTCTTCAAATGTCAGTAACTGTTCCCAGTAGTTTATCTCCTTCAGAAAATCTTTACCATTGGCATATTCCTGTAAGTTTTCTGACCAGAGTTTAAATGAATCAGTTTTTAATGGTAAAGAAAGAATTTCGTTCTTTTGAATCTGTTCAAAAAGTGTCGAAAAATCCTCCAATAAAATTCTCCAGGAAATTCCGTCAATAATTAAATGATGGATAACAATCAATAAGGAATCACCTTCAGCCTGCTTAAACAAGCATAATTTAATCAAAGAACCATCTTCCATATTTATTGAAGACTGAATTTCATTACATTTTTCTTCCAGTAACGCAGTTGGATTTAATTCATTTCTTAAATCAGTAATCTGTAGAGGAACATTTGAATTTACAACATTATTCATCTGAATATAACCATCTTGTGTCCTTTTAAAATTAATTCTTAATGCATCATGATGTTGAATAATCTCTTTAAAAATGTTCCTGATGTTATCTTCACTGAAGCCTTCATTAAAAACAAGAAGAGCTGCCTGATTGTAATGATGAGGTTTTAATCTCTGAGTAGAAAAGAAATCTTTTTGAATTGGAGTCAGAGGAATAATTCCTTCCACTAATCCCTGGTCTGAAGGTCTTGAGACTTTCTCTGCTATTTTTCCCAGTAATTTTATGGTTGGATTCTTAAATATATCCCTTACGCTTATTTTATAGCCGGCTTTGTACATTCTGGCAACAATTTGTGTTGCTTTTATAGAATCTCCTCCCAGGTCAAAGAAGTTTTGATCTGTACCTATTTCCTGACCAATCAGCAGCTTTTCCCAAATACTTATCAACTCCTCTTCTACAGGTCCATCCGGAAGCTCAGTCTCTGTTTTCACCTCATCCAGCGCTAAATTCTCCAGTACTTTCCGGTCTAATTTACCATTGGAATTTAGTGGGAGCTGATCCAGTTTCACGTAGTGAGATGGAATCATATAAGAAGGAAGCAAATCAGAAAGATATTTTTGTAAATCATCGCTTTTTACTGTTTCCTTGCTCATCAGGTAGGCCACCAGATATTTAGAATCATTGCTGCCAGATTTTGCGACAACGATGACCTCATCCAGGTATTCAAGTTTTGACAAAGCATTTTCAATTTCATTTAGCTCTACCCTGTACCCTCTTATTTTAACCTGGTCATCTTTTCGCCCTAAAAACTTAATTGAACCATCAGCCAGGAATTTTCCATAATCACCAGTTCTATAAAGTTTTGTATACTTGGTATGATACGGATTATCAACAAATTTTTCAAGATTCAGTACTTCACGATTTAAATAACCTCTCGCTAAACCAGGCCCTGCAACACAAATCTCTCCAATAGTACCCAAAGGAAGCAGTTCTAATCTGTCATCCAAAATATAAGTAAGTACATTAGAAATATGCTTACCTATAGTTACTGATTTCCCAGGTTCCAGTTTCGATACTGTAGAACAAACAGAATTCTCAGTAGGCCCATATTCATTTATTAATTCAACTCCAGGCAATAGTTTAAAATGCTTTTGTACTAAATCTTCTCCTATAGACTCTCCAGCTACAGTTACCGTTTTCATATTCAATAATTCCTCACTGACTTCTTCCAGTAATGCCTTATACAGCGAAGGCACACATAAAAAGTGAGTAACTGCATGTTCCCGGATCATTGAAGACAGATAATTCAGATCATATCTTAATTCTTCTTGAAGAATAACTAATGTCCCACCGGTTATCAATATTGAAAACACATCCTCAACAGAGCTGTCAAAGGCTATTGAAGGAATTTGAAGGTTAATAACTTTTTCATCTAATCCATAATATTCCTTACGCCATAGCAGAGTATTAGCGATGCTCTTATGTTCAATCTGAACCCCTTTTGGTACTCCTGTAGTTCCGGAAGTATAAATAACATAAGCCAGATTTTCCGGCATATTTATCACGGAAGGGTTAATATTAGAATATGCAGGTAACAACTCTTTAAGTTTCTCTAAACTTATGACCTTACATGAATCTGACTGATACTTCTCTTTTATTTCTTCCGTATCTACTATTAAAACCTTTAGATTGGCATCATTTCTTATAAATTCAATTCTTCCAGATGGATAACCAGGATCTATAGGCACATAAGCAGCTCCGGCTTTTAATACTGACATAACTGCTGTAATCATCCATTGAGAACGATTGACCATAACCCCTACCAAATCCTCACTTTGAATACCACATATTACTCTCAGATAATCAGCCAGCTGATTCGATGTACAATTCAGTTCCTGATAAGTCAACTTATCATTACCAAAAATAACAGCATAATTTTCAGGGCTTTCTGCTGACTGCTCCTGAAACATTTCCTGGATAGTAGTTTCAGTTTTGTAAGCTATCTCACTGGCATCGAAGTTTTTTATCAGCGTTTGCTTTTCATCAGCTGATAAAAACCCTATTCCATTCAGAGAAGAATCTGTATGCTGAACGACGTAATCAAGAAGTGTTTCGTAATTAGCCAGCATCCTGTCTATAGTCTCGGTTGAAAACAGATCGGTATTATATTCAAGTGACAGATAAATATTTTTGGCAGACTCAGAGAAATTAAATGTCAGATCAAATTTACTTACAGAAAAATCTGTCTCATAATTTTGTATCGAAATGTCTTTCATCTCCTGCTGAGTTAATGTCTCTAGCTCTATATTCTGCAATACAACCATAACATCAAAAAGAGGAGAACGACTTGTGTCCCGCTTCAAGGAAAGTTCATCTACTAACTTGTCAAAAGGGTAGTTCTGATTAGTATAAATGTCTAACAGGTTCTCTTTCACAGCAGAAAGCAATATTGCAAAGCTATCTTCACCATTAAAAACAGTTCTTATAGGAATTGTATTCACATAAAAACCGATCTGCCCCTCTAAATCAGCATGATTTCTTCCTGAAACCGGCGAACCAAGAATAATATCCTGCTGTCCGGTATATTTATAAAACAGTGTATTTATAGAAGCTATCAAAAACATAAATTTGCTCATTTCAAATTTATTCGATACCTCTCTGATTTTCTGCGATACCTCTTCACTAAGCGTTATCATAGCAGTTTTGCCATTGTACGTCTTAAAAGCCGGTCTTTGATTAATATATGGAAGTTCAAGTACAGGTATTTCACCAGAAAACTGTGCAGTCCAGAACTCTTGACTGGAAATAGAATTCTCTCCACTAAGCTGATCATTCTGCCAGGCTGCATAATCTTTATATTGAATGGCAAGAGGAGGTAAATCTGCCTCTTTTCCTTCAATAAGGCTACCATACAATGCTAAAGCCTCATCAATAAACACTTCGATAGACCAGCCATCTGAAACGATATGATGAATTACAAACAGAAATATAAATTGATTGTCTTCTAATTGAATAAGGGTAAGCCTTATCAGGGGGCCTGATTCCAGATTAAAAGGAGTACCTATCTCCACTCCTGCCAACTCTTTTGCTTTTTTCTGCTTATCCGTATCCGATCTTAAATCCGTAAAATTAATAGCTACAGAAACATCTTCAGCTGCAGTAATTTTCTGTTTAGGTTCTCCGGCTACTGAAACAAATGTAGTACGCAGGCTTTCATGTCTCTTAACTAAAATTTCAAAAACAGTCTGAAGTGTACTTACTTTCAGTTCACCATTAAAAACATATATTCCCGGGATATTGTAAGCAATCTGTCCTTCCTGAATCTGATCAAGAATCCAAAGCCTTCTCTGTGAACTGGAAAGATCATAATATGGTTGCGTTACAACCGGATTAATAGACTGGAATGTTACCTGAGCAGATTGCCTGATAACTAATGCAAGGCCCTCAATAGTTGGATTCGTATATATGCTTCGTACCTCAACATTCACATTTAGTATTTTGTAAATTCTTGTAATGATTTGAATAGCCTTTAATGAATGTCCACCCATTTCAAAAAAGTTATCCGTTATGCCAATTTTATCTCTGCCTAATACCTCTTTCCAAATTTGTATCAGTTGATTTTCCACCTTATTTCTGGGAGCCTGATAATTGACATCAGGTATTGCTGAAATCAGATCTTCCGGATCCGGCAGAGATTTACGGTCAGCTTTTCCATTTGAAGTTAATGGCAATTTCTCCAGCTGCACAAAAAATGATGGAATCATATAAGCAGGAATCCGCTCTGCAAGAAACTTCCTCAGATCAGCAGAAACCAGTATACCATTTCCCACACAATATGCGACCAATATTTTTTCGCCAGCCAAATCTTCTTTTATATCTACAACAGCTTCTTTTACAGTTTCATAATTTGTTAAGGCCCTCTCAATTTCTTCGAGTTCAATACGAAAACCCTTAATTTTTACCTGATAGTCTTTTCGCCCAAAAAACTCTATCAGTCCATTGGATAAATACCTGCCTACATCACCTGTTTTATATAATCTGGTACCTTTTTGAAAAGGATCTTCTACAAATACTGCCTTTGTTCTTTCAGGATCCCTTACATACCCTCTTCCAACCCCGACACCTGAAACACAAATTTCACCTTTAATGCCAATCGGACAAAGTTTCATATGCTGATCAACAATATATATCCGGGAGTTTGGTAAAGGCCTGCCAATAGGAATACTTTCCATTTCAGGAATATCATCTGTCATGATCAAATGAGTTATATCATCAGATGCTTCCGTAGGTCCATAGGCATTAATTAATTTAATAGCTGATTCTTTGAACCATCTTTTCACCAAAGACTTTTTAAGTGTCTCTCCGGTAACCAAAAGATAGTTTAAATCGTTTGGAATCTGATGAACATGACTGTTTTCAATCAGGTCCAGCATAACAGACAAATAAGAAGGAACTACTTCTGCAATATTAATACTGTCTTCTCTCATTTTTTCAAGAAGTTTTACAGGATTAATAACTGTGTCATTGTCATATATTACAGTCTTCCCACCTACAACCAATGCAACAAAGAACTGCCATACAGATATATCAAAACACTGCGAAGCATTTTGCATGACTATACTCTGCTCATTTAGCTGTAAGTCCTCTATCTTACAAAAGATATGACTCATCATTCCCCCATGTTCAATCATAGCACCCTTAGGCTTACCAGTTGAACCTGAAGTATAAATTACATAAGCAAGATTTTCCTTACCTGTAAGCAGGTTTAAGTTCTGTTTACTTTCATGATTAATTGCTTGTTCAGATTCATCTAATTTTACGATTCCAACCATTGACCTGAGTTCCTGTTCCAGTTCATCCGAAAGAAATTGAGAAAGTGTGATCACAAGTTTAGCTCCCGAATCTTCTACGATACTTTTTATATGTTCTGCAGGATAAGCAGGATCAAGTGGAAGATAAGCACCGCCAATCTTCCAGCCAGCTAAAATGCTGATGACCATCTTTTCTGACCGGTCCATTAAAATGACGATTAAATCATCCTTATTAACCAGCTCTTTTTTAGACAGAAAATGAGCCAGCTGATTTACATGTCCATTCACATCTCTGTAACTTAACTGCTTATCATTAAACTGTACTGCAGTTTTATCCGGAGTCTGAGATGCATAATCTTCTAAATAGTGATAGATAGTCTTATCAAGATTAAAATCTGTTTTCACCTGATTAAATTCATGCATAATCTGAGCTTCTTCTGCTTCAGATAAATATTCAAGTGTCTTTATAGGGAGTAATGGATTATTTGAGATTGACTTAATCAAAGCCTGAAAATGATCTATTAGCCTATAAATGGTCGCCTGAGTAAACAAATCAGTATTATATTCTACACTTACAGCGATTGCTGCATCCTGCTGAGTGAAATTAAAGCTTAGATCAAATTTACTGACAGCCAGTTCAGCATCATAACCCTGAATATTAACTTCCTCAATGGTATCAATACCCAATGATTTAACTTCAATATTCTGAAGAGCAACCATTACATCAAATAAGGGCGACCGGCTGGTTTCCGGTCTTACATCAAGATCTTCAATCAATCTGTCAAAAGGATAAGCCTGATGCGCATACACATTGAGAATATTTTCTTTGACTTTATGCAGTAATATCTCAAAATTTTCTTCCGCATCTATCTGTGTTCTCAGACCAACAGTATTCACATAAAAACCTATTTGATTCTCAAGATCCTTATGCTCCCGGCCGGCTACAGGGGAGCCCAGTATAATATCATTCTGACTGGTATATTTATAGAAAAGCACATTGACAGAAGCTATTAACAACATAAATAAACTAGCTCCATTGCTTTTGCTTAATCTATCCAGGTTTTCACATAACTGAGCGTCAAATTGTATATTTCTAGTCCGGGCTCCATTGTAGGTTCTGAAAACGGGCCTCGGAAAATCAGTAGGAAGTTCTAAAACAGGAAGTTCTCCATCCAGATAATTTACCCAGAAATTCTTATCGGCATTGAACTCAGTATGACTTAACTGGTTATTCTGCCATGCTGCATAATCCTTATACTGTATTCTTAATGGAGGTAAAACATTCTGATTACCAGAATTAAAGGAATGATATAAAAACAGGAACTCATCAACCAGAATATTCATAGACCAGCCATCAGAGATAATATGATGAATTGCTAATAAGAATACATATTTTTCATCTTCAAGACGGATCAGGTGCGCTCTCATCAAAGAATAGGATTGCAGATCAAATGGCAAACCTCCCTGTTGTCTGATGGATTGTTGCGCCAATTCCTCCTTATTCTCTTCATCCCGCATATCAAGGTAATCCATATTGAATTTACCATTAACGTATTCGTTTATTTTTTGTTTAGGCTCTCCCTTAACAACTCTAAAGGATGTTCTCAGACTTTCATGACGTTGTACTAATGCTTCAAACGCCTGAACAAATGCTTCACGATTGAGATTTCCATTAAAAACATTAGCACTCAGAATATGATATGCATTTTGATTTTCTTCAATCTGATCTAATATCCAGAGCCTTTTCTGAGCATGAGAAACATCATAATAGTCCTGATAAGCGGCAACCTGAATTTCTTCATAGCTGGTCTTTTGCGAAACGGCGATCAGTTTAACCATTTTCTCTACCGTTGGATAATCAAATACATTTTTAATTTCCAGTTTCACGCCAAAAACTTCAGAAATCCTTGAAGTAAGCTGTACCGCTTTTAAAGAATGTCCACCAATCTCGAAGAAATTATCATGAGTTCCAACCCGACTTTTACCCAGTAACTCTTCCCATATCTTAACAAGGCTTATTTCCAGATCATTAACCGGAGCTATATAAGCAACACTATTAATTAAATTCAGTTCTTCAGGTTCAGGTAGCGCCTTAGTATCTATCTTTCCATGCAGTGTCAATGGAAATTTGTCCATTAACACATAATATGAAGGGATCATAAAAGCCGGTAAATTTACCGAAAGTAATGCCCTTACCGCATCCATACTTATCGTATCAGCGAGTTTCAAATAAGCACATAAGTATTTTTCTTTTTTCTCAACTACAGCAACAACAGCCTCTTCTATCTGAGGTATATCTTTCAGTTTACTCTCAATCTCTGATATTTCTATTCTAAAACCACGTATTTTAACCTGATGATCTAATCTGCCAAGAAACTCTATATTACCATTCGATTTTAAACGGGCCAGATCTCCCGTTTTGTACATTCTTTTTCCTGGTTCAAAAGGGTGCTCTACAAATTTAGTCCGGGTTAATTTTTCATCATTTAAGTAACCTCTGGCTAATCCGTCCCCGGCAACACATAATTCTCCTGCTATTCCTGGAGATTGCAGATTGTTGTTTTCATCTAAAATATATGCTTCTGAATTTGCAACAGGCTTACCAATAGGAATATCACTATACTCAGAGCTTATAACATAGGTAGTAGATTTAACCGTATTTTCAGTTGGCCCATATGCATTTATTATCTGTAAATCAGGACAGGCTGCTCTAATCTTACTGACTGCTTTCGGAGATAACGTTTCTCCTCCAACAACAATTGTCTTTAAATGGATAAACATGGCCGGTCTTAAATCAGCTATCTGAGCAAAAAGGGCTGCCGGGATTGCTACAATTGTAAGGCGGTTTCTATTAATATAACTTGTAAAAAGATCAAAGTTCAACAGCATGGACTGTGGTATTAAGCACAGAGCCGATCCATTTAACAACGCTCCAAATATTTCCCAGACTGATGGATCAAAAGAAACAGGAATACACTGGGATACTACATCCTCTGGTGTAAAGTTGATATAATTTGTATTCCTGACTAAACGGACTACCCCTCTTTGCTCAATAAGTACCCCCTTTGGTGTACCCGTTGAACCTGATGTGAAGATTACATAAGCCAGCTGTTCCGGTGAAGTTATCACGTTACAAGGATCATCACTAAACTTCTTTAAGACACTGTTATCAAACCATTCCTTTTGTCTTCGTACAGAAGTCTCAGGATGAATATTATTTTTATTGACACTTAAGATAATGTCATATCTGTATTCAGTAAGCTCACATTTAACCGTATGAATTTTACCAGAAGGCTCTACCTTCTCAATCTCTTGAAAATCAAAAACAAGATGTTCAAAAAAGCTTTTCGAAACGAACAGCTCATTAGTAAAACTAAGCTTGGTTTTTGCATGAATATTGGCTTTTTTGAAAGAAATCAAAGAATTGATCAGTTCATCTTTCAAGTCCTGATCCATTACATCACCTATAAATATTATTCCATTAGAGCTCAACAGGCCAATAATCTTTCTGACAATGTCTTTCAAATAATTATGCCCGCTGAATGCTTGCACCACACTGTTAATAATTACTATATCAAAATTCTTTTCCTCAATCTGGTCAATTTCTTCTGCTTCAAGCCTTTTTAACTGCACATTGGTGATACCTCTTTCATCACATATTTTCTGGTCATAATCAAGTATCGCCTGAGAAATATCCGTACCAAAATAAGAATCTACAAAAGGGGCTATTCTGAACATACTTATACCAGAAGCACAACCAATTTCAAGTACTTTCTTTTTCTTATCCAGAAATGGTGTAATCTTTTTCAGAATATTATCACCATACTCATCAAGTATTTCCCTGCTGAGCAGCTCACCGGTATAACTATCGCTCCATCCTCCTCCTGCAATATCATCTACTGCAGTCTGCCCTACATATTCCCACAGTTCCCGATCCATTAATTCATTGCGGCTTTCAACAATCCCAGATATATCTTCAACATCCACACACAAATAGGACTTTAAAGTTTCACATTCCCATAATAAATTATTGATTTGCTGAAGGAATTTTGACTCAGACATTACCAGCATGGCCTTTGTCTCATTTACTATATATTTGATACGGCCAATAGGAAAATCAGTATTCAAAGGACAATAAGCTCCTCCGGATTTTAAGATACCCAGGATTGAAACAATCATAGCAATGGATTTCTCCATATACACAATCACAATATTTTCCTTTTGAATTCCCTGGTCGATTAAGAAATTGGCAACCTGATTTGATCTCTTGTCCAGCTCCTCATAAGTTATTGACCTGTCATCCTCTATGATTGCTTTATACTCAGGATAACTGTTGCAAACCTCATGAAATAAATCAATTATACTTTTATCCTTAGGATATTCAGTTCGATTGTTATTCAAAGATTTGTACAATTCTTCAACTTTATTATTACTTGAAAAATCGGATATATTAATTTGTGATAATTTCATTTTAAAGGTTAATTATTTGTAACACTCAGGTAAGGTTGTTTATCAATAAAGAATGATTGATAAGAAAAGATGATTTGTGCACGATACAGGGATAGCCGGATTTACAGTTAAGCTTCCAGCATTTGTCCTTTACCCTGTTTGATAGCTTTATTATAAAATAATCCGCCAATAGCGATATCAAAAACGGCCATCCCCATTGGATTAAACATTACTATATCTGATTCTTTCCACGAATGAGATACATGATTACATACCACATCTATAATTGATGATGTATCTTCTTTGGCAAGTGCATACTTTTTATGCATATTTTCTATATCAGTATTTTCTCTGCAGACTTCTTCCCAGTTGTCTACAATGATGTGGTTTGCATAATGAATGAATTCCGGCATATAATCCCTCAAAGAGACATTTAAATGCAGAGAGCCTTTTTTAGGTTCTTTATTAATATAAGTTTGATTAGAAACCGTACAGGTAATAAAAATATCGGCATCGTCATATGCTTCTTCCCAGGTCTTACAAAAGATAAGCTTATCCTTAATATCATGGTAAAAATCAAGATCCGACAAAGCATTAAAAGCTTCGGAATCAACATCATGTAACTTTATAGCTTTGAGTTTGCCACTTAATAACGTTGAGGCCATTTCCAGATGGAGTTTTCCTATCGGTCCCAAACCGACTATACTTAAAGTGAACTGTAAATGATTTGAACGTTTGATGCTTAAAAATTCATTTAATATCAAACCAGAAACCGCAGCCGTTCTTAATCCACTGATTAAAGTTGTGTTAATAGTACATATAGGTCTGCCGGTATTTGCTTCATTCAAAATAGTAATAGAGTGAGCTCTGGGAATATCAAGTTTAAAATTACCCGGAAAACTTGCAATCCATTTGATACCGGCAAAATTAATTTCGCCTCCAATAAATGCCGGCATGGCAATGATCCGGTTCTTGATATCATGATATCTTAAATATGGCTTTATAGGTTGTGCAAAATCCTGTTCCTGCAAAATCTGCACGCTTTTTTTGATAACTCCGACAAGTTCCTGCCAAACGATTCCGATTTCTTTGAGGTCTTTTTTATTAAGGTATAACATTGGTTGTGGTTCTAATTATTAACGGATTTTGTTATTTCTCTACTAATTCCTGAAGATTATGTGTCATCATTTTTACCCATTCTGCATTATATATAGTATCCATGTAAGCATTTCCCCGATCAGGACATATAAAAAGAACATTAGCATCTTTAGAGATATTTCTTTCCTGAAAATATTCTTTTATGCCATAATAAACTGCACCTGAGGATGCTCCTGCAAAAAGTGCCTGTTCATTAAGCAATTCATAGCAGCCAGTCACAATATGAGGTTGAGAAACATGGATAACATCATCAATAATTGCCTCATGTATAATAGAAGGAACTTTACTTGCCCCAATGCCTGAAACATATCTTTTTATTGGTTTCTGACTAAATATTACCGAGCCCTCCACATCCACAGCCACAATCACAACATTTGGAAACTTTTCCTTGATTTTTTTTGAAACTCCCGTAATAGTTCCCCCCGAGCTCACTCCTATAAAAATATAGTCCAGCGAGTCAAAATTTTCAGCTATTTCTACTCCAAGCGTATCCCAGTAACCTTTGTAATTATTAGGATCATTATACTGATCTGCACAGAAAGAATTTTGATTACTCTTACAAATGTGCTCAACTGTCTCGATTCTTGTCAGAAGGTAGCCCTCTGTAATATCCAGTTTGGTAACCTTTACAACATCATATGCTAATAATTCAAGTTGTTTTTCATATAAAGGATTAATATTAGGATCAATTACCGGTATAAATTTCAGCCCCAGAAACTTACACATACTAGCTACAGCTATAGCAAAATTTCCTGAGCTTGATCCAACAATCAATGTCTCTTCATTTATTAATCCATTTTGGATTGCAGTTTTTAAAATGCTAAAAGCAGCTCTGTCTTTAGAGCTACCAGTGAAGTTGCAATACTCTAATTTTACAAAGAGATTAAAAAGACCATATTCCAGTTTTTTTAAAGGCGTATTGCCAATAAATCCTTTAATTTTTTCTAATTTTTTAAGCATAATGTCTACATGAAATAATGGTAATTCAATTTTTTATATTTTAATCAGGAGAAAGAAATATCTCCTGTCTGCTTTTACGATGTCTGTCTAAATCATTAAAAGCATATAGCAAAGAGGCAAAGCCCTCTGGCAATTCCCTAAAAAGAATCAGAAAGTGCAAACAGGCTTTTTAATATACTGACCATTTTTTCCGCTGTACCCTGGAAAAACAAATCACTATCATATTCTATCCCTATAATCAATGATTCCGGCAGCTCACTTACATAAAGCATTAAATCAGTTTTCGAGGATACATGATTGATTATTTCGCTTGCTGAACTGGAAGAAATCGCATCATCCTGATCATTTATATGCGAATCAAGATTACTGGTTAAGTCTTCGTAATTCCGATAAATATATACCACGTTAATGAGTGGTAAATAGCTTGAATCTCTTGTAATCTTTAGTTTTTCTATAAGCAGGTCAAAAGAATAATTTCTATGCTTATAAGCTTCCAGGCAATTCTGTCCAACCTGATGAAGCAGGTCTCTGAAACTCATATCATCATCAAATCTTGTCCTTATGACTACAGTATTTACAAAAAGACCAATCAGACTCTCCAAATCCACATCGTTCCTGTTTGCATGGCCAATTCCCAGCAGAATATCTTTTTGTCCCGTGATTTTATTCAGAAAAAGTAAAAAGACAGCTAATACGGTATTGGACAATGTGGTATTATTCGTTGTCGATAACTCTTTTAGAGTATCAGCAATACCCTTTTCCAATTCAAAAGTTATACCTTCTCCTTTAAATTGCTTATGCTCACTTCTGGTCTTATCATAGGGCAGATTTACCATTTCCAGTTTCCCTGTCAGCTTATTCAACCAATAATTTTCTTCTTTCTCAAGATTTAGTGAATTATGCCAGAAAGCATAGTCCTTATATTGAACTTTTAAAGGAACCAGGGGATTAGCCTGACCTTGATCATAAGCATGATAAAGTGCAATGATTTCTTTTTTCAATACTTCAATAGACCAGCCATCACACAATATATGATGCAGTACTAAAGAAAATAGATGTGTATGCTCATCTTTTTGAATGAGTATTGCTTTTAGCAGAGGTCCGTTTGTCAGATCGAAGATATGAGACGCATGCCTGTTAATGATTCTGTTAGCATTTTCCTCTATATTTCCGGCAGCACGAATATCCTCCTGCTCCACATTAAATCTAAGATCCTCATACTCCAGGACCTTTTGTTTTGGTTCCCCGGCTACAGTTAAAAAGCTGGTTCTTAATATCTCATGTCTTATAATTAATGTTTCAAATGCCTTTTCAAAAGCAATAATATTTAAATCATCAAAAAGATAAGTTAGTGTCCGGTTATAAGCGGCTTGTTTATCCTGAAACTTATCTACAAACCATAACTGCTTCTGGGCATGTGAGAGTTCATAATAAGGCTGTTTCTCTAATGGCTTAATTGTTTCATATACATTCTTTTCCCCTCCCTTAATGATTCTGGATAATTCAGCAATAGTCGGTGTGTCAAAAATATCCTTTAGCTCAACTTTTGATTGTAACTCCTTATGAATTCTGGCAATAATCTGCACAGCTTTTAAAGAATGTCCACCAATTTGAAAGAAGTTATCCCTTATTCCTATTCGTTCCCTGCATAATACCTCCTGCCAGATTTCTACCAGTTTCTCTTCCAGGCTATTTCCCGGAGCCTCATAATTTTGATTGTTCCCAGCCTGAAGTTCTTCAACTCCGGGAAGTGCTTTTCTATCAATTTTTCCATTGGCAGTCAAGGCAAACTCATTTAATACGATCAGGTGAGCCGGAACCATGTAGCCAGGCAGCTTTTCCATCAGGTATTCCTGAAGCTCATTTATTTTTATATCCTCTTTACTCTCAACATAACCTACCAGCTCACTATCACCTGATTTGTCTTCCCTTATGATCACTGCCGATTTTGATACCTTTGCAAATTGCTTTAATACACTTTCAATCTCAGACAACTCAATCCGGTATCCTCTGATCTTTACCTGATCATCATTTCTACCTAAAAATTCTATTTCACCATCAGCTGTCCATCTTCCCAGGTCTCCCGTATGGTAAAGGAGCTGTCCTGGTTCATATGGATTCGCAACAAATCTTGATTGGGTCAATTCATCATTGTTGATATAACCACCAGACAGTCCCCTTCCCGAAACACAAATTTCTCCTGTTATACCTAAGGCGACCCTCTCTTTTCTTTCATTGAGTATATATACCCTGGTATTATTTATAGGACGGCCAATTCTTATTCTAGATTTATAAGCTGATAAATCTGAATTCTTTAAGGATTTATAAATACAACCAATGGTTGTCTCAGTAGGCCCGTAATGATTAACGAACTCTACATCATTTCTGTACTGATGAAACTTTTCAATATCTGAAACCCTGATTTGCTCACCACCGATCACAACCAGTCTTAAACTATATTTCATCACCAGCTCCTCAAAATCTGTATTGATCAGGATATTAAAATGAGAGGGAGTAAGTTTAATATAGGTGATTTTATGCTCAGCCAAACTCTTTGTTAATTCCTGCGGATCTATATGATTAGTTTCTTTTAGCAGAAACAATGTACTGCCAGATACCAGAGATGACCATAAACTTGTATAACATAAATCAAAAGAAATAGATGAAAATAATAAGGTACGGTCTGCATTGCTGATATTAAAAGTATCCTTAAACCACGCTGTATAATTCGTAAGCGATGAATGATTTACAAGTACTCCCTTTGGCCTGCCTGTAGAACCGGATGTATAAATTACATAAGCAGAATCTGTAGAATCAGGCTTTACAGATAAATTATCCTTGCTTTCTGTTAAATCCGGAAGTAGAAGATCCAGAGCAAATACTCCTCCCTGATAGTATTCAGTCAGTTCAAACATAAAATCCAGATCCGTAAGGAGAAGTCTGGCTCTCGCATTTGACAGAATAAAATTTTTGCGATCTTTAGGCGTACCCGGATCAAGAGGTAAAAAACAAGCCCCAGATTTAAGTATACCTAATAAACCAACTATCATCCTGTTTGATCTTTCGACCATTATACCAATAACATCCCCTGTTTTCACCTCATACTGCATTTGTAAATGCCGCGCTAACTGGTTAGACAGTTCATTCAGTTCCCGGTAAGTATAAGTTTCGTTTTCCGCAGTAATAGCAGCATGATCCGGTGTTAGAGCAGCTTGTAATTCAAACAGCTCTACAATACCAGGAGCTGGAGAATCACCGGAAATCAGAGAATTAAAGGATTCCAAAAGTGAAAGTTCCTCATCCGCCGAATGAGATAAAATATCTTTAATAGCTATACCCGGATCAGCTATTATAGTATTAATCATTTGTTTATACTGATCACACAAGACCTTAACGGACTTATTATCAAAGTAATTGGCATCATAACAAAACTCCAGTTGAAGTCCGTTTTTATCACTTAAACATGAAAGTTTTAGTTTAAACTGATCAGTAAAACTCTTAAAATCAATTAAGGAGACATTTAATGCCTGGTTAAAATCAGATAAATGCGGTGAATCAAAATATTCAAATCCAAGAGGCAAAATTACCGGCTCATTTCTCTCCTGATCACGTTCATTGTTTAACAGGAAATATTGTTCCCAGCCAGAAACATCCTGAATAACATTTTTCAGCTCTTTTACATATTTTATAAAACTATCATTTTCATTCACTTCCGAAAGTATCGGAATGGTTTTAGAAATTAAGCCAATTGTTTCCTGCAACTCTTCATATTCTCTGTCTACTAAAACCTTTCCTACCGTAATATGATTAGATGCCGTATGTTTAGAAATTAAACAAGTCAGAACTCCCTGTAAAATATCCGCAGGACTTACATCTGCCTGGAGTGCCAGCCTCACCACTGCATTTGCTTTTTCTTTGTTTAATGCAATATCAACACATTCCGGGCTGTAGAACGCTGGTAAATCAACATTTTTCTCGAAGGGTAGTTTCAGAGACTTGTAACTGGAGAAATCATAATTTTTCCAAAAATATTCTGCCTCTTCATTCTGACTATTTAATAATTTATTCTGCCATAAAGAATACTGTTCATACTGAATCAGCTCATCACTGACCTTTAGTTTATTTGTGCCTAAAGACAGGTTCTCCGTTATTTTCAGCAAAGAATAACCATCTGCCATTATTGACGGTAACCTGATCATGACCAAATGATGATCCTCTGACTGTTTAATCAGTATTAATTTAATACTCCTGTTTAAGTATACATCTGCATCCAGGTTATTTGCACTAATCTTATCTGTGGCAAACTGAATACACTCTTCATCATTTTTATCCGGCAGATTTATAAATTCAAATTCCGGTACAATTTCCTCCTGAATAAGTTGTACCGGAAAATGGTTCTGATCATTTTCCACATAAGTTGAGCGTAAACTATCATGGCTTTTAACCAGCTCTTTCAAAGAGGTAAGTAAATCCTCCCGATCCAATCTTCCTTCTGTTTTGAAGACGATCTGCGTGTAAAACTCGAAGCCCTTTTTATCCAGTAAACAGATACGTTCCTGAAGAGAAGACAGGGCAACATTTCTATGATTGATTTTATTAGCTGAGGTGTCTTCCGAAATATTTAGGTTCATCAGGTATTTGGTTAAAATTTTTAAATAAAGGCAATTGCTAAGGGATAGTGGGGGGATGAATGTTAAATTCCAAACGACCCTTTACCTGATATTTTTAAGCAGATCCAGGTTACTTTTCTTAGCACTATTTTGTTTGATTCTGTTGGAGTTTCTTTGATTTTCGGCAATCAGCTCAACCATTATGTTCAAAGGGATTGCCGGGTTCTCTGTAATTTTCATGAGGATGTATTTAAATGTCTCCATTCTGTTCTCTATAGTCTGAGGCAGAAATAAATCCGTTCTATACTCTAAGAAGATCTTAATTTCTTCCTGGCTCTCATTAATATGAAGCCACTTATCGACCTTTACAGTTCTGTGTCCATGATCAAGATTTCTTACGGTTATCTGATTAAACTGGTTCTGATCCAAATCCGATTCGAGTGTTTTAATGGCAGAGACTGTGTTAAATGTAAATCCCACATCAAATAATGGATTTCGGCTCTTATCATATTGAATATTTAGCTCATCAATTAAATAATCAAAAGGATAATGCTGGTGGTCTAAACCTTTAATCACATTTAATTTAACTTTTGCCAGAAGACTCAGGAAAGTATCAGATTCTTCAAATTCAGTACGCAGTGCCAGCGTATTCAGGTAAAGACCTATTTGATTTTCCAGGTCAGGATGATTCCTTCCCGCAACAGGGACACCTACAATCAGGTCTGTTTGTCCGGAATAAATAAATAGCCACGCTTTATATACTGCCAGTAAAGTAACAAAAAGAGTGCAGTCATTGTCTGAGCTTAATTTCCGCAGAGCAGCACTCATTTCCTTACTGATGAAAAAGTCTACTCTTCCCCCATTGAACGATTTAGTTTGAGGTCTTGGAAAATCAGTAGGTAAAGATAGTACTGGTGTTTTTACAGCTAATTTATCGGCCCAGAATGTTCGCAGCTTCAATAAAGAATCACCTTTCAGTTTATCAAGCTGCCATGAAATAAAATCTTTATTCTGGATATTAAGTTTAGGCAAAGGATGAGGAAGATCCAGACAGCAGCTATTATAAAGGATCAGGATTTCTTTTATAAAGATTTCTACAGACCAGCCATCTGCAATAATGTGATGAAGTGAGAAACAAAAAACATACTTATTTTGAGCGAAGATGGACAAAGCCGCACTGATTAAAGGGCCCGTACTCAAATCAAATCTTTTATCAGCAGCCTTGTAAATCGACTCACTCACCTCATCCTCAGAAAGTTCCTGTCCGTTAAAATCATTTATCTCTAAATAGAAGCGTGAATCCTCCAGGCTATATATTTTTTGCTTGAGTTCTCCGTCAACCATAAGGAAAACAGTTCTTAAACTTTCATGCCTCTCAATCAGAATATCAAAAGCTTTACTAAAAGCATCAATGTTTAAAGTTCCTTCAAAAATATAAGCAGCAGAGATATTATAGGCAGACCTATTTTTTTCATACTGGCTTAAAATCCAAAGCCGTTTCTGGGCATGAGAAACAGTATAATAATCCTGTACACTGACTGGGAAAATCTCCTGGATCTGTTTCTTTAAATTTCTGGACAGTATTTCTTCTATATGTGCTGACAGCGTTCTTACGGTAGAAAAATCAAAAAGTTCTTCAAACTCAATTTCTACTTCCAATTCTTTTTCTATGCGGTTGATAATCTGCATGCCGTTCAGAGAATGTCCACCCAATTCAAAAAAGTCATCATCCAGTCCGATATTTTCGCTTTTAAGCACTTCTAACCAGATCTGGAAAATTTTATTCTCTATCAGGCTCCATTCGCTATTATTTAAATCAGATTTTATTATTTGATTACGCTCAATTGTGTCTTTGGCTGAATTGCCGGAAGCATCTGAATCAAGGCTATTCTTACCGGTCTCATAGCTAATTACATCGTCAATTTCCCTGATCCAGCATCTCCTTTTTTCAAATTCGTATCCGGGAAGTTCAATTTTTGTTCCCCCTATCAGACTATTGAATTTACTCCAGTCAATTTTACAATTCAAAAGATAAAGATCCTTTACATATTCAAGCAGCTGATTTGGCTGATCTTTAAGGTAAACAACTTCAAAACCACCTTGAACCGGGTGAGCAGAAAGAGCCTGAGTGACTAATGTTTCCGTACCAATCTCAACATACGCGACCTTTTCGTCTTTGAAATTTTGTATTAACGAGCTGATCTTTTCTGAGATCTCAGAGGCAGAAAGTGTAATGGGGTTCTGTAAAAACTCGCTCAAGCCTTTCCCGATAGAAATTTGCCCTGTAATTTTTGAGGTCACTATCTTTCCTCTTCCAACGCCAACCAGATATTTACTTTCAACTCCCGCAGCCTCTAAGAGTTTATAAAAGCTGTATTGAAAAGCGATCGAATAAAATCCATCCGTTTTCTCGTCTGCAGAATCCAGACACTCCTTATAATAAGTATTAAAGAGTGGATATTGCAGGCAATAAGTATCAATCAGATTTTTTGCATGATTAACCGTATCAGAAAAGATAAAGACAATTTTGGTAACAGAATTATCAACAATTTTCCAGTTGTCATGGGCTCCGGTTAACAAAGCAGTAAGCTGCCCCATCGTATCCGCAACGACAGCATATCTGTGATTAAAATGTTTACGGCCATTTGTAAGTGTATAACTTATATCTTTCAGCTTAAGATCCGGATTTGCTAACAAACGTGCGTTTAGTTTTTTTAAATTCCCGGCTATTGAATAAGGAGTTTTACCAGAAACGGTAATCAGATAAGAATCGGCTTTGTTTTGCTCAAATGAAGATTCCTGAGGTTTTTCATTTTTATCCTCCTCAATTACTACATGACAATTCGTACCAATCAGACTAAAAGAACTTATACCAGCCCTTCTTATACCAGCATTCTCACAATCCCATGGTTTCAATGCACTGTTTACATAGACAGCAGAATTTTCAAAATCAATAAATGGATTTGGTTTATGAAAATGTAAAGAAGGAAATAATTCCTTATGCCGGATTGAAAGTACTGCTTTGATTAACCCTCCCAAACCAGCGGCACTATCTGCATGCCCTATATTTGTTTTCAGTGAAGATATAGCACAGAATCCTTTTTCGTTTGTATAATCTTTAAAAGCAAGGTCAATTCCTTGTACCTCTATTGGGTCACCGAGTTTTGTACCAGTACCATGTGCCTCTATAAAAGTGACTGTTTCAGGTTCAATCCCAGCCCTTTTCCAGGCTTTCGAGATGACCTCGGCCTGAGCTTTGCTGCTGGGTGCAGTAAAACTGGCTGAATGATTAGCATCCTGATTTACTGCCGTCGCTTTAATGACAGCTAAAATATTATCCTGATCAGCTTTTGCCTTATCATAAGGTTTTAACAATATACAGCCCGCCAGCTCCCCTCTGCCAGTTCCTTCAGCCTCAGCAGAAAATGCCTTTGCCTTTCCATCAGGAGAGCTGATTCCTATATGATAAGAAGGATCATCAACCAGAGGAAAAAGACTCAGGTTTACTCCGCAAACCAATGCATAATCACTTAATCCGCTCATTAATTCGTTAAAGGCAAAATGAACTGCAACCAGCGAAGAAGAGCAGGCAGTATCAATCATCGATGCTCCCCCTCTGAGATTAAAAAAACGAGCTATCCTGCCAGCTGCAACCGAATTAATATTACCAGTCAGCAATGTGGGGTCAAAATTTTCTGCATGCTGATAATAATCCATTTTAGTATCACCAACAAAAACAGATGTATTAGAATCATCAAAAAAATCGGGATTATATCCGGAATTTTCAAAAGCCTTATAGACCACTTCTAAAAGAAGTCTCTGACGAGGATCCATATGCTGGGCTTCGCCTAAAGAGATATTGAAAAAACTATGATCAAACTTATCTATATCTTCCAGGAAACCTGTCACTACATAATCCTCATTCACAGGAATAGAAGTATTCAGTAGTCTATTTTTTGACCACGGTCTCACACTATCCTTTCCATTTTTCAGGTTGAGATAAAACTCTTCAATATCATTGGCTTCCGGAAAGTATCCAGCCATTCCAATTATTGCTATTGCCATTTATTTGAGTTTAGTTTTTTATTAAATTATAATATCATAGCTCCCTGTATTTCTATAATATCAGGGAGCTGTTAACCGGCCATTCCGCATACAGAACAGGCACAGGTAATTAAGATTATTTCAATTCTTTACAGGTGTATTAAAGTTCAAAGACTTTGAACTCCGTTTCTTCCTCACTTTTAGACTGAGAGTGATTTAAGATCAGATAAGCCTGATCTTTAATTGTTGGATAATCAAACATATCAGCGATCTTAATCAGATCAGGATACTTTTCATTAATCATTTTGAAAGTTCTTATAATCTTCAGCGAGTTTCCGCCAATCTCAAAAAAGTTATCCCGCGTTCCTATAGGTTTTACACTCAGTATATCTTCCCATATGAGCTTGATAAAGCTTTCCACTTCATTCTGCGCCTCTTCAAACTTTACCTCAGATTTGAGTTCAAATATTTCAGGTGACGGAAGTGCATTCCGATCTAACTTCCCGTTAAAAGTCAGCGGAAAATTTTCAAGAAATATAAAATAGGCAGGTATCATGTAATCAGGAAGCGTGGCTTTAAGATAAGTCCTTAAATCTTTTCCGGAATATTCTTCCTTAGATAAGATATAAGCAACCAGGTATTTATCCCCCTGAGCATCATCTCTGGATAAAACTACAGCGTTCTCTATCTTCAGGTATCTGGATAACTGATTTTCTATTTCACCAAGTTCTACTCTGAAACCTCTTATTTTTACCTGGAAGTCATTTCGTCCGCAGTACAGTACTTCTCCATTAGGCATACGCATACCTAAATCCCCTGAACGATAAACAGTTTCCGTTAAATTATAAGGGTTTTTTATATACCGCTCCTGAGTTAATTCCTTTCTGTTGAGGTATCCCCTGGTTACTCCCTCTCCGCCGATTACGATCTCGCCGATTACTCCTACAGGTACAAGTTTATTGAACTGATCAAAAATATAAAGATTATTGGCAGGCAATGGTTTTCCAATATTATTGGTACCCGACTCCATCTCAGCTGCTGTAATTTCCTTATAGTTTCCGTGTACTGTAATCTCTGTGATTCCATACAGGTTGACAAATTTTATCTGCGGATATATAATATGCCACTTTTTTAAGATAGTAGGATTTAAGGCCTCACCGGCAAAAATCACATATCTCAGTGCTAAATCATAAGAAACTGTATCAGTTGCCTGCAATACTATTCCTTCAAATGTACTTGGGATTTTATTCAGAACAGTTACCTTCTCCTTTTCCAGAAGCCTTAGATAACCGTGTGGATCCAGGGTTGTTTTTTTGGATACAACAATCAGTTTTCCTCCATATAAAAGACCTCCAAAGATTTCCCAGACAGAAACATCAAAACAAATAGAATGGAAAACAGGCCAGATATCTTTTTCATCAAAGGAGAACTGAAACTGATCATTATATAACAACTGAATTACATTTTTATGTTCCACCATTACCCCTTTAGGATTACCGGTTGAACCAGAGGTATAAATTACATAGGCAAGATCTTTAGCAGTATTAATTTCCTGAAGATTCTCTACCGGATATTTCTCTATCTGTTTTTTATCCTCCTTTAAAGACACAACACTAACACCACTGATGATACTTTCTATATGCGTTATGCTTCCATCAGTTATCAGGGTCTTTATAGACGCATCTGTTATAGTAAACCTTATTCTGTCTTCAGGATAAGCTGGTTCTATCGGTAAATAAGCTGCGCCGGATTTCAGGATTCCCAATATCCCTATAATCATTAACTCCGTACGCTCTACCATTAATCCAACCAGGTCACCTGCCTTAATTTTATACTTATCTCTCAGATAAAGGGCTAACTGATTAGAGGCTTCATTAAGTTGACTATAACTCAAAGCTACGTCCTCAAATACCACCGCAATTGATTCTGGTGTGCGGAGTACCTGTTCTTCAAATATGCTTTGAATCGTTTTATCTCTTGGGTATTCAGCATTTACATCATTAAAACCTTCCAATAACTGGTTTCGTTCTGTTTTTGTAATATACTCTACGTCTTTTAACAAAACTTCATCATTATCCACAAGCCTGCTCACCATTTGCTCATAGTGACTAACCATCCGCTCAATCCGGTCCCTGTCAAATAAATCAGTATTAAACTCTATAACTCCCTTTATCCCTTCCCCCGTATCCACAAAATTAAAGGTAAGGTCAAACTTGCTTATGGTCTGTTCAGCATCATAGGCTTTAACCTGTATTCCTTCCAATACTTCAGTATCGCTGGTCAATGCCATATTCTGTAAAACGACCATAACATCAAATATTGGGCTCCGGCTCGTATCCCTCACCTTTACCAGGTCTTCAACGATATAATCAAAGGGATAGGCCTGATGATCATAACCCATTACTGTTTTGGCTTTAATCTTTTCTATCAGTGTTCTTAAGCTATCTTCTGATGAAATTTCTGTCCGGATAGGAATCATATTGATATATAACCCCAGTTGTTCCTCCAGATCATAATGGCCCCTTCCGGCTATCGGAGTTCCAATTACAATATTCTCCTGATGGCTATATTTATGCAATAATGCTTTTACACATCCCAATAAGCTCATGAATAAACTTACACCCCTGCTCTGACTATATTTTTTTAAGCTGTCACTTAGTTCTTTATTTAACTGTACCGTTTCTCTGCTTCCGTTATAAGTTTTTATAACAGGACGCGGACGGTCACCAGGCAAGTTTAGTAAAGGTATTCCATGCTTAAACTCTTCTTTCCAATATTGCTGGTCAGGAGCTGATTTAACATCGCTCAGGTGTTTTTGCTGCCAGGCTGCATAATCCCGGTATTGAATCTTTAGCGGTGGCAACTCGTGTATTTTATCTTTCAGATAAGCATCATATAAACATAAAAATTCCTTTACCAGAATTTCCATTGACCAGCCATCTGAAATGATATGATGCATCACAAGAATGAAGATATACTCCTGATCCCCGGTCTGAATCAATAAACATCTTAACAATGGAACCTGAGTTAAATCAAATCCTTTATTTACGTGTTCGTCAATAAGATCTTTAGCAAGAACCTCTGCTTCTTCTGCTCCCCTCAGATCCTTAAACAGAATTCTGAATTCACTTTTTTCTGTGATATCATGAACTTTTTGTTTAGGTACACCACCAACTTCTTTAAAACTTGTCCGTAAAATTTCATGTCTGTTTACAATGGCAGAAAGTGACCATTCAAAACCGGCTACATTCAATTCGCCTTCCAGCTTATAACTGCCCAGTACATGATAAGCAGATTTTTCCACACCTAACTGGTCCAATATCCATAAACGTTTTTGTCCATGTGATAATTCATAATACTCCTGATCTTCCACACGTTCAATACCTGCATATATTGATTCAGTACTATTAATCAGATGAGCAGATATGGCCTCTATCGTTTCCAGTGCAAATATATCCTTAAGATCAATTTGTATATTCAGGTCTTTATATACCCTTGAAACCAGTTGCATAGCTTTCAGGGAATGTCCTCCGTTTTCGATGAACTTATCTTTGATGCCGATTCCACTTTTCCCTAATATCTCTTCCCATAATACAACCATGCGTTTCTCCATTTCATTTGTTGCAGCATGATATTCCACTTCTCTGATGATCTCTCCACCAGGAACCGGCAAGGCACTCTTATCAATTTTTCCGTTCAGCGTCAATGGGAAAAACTTCAGTTTGATGATTCCTGATGGAATCATATAATCCGGCAGTTTACTTTTCAGATAAGCCCTTACTTCGGCAGGTTCTATTTCTTCTTCAGATTTGTAATAACCTGTCAGTTGTTTTTCCGATCCGGATTCAGTGACGATGACCAGCACATCTTCTATCCCTTCACATTCCCGCATTACTGATTCTACCTCACCCAGCTCTATCCGGTATCCTCTGATTTTCACCTGGTAGTCTGTCCTGCCCAAAAATTCTATAGTACCATCTTCCATCCACCTGCCCATATCTCCTGTTTTATACAATCTGCTTCCTGCTTTGTAGGGATGAGCAGGAAATTGCCGGACAGTTAACTCTTCTTTTCCAAAATATCCCCTTGCCAGTCCATCGCCTCCAATGTATATCTCCCCTGATATCCCTACAGGTACCAGCTGCAGATTTTGATCCAGTATAAATACACTACTGTTGGATACAGGTCTCCCTATACTAACAGAAGTGGCATTGGCTGCTAAAGATTCTATAACATGATAAGTAGAAAACGTAGTACCTTCAGTCGGGCCATATACGTGAACGATACTTTCCGGCGTTTTCCTGTTCGCTAATGCGATAGCAATATGTTTTGGTGAAGCTAATTCCCCACCAAAATATATCTTATCAAAACAGGAAATTATTTCTGGTTTAAAATCAACGAGATTATTAAATAAGGCAGTTGTAATGAAGGTAATATTAATCTCATTCACTATGATATAGTGTACAAGTCTCTCATTAGAGAGCAGAACATCTTTGCTCACCAGATATAGTTCTGCGCCGTTTAAAAGTGCCCCATACAGATCAAATACAGATCCGTCAAATACATAATTAGATAACTGTAATACCTTATGTGTATTGTTTAGCGCAGTATAATTAGTCTGTTTCACTAAACGTATTACACTCTTATGTTCAACTGCAACCCCTTTTGGAGCTCCTGTTGAACCAGAAGTATACATCACATAGCACAGATCCGATGATTTGTTGACTAAGACAGGATTAGTTGAATGATAGCCAGAAAACATTACGTTTTCCCCTTCTAACATGACTACTTCTAAATCACTCAAATCGTATTTCAATGCGAAACTCTGATCTGCTGACAGTAATATTTTCACCTTACCATCATTTAGCATATACCTTACCCTTTCATCCGGATAATTCGGATCAACAGGCAGATAGGCTGCACCAGACTTTAAAATCCCCAATATTCCGATAACCATTTGTTCATCACGATCTGCCATTATTCCAATCAGATCATCTGCTTTGACTGCATAAGCCTGCCTTAAATAATGAGCTAACTGGTTGGCCCGTTCATTGAGTTCTTTATAACTTAATTTTGTTTCACCAATAACTATTGCCGTTGCCTCAGGTGTTTTCAATACCTGCTCCTCAAACATTTCCTGTACCGTTTTTTCACCAGGATAATTTGTTATAGTCAGGTTAAAATCCTCCAGCAGTTGCTTTTGCTCTCCCGGAGTAATATACTCCAGATCTTTAAGTAATACCCGATCATCTTCCACCAGCTTGTTTAAGATCTGCTCAAGATGGCTTATCATCCGCTCAATTCGCTCTTTATGATATAAATCGCTGTTATATTCTATAATGCCCCTGATTTCCTGTTCACCATCTATAAAATTGAAAGTCAGATCAAATTTGCTTATTGCCTGTTCTGTTTGATAAGGAGTGACAGTTATTCCTTCCATAGACTCTGCCTCATTCCCGAGACTGATATTCTGCAAGGCTACCAGTACATCAAATATCGGATTACGGTTCGCCTCTCTTTCCAGTTCCAGGCTATCTACCAGGTAATCGAAAGGATATTGCTGATGATTAAAACCTGCAACTGTTTTATCTTTTACCTTATCAATCAGCACACCTAAGCTCTCTTCTGCCGAAAACTTAGTCCTGATAGCCAAAGTATTGATATATAAACCCATCTGATCTTCCAGATCATA
This sequence comes from Pedobacter lusitanus, assembly GCF_040026395.1. Classification (NCBI taxonomy): domain Bacteria; kingdom Pseudomonadati; phylum Bacteroidota; class Sphingobacteriia; order Sphingobacteriales; family Sphingobacteriaceae; genus Pedobacter; species Pedobacter lusitanus. The sequence continues at coordinate 2,078,490 of NZ_CP157278.1, forward strand.
GTGATCTCTCCCGGCAACCGGAGTACCGATTACAATATCTTCCTGATGGCTGTATTTGAATAACAATGTCTTTACCCCAGCTAACAAACTCATAAAAAGGCTTACTCCTTTACGCTGACTGTAACTTCTTAATCCCGAGCTTAATTCAGTACTCAGACTTATAATTTCTCTGCTTCCATTGTAAGTTCTCTGAACAGGACGTGGTCTGTCGCCTGGCAGATCAAGCACCGGAATTTCTCCGCTGAATTCTTCTGTCCAGTACTTTTTACTGGCAGACAAATGTTCACCGCTTAACTGCTCCTGCTGCCAGCCTGCATAATCCTTATATTGAATTCTTAGTGGTGTCAGCTCATTACCATTCCCTTTCAGGTATGCAGCATATAATTTCAGAAATTCTTTCACCAGAACTTCCATAGACCAGCCATCAGAGATGATATGGTGCATAACCATCACCAGTATATATCGCTCATCTTCTTCCCGGATCAGCAGGCCCCTTACTAAAATATCACTGCTAAGATCAAAAGCTTTGCTGACCTGCGCCGATACAAGTTCACTGGCAGAAGCCTTTGAATCCGCCACATCTCTCAGATCCTTATAGTCTATCTTGAATTTATTTCCCCCTGGAGCATGGATCTTTTGTTTGGGTTCTCCTTGTGCAACAATAAAATTTGTTCTTAAAATCTCATGGCGATCAATAATCGTATGTAGTGCCCATTCCAATCCAGCCTGGTTTAAAGAACCTTCCAATTGATAACTGCCTAAAACATGATAGGCTGATTTTTCTTCTCCTAACTGATCAATTATCCAAAGACGCTTCTGCCCATTAGACAAGTCATAATAGCTTTGTTCTGCTACCGGCTGTATTTTTTCATATTTAGTTTTGACACTGTTATCAACCAATGCCGCAAGTCCTCTGATCGTTTCCTGCTCAAAGATATCTCTGAGCTCAATCTGAATCTGCAGTTCCTTATAAATTCTGGATACCATTTGTACGGCTTTCAGCGAATGGCCTCCTATTTCTAGAAACTTATCATTCGTCCCTACCCTTTTCACACCCAATACTTCTACCCACAAAAGCTGTAAACTTCTTTCTGTTGGTGTTTCAGGGGCCGTATAGGTAAGTTCATCCTGTATTACAGTTTCCGGATCAGGAAGTAAATTCTTATCTGCCTTACCATTTACCGTAAGTGGCAGTTTATCCAGCTTCACAAAATACCGCGGAATCATATATTCTGGTAAAGAAGCTGCAAGCGATAATCTTAAAGCAGAGGAATCAAGCTGATCATCCGTTACGATGTATGCCGCAAGATATAATGTATTTTCTTTGTCGTGGCGTGTAATTACAGTAACTTCTTTAAATGCCTGAAAATTAGCTAAAAGATATTGTTCGGTTTCTCCAAGCTCTACTCTGTAACCATTGATCTTAACCTGATCGTCATTTCTGCCAAGATATTCAATGTTTCCATCGGGAAGCCATCTTCCTGTATCGCCGGTTTTATAGAGAAATTCCCCGGCCTGAAACGGATTTGAAATAAACTTTTGAATATTCAGCTCATTTCTGTTCAGATAGCCTCTGGCAAGACCTTCCCCAGCTATGTAAATTTCACCTGAAACCGCAATCGGACAAACGTCCAGGTCAGTATCCAGGATGTAAATTCTCATATTGGCAATAGGTTTTCCAATAAGAACCTTAACATCTTCACTTTCTACTTTTTTCACAATACATCCAACAGTTGCCTCTGTCGGGCCATATTCATTAAAGATTTCTATAGCAGGATCAATATTTTTAAGTATTTCAACATGCTTCAGTGTCAATGCTTCTCCTCCGGTAATTACCTTTTTGATACGCGTAGAGCTGATATCCAGATACTGCAATAAAGAAATATGTGAAGGCGTCAGCTTAATAGAATCAGTTAAAGAAGAAGGGCTAAAACTTTGTTCCAGGATCTTATTGATGGCTGCAGACGGGTCAAATATGTTAATCAGCCTGCCTCTGGTCAGCGCACAAAAAATGCTGGTAATCGTAAAATCAAACGACAATGAGCTGAATAAATCAAAATCACCACCAGAGTAATCTTCAAAGTAAAAGGCATTTGCCCAGGTAACATAATTGTAAAGACTGTGATGTTCAATTAAACAACCTTTAGGCAAACCTGTGGATCCTGAAGTATAAATTACATAAGCAAGATCACTGCTTTTGTGAATAGCTACAGGATTTGCAGAATCTGTCTCCAGCGAATCCATCTGAAGATCCACGGCAAACAGCTGTCCCTGGTAAATATCCAGGTCAAACACATAGTCCGATCCGGTAATGAGCACCTGGGTTTTAGAATCCTCCAGCAGATATTTGCGTCTTTCTTTTGGATATTCAGGATCAATAGGCAAATAAGCCGCACCCGATTTTAATATAGCCAGTACACTTACAATCATCCACTCTGATCTATCCAGTAAAATCCCGACGATATCGCCCGGTTTTACCTGATACTCTTCCCGGAGGTAATGAGCCAGCTTATTCGACCATACATTTACTTCTTTATAAGTGAACTTTCCAGATGGAGTTACCAATGCTATAGCCTCCGGAGAATGTTCAGCATGGTCTTCGAACAATTCTACAATTAACTTTGAAGAATCGCCTGGTTTTGGCAAAGGATTAAATTCATCCAGAATTCTCTTTCTTTCCAAAGCACTGACAACTTTATATTCAGTTATTTTCTTCGAAGGATTTTCCAGAACATTGCCCAATAAGGCCCTATAATGTGAAGCGATGGTTTCAATTGCTTCCTGATTGTAATAAACAGGATCAAAATAGAAATCTAATACAAGTGAGTCCTTTTTTTCAAGCGCAACCAGTTTCAATTTAAAGCGGTCAGTATGACTGATAAAATTTTCGAACTTAAAAGCAGTCGTTTCCGAACCAGGTTCTTCAGTAAGCAGAATACTTTCAAATCCTATAGGAAAAAACCCATTTTCTCCCAATTCTTTTTCAAGATCAAACCCATCCTGAAACTCTGTAAGCTCTTCAATTCTGTTGCTGAGCTGGTTAAATAAATCCACTGGCGATAATGATGCCTCAGTCTCAACCATCACCGGAAGAACTTTAGCAATTAACCCAACAGTAGAATTAAGCTCTTCAAACATCCTTTCATTGATGACCATACCAATTGAAACATGGTCAGCCGGAGCATATTTGACCATCAGGATATTTAAACAAACCAGTATAATCACTTCCTGTTTCAGCTCATATTTTAAAGAAAGACTTTTTAGCTTTTCATAATCTGGTCCATCAACCCGCAGTCTCAGATTTTTCCGCTCCGGACTTTTGCTGGCAGACTGCCTGTTACCGGTCTCTGTACTTAATTCAAATGGATTTTTTACATTTAAATACGCCTTGTAGTTATATTTCTTCCAAAAGTCAATCACCTCTTCACCAGGATCCTGTAACAGGTCATGCTGCCATTTACAGAATTTCTGATAAGAAATTACTGAGCCATTGTGATTATTATCTCTATCAAGATATAAATCACAAAAGTCTCTGACTATATTTTTCAGGGATGTACTGTCTGCAGCAACCGCTGGTACCAGAAACAGTAAAAATCCCGATTGATCAGAAATTCTGAGAAATAAAATATTGAATACTGATTCCGAAGAGGTTTTCAGACTCAGTGCTTTCTCTTTTTGGTAATCCAGGTACTGATCGTAATTATTATCCCCGTTAAGGTTTATAATTTCGAAATTTACACCTTTTGAATTGTCAGATTGCAGGGTCGCAGACCAAAGCACACCAGACTTATGATAGCCTGTTCTTAATACATCATATTTACTGAGTACACCTGCAGCTGCAAAACGAAGTTTTTCAGGATTAATTATATCATTAAATTCAGTGCTTAGTTCAACTGCGCACTGAACATATAAAGGACCATTTTCCTCCTGTAAATTCAAAACTCTTTGCTGAGACGAAGATATTGCTATTGAAGAAATAGATTCTTTCTGGGTCATAGGATGGGGATTAAAACAATTTTGAGGGTAAAAACCGGGACTATAAAATTTTAAAGATCCATCAGTTTTCGTAACGAATTCTCTCTTTTTTTCAGCTTCTGAAATCCTTTGATTTCACTGATTTTGTTGTCACAAAGTTTGATAACAGCAACCAGGGTAAGCTCTGGGTGCTGAACTATAGTTTCCAGTATTTCAATTAGATAGCCAGCTTGTTCTTTGATTGTATTAGTACTGAACAGATCCTTGCAGTAGATTATACCACCTTCTATCTCCTGCCCGTAGTCCTTAAAATTAAAGGTGAGATCCATACGGCTAAAAATATTACTGGTATCGTAATTTTCCACTTCTATTCCGTCGAACGATTTTCCTTCATCAGCAGAATTGATTTCCTGTAAATCCACCATTACATCAAATAGATTAGCCCCGCCACCCGGTACAGATTTAAGATTAAGACTTTCAATTAAAGTATCTAAAGGAAAGATCTGATGCTCATAAGCTTCAAGAGTTACCTCTTTAATATTATCCAGTAAACCGGCAAAGGAATCCAAAGGATTGAACTGCCCTCTCAAAACAATTTGATTAAGATACAGTCCTACCTGATCTTCCAGCTCCATATGCTTTCTTACCGTAGTCGATGTACCAATCAGGATATCGGTTTGATCACTGTATTTAAACAATAATACATTGACAGCACTCAGCAGTGTCATATAAAGTGATGCCTTATACCTGGCAGCAAGATCTTTTAGATTTTTAGTCAGTTCTTCAGCAATCGTAAAATGAAAGACATCACCATTCGAAGTTCTACCCGAAGCAGCCTCATAATCTTTAGGAAGATTTAAGACAGGAAGCTCTCCCTGAAGCTTGTTTAACCAATATTGCTGGTGAATATTGAGATTATCATTTGAAAGTGAATTATTTATCCAGCTGGCGTAATCCTTATACTGGATTTTAAGTGGCTCCGCTACCGGTATTTTACCGGAGCTGTAATCATTGTAAAAAGCAGTTAACTCACTGACAATAATTTGCATAGACCAATGATCTGCCACGATATGATGGATGGTAAACAAAAACAAATGCTCTTCATCTTTAAGTTTAACCAGCTTTGCTCTTAACAAAGGACCCTGTTCAAAATCAAAAACCTGCTGAGCTTCAGCCGTTACCAGCTCCTGTAATTCCTGATCGCTGATGCGTTCATTATCCAGATTAATATACCCCACCTCAAAACCTGTCTCTTTATAAGCTTTAATGAGCTGTCTGGGTTCACCTTCTATGAGCTTAAATGTGCTCCTTAATACTTCATGGCGATCTATCAGTTTTTCAAATGCCTGCTGAAATGCAGTTCTGTTTAAATCACCTTTCAGTATAAAAGTCAAAGGCATATTATAAGCCAGTTTATCTCCAACCTGGGCAAGAATCCACAACCTCTTTTGAGCATTCGAGATCTCATAAAATGGCTTTTCTTCAATGGGAGTTATCTGCTGATACTCCATTAAAGATTTTGTATTAATAATAGAGGCAAGATGCTCAATAGTTGGATTGGAGAAGATAATTTTTACTTCTATCAGGCTATTCATGGATTTATAGATCCGGGTGGAAATCTGAACAGCATTCAGGGAGTTACCACCTACATCGAAAAAGTTATCACGAATACCAATGTTTTCTTTTTTGAGCACCTCTTTCCAGATTTGCAGCAGTTGCCTTTCTTCTTCATTACGGGGTTCTATGTGAGTTTCTTTATTTGAAAACTCAGCCGGATCCGGCAGCGATTTTTTATCTGTTTTACCATTTGAATTTAGCGGGAAAGCATCAAGGCAGATGAATTGCGCGGGAATCATGTACATTGGCAGGTACTGGCGAAGAAAATCTTTGAAATCGCTGCTGCTGATTATACCAGAAGATCTTTCATCCCTATTGACCCAGTAAGCCACCAGTTCCTTATTACCTTCATTTTCATATACAATTACAATGGCTTCTTTTACAAATTCGTTGCGCATAAGCACCTGTTCAATCTCACCCAATTCTACGCGCATGCCATGTATCTGCACCTGATCATCAACCCTTCCCAGGTATTCCAGCTCACCGTCTTCATTCCACTTTCCAAGATCCCCGGTTTTGTAAATAACCCTGTCCTTATCGTCTGTACTATAGGGATTGGCAAGAAATCTCTCTTTGGTAAAATTTTCATTATTGATATATCCAGGAGATAATCCGACACCCGAAACATATAATTCTCCCGGAATACCTATTGGAACCAAAGCCAGATCTTTGTCTAAGACAAGAACTTTTGTATTGTAAAATGGCTTTCCAATAGGGATATTACTATTGCTCCTGTACTGAGCTCTCTTGTTGTAATCCGCAAGATAGAAAGTGGCGCCAATACAGGTTTCTGTAGGACCATAGCCATTGTAAAAATCTTTTATGCCCGAATAAAAGATAGCATCCTCCAGGGCGGCGCCTTCTCCTGTAGATACCAGCTTCTTTAAGTATGGAAGCTCTCTGCGCTCCAGGAGTTTCATAAATGCCGGGGGTAGTGTTGCGAAAGATATTTTCTGTTTATCCAGCAGTTCGAGAAACTTGTTAATATCATTTTTTTCATTGCTACCAGCCATGATCAGTTTACCACCGGCAAGCAGAGCCAGTTGAACTTCATAGATGGAAGCATCAAATCCTATGGAAGCAAAATGTAATACATTATCATTTGAGGTCATTCCCAGATAATCGTTAAAACCAACACTCCTCGCACTAATGCTGATATGTCTGATAGCAACTCCTTTTGGTTGTCCGGTAGACCCGGAAGTATAAATGATATAAGCAATATCATTGGGCTTACTGAGTTTGCCAGGGCTTTCGATTGAAGTCTCCAGCAAGGACAACTGAACATCCAGGGCAAATAAAGGACAGCTGCCAAAATCATTGTCAAATATTAAGCTGGAATCTGTGATTACCATACTGACCTTAGCATCAGTCAGAATATGCTGCATTCTCTTTTTAGGAATACCCGGATCAACCGGAAGATAAACCGCTCCCGTTTTCATGATCCCAAGCAAAGCTATGATTACGTTTTCAGAGCGTTCAGCTATCAGGGAAACTACATCTCCCGGCTTTACTTTATATTCATCTATCAGACAGTTTGCCAATTGATTAGCTCTTTGATCCAGCTCCCGGTAGGTCAGGTGAGTATTTTCAAAAACCAGGGCTGTCTGATCGCCTGATATTCCAACCTGCTCTTCAAAAAGATCCACGATGGTTTTCTCCGTATAAGGGAAATCCAGGCCACTGAAGCCTGTTAATAATTTGTCCTGTTCGTTTTGGGTAAGGATACTCATGTTACGGATAGCCGCGTCAAGATTTCCCAAACCAGCAAGTATAACTTCGAGATGTTCAGCTATGCCCGAGATAAATCCGGATCCAAAGGCATTTTCGTTGAACAGGAAGTTCAGTTTAAGCCCGTCATTATCCTTTTCTATGTTTATAATCAGGTCATAAACACTTAAATCAGAAATAGCCTTGTGTATTTCTGAAAATTGGATCAGAACATTCGTGGTACAAGATGTATTCCCGGTGGCATTAAAATATTCAAGAGGAAAGTTCTGGAACTGGTAATGCCCTCTGATACTGTTCTGACAAACCTGCAAATAGGTCTTCAGTATATCTTCTGATTTAATATTCAATAATAAAGGCACCCTTTCGGTAAAGACCTCCTCCTGATTTTTGAGCTCAAATAACGGCGTATCAATGATCATACTTTCCTCCCCTGTATACTTATGAATAAGGATACCAATGGCAGACAGAAGAATAGTAAAAATCCCTGTATGGCTTTCCCCTGCCAGTTTTTTAATACTGGCTACACCCGGATTGCTGATTTTAAAATTTTGAAGTTTAAAAGCGCTCTTGTCCGCAACAATGGATTTCTTCTGTAAAAAAAGATAGCTGTCAGGACATACTGTTTTGAATTGTTCCCAATACCCGATGTGTTTTTCGTATTTACTGTCTGTAAATATTGTCTTGTCTATTCTTTTCATTGAAATTTTAGAAATGTTGTGGTTGATTTTTTATTTGGTCAGTTGTTTCCGCTCAGGGTATTTTAAAAATTCAGATTAAATACCTGGTCCAGTGAATTTTCTTCATTTTGAATCAGATTATTACCTGGCGACAAAGAGATATCGCTGAGCAGGATATCAGGGTTTTTCACGACATTTTCCAGAAGGATTTGTATTCTTTCCATAAATGTCCTGATAGTCTCACTATTAAAAACATCTTTATTATAGTCTATGCTAAAGTCTATAATACCATTGGCTTCTCTGAAAACAATTCTGATATCAATGGTATTAATCCTGTTATCAGACTCATAGGGAGTAACTTTTATTCCGGCAAGTTCTTTTACCGTCGGCCCGGTAAGCTCGGTATTGTCGAACATAACAACTACATCAAATAATGGAGAGCGGCTTGTATCCCTTTCTATATTAAGGTCTTCGATTAACTTGTCAAAGGGATAACTCTGATGAGTGAACGCATCAAGTACAACTTCTTTTACTAATTGAAGGAGTGATTTAAAGGTTTCATTCTTTTTAAATCCGGTGCGCAATGGCAGACTGTTTAAGTACAATCCAATCTGATTTTCCAGGTCAATATGCTCTCTTCCGGCAATAGGAGTTCCAATGATGATATCCGTCTGATCTGTATACCTGAATAACAGGGCCTTAACAGACGAAAGAAGTACCATAAACAAACTTGCTTCCTGTTCCAGACTCAGTTTATTGAGAGCTTGTGTAAGTTCTTCATTAATGATCATCTGGTGTATAGCACCTGCAGTAGTTCTGACTTCAGGTCTGGGAAAGTCTGTCGCCATATTTAAAACCGGCAGCTCACCAGAAAATTTATCATTCCAGTAACTCTTGCTTTTTACTACCCCATCACCACACAAGAGCTGGTTTTGCCAGAAAGCATAGTCCTTATATTGAATTTTTAATTGTGGTAAAGTATGATCTTTGGCATTGGCAAAGGCATCATACAGCGTTAGTATTTCATTGACCATGATTTCTAATGACCAGCCATCCGTAATGATATGATGCATAGTAAACAGAAAAAGATATTTTTCCTCTTCCAGCTGAAGAAACCTTGCTCTTAATAACGGATCTGCCCTGAAGTTGAAAGGCGCTATAGCTTCAGCATCAATCAGTAACTTTAAATTATCCGGATCAGATTCCCCTCTTATATCTTTGAAGTCTATTTTAAAATTGAAATCTTCAGCTTCATGCACTTTCTGTTTGGGCTCTCCCTCAGCGGTGATGAAGGTAGTTCTTAATATTTCATGACGTCTGATTAAAGTATGGAAGGCTTTTTCAAAAGCTTCAATATTTATCCTCCCATCAAAAACATATGCTCCAGGCATATTATAAACGCTTTGTCTGCCATCAAACTGTGCAGAGAGCCAAAGTCTTTTCTGAGCATGAGACAGGTCATAGTGAGGCTGCCTGCCAAGCGGAGTGATGTATTCGTAATTATTGTTTTCAGTAGTTTTGATGATAGCAGATAACTCGGCTATTGTCGGATAGTTGAAAATATTTCTCAGTTCTATCTTTGATTTAAGCTCTTTGTGAATGCGTGACATTACACGGGTCGCTTTTAAAGAATGTCCCCCTATCTGGAAAAAGTGGTCTCTTATACCTATTTTTTCAATCCCTAATACTTCCTGCCATATAGCAGTCAATTGTTCTTCTACCTGGTTTCTGGGGCCTTCATAGTCTACATTTACTGCCAGGGCAAATTCTTCTTTAGAAGGCAGGGCCTTTCTGTTTACTTTACCATTTGGGGTTAAGGGTAACTCATTCAGGACAAAGATATGAGGTGGGATCATATATTCAGGAAGCCTTATCCTTAAGTATTTCTGAAGTTCCTGCTCTTCTATTTTGTCTTTGCTTTCTACATAACCGACCAGTTCTTTGTCACCGAAAATATCTTCTGTTACGATAACTGCCGAATTCAATACCTTCACATGTTGTCTGAGTATACTTTCAATCTCTCCAGGTTCTATTCTATATCCTCTGATTTTTACCTGGCTGTCTTTTCTTCCCAGAAATTCTATTTCTCCCTCAGCAGTCCACCTTCCCAGATCACCTGTCTGATAGAGCAGATTTCCTGATTCCAGGGGATTGATGATGAACTTTGCTGCAGTTAATTCCTTATTGTTCAGATACCCTGCAGCTAAACCTGATCCGGCAACACAAATTTCACCTGTTACCCCTACCGGTACCCTCTGGTTAAACTCATTAAGAATATAAATTCTGGTATTGCTGATTGGACGACCGATAACCGTTCTGGACCTGAATTGCTCCAGATCTTCATATTTCAGTGATTTATAGATACAGCCTACAGTTGTTTCTGTAGGGCCATAGTGATTTACAAACTGTACATCTTTTCTGTACCCGAAATATTTTTCAAGATCTGATACCCTGATCTGCTCCCCTCCGATTACTACAAGTCTCAGATTATATTGCTTAACCAATTCCTCAAAATCAGTATTTACAATCATATTGAAATGAGACGGCGTAAGTTTAATATAGGTGATCTTATTCTCAACAAGACTTCTTGTTAATGCTGCAGGATCCAGCGGATTACTTTCCTGTAAAAGATATAAACTGCTACCAGAAATTAACGATGACCACAAGCTGGTATAACAAAGATCAAAAGCAACTGAAGAAAATAGTAAAGTGCTGTCGGTACTGTTAATTTTAAAAGTAGTCTTAAACCATTCTGCATAATTAGTTAAGGATGAATGATTGATCACTACACCTTTCGGTTTGCCTGTAGAGCCCGAAGTATAGATGACATAGGCAGCATCATTTACTTCCGGTTTGCGATGGAGATTACCGGTACTGGCTGTGTTGTACCACTCAGCAGATATTTCCACCTGTACTGCAGCTGAAATCAGTTTGTCCTCTTTTTGCCCGACAAAAACCACCTTAGGTTTTACTTCTTCCAGGATCAGATTGATTCGTTCTACCGGAGTATTACTATCCAGGGGAAGAAAAGCCGCACGGGTTTTCAGAATCCCTAAAATAGCTGTGATCAACTCTGCTGATCTGGTAAGCCAGACCGGGATTATATCACCTTCAGTTATCCCATATAATTCAATTAGTCTGGCAGCTACCTGATTAGCCTTTTCATTTAATTCGCGATAAGTTAAAGAAACCCCTTCACAGACTAATGCAATATGATCCGGTCTTAAAGACGCCTGTTCTTCAAAAGATTCTATTATAGAATGATACCCTGTAGAGTCTGCTGAAGTTTCATTGCTATTACCGATCAGCTTAACCTCAGCCAAAGATGGGGTTGATAGCGTTTGAATTTCCTTATCCGGATTGTTCAGTACACCGGAAATTAAATTCAGCAATTGGTTTTGGATACACTGTATGGATTCTGTTCCGAAAAAATCAACCAGAAAGCTCAGATCAAATTGAATATCTTCCTCTGATTCCAGACTGGTAAGCTTTAATTTAAACAGATCGTTGTTACTGTATATGGATTCAATGGTGAAGCCATCACCAGGCGATTTTTGATAATTGATATGCTCAAAGCCTGCAGAGAAATAGGGGAAATTTTTCAGCAGGATACTTTCCTCAGGTAACTCCAGATTGAAGTTATCCTGCCAGGAGACTACTTCATCAAGCACAGATTGTATTTGAGCACAAAGTTCGGGGATGTTCTTTTTTCCGTCAATTTGTATATGTACAGGAAGCGTTTTGGAAAGCGGTCCGCCTATATTTAAGAAAAAATCGTAGTGCCTCCCTTCTTCTATCTTACCTATTACTAAATCGGCCGGTTTATTCAAATACTGCCACAATAAAATATTCCAGCAGCTCAATACCAGCGTAGCAACCGGAATTTCATACCGATTTGAAAATTTCTTTAATGCGTCAAACAGTACAGGTTCTGCTTTTATGGAAAGTAAAGCAAGCTGACACTGTTTTTTCTGAGGTTCAGGAAGCTCAAAAGGCAAATGAAAATCCATATAAGGAAGAAAGTTTTGTTTGCTCCAAAACTCTTTTGCTTCTTCTTCCGGTTCATCCAGAAGCTCATTGTGCCACTCCGAAAACTGGTGAAACTGATAATTTTCCTCTTCACTTAAATCTTCATTGTCTAAATCTGTATAAAGCTCTGTAAGCTGTTTTACAAATTGAGTCATTGAATAAGAATCACTTGAGAGGGTTGGCAAACTTAGTATAAGCTTATATTCATCTTCTCTGAGTTTACATAATATAGCCGTCAGAATATGTTCTTCTTTGAACTGTGATTTATAGTCCTGCACTTTTCCGAATATTTCCTTCAGCTTATCTCCCTGATCGCCGGCCGAAAGCCTGGTCAGATCAACAAAAGCAATGGAAGGAGTTGCAGGTGGATCAATTACCTGAAGAGGGTATAAAGAATAATTAAGAATCTTAAAATTTGTTCTTAAAATTTCATGCCGCTCTACAAGTTTACTGATCGCTTCATGAAGATCGTCTTCCAGAAGTTCTTTTTTGATATTGATATAAATCAGATTGTTGAAATAATAACCTAACTTATTCAGTACCCAGGTTCTTTTTTGTACAGGTGAAATATGAAAGCCTTCCATAGATAAATTTGAAATGATGTTTAACTCAAACTGCTAGCTGAGCATTTGTAAATTATTCTGCTACGTCTGCTTTTGCAGCAACCAGGTTATGAGGGTCTGCCATTCCGACTATGATACTTCTTGGCCCTTTGAATGGATTTCTTCCATGTGACATCAGCATATTATCTAAAAGCAGGATATCTCCTTTTTGCCAGGTGAATTCTTCTTTGGATTTCTCATAAGCATTACCAATTTCTTCCAGAACTGAAGGCTCAATCGGAGTACCATCACCATAAAAGGTATTAAACGGAAACTCTTCTGAAGAAAGCAGGACTTCTCTGACACTTTCTTCCAGATTGAGGGCATTGAAGAAAAATCCGTGATTGAACCACACCGGTTCACCTGTAAGCGGATGATTCTGGATGGCTGGTCTTGTCCAGCTTATCTTCAGATGCCTGTCACTTTCCCAGCTGAAGTTTATGTTATTTCTATTGCAATATGCCTCAACAACATTCTTATCATCAGTCTGGTAGACTGTTTGCCAGGATAATCCGAATCCCTCAACCAGATTTCTTACATACATAATTCCTTTTGCCGCAAATTTATCCCTGGTTGCAACCGACAGAAGACTTAACACTTTTCTGCTATCAGCAATAGGTGTTTCGCCACCTTCATCACTTGGCTGTTTACAGAAAAACAAAATCTGCATAGGCCATTCATTAGAGTAGGAAAGCTCATTATGCATATGAATCACCTGATCTGCAGGATGATCTGTAGAGGTATATAAATTATCATCTACCAGGCTTCTTGGTGAAGACTGATCCACATAACTCATTCGGTTAGCACTCAGATTCTTTACAAATTCCTGAAAGAAAGGCAGAGAAGTTGACTTAAAGTCTCTGAAAAGGAGTGCACCATGCTGGTGAAGACGTTGCTTTACAAAAGCAAGATTGTCTTTCAGCCAATCCGTTAAATTAAAATCTTCAATATTTGGCTTCACTACCAGAGGATACGTTTTCCCAGGAGTCAGAAAGGATTCCGAGATCAGGATCTCTTCTGAAAGTGATACTTTTTTTGCTGGTTTACTGAAAAACTTTTCTAAGTTCTTTTCTTTGATTTTGTTCTCATTCATTACAGATTTGGTTTTACGTGTGTGGCTGAGGGTTTCTGTCAGTTGATGAATTGTGCTATCCGGCGAGTTGGCTATGGTATGTAACAATAGCCTGAAGTCTTCTATTATACTTTCAATGGTAGCCGGCTTATATAAAGCGCTGAGATAAGAGAATGAAAAATGAATTTCATGATTAGTCTCCCAGGCATGCAGCCAGAAGTCTGTTTTTACATAATCAGCGTCCCATTCCAATGGCGATATTGAAAATTCCTGCTGGTTGCCCGACTCCGTATGATTCAGGTTTTGCCAGGTGAAACCAACATCGAATAACTGGCCCCGGTTTGTATTTCTTGGGATATCCAGTTCTTCAATCAGAAGATCATAAGGATACATCTGGTGCTCATAGGCTTTCAGCAGATTGAGCTTTACGCTTTCCAGGAAACGACTGTAAAGTTCATCTGGATTAAGCTTTGTTCTTATAGGTAAGGTATTGATGAAAAGTCCGATTTGATTTTCAGTGTCAATATGATTTCTTCCTGCTATCGGAGAACCGATTACTATATCTTTTTCTACAGCATATCCGGATAAAAGGATATTAAGAGAAGCCAGCAATGTCATATAAAGCGTAGCTCCATTCTTTTGGGAAATATTTTTCAGCCGCTCTGCCTCTTGTTCCTGAATAGAGAAAAGAATTCGTTCTCCCTGGATACTTTTGACTGCCTGTCTTGGAAAATCAACTGGTAAATTCAGTGCTGTCACTTTTTCTTTGAATTCTCCAAGCCAATAAGCCCTGTGAAGCTTTAAGTTCTGCTCATTGAGCTGCTCATTTTGCCAGTTAGCATAATCTTTATACTGAATTCTTAATGGTTTTAAAGTCGATTCGTTTCCGTTTCTCAAGCTATTGTAAAGTTCAAGTACTTCTTCCATAATCACACCTAATGACCAGCCATCACAGATAATATGATGTATGGTAAAAAGGAAAATATGTTTTCCTGCTTCCAGTCTGATTAGTCTGGCTCTCAGCAAAGGCCCTTTTTCCAGATCAAATGTTCTTTTGATCTCTTCATCACGGATTGTTTTTTCCGTCATCGTTTCGTCTCCTGCTGAAGATAAATCAACATATCCGATCTCAAATCCGTTCAGGTGCTGATGAATCTGCTGCATAGGCTCGCCATCCACTACCGTAAATGTAGTACGCAGGCTTTCATGTCTTTCAATCAGTATATCAAAAGCTTTCCTGAATTCCGTAAGATGAAGTTCACCTTTAAATTCATAACCCAGATACAGGTTATAAGAATCCTGCTCTTCACCTATCTCATTGAGAATCCACATCCTTTTCTGTGCATGAGACAAATCGTAAAACTCCATCTCTTTCACAGGAACAATTTGTTCATGGGTACTGAGATTAAGCTGATCCATCAGTTTTGCCAGCGCAGAGATTGTTCTCAGCGTAAAAATGTTTCTAAGCTCAATTTTTGTGTTCAGGTTTTTGAAAATATGAGATACCAATTGTGTTGCTTTGAGCGAATGTCCTCCGATTTCAAAGAAATCATCTGCTGTGCTGACCGGGCTTCTCTGCAGGACACTTTCCCAGATTTCAACCAGTCTGGCCTCTGTTTCAGTTACCGGAAAAACATGTTTTTGATGAGCCGTAAGACTTAGTCCTTCAGGTGATGGTAATGCTTTCCGGTCAATTTTACCACTGGTTGTTTTAGGGAGTTCGGTTAACTGAACAAAATAAGAAGGAATCATATATCCGGGTAATTTCACCTTCATTTTCTGGATCAGCTCTCCCGGGTCGAGATGTTCTTCTGCGACAAGATAGGCTACAATAAATGCAATTCCATCCTGGTCCTGTTTAGTGATGACAACTACATCATCAATATTTTGAAGATTGAGCAGACAGTTCTCTATCTCTCCCAGTTCAATTCTATGCCCTCTTACTTTAACCTGATTGTCTTTACGATCCAGGTATATCAATTCTTTATTTACCGACCAGCGACCCAGATCTCCCGTTTTATAAACTCCGGAACCAGGGCTGAAAGGAACATCAATAAATTTTTCAGCGGTTAATTCAGGTCTGTTCCAGTATCCTTTTGCCAGTCCGTCTCCGCCAATTAAAATCTCACCAGTAACTCCGGGCGGCACAAGCCTGTTTTCATCATCTACAATATAAATCTGCGTATTATCAATAGGACGACCGATTGTTAACAAATCAGTTTCAATTTGTATGCGTTTAATAGTAGACCAGACTGTAGTTTCAGTAGGCCCGTAAACATTCCACAAGCTGTTACAAAGTCTGATTAGTTTTGATCCCAGATCTCTGTTCAGTCTTTCTCCTCCACATAATACTTTAAGTTGCTGATCTCCTTTCCAGTCACTGTTAACAAGCATATTCCAGGTAACAGGAGTAGCTTGTATAATAGTTGGCTTTTCAAATGCTATTACCTGTTTTAAAATCTCAGGATCTGCTGCAGATTCTTTTCCCAGTAAGAAGATTTCAGCACCCGATATCAGCGGCAGGAAGATTTCAAGAACTGAAATATCAAAAGTATAGGTAGTAACCGCCAATAATCTGTCATGCGGAGTAATTCCAGGTTCCTTCTGCATGCTGTTCAGGAAATTAAGTACAGCATAATGAGGAATCTGCACCCCTTTTGGCAATCCTGTAGATCCCGATGTATAGATCAGATAGGCCAGGTCTGAAGCTGATAAACTTAAATTTAAATCCGTTCCGGGAAGCTCCTCCAATAACGAAAGATCATCTGTTAAACAAATGTAATTCTGGAATCCGGCCAGCTCATTTTGCAGCTCATCGCATATGGCTATGTATTCACTTCCTGTCAGCAGGGTCTTTAATCCGGTATCATTTAAAATATAGGCAATACGCTCTTTAGGGTAGAGCGGATCTATAGGAACATAAGCTGCGCCAGATTTAAGTATACTCAGCATCCCGATAACCATCCACTCTGACCGGTCTGTCAGCATCCCAACAAGATCACCTTCTTTTACCTGATAATTTGTAGTCAGATAATGGCTAAGCTGGTTACTTTTCAGGTTCAGTTGTTCATAAGTAAACGATCTGCCTTCAAATGTCAGCGCAACAGCCTTTGGTGTTTTTACAACCTGAGCCTCAAATAACTTATGGATATTGGTATCCGATAGGAAATCAGCTTTGGTATTATTATAGTCCTCTAAAAGAAGCTTTTTATTTTCTGGTGTCAGACATTCCAGTTCATATAAACTCTGTGCTGTATTGTCAAAAGCAGATAAAAGAATTTGTTTATAGCTCTGAATTAAGTTTTCTATACTTTCCTTAGCAAACAGATCCGTATTATATTCCAGAACGCAGGATAAAGTATTTTCATTTTCAGTAAAGAAGAAACAAAGATCGAATTTACTAATCGTAGCATCTCCTTCAAATCCCGAAATGTTCAGCCCTTCAAACCCAGTTAATCCTGATGTGCCGGCTTCCGCATTTTGTAATACTGCCATCACGTCGAATAATGGAGACCTGCTTAAATCTCTCTCCAGGTTGAGATCATCTACTATTTTGTCAAATGGATAAATCTGATGTTCATAACCACCAAGGACAGTATCCTTTACCTTTTCCAATAAGACCTCAAATGTGTCATTCCGCTCAAAAGAAGTACGCAGAGGAAGAGTATTGGTGTAAAATCCGATCTGATTTTCCAGCTCTTTGCTATCTCTTGAAGCAACCGGTGAACCAATTACAATATCAGTTTGATTGGTGTATTTATATAATAAAGCTGTTAAAGAAGCGATGAGTGTGATAAAAATACCAGATTCTTTTTTGATCGCCGATTGTCTTATTTTTTGAAATACAGACTCTTCTATATCAAATGTACTTACCTCTCCATTAAATGTTTTTAATGCAGGGCGGGGAAAATCTGATGGCAATTCCAATACCGGTACTTTATTGGCAAATTGATTGGCCCAGTACGCCTTATGTCCGCCAGACAGCATCTCATTTTCCAGCAAATTGTTTTGCCAGTGCGCATAATCTTTATACTGAATTTTTAGTGGCAGAAGCGGATTGTCTTCCCCTTTTAAGTAAGAGTTATATAAGGTTACCAGTTCCTCCATCATCACCGTTACTGACCATCCGTCAGAAATGATATGATGTTTGGTAAATAAAAAGACATGTTCACTGGCATTCAACCTGATTAATGTCCCTCTTAATAATGGCCCCTTTTCCAAATCAAAACTTCGTCTGGTTTCTTCAATGGCCATATCTTTAGCCTTGCCAGCGGCCGCATGATCTTCACTCAGATCAATATATTTTATTTTAAAGCTATTGCTGATGAATCTGTTTACCTTTTGTCTGGGTTCTCCCTCTACACTGATAAATATGGTTCTTAAAATCTCATGACGTTCGATCAGACTGTTGAATGAGGCCTCAAGCGCCTTTATATCCAGCAACCCTTTGAAACGGTAAGCCCAGGGCATATTGTAAGCAATCCGGTCCTGCTCAAACTGATCGAGTATCCATAAACGCTGCTGCGCATGTGACAACGCATAATCAGCCTCTACAGGGATAGCGGTAATTTCTTCATAAGAGACCTTCCTGCCTTTGCTGATCTCTACACTTAACCCTGCTATGGTCGGATGAGCAAATAAACTCCGCAGCTCCAGCTTTAGTCCCAGCTCTTTATGCAAACGGCTGATCACCTGGATAGCTTTCAGCGAATGTCCTCCCAGTTCAAAGAAATTAGCATGGATACCAATCTGTTCCCGTTTCAGAACCTCTGACCATATCCTGCCAACCTGTATCTCGGTCTGGTTACGTGGTCCTTCATAACTTTCGCTCTTACCAGAATCCTCAGCAGGATCAGGTAACTGTTTCCTGTCAATCTTGCCATTGGCTGTCAAAGGCAATGTATCCAATCTTACCAGATAACCCGGAATCATATATTCAGGAAGATAACCTCCCATAAAACTTCTTAGCGTTACCGCATCTGCAACACCCGCATAATAACCTACCAGTTCTTTCTCCCCCTGATCATCTGTTCTGCACAGTACCACACTTTGAGAAACCCCTTCATGTTTCAATAGTGTATTTTCAATCTCTCCCAGCTCTATCCGGTAACCACGCACTTTCACCTGGTGATCTGACCTCCCGATAAACTCTACCGTTCCGTCCTCCAGCCAGCGTGCCATGTCTCCGCTCTTGTATACCCGGCCACCAGTAATAAAAGGATTAGCACGGAAACGGTCTCTGCTTTGCTCCTCCAGGTTGATATAACCACGGCCTACTCCACTTCCTCCAATATAAAGCTCGCCTTTTACTCCGATTGGTACAGGATTTCCTGAACCATCCAGAATATAAAGCTGATGGTTTGGTAATGGGGTGCCGATACTGGAATCGCTGCTTCTTGTTGTTTTTCTTGTTCCCTTAGGCGTTACTCCAGCAAATTCATAACTGGAATTCACCGTACATTCTGTAATACCGTATACATTGATCAGACTGCTCTGTTCCCCGAAGATGGTTTCATAACGGAGACAAAGATCTTCGCTCAGTGCTTCTCCTCCTGTCAGTGTGTATTGTAAAGCCATACCAATCCCGCTTTCTTCCAAATGCGATAGCATAACGCCCAGATAAGCTGGTGTAATGTCAATCACATCTACTTTGCCTGCTATAATGGTCTGGATATATTGAGCCGGATCTTTCTTCACCTCATCCGCTATCAGGATCAGTTGTCCACCGTTCAGCAGCGGTGCAAATAACTGCTGCACTGAAGCATCAAAATTGATCGATGCGGTCAGTAATGACACCAGTGGCCGATCATGTTTGCTATAGATAATTTCTTTCAGCCAGTGGCTTAAATTAACTACCGAATGCTGTTCTATCTGGACTCCTTTGGGAACACCTGTTGTCCCTGAGGTATAAAGCACATAGATTAAATCATCTCCACTATAGCTCTGGCTTAAATTACCCGTAGCATACCCTCCATATAAATCCTCAGTCACCTGTACCACAGGAACCGAAAACTCTGCCTCAGGATCAGCACCAGTCAGCAAAACTCTGAGCTGGCTGTCTCTGATAATATGTGCTTTGCGTTCTGCCGGATGAGCTCCATCAACCGGCACATAAGCACCTCCTGATTTCAGGATCGCCAG
The DNA here is from genome assembly GCF_040026395.1 of Pedobacter lusitanus. Classification (NCBI taxonomy): domain Bacteria; kingdom Pseudomonadati; phylum Bacteroidota; class Sphingobacteriia; order Sphingobacteriales; family Sphingobacteriaceae; genus Pedobacter; species Pedobacter lusitanus. The sequence goes on from NZ_CP157278.1 coordinate 2,098,331, forward strand.
TATACTGATCATTAGTTCTGTACTCTTATCCATCATTATGCCCACCAGCTCATCCTTCTTAATCCCGTAATGAGATTGAAGATAACCGGCAAGCTGATTGGATCGTGTATTTAATTCCTGGTAAGTCAGTTCCCCTGCGCCATCAGATACTGCAATTGCCAGTGGTGTTCTGGCTACCTGCTCTTCAAACAGCTCCTGGATCGTTGCTCCACCCGTATAACTTCTTGCAGTTTGATTAAACCCTTCAATCAGCTGCAACTGCTCTGCTATAGGAATATAAGACAACTGATTTAGGGCAACTGTCTGACCTGCGATCACTGCACCAGCCAGTTCTTTGAAATGACCTAGCAGACGGCTTATACTTTCTGCTTTGAAAAGAGCAGTATTGTATTCTATTTCCAGTTCAACTACAGAATCTTTTGCTGCAAAGTTGAACGTAAGATCAAATTTGCTTATCGTATTGACTAAGTTAAAGGCTGAAACCTCAATCCCTTCCAGTTCTTCTATACCTGCACCATTCAGTTCCGCATTTTGAAACACCATCATTACATCAAACAAGGCTGAACGGCTCATATCCCGGCTCAGTTCCAGATCTTCAATCAGTAAATCAAAAGGATACTGCTCATGCTCATAGGCTTCAAGCACTGACTGTTTTATCTTGTGCAATAAAGTGATCACCGGTTCTTCCCCGTTTACCACAGTACGAAGCGCAAGCGTATTCACATAAAATCCCAACTGAGATTCCAGACTTTTCTGACTCCTGCCGGCGACAGCTGTTCCGATAACCATATCTTCCTGACCGGTATAGCGGTACAACAGGATTTTAAGCAAACCTAAAAGAATCATGAAAACACTCATCCCTTCTGCCTGCCCCAACTGCTGAATATCCCGGCTCAGTTCTGCGCCAAGACTTGCGCTGATGCTGTTTCCTTTAAATGTTTTGATTAAACCTCTCTTATAATCCAAAGGTAAATCCAGAACAGGAATCTCACCTGAAAACTGGCTCTGCCAATAACTTGCCGACGCTGCAAATCTGCCTTCCTGCAACTGACGGTTTTGCCAGTGTGCATAATCTTTATATTGAATAACAAGAGGTGCCAACCCAGCCTCCTGTCCATTTTGCTTACTTTGATAAAGTCTGACCAGTTCATCCGTCATCACCTCTGTTGACCAGCCATCAGAAATGATATGGTGCATATTGAACACCAGGATATGTTCCCCTTCCCCGGTACGGATCACACCAGCTTTTAGCAGGGGCCATTGATCCAGACTGAAAGATCCTGCAAGCTCCGCTTTGACAAGCTCCTGTAAATCCTCTTCCCCCAGAGTGATACTTGCCTCACGATAACCCAGCTGAAACTGGCAGGCCGCTGCCGGCAATACCTTTTGTCTGGGTTCTCCCTCTACACTGATAAATATGGTTCTTAAAATCTCATGACGTTCGATCAGACTGTTGAATGAGGCCTCAAGCGCCTTTATATCCAGCAACCCTTTGAAACGGTAAGCCCAGGGCATATTGTAAGCAATCCGGTCCTGCTCAAACTGATCGAGTATCCATAAACGCTGCTGCGCATGTGACAACGCATAATCAGCCTCTGCAGGGATAGCGGTAATTTCTTCATAAGAAACCTTCCTGCCTTTGCTGATCTCTACACTTAACCCTGCTATGGTCGGATGAGCAAATAAACTCCGCAGCTCCAGCTTTAGTCCCAGCTCTTTATGCAAACGGCTGATCACCTGGATAGCTTTCAGCGAATGTCCTCCCAGTTCAAAGAAATTAGCATGGATACCAATCTGTTCCCGTTTCAGAACCTCTGACCATATCCTGCCAACCTGTATCTCGGTCTGGTTACGTGGTCCTTCATAACTTTCGCTCTTACCAGAATCCTCAGCAGGATCAGGTAACTGTTTCCTGTCAATCTTGCCATTGGCTGTCAAAGGCAGTGTATCCAATCTTACCAGATAACCCGGAATCATATATTCAGGAAGATAACCTCCCATAAAACTTCTTAGCGTTACCGCATCTGCTACACCCGCATAATAACCTACCAGTTCTTTCTCCCCCTGATCATCTGTTCTGCACAGTACCACACTTTGAGAAACCCCTTCATGTTTCAATAGTGTATTTTCAATCTCTCCCAGCTCTATCCGGTAACCACGCACTTTCACCTGGTGATCTGACCTCCCGATAAACTCTACCGTTCCGTCCTCCAGCCAGCGTGCCATGTCTCCGCTCTTGTATACCCGGCCACCAGTAATAAAAGGATTAGCACGGAAACGGTCTCTGCTTTGCTCCTCCAGGTTGATATAACCACGGCCTACTCCACTTCCTCCAATATAAAGCTCGCCTTTTACTCCGATTGGTACAGGATTTCCTGAACCATCCAGAATATAAAGCTGATGGTTTGGTAATGGGGTGCCGATACTGGAATCGCTGCTTCTTGTTGTTTTTCTTGTTCCCTTAGGCGTTACTCCAGCAAATTCATAACTGGAATTCACCGTACATTCTGTAATACCGTATACATTGATCAGACTGCTCTGTTCCCCGAAGATGGTTTCATAACGGAGACAAAGATCTTCGCTCAGTGCTTCTCCTCCTGTCAGTGTGTATTGTAAAGCCATACCAATCCCGCTTTCTTCCAAATGCGATAGCATAACGCCCAGATAAGCTGGTGTAATGTCAATCACATCTACTTTGCCTGCTATAATGGTCTGGATATATTGAGCCGGATCTTTCTTCACCTCATCCGCTATCAGGATCAGTTGTCCACCGTTCAGCAGCGGTGCAAATAACTGCTGCACTGAAGCATCAAAATTGATCGATGCGGTCAGTAATGACACCAGTGGCCGATCATGTTTGCTATAGATAATCTCTTTCAGCCAGTGGCTTAAATTAACTACCGAATGCTGTTCTATCTGGACTCCTTTGGGAACACCTGTTGTCCCTGAGGTATAAAGCACATAGATTAAATCATCTCCACTATAGCTCTGGTTTAAATTATCCGTAGCATATCCTCCATATAAATCCTCGGTCACCTGCACCACAGGAACCGAAAACTCTGCCCCGGGATCAGCACCAGTCAGCAAAACTCTGAGCTGGCTGTCTCTGATAATATGTGCTTTGCGTTCTGCCGGATGAGCTCCATCAACCGGTACATAAGCACCACCTGATTTCAGGATCGCCAGTATACTGATCATCAGTTCTGTACTCTTATCCATCATTATGCCCACCAGCTCATCCTTCTTAATCCCGTAATGAGATTGAAGATAACCGGCAAGCTGATTGGATCGTGTATTTAATTCCTGGTAAGTCAGTTCCCCTGCGCCATCAGATACTGCAATTGCCAGTGGTGTTCTGGCTACCTGCTCTTCAAACAGCTCCTGGATCGTTGCTCCACCCGTATAACTTCTTGCAGTTTGATTAAACCCTTCAATCAGCTGCAACTGCTCTGCTATAGGAATATAAGACAACTGATTTAGGGCAACTGTCTGACCTGCGATCACTGCACCAGCCAGTTCTTTGAAATGACCTAGCAGACGGCTTATACTTTCTGCTTTGAAAAGAGCAGTATTGTATTCTATTTCCAGTTCAACTACAGAATCTTTTGCTGCAAAGTTGAACGTAAGATCAAATTTGCTTATCGTATTGGCTAAGTTAAAGGCTGAAACCTCAATTCCTTCCAGTTCTTCTATACCTGCACCATTCAGTTCCGCATTCTGAAACACCATCATTACATCAAACAAGGCTGAACGGCTCATATCCCGGCTCAGTTCCAGATCTTCAATCAGTAAATCAAAAGGATACTGCTCATGCTCATAGGCTTCAAGCACTGACTGTTTTATCTTGTGCAATAGAGTGATCACCGGTTCTTCCCCGTTTACCACAGTACGAAACGCAAGCGTATTCACATAAAATCCCAACTGAGATTCCAGACTTTTCTGACTCCTGCCGGCGACAGCTGTTCCGATAACCATATCTTCCTGACCGGTATAACGGTACAACAGGATTTTAAGCAAACTTAAAAGAATCATGAAAACACTCATCCCTTCTGCCTGCCCCAACTGCTGAATATCCCGGCTCAGTTCTGCGCCAAGACTTGCGCTGATGCTGTTTCCTTTAAATGTTTTGATTAAACCTCTCTTATAATCCAAAGGTAAATCCAGAACAGGAATCTCACCTGAAAACTGGCTCTGCCAATAACTTGCCGACGCTGCAAATCTGCCTTCCTGCAACTGACGGTTTTGCCAGTGTGCATAATCTTTATATTGAATGGCAAGAGGCGCCAATCCTGCCTCCTGTCCATTTTGCTTACTTTGATAAAGTCTGACCAGTTCATCCGTCATCACCTCTGTTGACCAGCCATCAGAAATGATATGGTGCATATTGAACACCAGGATATGTTCCCCTTCCCCGGTACGGATCACACCAGCTTTTAGCAGGGGCCATTGATCCAGACTGAAAGATCCTGCAAGCTCCACTTTGACAAGCTCCTGTAAATCTTCTTCCCCCATTGCCTCAAGATAACCCAGCTGAAACTGGCAGGCCGCTGCCGGCAATACCTTTTGTCTGGGTTCTCCTTCTACACTGATAAATATGGTTCTTAAAATCTCATGACGTTCGATCAGACTGTTGAATGAGGCCTCAAGTGCCTTTATATCCAGCAACCCTTTGAAACGGTAAGCTGATGGCATATTATAAGCAATCCGGTCCTGCTCAAACTGATCGAGTATCCATAAACGCTGCTGCGCATGTGACAACGCATAATCAGCCTCTACAGGGATAGCGGTAATTTCTTCATAAGAGACCTTCCTGCCTTTGCTGATCTCTACACTTAACCCTGCTATGGTCGGATGAGCAAATAAACTCCGCAGCTCCAGCTTTAGTCCCAGCTCTTTATGCAAACGGCTGATCACCTGGATAGCTTTCAGCGAATGTCCTCCCAGTTCAAAGAAATTAGCATGGATACCAATCTGTTCCCGTTTCAGGACCTCTGACCATATCCTGCCAACTTGTATCTCGGTCTGGTTACGTGGTCCTTCATAACTCTTGCTGCTGCCTGAATCCCGGACAGGATCAGGTAACTGTTTCCTGTCAATCTTGCCATTGGCTGTCAAAGGCAATGTATCCAATCTTACCAGATAACCCGGAATCATATATTCAGGAAGATAACCTCCCATAAAACTTCTTAGCGTTACCGCATCTGCTACACCCGCATAATAACCTACCAGTTCTTTCTCCCCCTGATCATCTGTTCTGCACAGTACCACACTTTGAGAAACCCCCTCATGTTTCAGGAGTGTATTTTCAATCTCTCCCAGTTCTATCCGGTAACCACGCACTTTCACCTGGTGATCTGACCTCCCGATAAACTCTACCGTTCCGTCCTCCAGCCAGCGTGCCATGTCTCCGCTCTTGTATACCCGGCCACCAGTAATAAAAGGGTTAACACGGAAACGGTCTCTGCTTTGCTCCTCCAGGTTGATATAACCACGGCCTACTCCACTTCCTCCAATATAAAGCTCGCCTAAAATCCCAACACCTACAGGATTTTGATAATGATCCAGAATATAGTATTGAGTATTAGCCATTGGCCTGCCAATCGGAACATTCGAAACAGGTAATAAATCATCAGCTGATACCTCATAGAAAGATGAATCTATAGTGGTCTCAGTAGTACCATAACTATTTATAATACGGAACTGATCTTTGAAATTGCTTAGAATCCTTTTATAATCTTCCAGCAGAAGTGTATCTGATCCCAAAATCACCATTTCCATGAAAGAAATATCATAACCTTCTTCAGCGATATAATCCATCAGCGGAACTACCAGAGCCGGAGTAGATTCAAAAATATTGATCTTATTTTCAAGAATAAGCTGATATAATGACTCCAGATCAAAACGCGCCTGTGAAGGACAGATAACCATACTTCCCCCATTCAGCAATGCACGGCACAAATCCCCGCAGAAAACATCAAAGGAAATGCTGGCAATTTGCAATAACCTGACTTCAAAAGTATCCAGACGATAAGCTGATGTCCATCCTTTAGCTATATTCACCAGGTTTTTGTGCTCTACCATTACCCCTTTTGGAAGCCCGGTAGAGGCAGAAGTATAAATTACATAGGCAAGATTAGCAGGACTGATAGTTTGTTCCGGATTAGCTGAGTCAAAACTGCTAAGCTCTTCATTAAGCTCATTCAGATTGATTACAGAAATATCTTCTTTTGAGATCACAACATCGGCCTGATCAGTCAGTAAGATCTTTATTTTAGTGTCTTCAATTATATATTCTATTCTGCTTTGCGGATATTCAGGATCGACAGGCACATAGGCAGCACCCGATTTAATTACCCCAAGTACAGCTACTACTGACCATACAGACCTGCTTACCATAACTCCAATAAGCTGATCGGGAATAATTTCAAAAGATGCCCTTAAATAAGCTGCCAGTTGATTTGCTTTTTCGTTAAGCGCTTTATAAGTAATCCTGCTGTCTTCACAAATAACAGCAACAGCATCAGGACTGCATGCTGCCTGGGCTTCAAACAATTCCTGAAAAGTCAGGTTTTCAGCAACAGGAAGAGCCGTATCATTAAACAGATGGAGGACCAGATCTTTTTCTTTTTCACCCAGATATTCCAGATGAGCTAAAGAAGATTTAGAATTATGGACAATAGCAGCAATTATGTTCCTGAGATGAGCTGAAAGCCTTTCAATTCTGGACTCAGTAAATAAATCCCTGTTGTATTCAATACTAACTTTTAATTCATCATTCAGTTCAAAAAAGTCAATAGACAAGTCAAACTGGCTGATCAAACCCGTTGCCGGATAAGGAATTGCCTGAATTCCATCGAGCTTCTCCAATTCATTCACAGCCAGTCCGGTATTCTGGAAACCTACCATTACATCAAAAACAGGAGAGCGGCTCATATCCCTTGCAGAAACCAGATCATCAACCATCTTATCAAATGGATAAGATTTATGTTCATATCCCTGGATCAGATTTCCTTTAACTTCTTCCAGAAGCAGCTCAAAGGATGCTGATTCATCAAATTTTGTACGGATAGGCAGTGTATTTAAAAAATAGCCGATCTGGTTTTCGAGCTGCTGCTCATCTCTTAATCCAACAGGTATACCAAGAATAATATCCTGCTGGGCCGTATATTTATTAAGCAATGCATAAACAGAGGCCAGTAAAACCATAAATACTGTTGAATCCTTTGACCTGCTTAATCCGATCACTCCATTGTAAAGCTCATCCTCCAGCATAAAGCTGGTCACATGACCATTGTACGTCTGAAATACCGGACGCGGTAAATCTGTTGCAAGAGCAAGCACAGGAAGCTCATCACTAAACTGATCCAGCCAGTATTCCCTGTGTTTATCTTCTGCACTGATCGCGCTGTTCTGCGCGCTGTATACATAGTCTTTATAATGGAATGGCAGCGGAGGTAATAAGTTTTCTTTTCCGGCTTTGAAGTCATTATAAACAGAAACCAATTCACCGGCAAGGATATTCATTGACCATCCGTCAGTAATGATATGGTGCATGGCAAATAAAAGCAGATGAGAGTCTGCATCCAGCTTCAGTATTATCGTTCTTAGTAAAGGACCATTGGCCAGATCAAATGAAGTACTTTTATTCTCCTGAATTGACTGATCCCGCAGAGAAGCCTTTTTAACTTCATCAAATTGAGTAAGATCTATAAAGGTTTGAGAGATCGTTGTGTAATCCTCATGAATTTTCTGCTTTACTTCTTCCTCAATTACTACAAATGTAGTTCTGAGAATCTCATGTCTTTCGACCAGCTTCTGAAAAGATTTTTGTAATAATTCTACTTCCAGCTCCCCTTTTAATTCATATTCCCATGATAAGTTGTAGGCGATTTGATTTTCCCTGAACTGATCGAGTATCCAAAGTCTTTTTTGAGCAGGAGAAACATCATAATAGTCCATTTTCCGGATTACCCGGATACCTGGAGTACGCACAGTTTCATATTTCAGCATCTCTTCGGCCAGCTCTTTAATTGTCGGATTCAGAAAGAGTGTCTTTAAAGCTAACTCCACATGAAGTCTGCTCCTGATATGAGCAATCAGCTGAGTAGCTTTAATAGAATTACCACCCAGTTCAAAGAAATTATTAAAAATACTGACTGATGATTTGTTTAAGATATCTTCCCAGATTTCCACTAAAATCTGCTCGGCAGGAGATAACAACCGCTCTCTGTCTTCAACAAAGATCTCTGTTGTAAATTCCATAGCCAGCAAGGCTTGTTTATCTACTTTCCCGTTCGGAGTAAGCGGAAACTCATTCAAAGTAACCAATAGCCTTGGCACCATATAGTCAGGCAGCTGCTGGTGGAGATACTTTCTCAGATCCTGAGTATGTACCCCTTTCTCTATATAAAATCCAATCAGGTATGTTTCCCCGTTATGGTCTTCACTGGCCAGTACCAATGCATCTTCTATTGCTTCGAGCTTAAGAATAGTGCCTTCAATTTCAGCAAGCTCTACTCTATAACCTCTTATTTTGAGCTGATCGTCTTTTCTTCCAATAAATGAAATACTTCCGTTTTCATTCCACTTACCTAAATCTCCTGTTTTATAAACTCTTATTTTTTCCCCGAAATCTGCAACAACAAATTTCGCAGCTGTCTCAGTCTCATTATTTACATAACCTTTTGCCAGCCCCATACCACCGATACATATTTCTCCGGTAATACCTACCGGAACAATCTGCATCAGTTCATCTACAATAAATACTTTACGATTGGCAACAGGCCAGCCAATATTAGCAGCATCGCTATGATTTTTAACAGGATTAAAGGTGGTACAAACCGTTGATTCCGTAGGGCCATAAGTGTTGTAAATAGCCGTCTTTCCAAATAAATTACTGATATAAGCCGGCTTTAAAATATCTCCCCCGCTAATTAAAATCCTCAGACTTTTCAGGTATCCGGGATGATTATTGATCTCATTAATAACCAGTGGTGTTGTACTGAGCAATGTCGCGGACTGTCTTTCTGCTGTCTGAAGTAATTCATCAATATTCCGTCCTCCGTCTTTTAAGATGACCAGTTTACCGGATACACATAATACCGGAAATATTTCTTCTATGGCCGTATCAAAAGATAGTGAAGATTGCTGAATAACCACCTCCTGAGCAGTCAGCTCAAAATATTGGATAAAAGTAAGTACATAATCAACGAGTGACTGATGTCCGATCATTACACCTTTGGGCTTTCCGGTAGAGCCAGATGTATAATTGATATAAGCCAGCTCATGATAACCTGTGAAAGATGGATTGTCAGCAGGGCAATTTCTCAGCTCATCGGCTATCTCATCCACAAGGATAGTTTTCTCCTTCTTCAAAGCTCCCTGATACTCAAAAGATATACTATCACAAAGCAGTAAATCAAGCTCACTATTTTCAATGATATAATTTATCCTGTCCGCAGGATAAGCAGGATCAACCGGAACAAATACCCCATTGATTTTTAACGTAGCAAGGATTCCGATGATGGCATAAGGAGAAGGTAAGAACATGATTCCAACCCTGCTTCCTGATTTTATCTGGTACTTAGTCAACAGAAAATGAGCCAGTTGATTAGCCCTTATATTTAATTCCCTGTAAGTTATCTGATCATTTAAATAAGCTATTGCTATAGCATCCGGATGGCGCTCAACCTGCTGTCCGAATAAATCTATTATACTTAAAGAATCCTGTAAGGATTGGAAAGGTGGATTAAACTCCATAAGTAACCGTTGCTGTTCCTGTTCCGGAAGCACCTGGTAACTTAATAAAGGAAGATTGGGGTCCTGAATAACTGAATCAGTTAATTTAAGAAAATGACTGCCTAACCTTTTAATCTGTTCCTGGTCAAACAAATCGGTACTATACCTGATGTTTAAAACCAGGGAACTCCTGGTCTGAATAAATTCAAACTGCAAGTCAATAAATGCAGTATCAATCTGAACAGGGTAAAATTCTGATTCAACAGCGTTGTCTAAATTTTTGAAATCAAAGTCAAAATCAAAATTCTGCAGCAGTACAAGGACGTTAAACAGCTCATTACGTGCAACCTGGGTATAGTCTGTTTTTTCTTCTACCAACTGATCAAAAGAATACTCCTGATGCTCATAGGCCTTCAGTACTTTACTTTTCACCCTTCTCAGCAATCTCCCGAAAGTATCTTTTTTATCGAAACGGGTTCTTAATAATAAAGTATTCAGGTAACAGCCAATCTGTGATTCCAGTCCTTTCTGATTTCTGCCTGCCAGATCTGTTCCAAACGTGATATCAGTTTCTCCTGAATATTTGTAGAACAGTGTATTCAAAAGTGCTATCAAAGTCATGAACAGTGTCGATTCATGTGCTGCACTTAATGTCTTCAGACTTTCAGTTATCCGGTCCGGCAGCTCAAAACTTATTATATTTCCACCGGATGTACTTTTCTGTGCCCCGGCAACTGCAAAAGGCAGCTGAGTAAGCGAATGACCGTTACCGAAATCAAATTCCTTTTCCCAGTATTCCTTATGTGATAAATAAGACTCTCCTTTTTCTGCAGATTTCTTCCAGACTACATAATCTTTATACTGAAAAGGCAATGCCGGTAAAAGTATATCATTGCCACTTGAAAGACTGCCGTAGATCAGAGAAATTTCATCCACAATTACGCCCAGTGACCACCCATCTGCAATGATATGATGGATATTAAATAATAATACAAACTCTGATGCCGGATTTTCCAATAAGATCACCTTCCATAAAGGTCCCTTTTCCAGATCAAAAGCTGTGTTAGCGTAATAATTTGTTATTTCATTTATTTTTTGATCAGCCGTTTTACTGGTGACAGCTTCAGCCTGAAAAATCTGTTCAATATATACTTCAGGGTTGATTTTTTGTTTTAATTCTCCCGCTGCAGTGACAAAAGTAGTTCTGAGTATTTCATGCCGTTCACAAAGTATTGCAACAGCTTGTTTAAGTAGCTCAACTTTCAGATTTCCCTGTAGTTTGTAGCAAAGAGAGATGTTGTAGGCACTGGAGTTATTTTCCAGCTGACTTAAAAACCAAAACCGTTTCTGGATATCAGATGCCTCATAAAGTTCCTGTTCTGGAATAGCAATAACAGATGCAGAAACAGCAGTAGATTGTTTGCTTATAAAATCACCCAGCGCATCTATAGAGGGCCATTCAAAAATGCTGTTTAAAGCAATTTGGGTACTAAAAGTCTCATTAATAACTGAAGCAAACTGAATGGCCTGTAAGCTGCTTAATCCGCTATTAAAAAAGTTATCCGAAAGAGAAGCTTTCTGATGGAAAAGCCTCTCCCATATATTCGTCAGGGTCTCTTTCAGGTCTGCATGAGCCGAATACAAAGAGGAGTTTTGCTGCATTTGCAGTTCCTCCATTTCCTTTAGGCTCTCCTTAAATTTTCCTTTTTTATAATCATCAGTTAATTTGAAATGCTGGATCTTCCCGCTGGTTGTTTTCGGAACCTTTTTAACTGGAATTACCATACTGGCTATCACTCCCAATCTCGTTGAAATCAACTCCTTTACTTTGGTTGCCAGTGGTAAAAAAGATGCAGCAGTTCCTTTATGAAGAATAAAGACAATCAGCTCTTCCGTAAAATCATAATTATTTTTTACGCCACATGCGACTACTTTGCCCAGCCCCAGTTCCCCGATTTCATAAGTGACCCTTTCAATATCATGAGGATAATAATTCTGACCATTGATAATGATAATATTTTTAAGCCTTCCGGTAATAATCAGTTTCCCGTTATTCAAAAAGCCCAGGTCACCTGTTCTTACCCATCCGTCTGCAGTAAACAAAGCCTTAGTTGCAGCCTCGTTATTATAATATCCCTGTGTTACATTATTTCCTGTGATCTGGATATGTCCTATATGGTTGTCTTCAACAGACCTGTCTTCATCATCTGTAATCCTGATATAACAGTTATCCAGCTCATATCCCACCTCTACAAAATTTACCCTGTCTGCAGTATCACTGGTAAATCTTATTTTGTTACCTACATTAATAAAGTCCCGGTGCAGATCATAAGAACGTAATTCCTGTCCCACTACCGGCAAAGCGACGGCTACAGATGCCTCTGCCAGACCATAACCCGGAAATATAGCATATGGGCTTAAACCATATATTTCTAATGTATTTAGAAAATCATAACACAGCGTGGTTGAAATAGCTTCAGCCCCGTTATATATTATTTTTACAGCAGACAGATCCCAGGTTTTAGCTTCGGCAGATTCCAGCGCCGATAAGAAATACTGATAACCAAAATTCGGAGAATATAATAATGTGGCTTTATGTTCTGATGCCTTCTCCATCCATAACAGCGGTCTTCTGATAAATAAAGGAGTTGGAATGATATATTGATTAATATTAGAAACCAGCCCGGTAAGATGGAAACAGATCAGTCCCATATCATGGGTAAGTGGCATCCAGCTTAACATGGAATCCTTGTTACTGATATCCGATCTTGCAGCAATATCTGTAGTATTGGCAACCAGATTTCCATGAGTCAGTATAACGCCTTTGGGTTCTCCGGTAGAACCTGAAGAATATTGGATATAAGCAATATCACTTTCGCTGATTTCAGCTGGTTTCCCCTGACTGAACTCTTGCTTAATGATTTCAATAGCAATTGTTTTTTCGGCTATCCGCTGATTTTCCTGTTCATATCCATTTTCCTCAGCAAACTTTTCAAGCCTTTTAGCATGTATATCTTCGCAAATTAAATATGGGTTATTTAGTTTTTCCCATACTTTGATAATTTTCAGCTTATGTTCATCCTGACTTCCCACAGATAATGGGATAGGGATAATTTTCCCGAGCAAACATGCCCAGAATAACAGAAGAAAATCTCCGTTATCTTCAATTTGAATAACTACTTCATCTTCTTCCTTAATTCCTGCTTCCTGTAAATTATGTAGAATAAAAAGAGCTTTCTCATATAGTTCGGCATAAGGCAAATAAGATTCATTGCTACTATCTTTTATTAAGCAAATAAAGGAAGTATTAATTTCTTTTGCCTTTAATAAATAGGATACCAGGTCTGCTGGGGAAACGGAATTACTCATATTACTATTGGAAATTTTAAGATTCGATAAATTTCAGATGTATGGGCCTGTGAAAATCGCTTAAGGACTAAGCTACTCCCAGTAAATTTCTGCAACTCTATTATTAAGAATTACTGTTGAGCGTTTTACGCCAGATTCTTTTTGAATAACAAACTGATTGTCTTCCGGGAAAACAATAGTCTGACTAATCACTGTTCTTTCGTTTTCTTTATGAAAAACCACAGCTATTTTTGATTTGTATTTTTTAGCGGCAAATAATACTTTACTATCTTTTACCCTCATCTCTTCCACATTATTCCAGTCAGATTTAGTCAGATTAACCAGCTGCATCATCCTTTCGGCATCAGGTACACCACTGCCTAAATAATTATTACTATAGGGATACAGATTTCCGGATTTCTGTAATAACTGACTTATATCTGAACTGGTCAGGCGGGGATTTTTTTCCAGAAGACAGGCGACCAGTCCTGTGATAACCGGTGCTGAGAAAGATGTTCCGTTATTAGAATAACAAGAAATATCCGGTTTTATATAGCTTAAAAAAGGAGGTCCTATTCCACTGAAAATTGCCTTTTGACCATGTTTATCAGTTGATCCTACTGCTATTGCACCCGTTGCATCAGCAGGAGTTGAAATATATTTCCAGTTTCTGTTTCCTCCTTCATTTCCTGCCGCAATCACGATGATCATTCCCTTTTCTCTGACAGCTATACTTACAGCTTTTGCAATTGAACTGGTCACTCCATTCATATTTTCCGGCCTGTAGTTTTCAAGAGGATTGTCATATTCAGCAGAATACGCCAGTGAAGTATTGACTAATCTTACCCCCAGACTATCCATCCATTCTAAAGCTGAAACCAGATAGTCTTCCTCTTTTCGAAATTCCTTCCGGGAGTCATCTGTTCTGGCTAAATAAAATGAGGCATCAGTTGCTAAACCATATTTTTTTCGTTTGTCTTTGTCAGATCCGGCTATAAATTGCCAGACCAGCGTACCATGCGTATCATTAGGACCAGTTCCTCTGTCAAAAAAATTATCACGATCAGCAGGTTCTATGAAGTCCTTTGTTCCTAATACCCGTTTATCATTAAAAACAGCTTGTAAAGACGCGTTCTGTTTTGATTTCCAGAAGTGCCCGTCAATAACGCCGATCACTACGTTTTTACCCGTAAGATTTTCTTTTGCTATAGCCTTACTGTTGATCTGCTCCAATACAAAATTATCAGTCTCAGTTTCATTATCAGAAGAAGCAAGAACTGAATTGCTCTTAATTAACCTGATATCCTTAACAAAGCCTGTTTCTCTGAGTAACCGGATTTCATCCTGATTAAGGTAAGCTGAAACAGCATTCAGCCATTTAGATCTGCAAACTACTTTAATATGACTGGCTGACAGAAAATTCAAATAGTTACGATCAAGAGGCCGGTCTGAAGACTGATTTAACTCCAATCCCAGAAGGTTTCTGTTCCATATCGCTTGCTCAGAAACATTCACACCTGTTACCTTTCCAACTTCTTTATCCGAGAAAAAAATCCAGTATTTATCTTTAGCATACCCGCTCTGAAAAATCAGCAGAATGGCGGCAATCAGTAAAGTTCTTTTCATAGTTTCTGAAAAAAATAATTGTCAGGGATCAATTCTTTTTGAACATCTCTCCTAAAAATTTCGGGTCAGTACACAGATATAGCCAGCTCATATGCGTTGTTTCATATTCAAAATACTTGACTTTAGCATTTGCGAATCGCAAATTCTGAGCAACCAGTCTCATGTACTCCACAGGAATATCCGGATCATATTTTCCAGCTGAAATATAAAATGATGCGTTTTTCACTACTTTATATTGTTTTTCAGTCAGAGGAAAAAGGTAGGACATCACAATTGCATTATTAAAAAGCTTCGGATATCTTAATAATACATCCAGTACAGCATGTCCGCCTGTAGATACACCAGCTACATACATTTTTTTGTTATCTATGGAATATTCCTTTTTCAACTTATTGACCACCTCAATTGACATCTGAAGTGAAGGCTGAGGAGGAGAATTTATATTTCCTTCATTACCGGTCCATTCATCAGTCATCTTAACTAAATGCGGAACCAGTACGAAACAAGGATATTGATCAGCGATCTCCTCTTTAGTAAATGTTTGTACAAAATGTACCAGAGGATTATTATTAACGCCTCTTTCTCCTATCCCATGAAAGAATAAAACTAAAGGATATTTCTTCTTAGGATCATAATTACGGGGCTTTAGCAACTGGTAGTATAAAGTATCCTTTCCATTTTTTATATATACCTCTTTGAGGAAAAGCTTCGATACAGATTCCTGTATCTTTTTTGAATAAAAGCCATTTGGAACTACTAAATTCTGTAAAGCAATATCTCCCAGAACATTACCCCTGGATATTCCATTTTTGGTCTCTAAATTAATTTTATAGATTGCCGGTTTTCCACAGGCAGCAAAGTTGTCTAATACTTCAATTTTATTCTCCTTATTTGACATCTCCCCTTCCTTCATTAAAATTGCGGATTGATTGGAATACTGAAATTTAACAGTATCCTTAGTGAAAACATCCCCGTCATTTGTCATAATGTTCGGCATGGCAAAATCATCCGTAATAGCATCATTTATCCTGCAATTGGCAATCAATGCGTTATTCTTACTATATATAGCAATATTATTATTGTATATATTAGGGAATCTCACCCAGGCCTGTGTTCCATCAACATTACAATAAGGGCTATAACAATTTGCTGCATTATTTGATCTTACTCCAAAAACAATAACGTTATTGTGACTTACGTTTGCAAAATCAAGTCTGGCTCTGTTGACATCAATGTTCACAACCCCAAAATTCTCCCGTTCTACCTTACCGGCATGTATCGTTTTAAACGCTGTATTATCAGGAGTTCCTTTACCCGTAAATGAAGGTAAATATTGTGGAAATAAGAATTGGGTAGGCGGTTTATAATCCTCATTGATCCCATTTTTACTGGTTTCAGGATCTGCACCTCTAAGTATTACCCCACTAAATAACTCAACATCAGCGTTCAGATAATACTTTCCTTTAGGAAAAAACAAAACCCCGCCACCATTATCTGAAATATCTTTCATTGTTTTAGATAGAGTTAGAGAATCCACTCTCCCTTTTTCATCAATTAATCCTGGAATTTTAACCGCATTAACAGTGTTTTTCCATGGTAAGTTATCTGTCCAGTGATTTACAGAATTATACTTCGTGAAATAGGGATTATTAACGGGAATCTGAGCTATTGCTGCTGTCTTAATCAAAAACAGCAAGGCAACAGCTACAATTTGTTTCAAAATCTTAGCATTCATTTTGGTTTATTTAGGTTTTAAAGAATTCAATACCAGCCTGTGTTCATCGGTTTAATGGTATCATTCCTTGTGAGAAATTAATTCTGCTAAAGAGGATATACCGAAAAAGAGGAACCGGTAATCAGGATATAAGCCAGGAAGCTGTATATCAGATATATTTATCCATATATCTTTTCAACGTGCGATTCACAAATTTCGATAGAAATAGATTGTGAAATAGAGCTAAGCCGGACTACCAGCCTCATTTTCCCTTTTTTCTCAGTTAAAAATCCCTCAAATCCCATTAAAGGGCCTTTGACTATGACCACCCGCTCACCTTTACACAAGGATGATGATCCATATATCTCTACTTCCTGTTCGCAAATCAGGTCCTTTATAGCCCTGACCTGGTTCTCCGGAACTGAGCATGGAACTCCACCATGAGATAAAAATTTAATAACTCCGCGCTGGCTCAAAACTTTCCATCTTTCTTGCTGAGTTATTTTAACAAACAGATAATTGGGAAACAGGGGTACTTCGACGACTTTTTTTCTGTCACTCCACTGCCTGGTCACCTTTTGCAGTGGTAGAAAAGCATCAATATCAAGCTCTAGCAATCGTCCATAAATTTTTTTCTCGGTTTTAGGAGAAGTATAGGCAACCAGCCATTGATTTTGCATAAAAAGTAATTAATAATTTTTTAGAATGATTTAAAAGAGAAACTATGCTTAACGCAGGTAAATTGATTTACCTGCTAAAAACCAAAAAAATAATATCTTATTATATGTACCCGAACCGGCATCCTTCTTCCTCCTGGATATTTTTAGCACCCAAATCCCCCCTCCTGCCTTAATTCGCAGAACTACGTGATGATCTTATTTAACAGGCGAACTTATACTGAAGTATGCCCTAATCCGAAAAGTTATTTATTGTACGGCAAGCTACATTTTGCAGCTGCAAAGAATTTGTTTTTATCACATTATCCGTTGAAAGGATAATCGTATTCAGACAGTGAGATGTTAGTAAAATCATGGGTCTTTTAAAGAAATTTGAACGATACCTATGGGGCTAAGCCAATTTAAAATTTATGATAAAATGTGGTTTACGTAATGATTTTTTAAAAGGAATAGGAGCGGCTACAAAATAGCTTCGCTGTTTTAACTTACAGCAAGCAGTTAAATATGAGTTAAAAATTATGCGTTTGTATTACTTAAACCAAATCTAATAAAATTTATTTATAATATACACAGTGAAATTAAGGAAAACATATATATAATTTAATAAAAACGTATAAAAAGCGCATTGAAACGAATTTTAAAAGGTATAAATCTGATTATCAATTTATTAATCAACAACTGTTTAAAAAAAATCACTTCTATCCTTATTATATTGCCTGCTCAAAGCAGTGTGTTTTGAGCAGGCAACAACAATTTAGATTCAGTATAAATTTAAACATGCAACATTTAGCTGTGCCCGCTGTCTTTTTATCATCCCATTAAAACATTTACTATAAAAAATCGTACAATGGCTTTTAAGTTATACTTTCTATCTTTTTTTTTGATTACCGTTAATCCGCTTCTTGCACAGGATAAAACTTCCGGAATCCAAACAATTATCAGCAGGGAAATGCAGGAGCGGCGAATCCCCGGTCTTCAACTTGCAGTTGTACAGCATGGAAAAATAGTTTTCAGTAAATCCTATGGTATCGCCAATATTCAGGACAGTATTCCAGTGACGGGCAAAACAGTTTTCGCGATCAATTCCTGTACAAAAGTCTTCACCAGTGTAGCTATAATGCAATTAGCTGAAGCTGGAAAATTAAATTTATCAGCCCCGGTATCAGCTTATATAGATAGCCTCCCTGCAACATGGAAAGCTGTTACGATTAAACAATTGCTGACACATACTTCCGGCTTCCCGGATTTGCTTAAAGTTCTTGATCCTGATGTGGGGAGTGTTGGTACTTTAAAGCGTGAACAGGTTATCTGGGAAAAATTAAAGACTATACCAATGGAATTCAAGCCGGGTGAAAGATTCAGTTATAATCAAACCAATGCGTATTTATTAGGTAAAATCATTGATAAACTCTATGGTCAGCCTTTTGCCCGGATCTTTGCAGAAAATCAATTTCAACCTGTAGGTATGCAAAGTACTGTCTTTGGCGATTCCCGTGACATTATCCCTCATTTTGCACCTACCTACAGCTACAAACAATATATAGACGGGCAGAAACTGAATAAAGAAGTGCTAACCAATAATTATTACGAATTCCCCTATTTCCACAGAACCGCATCCGGCCTGAACAGTACTGCTGAGGATATGGCAAAATGGATCATCGCTCTGCAGAGTGGTGTATTTCTAAAATCAAAATCAACTCTTGATACGATGTGGTCACCTGCTACATTCAATAATGGCACCCCTACTCCCTGGGCTCTGGGCTGGGGCTTAACCAAATTTCGTCAACACCATAGAGCAATAGGTATGTCAGGTGGTGGCCGTTCAGCATTTCTGATTTATCCTGATGACGACCTCGCGATTATCGTGTTAACCAATCTTGCAGGTGGCTCTCCGGAAGATTTTCTGGAAGAACTGGCAGGTTGTTATAATCCGGAAATTCCAAATGCCGATCCGGTTACCTATCTGCGGATCACCTTAAGAAAGACAGGTTTTGAGCAGGCAATTGAAATTACAGATCGCGAAAAGAAACAAAATCCACTTTTCAATCCCAATGAGTTTGAGCTGAATGAGTGGGCTTATCGAATGATGTCCAAAAATCAGCTTAAGGAAGCTACTGAAATCTTCAAACTCAATGTACATCTTTATCCACAAAGCTGGAACACTTATGATAGTTATGGAGAAGCTTTGTTAAAAGGTGGCTTCAGAGCTGAAGCGATCAGCATGTACAAAAAATCAGTAGCACTTAATCCTGATAATGGACATGGTAAAAAAGTATTGGAGCAGCTTTCTGCTCCATAACAGCGATTCATATATTAATGCAACTATGTTTCATTAATACACCGTTTTTCCTTATTTTGCGCACATGATGAAATTTAAAATTCTCTGTTCGCTTACCCTGGCCATATATCTGTTTTTGCCATTGAAACTGAAGGCGCAATTCATAACCGGAAAAGATCCGATTCCGGAAAGTTCAACCAATAATTCAGGTAAAAGCCTGCAGGATGCCAGCCGGATTGGCCGTACTTCAGGTTCAAAAGCGCCCGAGTTTCAGGAGCTTTACGATTATGAAGTCAGTACAAAAAATCTGGTCAGTGCTACGTTCCCTTATCAGTCTTTATTACACAGGGCCTATGTAATCATGCTGACAGAACAGAAGATCATAGACCATAAAGAAGCTAAAAGTATACTCAACGGACTTGTCAAAGTAGACAAGCTCGCGCTTGAAAATCCGTCATTGCAGGTGTACCTGCCCTATGAGGCTCAATTAATCAAAGAAGTGGGCAGTGCAGGTGGAAAAATGCACATCGGCCGCAGTCGTAATGATCTGGATAATACGACTAACCGTATGTATTTACGCGATCAGCTAATTGAAGTGATTGATGCTGTTATCCGGCTGCGTAAAGCGATCCAGACTAAAGCTATGGACCATCTGCAAACTGTGATGGTCATCTACACGCATAGAAAAGAAGCACAGCCCGGCACACTTGCTCATTACTTAACGGCTATTGATGAAAGTCTGGCCAAAAGTTTAGAACGCTATATTCAGCTTTATGACCGTATCGATCAGTCTCCGCTTGGATCTGGTGCAAGTGGTGGTACCGGCTGGCCATTAGACCGGTATAGAGTAGCAGACCTGCTGGGTTTTAACAGACAGCTGGTTGTCAATACGATAGAAGGAGTTGCGGGCTGGGATCATATAGCCGAATTTGCTGCTGATAATGCAATCTTCATGAGTGATCTCAGCCGTCTGGCTTCAGAGTTGCAGCTGTGGAGTACCGATGAATATAATTCCGTAGAGATGGATAACTCTTATGCAGGTATCAGCAGTATGATGCCTCAAAAAAAGAATCCTGATGCACTGGAAAGAACCCGTAAGGCATCTGCGCTGACCATGGGTCAGCTTGTTGCTATACTAAGCTCAACAAACAGTATCGAATATCAGCATAGTGGCGTCAGGGTAATGCTGGAGCCGAAATCTCTGGATGCAGTTCTTGCTGCAACTCATACCATGACCGGTGTAGTCAGCACCTTGCATGTCAATAAGGAAACCATGCTCAAATATGCCAGAGAAAACTTCTCTACGATGACTGATCTTGCAGATTTACTGGTTAGAAGTAATCACCTTGACTTCAGAGATGCCCACGAAGTGATTGCATCAGTAGTGAATAATGCCTTAAAACAAAAGAAAACTGCAGATCAGATCACAGTTGAGATGATCCAGACCGCAGCGAAAGAACGTTTAGGACACGAGTTATCTGTTACTGCAAAGCAATTACAAACTGCATTGGACCCTGTTCAAAGCATAACACATAAAACAGGCCCGGGAATGCCCGCAATATCCTCTGTAACGCAAATGATTACTACCGGTCAAAAGGATGTTGCTGCCAGGTCTGTCTGGCTGGAGAAGCAAAAAACATATCTGAGTAGAAAAAATCAGGAGTTAATAGAATTGGCCGGGAGCTATAGCCAATAAGCAGATTAATTGTAAACATCTAAAGTGAAGTAAAATGTTGAGCCAACATTTTCTTCACTTTTTAGCCTAATTTCACTTTCATGATACCGCAGGATCTCAGCGACAAGATATAATCCAATACCAAAACCAGGAATAGTTTTTATACGATTGTTATTAACTCTGTAAAATCGTTCAAAGAGTCTTTTCTGGTCAGCAGGACTTATTCCAATCCCCTGGTCACTTACATATATTTTAACCTTCCCATTCTGTTTTTCATACCCAAAAGTAATTACGCCACCATCGGGGGAATATTTTATGGCATTGCCAATCAGATTCATTAATACGTGCCCTATTTTGTTCTTATCCCCGTTTACTGTAACCTGATCAAGACCAATCTGCCTTATAATATGTGTTGCAGTCTGGAATTTTGCATCTTCAGCTATTTCTGTCATTAAAGAATGTAATTCAAAACTCTCCTTTTGCACATGCATTTTCCCTTCTTCCAATCTCGCCAGGTTTAAAAAGTCCTGAATCATACCAACCATTTTTTTAATCTGATTTTCGGCTTTAATCAGGGAAATTGTAGTAAACTCATCTTTTCCTTTTTTTGAATGTGCAATTAATAATTGATGATAGCCCATCAGAGCGGTCAACGGTGTTTTTAACTCGTGACTAACCATTGCAACAAAGTCATTCCTCTTCTGTTCTTCGAGTTTTTTCTCCGTTATATCCCTGACTATCTTCGATAAGCCAATAATTCTCCCCTGATTATCTCTTACCGGAGAAATCGTTAGTGAAACATCGATCAGAGTACCATTTTTTGTCATTCTGATTGTTTCAAAATGACTCACCGTCTCCCCCCTGCTTAACCTGGAGAGAATCAGTGTTTCCTCATCCTTACGATCTTCAGGAATCAATTTTAAAATTGGCTGACCAATCATTTCATCCTCTCTGTAACCAAAAATTCTTTCTGCCGAATCATTCCAGCTGGTCACAATTCCGTGAAGTGTTTTACTAATCACAGTATCATTACTCGACTCAACAATAGCAGCTAATTTTGCACTTTTTTCTTCCGCAGATTTAATATCACTGATATCAGAAGCACTCCCGATAAACAGATTTATATGATCTTCAATTCTATAATGCTGTTTCCATTGTATCTTAACCCATCGCAGACAATTATCATTAAAACGGTAGATTCTGAAGACCACATCACAAGTTTCCGCATGACCGGATGCGTCTATATTGTTAATCACCTGAACAACAAGAGGCATATCTTCCGGATAAATCCGATTCATAAAAGATGGATAGGTTATTTTTTCATTAACCTGAATACCAAAAATGCCTTTGCATTCTTCTGACATAAACAGATTATAATCTTTTGGATTCCATTCCCAGATACCCAATCCGGTAGACTCAACTGCCAGTTTCAATCTGGTTCTGCTCTTTTCCAGTTCAAGCAAGACGTCAGTTTTTTTTTCCTGCTCTTCATTTATCGCAGTAATATCTCTGGTGAAGCATCTGGTATGTATAAATTCACCATTTTTACGGTATACGCTTGAACTGATCAGTACATGCTTAATATCTCCATTTTTGCAGATAAGCTGAGCCGGATAATTTTGAATTATATCGTTGTTTGTCAGTCGGTTTAAAATATCATCTATAACATTTTGACTGGTATGAAACCTGCTGATCGGGAAACCGATATATTCTTCACTGGAATAGCCAAGTAAATCCAGCTCAGCCTGATTGGCCCATAAAATTATGCCTGCAGAATTAACCCGGTGAAGAGGAACAGATGCATTTTCAAAAAAATCTGTAAGCTCTTGTATTTGGACTTTCAGCATTTCATTCTTATTGCCGGATTTAGCCCGTTTTTCATTTAATTCTTTCAACTCTGCCATGATTAATAATCTAATATATTGAATCAGCTAAAAAAAGACAGACATGATTATAGCACAAAATCAAAAACACACAGGTATATTGGTATTCGGCAGCACAGTTGTGACGGACATGTCCTTTTGGTTCCGGAAATGTTAACATTTAACTCAAGACATTGTTTAATAAATTAATTTTTAAAAAGACGACGGATAAAAAAGGTAATTCTGCCGTTCATCATTTAAAAGAGTTCAAAATAAAAGGCCCGGAAAATATCCGGGCCAAAAGACGAAAAAGAAAGTAATTTCATTAAAACCTAAGTGTAACATTTGCAGAAAGAGACCTTGGCATTTGCGGACTCAATACACCCTGTCCGGTAAAATATAATACATTACCAATGTTATCCCCCTTTAAACCAACACGGCAATGCCTGGTTTCGTAAAATAGGGTCGCATTTAATAAAGTATAGGCAGGGAAAGTAAACACGCCGGTAGTCAGTGAATTTCCGGTAAGATGTTTCCCTGCATAATTACCACCAAACCCGGCACCCAGACCTTTTAATTTTCCTGTAGGCTGCACATAGCTGGCCCAGAAATTAATTAAGTCTGCGGGGCCTGCCGAGGCCGGCCTTCTTCCTTCAAATTCACGGGAAGATTTAGTCAGTTTGCTATCATTATAGCTATAACCCGCAATCAGGTTAAAGCCGGCTACCGGATTGGCAATCAGCTCAAAGTCCATTCCTCTACTCCGCTGAGTACCATCCTGAACAGTAATACTGTATTCTACATTATCTCTTATCAGCGGCTGAATTCTGGTTACATCCTTAACCTTGATATCATAATAACTTGCCGTGAAACTTAAGCGGCTATCAAAAATATCCATTTTCACTCCACCTTCAAACTGATTAGCCTGTTGCGGTTTGAAAGTACCAGAAATATCACTAAGAGGCTGGGCGGCAGGCGGAACATTGCTGAATCCGTTCATATAGTTTGCAAACAACGATATTTTGTCTTTAACCACCTGATAAACCAGTCCGAATTTTGGAGATACGGCAGTCTGGCTATATTTTGTATTCTTCTGTTCAATATTAGTCGAAAGATCCATTGTTCCAAGACTCTGAAAACGATCTACACGTAAACTCAGCATGGCCAGTAATTCATCTGTCAGATTGATCGCATCAGAAGCATAAACACTGTAAACATTAGTGGAATTGTAATTTTTAATTGGTGCACCGGCTGGGCTTGAGCCTGTAAATGCAGCCATTCTGGCCTCTGCTTTCATTCTGGTGAGATTACCATATTTCGCTGACATCTGACCATTTATCGCACTTACGGTATCAAACTTTAAGATAGCCGAATAATTAACATAAGTGGTCTGGTTAAGATAATCCAGTCCGGCAACAATACGGTGGCGCATCCCGCCAATTTTAAGGTCAGCATTGAAGTTCTGCTGGATATCCGTTGTTACCCCTTCATAATTCTGAAATTGTACGTTACGCTCTATCAGATCATCACTCTTCGCACCGCGGATAAATTCATACTGATATATACCATCAGTTTTCCGGGTATTCCTGGAGAAACTTGTCTGGGAATTCCAATGTTCCGAAATTTTATAATTCAGCTGTCCGCGGAAATTAGAAGACGGTGCTTTCAGGGTAATATCGTTAGCAGTAAAAGAACGTCTCCAGTCATAATTTAATTCTGCAGGCGTAGTGGCAATATATTTCCTGGTGCGATGCAGGAATACTATTGAAGGATTAGTCCCTTCATAATCATAAAACTCTGCATTCATCACAAGTTCCAGTTTATCATTGAACCTGTAGGAAATAACAGGGGCAATAAATAACGACTTACGAAATCCGGCATCCTGAAAACTTCCACGTTTATGCTGTGCCACATTTAAACGGAACTTTAAACTTTTATCTTTGTTAACAGGTCCGTAAATATCGGCAGTAAGACGGTTCAGGTTATAATTTCCTGTTGTATATCCGATCTCCGCACCTATGGTATCCAGAGGCTTTTTGGTGATTACATTAATCAGTCCGCCAAAAGTAGTCAGTGAACCGCCAAACAGCGTACCTGAAGGTCCTTTGACAACCTCTATCTTTTCAATATTTGCAGGATCAATATCACCGTTGGTCTGCCCTGCAATTCCATCTATCATAGAAATCCGGGTAGGGAATCCGCGTAGGTTGTAGTAAACAGCACCATCTCCGCCCCTTCCGATACTACCCTGCATTTTCAATACTCCGGGTGTGTTTTTCAGCACATCGGTCACATCAGTAGTAATCTGTTCATTAAACAGTGCTTTGGTGATTGTGGTATATACCTGTGGGTTTTCCAGGTTGTTCAGCGGAAGTTTGGCAACAGTTTCACTCTTGCGTATAACGAACTTATTTTTTTTCCTGCCATTGATTTCCACCTCATTGAGTTCCTGACTATTTTCATCCAGCATGAAATTTAAGGAAACGTTTTTTGATGAGGCTACAGTAGCTTGTTTTCGCTGCACGCTCAGCCCTACATAACTTGCACCAACAGTGTAAGTTCCTTCTTCGATTTCTTTAAGCGAATAATTACCCAGTGCATCTGCCTGTGTACTCCTTACACCAGCGATCCCCACGGTAACATAGGCCGCCGGTTTTCCGTCTCTGGTAGTTACCTTTCCTGATATACTACTTTTTGCCGCAGCAGTTTGAATGGTGATCTGCTCACCTGCTGCGCTCAGCCCTTTGAGCTGTTTTCCCAGTAGGGATGCAAGAATCTCTTTTACCGGTTTATCTGAAAAATTAAAACTAACCTTTCGCTGTACATTTAACTGAGTACTGCTGTAGGAAAAAGAAACGGCTGCCTTAGCGGCAATAGCATCCAGCGCTTCACTGATCGTAATATGAGTTGCCTGAACAGATATAAGTTTATTTAATGGAGAGCGCTGTTGGGCCAGCGTAAGAAAGGGAAACCAGAGTGAACAAAAAAATAAAAGGATAATCGCAATTTTTTTCTTTTGGGTACAGGCTTTGTACATACTTTTGTTTGTTGTTTAAATTAATGATGAATTGATTTGCAATAGCCCGGGATGAAGTTTGCAGACAGAAACCGGGTTTTTTATTTATCTACTTATCGTGAAAGTTTCATTTTGCTGATGATATTGTGATTTGATAGCGAAACAGATACTTTGCAGCACCTCATGTATATTCGGGTTGTTAAAACTGCCCGTATAGCGTTCCTGTTCCAGATTTTTATCCTTTATAACTAATTTGATATTATACCAGCGCTCAAGTATGAGCCTGATCTGTTCCAGATTAAGATCTTCCAGAACAAGCCGGTTTTCTTTCCAGTCCATATATTTTTTGCTGTTCTGTACAGTACTTTGCTTAAGACCGGGATTATCCCCTGCATTAAAAATTCCCTTTTGGCTGGCCGTAAGAATCAGCTCCCCACTATATTTAGCTCCGGAAAAACTCACCCTGCCTTCTTCAACCACCAGCTCGCTTTTATCTTCTTCAGGGTAATCTCTGAGGTCGAATCTGGTCCCCAGAACTTCCGTCCTGGTACGCGGTGAATTAATAATAAAGCGTTTATTCGGATTTTTTGCGACCCTGAAATAAGCTTCTCCGGTAAAGCTTATACTACGCTTGTCTCCGGCAAATTGCGTTGGGAAACTCAGGCTACTTTCTGAATTAAGCCATACTTGTGTCCCATCCGAAAGCATAGCATATTTTTTCTCCCCTTTTCTGGCTTTGATAGTCTGATAACTGAGTGCAGGAAGAGTTTTTCTATCTGACGATAAAAAGCGGTAAGACAAACCCAGAAACATCACAACAGCAATGCAGGCGACAGCTTGCCAAAACAAACGCAGAGAGCGGGTATTTTTCTTTTCTGCCGGAGCAGATATGGATTCTTCATTTAGCCCCAGTCCATATCGCATGGAAATTTTTTCCCAGCTCTGTTGCTGATAATTTATCTTATCGAAATCTTCAGGATAACTGACTTCAGCATCTTCAGACTCAAGCCAGCTCTCCACAGCCTTTGTTTCTGCTGCTGTGCATTGTCCAAGATGATATCGCCTGATGATTTCTCCGGTAATTTCCATTGCTTATAAACGGCACATAAGGTGTCGTTAATGATAAGATGTATAACTCCATTTTTTTCCTAGGCGGAAATCGAATTAAATGCGATAAAAAACATAAATAATTGACTATCAAATATTTTATTTACCTAAACAATCAGGATTTAACTGAAGTCAGATGCGTTCTCAGAAAAGACTTTGCTTTATAAAGATGGTACTCTACAGTTTTTTCAGATATTTCGAGCATTCCTGCAATAGTGTTATTGTTTAACCCTTCGTTCTGGCTTAACCTGTATATCCCCTGACAACGGCAGGAAAGCTGCCGGATCAGCAAGTCAAGTTTCTCGCGGAGGTCATTATACATTACCGTTTCTTCTGTACAGTTTTGTAACTGACAATAATCCTGAAAAGAGCTTTCCAGTAACTGTTTCTGACGCACACAGGTACGGAGGTAATCAAAGGCTTCCAGTTTAGCCGCCTTAAACAGATAGGCCTTTACATTTTTATGAAAGATTATTTTTTCTCTTTGTTCCCATAGAGATGCAAAAAGCTCCTGGCTAAGTTCAGCTGAGATTTCCTCATCCTTCGTGTAATGGTAAATGATGCCAAATACACTCTTCCAGTGGATATTATAGATATGCTCAAAATCATGCTTATCCATAATCTGGTAAGCAATATTTTCCCCGGAATCAGAATCGATATTTTTGAACACGCACAAAGAAATTTGCCAAATCTACAACATTACATGGAATGATTCTAAATAAAAGATGAATAATATTAAAAACCAAACCTGCAATGATATGTTTCTAGCTTTTAATGAAATTATCAATGAATTATGATAAGCAATTACAAACCAGACAGATTGCTTCTTTTGTCTTAAATACGACTTATAAGGACATAGGAAAAGCTAATATTGAACAATTAAAGCGGCATTTTCTGGACGCTATTGGCTCATTAGTTCATGCTTCAGTAAAGCCAACTATAAAAAAGCTGATCCGGCAAATACAGGCTATGGATGAACAGGGTAATTGCTACGTACCCTTAACTAAAAATTTAGCTTACGATCGTGCTGCCCAGCTATATACTGCACTTATACGCTATCCGGATTTTATGGATAATTTCATGGCAAAAGAAGCTACATGTCATCCAAGTGATAATATTGGTGCATTGCTTGCTGCCGCCCAGTATAAAAAGTGTTCAGGTCAGGAGTTTCTGACTGTCATGGCAATAGCTTATCAGATTGAATGCAGGCTGGTAAAAGAAATCCCTGTAATGAAAGAAGGAATAGACCATACTTTAATGCTGGCATACTCTGCCACGGCGGCCTCAGCTAAATTAATTGGTCTCGACAAAGGAGCAGATCGCTCATGCACTTGGAATCATTGGAAGCTCTGTTAGTCCTATGGTAACCAGCAGAGCATCTTATACCTACGAATGGAAAGGCATGGCCTCTTCTATGGATGTCATGGAGTGCTTGGGTACCGTATTTCTGGCAAAAGAAGGAATGACCGGCCCTATCGCAATTTTTGAGGGTCCCAAAGGTTTCAAAGAAGTCTTTGGACTTAAACTCGATTATGACTGGGCTAAGGAAAATTTTGAGCTGATCAGCAAATGTGTTCTTAAAGCTTATAATGCAGAGGTTCATTCACAACCTTCACTGGAAGCAATTACAGAATTTAAACAACAACATCATATAAATGCAACAGAAGTAGATCAAATCGAGATTACTACCTTTTTAACCGCTTATCATATTATAGGCTCAGGTGCTTATGGAAACAGACAGATAGTTGAAACGAAAGAGCAGGCAGATCATAGCCTTTTTTATCTGGCAGCTGTTGCACTAATCGATGGAGAGGTCTATCCTGACCAGTTAGAACCCGAGCGGATCAACCGTAAAGACGTACAGGAACTGCTTCAAAAAGTATCCGTAAAAACCGGTTTCCCTATTCACCAGCCAATCAGCATTGCTGGATTGCTGGATCCTATACACAAGCCTATCCGGATAAAGTAAAAGCAAAGGTAGAGATCAGTTTGAAAAACGGATCTGTTTTAACTTGCGAAAAAGAAGATTATCATGGATTTTTCACCAGGCCATTTAACTGGGAAGATACAATTATAAAATTTCTCAGGCTCTCATCAGGGGTTATTGGCAGAGAGGTACAGGAAGAAATCATTAACCATGTAAAAGTATTGGAAGAACTGGAAGATATGAAGCATTTTGCAGAAATTCTGTCAAAGAAAATCAGATAAAAAAATTCTGAACAAAAAATACTGCTGGTCGTTAATAACAGATGAAAAATTAAAAAAACAGCGTATGAAAAAGTTATTAATCATTCTTGTATTGTCTGCGATCAGTATCGGGACATTCGCACAACTACCTGTAAAGAAAGACACGACCAGGAAAGAAAAAACAAAAAACACCAAAAAATGGCCTAAAAAAGGAAGGGCTGATACTATAAAAAGAGACACTATAAGAAGGGATACCATGAGACGGGATACTATGCACCACTATTAAGTTTGGAATATCACTACGAGCTCAACTCTGGTTAACGGGTTGAGCTTTTTATTATGAATCATCATCAGTTAAAATATTCTTAGTCTCTGCTACTACCTCCTGTTGTGCTACTTCAATATTAACCGCAGTAATTAACACGTTCAGCTGTTGCTGAACGGTATCCCGGTTACCTGCAACCGAATGATAAAATTCATCACAGTATACATGCGGTTTATTGAGTAAAATTTTCCAAAAAGCCTTCATTGCGGCTTTAAAATTTGTTATCATTTCCATCTTTTGCTGCTGCTATGTTATAAGTCAAAACCACAAAAATTTCTCTTCGCGGTTTTGACGGTAATTCAATTCTGCTATTAAATTCAATCATGGATTAAAAATTCTGGTCTTTTTAATCATGTCCCTGAGTCTTTACAATCTTATTGTATACGCCAAATAACAGAAAAGGCGCTACCCACTGCCCGACAAACAGAGAAGTATGTTTTTTTCCAATACATTTTAAAGCCAGAGAAACACCCATTACGGTTACTGCCGTCCATAAATAAATATCTGAAGGAAATTTTGCTGTTTGTTCCTCAATTGCACCGGCTACTTTACCTTCGCTATGTTCCGGATTATTTAAATTTGCCATAAATCTGAATTATAAATTAAACACTGATTATTAATAGGTACTCCATTGTACAATTCCATCCGGTATTGCGTTTTCAATTTCATTACTCCTGATTTCACTCAATTCCTGATCTGCTTCCCGGACAGACTCTTCTGTTCTGCTGGTACCTTCAGGATCCAGATCCGTTAAACCTTCTGTTTCCTTAACCCGTTCAAGCGGATCTTCTATATACTGCCACTCCTCTCCGAGTTTGGAACTTATCCCCTGATTCCACGGCCCTCTCACTGATTCTCCCTTGGACAGATTATAGTAAGTATTACTGTGACAAGGATCACTTTGCAGTATTCCCGGAGGAAAGTTTGGCTGGATAGTTTCCAGTGCAGCTTCAAACATTTGAAAATGTGCCACCTCTCTTGTCATCAAAAACCTGAGCGTATCCTTGACATAAGGATCATCAGTATATTTCATCAGATATTCATATACAATTTTTGCCCTGCTCTCTGCAGCCATATTCGATCTCATGTCTACTGTAGGATCTCCGTTCGCATTAACATAGGCCGCAGTCCAGGGAATCCCGTTAGAATCTGTTAAAGCTGGTCCACCTCCGGTAAGGTCGTAAAAATGAGGATTGACCATAGCCTCATGGATATAAGTCTCTTTAGATGCTTTTCCATCCAGTAAGGTAGATAACTCATCTTCATCCGAAGCTTGCTTCAGTTCGCTGCTTACACCCTTTAATAACATTTGGATCGTAGCACCAACAATTTCCAAATGACTGAATTCTTCTGTTGCAATATCCATCAGCATATCATACTTATCCGGATATGGCTGCTTACAACTGAATGCCTGCGTAAAATATTGCATGGCAGCTTTCAACTCACCATTTCCCCCTCCAAATTGTTCCAGCAGGAGTCTTGCAAATCTGGGATCCGGGGCAGATACCCTTGCATTATACTGCAGTTCTTTAGCGTGATAAAACATAGTTTAAAAATTAAATGGTTTAAAATTCTATTATCACTTTTATAAGCCCCGAAAAACAAGAAAGTTTTTAAGATAAAAAAAACACGTATTAATTCGCGTACCCGTATTTTACTCCTCCTCACCTATTGTTAAAATAACAAAACCATCACGCCGGCTCTTTGTTCGAGCAATAATGTTAAAAACCGTTATCATCATTGTCATTATGTTCTTTCTCCATACTCTGTTTTATGGAACATGTGCTGCTGAGCCATACTTAAATAAACAGTATCCTATGCAGATGCAGACAGCTGATACAAGCACCAATATCCCCGATACTCTTCTTTTTAAAATACAGCAGGCGCAGGCAGCCATAGCAGCAGTGGATAGTAAATCACAGGATATAGAACTGATTAACCGGATAAAGATGGGATTAAGCACGATTAAGACACATCTTTCTCCTATCCGGGCCGAAGTTTATACACCAGAAAAAGCAATTGATCCGCAAACACTTTTAAGCTATAAACTCATCGTTAAAGATGCCAGGCGCAATGCAGATAACTGGGTGAATGCATTAGCCACTTCCAGCAAAGCGCTCCAAAATAAAGCGCAGCAGATTCTTGTATTGAGCCGCGATTCCTCATTACGGATCAGTAAAAGTGACAGCAGCTCTAAAAAGTTTTATAACACCCAGCTTAGTAGTCTCAGGCTGAAACTCCTGGCGGCCGGAAAATCAAATAACAGACAATTGGATTCTGTAAGCCGGCTGCTTGCAACACTTTCAGCATTCCGTTCTGCAACAGCAGAACTTCAGGTCCGGATCGATAACCGGATAAGAAGCGCCAGCCAAACTGTATTTCATAAAGAATCTGCCTATTTATGGGCTTCTCCCAAAGATCAGAGTTTCAATTTTCTGCAACTTTTAAAATCATCCTATGAAGGACAGGATAAAGCATTCAAATACTTTTTCAATATTACCTGGGACAACAGATTATTGTTAATCATTATAGTTTGTATATTCTTTTTTTGGATCTATTCAAACTTTAAAAAAGCATCAAAACCAGAAAACAGACGAAATATAGGCGAATTACAGTTTATCCATATCAAAGCTTTCCCTGTCATCCCATCATTAATTATATTATTTACACTTGCTCCGCTATTTGAACCAAATGCGTCTTCGATTTATATACAGCTTACACAGCTGCTACTGCTCACCGTACTGACTTATCATTTTAATAAGCAGATCAGCTCTCACCAGTTTAATTACTGGCTCCTGATTTTAGTATTGTATATACTTATAATTGTCAGTATTGTCTTATTACATGATGGTATCTGGATCAGATTATGGTTAATACTGTTAAATGCAGCTGCCATCTATATCGGATTACAGATATACATGAAATTAAAAGATTTACAAATTGCCGGACGGCTGATCAGGCCAGTTTATCTTATTTACTTATTTCTAAATCTGTGTGCGGTCATACTCAATATATTTGGCCGGATCAGTCTGGCAGGAACGTGCACAATTACAGCTATCATTGGTCTGACCCAGTTAATTAGTCTGGCATTATTTGTACAGATTGTTTCAGAAGCTATCTGGTTACAGATTAAAGTAAGTGCATGCACCGGAGGAATCTTCTCCAGAATAAATGTGCAGAACACAAAAACTTTTTTTAAAAGAATTTTGACAGCGCTTTGTATACTGCTCTGGCTGCTGGATTTTCTAATTAATTTAAATATATCAGAAAATGTCTTTTCTCTGCTGCACAAAATACTTGAAAAACCCAGATCTTTTGGAAGCATACACTTTACACTAAGCAATGTTTTCTTTTTCACTATAATCATCTATCTCTCCAACCTTATTCAGAAATACATCGGGATATTATTTGGCGGAGAAAAAGTTACGTTTAGTAATGAAACCAGACGTAAGGATTCCAAATTATCACTGATCCGCCTGGCTGTTATATTAGCAGGAGTGATGCTCGCTATAACTGCTTCAGGAATTCCGGCAGATAAATTAACTGTAGTACTTGGCGCATTAGGTGTTGGTATAGGTTTAGGCATGCAAAACATTGTAAATAATTTTGTATCCGGCATTATTCTCATGTTTGAGAAGCCATTTCAGATAGGCGACTATATTGAACTGGCAGATAAAAAAGGAAAAATCAGGGACATTGGTATCAGGTCAAGTAAAATGCTTACCCAGCAAGGCTCTGAAGTGATCATTCCAAATGGAGATTTACTTTCCGGCCGGCTGGTAAACTGGACCCTGAGCAATAATTATTTAAAAACCGAAGTCCTGATAAAAGTGCATATAGATTCAGATTTGTCTTTAGTGAACAATATCATAAATCAGGAGGTTTCTCGTTTACCGGAAATTATTAAAAACCAGGAACCAGAGATATTAATTAACTCAATCAGTACAGACAGTATAGAAATAAAACTGCTGGTCTGGATCACGAGTATTTATAAGGAACCCACCTTTAAAAGCCAACTACTTAAACAGTTACTACTAAAATTCAGGATAGAAGAGATTAAAATGATGTAGCTAAGTTACCTTCCGCAGTAAACACAAAGTATTATTATGTACTTTAATTGAATTAAAAAGTAAAAATAAGTAAATATTTAGTACAATAATACACTATATTTACATCATATAATTTAAAACTGATGTATTACGATTTAATAACAGAGTTAGTCGATCTGATTAAAATTTATGAAAAGGAGTCTGAGCATGGCAGTCAGGATATACATTTATTTTTACAGTGGCTTAACGCACACTATAAAAAGCAGGATCATCCGGCTTTTCCGGAACCGGAATGGGATGGGAAATCAAAAGGACGTTCAGCTGACAGTGTGATCAATACTTCACTGGTACATCTTTACAAGTATGCCAAACTACATGCAAAAGCTGCAATAGCAGATACCGAATTTTCTACTCCTGATGATTTTATCTATTTAATCAGCCTGGTTTCATTTGGAAGTATGACAAAAACCGCATTAATCAAATTAAACGTACACGAGAAATCTGCGGGTATACAAATAGTGAATAGATTAATTAATAACGGTCTGGTAGAACAGGCTGCCATAGAAAGTGATAAAAGAAACAGGATGATCCACATTACCCCGAAAGGAACCCGGCTTTTAAATGAAAGTATGCAGAATATAAAAAAAGCCTCAATGAATGTAACAGAACCACTAGCCTATCAGGAAAAAATGGATCTGATCAGGTTGCTTACAAAACTGGAGAATTTTCATGAATTAAAAACCAGAGGGTCATTTTAAATAATCAAAATAAAAACCTGAATACCAAATAAATTGAGACAAGAAGAAAGACAAATAGCAGTCATAGGTTCAGGATTCGCCGGGATTAGCGCTTCTGCCTATCTCGCCAGACAGGGTTACCAGGTAGAAGTCTATGAAAAAAATGCAGAAATCGGCGGCAGGGCACGTCAGCTGGTTACCGATAATGGCTACACATTTGACATGGGACCAAGCTGGTACTGGATGCCTGAAGTATTCGAAAAGTTCTTCAATGATTTTGGTTACAAGACAGAGGATTTTTATGAACTGGAATTACTCGATCCTGGTTTCAGTGTAATCTTCGGCCAGAATGATGTATTAAACATCCCGGCAGATTTTGGGGAATTATGCAGGCTGTTTGAGTCCATAGAAAATGGAAGCGGAGAAAAATTAAAAAAGTTTTTAGCAGAAGCAGAATATAAGTACAAGATAGGCATTGGAAATCTGGTCTATAAACCCGGGCTTTCTTTACTGGAATTTGCAGATACAGAGCTGATAAAAGGGCTGTTTAAATTACAGGTGTTTACGTCTTTCAGCTCACATGTTAAAAAACATTTCAAAAACCCGCGACTAATTGCACTGATGGAGTTCCCTGTTCTTTTTCTTGGTGCAATGCCCGAAGATACACCGGCTTTATACAGTCTGATGAATTATGCAGGTCTTAAATTGGGTACATGGTATCCAAAAGGAGGTTTTGGGAAAGTTATCCAGGGTATGAAAACCGTTGCAGAAAAACAAGGTGTAAAATTTCACACTAACGCAGCTGTGACAGGTCTTCATGTCCGGGACAAAAGAGTTACAAGATTAACTTCGGTAAAAGGACAAAAGCATTACGATGGAGTGATTGCCTCGGCCGATTATCATCATGTAGAAGAAAAGTTATTACAGCAGGCTAACAGAAACTATTCAGAAAAATATTGGGATAGCAGAATTCTGGCTCCCTCCTGCCTGATTTTCTATCTGGGAGTAAATTGTAAAATAGACCGGTTAAATCATCATACTTTATTTTTTGACGAGGATCTAAAACAGCATTCGCACGAGATATACAAAGAAGCTCGGTGGCCATCAAAACCATTGTTTTATGTCTGCTGCCCAAGTATCACTGATACTTCAGTAGCTCCGTCAGGGCATGAAAATTTATTTGTACTCATGCCGCTTGCACCAGGGGTAAAAGATCCCGAAACTATGCGGGAAACATATTTCAATATAATTATGAACAGATTAGAGACTTATACCGGAAAAAATATACGTGCTCATCTGGACTATAAAAAAAGCTATTGTGTAAGTGACTTCATGACAGATTACAACTCGTATAAAGGGAATGCCTATGGACTGGCAAATACCCTTTTGCAAACTGCAAACCTGAAACCGTCGCTAAAAAACAAACAAATAGACAACTTATTTTATGCAGGGCAGCTTACTGTACCCGGACCGGGAGTTCCTCCTTCTATTATTTCCGGAAATGTAGCCGCTCAGCAACTTATAAAGTATTTAAAAAGATAATCATGAAAGAGGTATTTGACAATTTATCGGCGGCATGCAGCAGAATGATTACCAAACGCTACAGCACCAGTTTCTCGCTGGGTATTTATTTTTTGAATGAAAAGATCCGGCAACCTGTCTATTCTATATACGGTTTTGTGAGACTGGCAGACGAAATCGTAGACAGCTTTCATGACTATGACAAAATACTTTTGCTCTCTAAATTTAAAAGAGACTGTTTTGAAGCTATTGAAGAAGGAATCAGTCTTAATCCGGTACTCAACGCATTCCAGGAAGTAGTCAATAAGTATCAGATAGAAAAAGAACTTATTGCATTATTTCTGCAAAGTATGGAAATGGATCTCAGACAGGAAACTTATACACCCGAAAAATACGATCAGTATATCCTCGGCTCAGCCCAGGTTGTAGGCTTAATGTGTCTGCAGGTTTTTACAGAGGGCGATAAAAATCAATACGAGAAGCTAAAAAATTCTGCTATGAACTTAGGTTCAGCATTTCAAAAAGTAAACTTTCTAAGAGATGTGAATGCAGATTATTACAACCTGAACCGAACCTATTTCCCAAATGTAAAACTATCCGAGTTCTCAAACACTGAAAAAAAATTGATAGAAGAAGAGATCGAAAACGAGTTTAAACTTGCTCTGGAAGGTATCCGCAAATTACCTCTCTCATCAAGAAACGGTGTTTATCTTGCCTATGTTTATTACAAGGAATTGTTTAACAAGATCAAATGCAGCACTGCAGAGAAAATCATGGCCGAAAGGATAAGAATTTCCAATGCACATAAATTCGGGTTAATGTTTGACTCTATTATCCGGTACAAAACCAATACGATATGAAAAAGGCAGTCTTTTTGGTTATTCTTTTGATTGCAATAAAGTCATATGCTGCAGAACCGGAGATCAGGGAAGTAAAAAACCTGTTCAGCGCATCCGCTTACAGCAAAGCCTCAGCAGATCAGCTTTTAAAACTTTTGTCTGCAACAGGAGAATCTTCTCCGGCTCTTTTTATCTGTTATAAGGGTGCCGCAGAGATGATGCAGGCTAAATATGGCTTTAATCCGGTCAATAAATTCAAGAGATTTAAAAAAGGCAGAAGTCTGATAGAAAATGCCGTAAAAAAAGAGCCCGACAATCTGGAAATCAGATTCTTAAGATTCCTTATCCAAACCAATCTCCCTTCTTTTCTCAATTATAATAATGATATACATAAGGATAGAAATTATTTACTGGCCAATTTAAAAACGACAGACGATAAAGAACTCAGACAAAATATACTGAAATATTTATCCAGCAAAAAAATCACACAATTAAAGAACAGAAAGGATTAGTCAGATGATAGAAGAAGAAGTAATACTTGTAGATAAAACTGATCAGCCTGTAGGAACCATGCCTAAACTACAAGCCCATATAGAAGGCAAACTTCACAGGGCTTTCTCAGTCTTTATTTTTAACTATTCGGGAGAACTTTTATTACAGCAAAGGGCTTTTGATAAATATCATTCCGGAGGTAAATGGACAAATACATGCTGCAGCCATCCTTTTCCGGGAGAAAAGACCTTATCCGCAGCAAAAAGAAGATTAAAAGAAGAAATGGGTATGGAATGTACATTAAAACCAGCATTTAGTTTTTCTTATAAAACTGAATTTGAAAATGGTCTGATAGAAAATGAATATGATCATGTTTACTTTGGTTTGTCTGATGATTTACCTCAGCCAAATCCGAAGGAAGTGGCAAACTTCAGTTACATCAAAATGGAAGAACTTGAATCCAGACTCGCCGACGAAGGTAAAAAATATACCGAATGGCTAAAAATATGCTTTAAAGAAGTTATGGCACATTACAAAAAATTTCAGATCAATGATTAGCTGGATTATTTATTTACTGATTACAACCGGCACCTTTATCTTTATGGAAGGAGTTGCCTGGTTTACACATAAATTTGTGATGCACGGGATACTTTGGGTATTGCATAAAGATCATCATCAAAAAAAACCGCATTTCTTTGAAAAGAATGATGCCTTTTTTTTAATATTTGCCACTCCCAGTATCCTGCTTTTCTTTTTTGGAGCAAGAAATGGATTCAACTGGATGTTTTATATCGGACTAGGCATATTATTGTACGGTATTGCTTATTTCACCATACATGACATAGTGATCCATCAGCGTTTCAAATGGTTTTCGCGAAGCAATAATAGCTATATTAAAACGATTGTAAGAGCACATAAGATGCATCATAAGCATCTGGACAAACATCATGGAGAATCATTCGGAATGTTGTTCGCAGCGCGAAAATACTGGCAGAAATCACAAAAAAGCAAAAATGAAGCACTTTGATTATATCATTGCGGGTGGCGGATGCGCAGGGAGAAGTTTAGCTGTACGGATGTTACCTTATCTAAAGGCAACAAACAAGCATATACTGATCGTGGACAGAATAAACAAAAAGGACAACGACAAAACATGGTGCTTCTGGGAAAAACATGACGATATATTTGAATCTGCTGTATATAGAAAATGGAATCAATTATACTTCTCCGGTAATTTAATCAGTCAGAAACTGGATATCAGTCCTTACAATTACAAGATGATCCGTTCAGGTGACTTTTATGCACTAACTGATCAAAAAATATCAGGAGATGACCGTGTAAACACGATAGAGGGAAACGTTGAAATTTTATACACAGAAAATGATCTCGCCTATGCGGTTATAGATGGGGTAAAATTCAGTGCAGATTATATATTTTCCAGTATTCCGCAAGCTCAGAAAAAAGAACCCGGTATTTATCAGTATTTGTTACAGCATTTCCAGGGATGGGTTATACAAACTGACAGTGAAATATTCAGTCCTGAATGTGCTACACTAATGGATTTCAATACTTCTCAGGATGCAGGTACTTCATTTATCTATGTATTACCCCTGGCTCCGGATAGTGCTCTGGTAGAATACACGGTTTTTTCCGGGCAGGTACTTGCAAGACAGGAATATACCGCAGCTTTGAAACAGTATATCCGCGAACAGCTGAATTGTGAACATTATACTATTAAAGAAGAGGAATACGGTGTAATCCCCATGTCTGACCACCCTGTCAGCAAACAAGAAGGTCGTATCGTTTATCTGGGTACAGCCGGTGGATTTACAAAAGGCTCAACCGGTTATACCTTTCGTTTTATACAAAAACATACAACAGCAATAGTTAAACAGCTATCCAAATCAGGTAATCCTTACATTTCATCTCTGTTTTCTGATAGATTTAATACTTATGATGCTATACTTCTGCATTTATTAGATAGCAGACGTCTTTCCGGTAAAGAAATCTTTTCGGCAATGTTTAAAAAAAATCAAGCTGTACAAATATTGAAGTTTCTGGACAATGAAACCTCAATTATTGAAGAACTAAAGATTTTCAGCACCCTCCATAAAAAAGAATTTTTACTTGCTTTATTAAGCCGTACTTTAAAACTGATGAAACCAGTACATCCATTTAAGGCACAGGAATCAAACAGGAATCGGCAGTAAATAAGCTATTCATAAAACGCAAGAATCTCATCACCAATGGCTTCTACCAGTTCAGGTTCAACACCATCCATCTTCCATCCATGTTTTGCGTATCTGATCATACCCAGCGCCTGGTCGTTTAGTTCTACATCCAGCTGATAACAAATATCTTCTTCACAGGTATCGGGTACAGGTACCCCCTCTCCCTTATACTTCTTGCCACCATATTCAAATTCAAGCGGTATGGGCTGTTTTTCCAGCTGCTCAATCATGTCCTTCAGAAAGGCGATCAGGTGTTTACGTTGCGTTGTGCCGCTCAGATTCCATTTTTCTTTATCAGCACGCTTATGCGCCAGTTTGAATTTAAGACCATGCATCTCAGTTGAATACTCGTTGGCATTTAACTTCTTCGCGTTCTGGTGAGACAAAATATACCAGTGATATTCAGTACCTTCAGGAACCCCACTGCCTTCGGGTGCATGCCCTTTGCGACGTTTAGTAACAGCATAGCTGATCTCCCAGAGATCCGGAGTTATCTTAGTTTCCTTCCAGTCACCCTGATCATAATTCCAATGGTGACTTCTGCCTACCTGCATGCCCGTATACTGCCGGCCCTCAAATTTTTTAATAGAATCATATTGTCCGGAAGATTTTCTTTTTGAAGCTTTAGTGCCCCTTTTTTCTCCTGGTGAAGATCCCGCTGACTGTTCAGTACCTCTTGTTTTGAATGAAGTTGCCATAATTAAATAATTTAATAGCGTTTAAACAACGGACACCGGGAGAAGTTTGCTGATATAATTACTAAAATCAGATCAGGTATTTCTGCAATAAAAACACGTATTTACCACCAAAACATCCTCATCAATAGATTGTTAAAATCAAAACAATAAAAATTTAATTATGAAAAAGATATATTTGATACTGACAGCCCTTGTGGTATTGCTAATTCCGGCATGTGGATCGGATAGGCAGAAAAAAAATGACACTACTCCTGTGGTAGCGGCGGATAGTATACAAACAGATACTACCAGTAACAATCGTAGCGCCGATACAACTAAACGGGACACCGGCAAATCAACTACCGATTCAGTTACTAAAAAAAATCCTAAATAATGATTATTCCATTAGCCACCGCCTTGTTTATTATTATTCTTGCAGTTGTGCTAATCTTTCGGTTTAAAAAGCCGAAAGATTAGCACAACAAGCTAACATTAAAAACGATGTATTTATGCTTTTGAGAATGGCAATTATTTCTTTGGCTCACGTCCAAATACTTTCCTTAATTCTTCTTTTGCATTTTCAAGCACCTTTTTCTGATCAGGGTCCAGGTTCTTTCCTGCCCTGTTAATATAAAAAGTCAGCATCGACATAGCTGACCGGTATGGACTTGACTTCCTCCTGTCACTTTCCTCTGCAGATTGTTTTAGTGATTCAGCGATCTTTTTTGCATTTTTTGATTCAAAAATATTTTCCTTCAGATCAAGTGCATTACTGTTTTGCGTAACGTCAGATGACCATTTGTCTGTCTCTGGTTGATGTGCTTTGGTGTTCTTCCGGGTTTTCATTGGAATAAATTTGCTTTTTCGTAGTGATTATATTTTAATAATCCTCAAATTATGAATCCTCAGCTGGCTTTTGTCCTTCGCCGGTTTGATGGGCCAGCATACTATCCGGCATTATATTGCTCAGACCGGTTTTAACTTTATTCATAAAGCCGGATACCACTTTATCTTTTCCTGCCATCATAGCTTCATAACCATCTTTTGCCACATCAGCCGGATTAGCCATTGCGTCCCTATCATGCACAGACTTGCTATCAAGCATATCAGCCTTATTGAAAAAGTCGGTGTCAGTTACACCAGGAAGCAGTGCCGTGACCGTAATGCCAGTATCTTTTAACTCTTCACGGATAGCTTCAGTAAAAGACAATACAAAAGCTTTGGTGCCATGATAAACTGATTGCCATGGCCCCGGACTTTTACTGGCTACAGATGCCAGGTTTAAAATCTTACCATAACCAACTGGCAGCATATCTTTTAAAAAAAGTTTGGTGAGAATAACCAGTGAAGAGATATTAAGATTGATAATATCAAGTTCACGATCTATATCGGTATCCTTAAATTCACCATATATACCTTGCCCGGCATCGTTAACCAGAATCTGTACCGGTAATTTTAGTTTGGCTACTTCAGCATATACAGCAAAAGCATTTTCAGGATTAAACAGGTCTTTTGCAATGGTTAAAACTTCAATTCCGTACTGTTTAAATTCTAAAGCCCTGCTTGCTAATTCCTGCTGATCACGGGCGACAATAATCAGGTTATACTGATCCCTGGCGAATAACTTTGCCAGCTCATAGCCAATACCACTGGTTGCCCCGGTAATCAGCGCATATTTTTTCAGCTCATTCATAATTTCACTATTAAGGTTTCAATACGACTTTCACACAATCCTCTTCTTTTTCATCAAATATTTTATACCCATGAGAGACTTCACTTAATGGCAGAGTATGAGAAATAATATCATCCAGTACAACTTTCTCTTCTCTGACCAGATCAATTAATTTATCAATATAATTCAGTACCGGTGCCTGTCCCTGCTTAATGGTAATTCCTTTATCAAAGATCCTGTGCAAAGGAAAATTATCATAAGGACTTCCGTAAACACCAAGAATGGAGACTGCCCCGCTTCTTCTGACAGCTTTAAAACACATCTCCAATACTTTTATACTCCCTTTTTCAAAATTAACGGTAGCCTTAACCCTATCCATAAAGGTGCGCTCGGGTTCAAAACCTACTGCATCAATGCAAACATCTGCACCTCTTCCCTGAGTCATCTCGCGGATTGCCTCTATTACATCTACCTGATGCGGGTTTAAAGTATCGACTTTGTTTACCCTTCGGGCCTTTTCCAGTCTGTAGTCCAGCGGATCAATAGCAATTACCCTGGATGCCCCGTTAATCCAGGCAGCTTTCTGAGCCATCAGACCTACCGGACCAGAACCAAAAATGGCAACAACTTCTCCTCCTTTAAGCTGGGCCCAGTCTACTCCTGACCAGCCGGTAGGAAATATATCTGTCAGGAACAGCACCTGTTCATCAGTAACGTGATCCGGAACTATTCTTGGGCTGACATCGGCATAAGGAACCCTTACATATTCAGCTTGTCCGCCGGCATAACCGCCATATAAATCAGTATAACCAAATAAAGCTCCCCCTTTCTGATCCAATAAATCCCCGTTTGGACCATAGTGTTTATAATTGGAATTTTCACAATTGGGTGATGCGCCATGATTACAAAAGAAACAATGACCACAAGCTATCGGAAAAGGAACGATCACGCGGTCACCCTTTTTCAGATGCTTAACGTCCCTTCCTATTTCTTCTACAACACCCATAAATTCATGCCCC
Source organism: Pedobacter lusitanus (assembly GCF_040026395.1). Taxonomy (NCBI): domain Bacteria; kingdom Pseudomonadati; phylum Bacteroidota; class Sphingobacteriia; order Sphingobacteriales; family Sphingobacteriaceae; genus Pedobacter; species Pedobacter lusitanus. Next base: position 2,141,121 of record NZ_CP157278.1, read on the forward strand.
ATAATCATATCTTCTACCTGTGGCACAGCACCACTTAAAATATGAAGATCAGACCCACAAATTGCGGTACTGGTAACTCTTAATATAATATCAGTTTCCAGTTCAATACGTGGATCTGCAACTGTTGCATAGCTGATATCTCCTGGTTTATGGAATACTGCTGCTTTCATAATTTTCAATTCAAAAGATGATGAATTTGTTTTTAACTATCCCGTGACACCAGTTTATGAAAGGTACTGGTTTCCCCGTCCGACTTTTTATCCTGATAAAGAAAGTCCAGATTATCCTTCTCAAAATCTGTAAAGAATTCGTCCCAGGTAATTTCCGCCAGATCTTTGCTGTCACTATGTTCAGGAAAATGAATACGCAGGACTCCCTGATCTCCATACTTTTCTGTTCCTTTGATTTTTGCCGGAACGCCACCGCGTTCATCGGCCCATTCCTGAATGGTTTTATGATTATGTGTTTGATTTGAAGTACTCATAGTATAAATTATTAATGTTTATTGACCATCTGTTGCCTCATCATTGCCGGGCAAACCCGTTTCTTCGTTAAGCCTTGTTTCTTTTCCGTCTGCAAATTCAATCTCTCCATTTGTATAATTTCCATCGCCCGGATTCCGTTTGTTATGGCTTCCCTCCTTAGTCTTATCTTTATTTTCCGGGGGAGGATTAGATTCTGTCCGGAATTTTTCCTTATTCAGTTCCTCTGATTGCTGATCTTTATGATTATCCATAATATTTAGTTTAAGGTTGTCCATTTCCACCAGCAGCACCATAAATCTGCCCGGTTGCAAAACTTGCATCATTTGCAGCCAGCTGTACATAGATAGATCCAAGTTCAGCAGGTTGCCCTGGTCTGCCTAAAGGAGAATCACCGCCAAAGTTTTTTAACTTCTCCTGCGTAGCACCTCCGCTAACCTGCAGCGCTGTCCAGATTGGTCCCGGAGCAACTCCATTGACACGAATTCCTTTTGGACCAAGTTGTTTGGCAAGTGATTTTACGAAATTCATGGTTGCTGCCTTGGTTTGCGCATAGTCATAAAGGTCAGGAGAGGGATCATAGGCTTGTACTGAAGTTGTTCCTATAATAACTGAGCCAGGTTGTAAATGCGGTAATGCAGCCCTGATGATCCAGAAGGGTGCGTAAATATTTGTCTTCATGGTCCAGTCAAATTGTTCAGTTGATATATCAAGTATAGACTGATGAGCCTGCTGTCTGCCGGCATTACTAACCAGAATATCAAGACCACCGAGGTTTTTAACTGCTTGTTCTACTAAACGCTTACAGAATTCTTCTTCCCGCAGATCCCCTGGAATTGCCACCGCCTTTACCCCTTCTGCCTTCATCAGAGCAATCACCTCTTTTGCGTCAGGTTCTTCATCAGGCAGATAGTTAATCGCCACATCTGCACCTTCACGGGCATATGCAATTGCTGCAGCTCTTCCCATTCCTGAATCACCGCCTGTAATTAATGCTTTTCTTCCTTTTAAGCGTCCGCTTCCCTTATAACTCTGCTCTCCATGATCAGGCCGCGGATCCATTTTTCCAGCCAGACCAGGCCATGGCTGGGACTGACCTTTAAACGGTGGCTTCGGATATTTAATTGTAGGATCTTCTAACAGCTGTATTTTAAAAGGTTCCTCCCCGAATAAAGCAGAGGCTCCAAAAACAGGGCTGACTGCGATACTTCCCAGGCCAGCCGCCAAACTACTGACGGCCAGTCTTCTTGTTATTTTGTTTTCTGGTTTTACAATAGCAGACAACGAATCATTTACCGGAGAACTCCCGCCGGTTTCATTTCCGGCTGATTGTTGTACCTGTTCTTTTTGCTCAATAGCTTTCCATTGATTTTCCATAGCTTTTCTTTTAAAATGATGCTATAATAAACTCTGTACATGGCCTTTAGGTTTTCCGGAAAAACACGCTATTTTATAAAATAAACATCATTGATTATAGGGATTAATACGTGTTGTTTATCATGAGCAGAATATGATTATGCTATTGCATAATTTCTCCGGCACTTATAGCGAAGAACTTATTTGTGTTATAAGCATATTTCCAGGATCAGGATAAACTCTTCCGGAAAGATGAAGCTGCCCCATAAACCGGGACAACCTCTAAATCAGAAATCAGACTGACTATGCTGTTACATTTGCTTCGCTCGTTGCTATTTCTGTAAGCAGACCGTCAGTATCTTTCTCTTCGGCCAAAGTTTCAGTTAATAATTCTTCAGCTTCATTATGCCCCATCAGTTTTGCATAAGTGACCAGACAGCCATAGCTGGCAATTTCATAATGTTCTACTTTCTGAGCAGCAGCAATCAATGCTGCATCGGATGAAGGAGAGCCTTCAAAACTTTCCATAATTTCATCAGCCTCTTCCAGCAGGCCTTCCATCGCTTTACATTTTTTGCCCCGCGCTGTTAACCCAATGGAATCAAAAATCTGTTTTAAACGATCAATCTGACCTTCTGTTTGTTCATAATGAGTTTGAAAAGCATGCTTAAGTTTTTCACTGACTGCTCCGTCTGTCAGTTTTTTCAAACCTTTGAGTAATTGTTTTTCTGCACCTAAAATATCTCTTAATTCATCAACAAATAGTTCATGAAGATGTGCATTGGACATGTTCTGTGATTGTGCTATAGTTGCCATAATTTAAGTTATTTATTAAAAATCCATTTATGAACGCCTGTCAAAAATTATTGTTTTTAATAATTTCACATAACTCAATATCTGCTTTGATCTTCAGACAACTCTATACTTTTTCAGCTTATAAACCTGCCACAATACACACTTTGGGATACCTCATCGCTCATCACATCTTTAAAGGCTATAAATACTTCATAAGTGTTCTTTTTGATATAAAAAGGATCGAGGTAAAAAGTATCTTTTAATTCTTCTCTGCGTGCTCCGCTGTAATTGATATGAGGGCGCCTGTGAGTTTGACTGTATAACAGGATGATGGCTCTGTCGCCTGGATTACCTGTCTGAGTTTTATCTTTGTCCCAGGTGAAATGAAAAGCATTTTCTGCTACCTGAACGGTTACATTTTCCGGCTTTTGCAATGGCCCGTCGGCGACTAAAATAGTGTCCCAGTTGATCTCCTGGTTAGGAAATTCACCCTTTATACCTGTTAACAGGTTGGCAGATTTGGCTGCATTGTTTGCCGTAATGTTCCTGTCTGCGGCTATTTGTTTGAAACCCGTTCTTAAGAAGGGCTTAACAGCATTTAAAAACGGACTTAACACTTTCATTTTATTAGCCTGAGCCTGCTGAGGTATAGTTCTTGGCCTTTTTTTGCGGGGTTTGGCGGGTAATGAACGGGCGCATACCTTGTTCTTCCAGGTATAAATAACGACGTTTCCGATTCTTCCTCTGATACCTGCCAGTACGGTGCCTTCCTGTATGATTGCCATAATTGATCTGATTAGTATCACAATATAGGGGAAAACGTATGGTGGAATTATAGTTATAAGTGTTTAAATAATAAATTATTAAGACCTTATTCAGCTGCTATTCGAAGGAAGCTGAACCTTGTCTGTTTAACCACTGAACTGTGTCTGAATGATGTCTGAACAAAGTATAGCTAGCACCCTTATTATCAGTATATTACAAAGGGTGTTTTTAACATGTTTTCAGGCCGTTTATTTTGTGGATTTCAGGCTGATTTTTCAGAAAATTCCGGACTGTAATCTCCTGGCCTTTAAGATTTGATAAAATTATATCAAATAAAAAAACCACAAAGATTGCTCTTTGTGGTTTTCTCGTCAATAGCATAACTACAACGGGTTTTGTATCACCTGCGGGTTGTTATTGATTTCTTTATCTGGCAATTGAAATCTGAATTTCGGGCTGTTCACTGGCAAATTAAATTTACCAAAGGTATGATTAGATCCTGTATAGTCCCTTTCTAAAGGAACACCCACACGTTTCATATCAAACCAGGCGTAACCTTCTCCCCATAATTCGATTCTTTTCTGCAGATAGATTTCATTCAATAAATCCTGACCAGAATTAACTGATAACTGATAAGCTTTATTCCGGGCAGAAGTAATATCAAATAATACTTGTTTTGCTTCACTTTCATTTCCCAGTTTAGCTAAAGATTCAGCTTCTATATAATACAGGGAAGAAGACCGGATATAGATATAATCTCCCTCAAAAAGCGTAGGGTCTTTAAATTTCCAGTTTACATAAGGAGGATAGTTTTTTGTTGTTCCATTAAAGGTGTATGAACTGGAAGTAGCCCCATTGAAAACTTTTTTCCTGTAATCTGTAGCAGGAATAGCTTCATACAATCTTTTATCAATCAGTTTATAGATCTGTGCAGCTCCGGCATAACCCTGATTGGTATTATCAAACATTGAGAAAAATGAAGCATAATAGTTACCGATAGCAGCTGTCTGGGTATTGTTATCAAAACCCCAGATAAGCTCAGGATTATCTATTCTTGAAAATCCGGTACCTGTATAATCCGGCTCAGTCATCAGACTGATATCTTTTCTTGCCTGACGGGCATAATCCGCAGCTTTTTGATATTCTCCTTTTTCCAGATAAATATCTGCCGCAATCGCCTTTGCTGTTCTTTGATCAATCTGGGCTTTTGAAGGTCTGTTATAGCCATCCAAAGCAACAATAGCAGCTTCTATATCTGCAGTTATCTGATTGTACACTGCTAATGTTGCAGCTCTTGGCAAACCTGTTTCCAGACTGGTATTATCCAGCACCAGAGGGATGCCAGGTTCATTTTCATGTCCCTTATAGGTAAAGGTATAAAAGCGGATTAAATTGTAATAAGAAAGTGCTCTCAAAGCTAATAACTGCCCGTAAGAACTTCTGTTACTCTTGTTGACTCCAATTTTACTGATCTCCGCTAAAAGACCGTTAATTGAGAATATTCTGGAATAATAAGTTACCCAGACTATAGAAGTCCCTATATTATTGGAAATACCTGCATCATAGTTATAAAACATACCTAAATGCTGATTTTTTGCCTGTATAACATCATTTGACATCAGATCTGCTCCGGATCTTATACCAATAAGTCCAAAATCTGAGTGTACAGTCGTACCACCTGCCCCATTACTGCGCAGATCCAGATATATTCCGTTTAATGCTTTATTCAGCGCTGCCGGATCCTGTGCAATCTGTTCTTTAGAGACATCACCTCCGGGTTCTATATTTAAATTTTTACTGCAGCCTGCAAAGCCCGCGCCTGCTAAAAATAGTCCTGCAAATATGATTTTTATATTCATTTTCTTTTATTTATTGCTTTTATTATCAGATCAGACCTTTACCAGGTCATCTATTTAAAATTTCACATTAACACCAACCGAGACACTTGATAACAAAGGATAGCTATAGGAATTTGATGCTCCAGTTAATGAGGTTCTCGGGTCATAGCCTTTTCTTTTTGACCATAAATAGAGATTATTTCCTGTCAAATAGATCTTTGCGTTTGTCAGGCCACTCCATTTTAACTTCTCTTTGGTTAAATTATAGCTTAGGCTTACATCCTGTAAACTGATATAATCAGATTTGATCAGGTACAATGTGGAAGAGGCATTCTGGTTAGTACTGCTCAGATCAACGCGAGGCAGGGCTGCACCAGTGTTTTCCGGAGTCCAGGTCTTGTTAACGTCTGTATGATAGTTGGATGCGTAATTATCTGAATGTAAAAGCGTCCTGTAAATATCATCAAATCCATAACCACCAAACTGATAAGCAAAACTTGCAGACAGACTGATATTTTTATAACTGATTTCTGAACCAAAACCACCATATACTTTTGGTATGGCAGATTTACCTACATTATAAACCGTAGCCTTAGAATAGTCGTTGGTTGTCTTTTTTTCTATCTGATTAGTACTGGCATTCAACTGGTCGGTATACCACAGTGCATCTCCGTTTTTAGGGTCAACACCGGCAAAATCTCTCAGATAATAAGCATAGCGGTCTCCTCCTTCTTTTAAAATGAAAGATCCGGTAACAAGTCCTGTTGCTCTCTGTGCATCCGGAAGACGGGTAATTTTGTTTTTGTAATGGGTAGCGTTAACATTCACACTCCAGTTAATATCCTGTGTTCTGATCAGATCAGCAGCGACATTCAACTGTATGCCTTTGTTATTCATATCACCGATATTGGCAAATCTTAAATAAGAACCGGAATTAGAAGGAGGTAAAGCCTGAGCATAAATCATATTGGAAACTTTACGCTCAAAATATTCAGCATTTACGGTAAGTCTGCGGTCAAATAAACTTGCTTCAAAACCAGTGTTCAGATTTTTTGAAGTTTCCCATTTCAGATCTCTGTTTCCCAGTTTATTCAGAGATACTACTGGTGTATTATCACCAAAATTATTGATGGAATAGGTATCGTAATAGGCATAATAATCACGGTCACTGGTATTTAAGGTCACATTATCATTCCCCTGTTGTCCGTAAGAAATCTTAAATTTCAGCGAGTTGATTGTCTTGTTATTACTTAAAAAGTCTTCTTTAGCAATGTCCCAGGCTCCGCCTAAGCCATAAAAAGTACCCCATCTGCTTTCTGGTGCAAAAATAGACGAACCGTCTCTTCTGACACTGGCATTAAAGAAATAACGGTTATTGTAGCTGTAAAGTAATCTGGAGAAGTAGCCTTCAACTGAATACCCATACTGACTTCCTGTTAAGCCGGTGATCTTTGCTGCATTGTTAAAAACCAGTAAATCTGGCAATAGCAATTGCTGTTTTGTTCCTGCAAACTGATCACTGACTGTTTTATTAAATTCATGTCCAAACAATACAGCTATACTGTGATTGTCTATCTTTTTGTTGTAATTAAGCAATTGCTGATGGTTCAGGTTATACTTATACAAAGATGATCTTAACAGATTACCTCCTCCTGAAGAAGATGTTCCGCCATAGGTATTCCCAAAAACCAATCTTCTTTGATTTTCTACGTTTGCACCAAAATTATAAGTGAACTCAAAATCATTCAGGAATTTATAATTCAGGAAAAGATTAGCTGTTGCCTGGTTATTGGTGGTATTGTCCTTATCATATTGTCTGTTACCCACCGGATTTTCAAAAACTGCGTAAGAGCGGCTTGCTCCAAAAGGCCCCTCTCCCGAACCATAGTCATAAACAGGTCTTCCCTTCCCATCATACACTCGCTGAAAGTCATTATTTCTAAGGTAAACCGGATAAAAAGGAGCTATATTTCTCGCAAATTGAAAAGGATTGGAAAAACCGCTACTTTCTCCAAAATTCTGATTGGTATTGGCATAGCTTAAATTACTTCCAATTTTCAAACTCTTATTGACTTCATAGGTTAAATTAGATCTTAAGCCTAATCTTTTAAAACCAGATGAAATTAAATAGCCTTTATCATTCAGATAATTTAGTGATGTAAATGATTTCAGATGCTCGGAATTCGCTGTCAGACTCAAACTGGCTTCTTGTCTTAAGGCAGTACGAAACAAAAGTTTTGACCAGTCATCCTGATATCTTAAACCAGCGGCATCATTAAAACTACCATTGGCATTGATTAACTGATCAAATGGTGCATCGTAAACGTTATAACCTAAGGTACTGTTCATAGAGTTAAGTGCAACCTGACGAGGATCAGTAGTAGACTTTCCTCCTTTAAGTACTCTGGCAATTTCGCCAACTCTGCCTCTGTCATAAAAAGCCAGGTAATAATCTTTTGGTGATTTCAGGATCGAATAGTCAGAAATTGCTCTGAAGTTTATTCCGGCTTTCACGTCTGCATCGATCTGTAAACCCAGACCTTTCCCTTTTTTTGTCGTGACCATAATAACTCCGTTCGCCCCTCTGGAACCATAAAGTGCATTGGAAGAAGCATCTTCGAGAAAAGTAAGCCCTTCAATATCCGATTTAGGGATAGAATTCAGCGAACCATCATAAGGGATACCATCCAGAACTATAAGCGGATCACTGGAAGCATTGATTGAGCCAATACCTCTCATCCTTATTGTAGCAGCAGAACCTGGCTGACCTGTGGTAAAAACCTGAACACCGGGCACCTTACCTCCCAGCCCCTGCAAAATGTTACCATTTTGCAGTGAGGAAATGTCCCTGGCTTTCAATTCCTGGACCGAGCCCGTAATTTCTTCTCTTTTCTGGCTTCCGAATGCAACTACGACTACTTCATTTAAACCATTTACATTCTCTGATAAGGAGATGTTTAATGGTGAACCGTCAGTCACCGTTATGGATTTTGATAAAAATCCGATGTAAGTAAAAGTTAATACACTGCCCCTGGTAGTGTGAACGGTGAAGTTTCCGTTTGCATCCGTAATCGTATTGGGCAGACCTTTTTGATTGAGAACTGAAACCCCGGGTATGGGCAGCTGATCACTGTTTGATTTTACCTTTCCACTGATCGTGAGATTCTGAGCCTGGGCAAATCCCTGGGAAAGAAAGGCAATGGAAAAAATTAAGATTTTGTAGAATGATTTCATCATATAAATAATTAAAAAATAAGATAATCAGGTTACTCGTATGCATACCCCCGCTCAGGGTAACATACAATACCTTAAAAATTGAAATGAGGTGTTAGCCGGATCAGGAAGCGATCAACAGCAAAATTAGAAGCAACAACAGCTGGATGTGAAAATCAAGGACACGGACAGGAACATCGATAAATTTGATAAAAGGTTCTACTTTAAATAATTAATTTTCAACAGGTAAATGTTTTTTTTGACAAAAGTATTGTTTTTTATATATTAAATCCACCAAATTAGTAGTTTTTATAAAGGAAACTACATATCTTACTGACTTACAGTAAAATAATTAAATTCACGCCATCTATTTTTTTGATAATGTACACTTAGCAGCTTGTACAATGACGGAAATTCCCCGAACTGTCAGGATATAATTGTACCAGATATGGTTTGGTTTGTCCGCAAGCCACGTTAATTTCCTGGTGCTGATAACCGATAAAAGAAATAACTATTGGCCAGCTTTGCTCAGTAATTTTTATTTCTGCCTGCCCATCAGGATTTGTCAGGATGCCCTGGTCTTTTCCTGTTGATTTAATAGTTGCTCCTGGAAAGGCAATATCCTGTTCATCAACTACAGCCACATGAATAGTGCATCCCTGATCTGGTACGCTGTAATAAACAGGTTTTACGGGTGGTGATTCAGGAGTACGGCTAAATATCAAAATCGCAGATAAAGACAGAAAACTGATTAACAGGATTAATTTATTCATTGCTTTAAGATTAGGCTTCACAGGTTAATTACCTGAACCTCTTAAGGTCAATTAAATTTATCCATTATCATGCTGCTTCAACAGGCCATATGCCCCATAATGCAATTGATTTATGATGATGTACCGAAGGTGATCAGTTCTGTTCTGATCGTATCATTTTCAATAGTTATAATTCTATAGCCGAATGTCTGATCATCAATATTAATTTGTGTTTGCCTGATTGGAAAACATGAAATCTGACATTACCACTTTAAACCCCACTGATGCAAGTCATCAATGATCTGCAATAATTCCATTCCCTTCACAGTTGGAGTGTATATGATTTTCATTGGCGCTTTTTCAGCTACGATTGTTTTTTCTATTAACTGATCAGCAACCAGCTCTGAAAGGCGTTTACCCAGCATTTGATCTGACAGAGAAGGAAAAGCATTTTTGAGAAGGCTAAACTGACGTGTGTCCCTGGCAATACTGTGCAGGATCTGCATTTTCCATCGGGTACTGATATTCCGCAGCACTTCGTTCACTTCACATTTACAGCTTAGTACAACCAGGTTACTGGCATTCGATGTGCCTGGCTTTAGTTTACTCGACATAATGAATACAGTTTGATACTCACTTTAGGGTGAGTTATTGTTTAGGCAAATGCACTCTGCGACATTTGTACTCACAAAATAAGTCATTATGAAAATAAAATTAATTATCGCAAAGTCATTTTACCTCCTGCTGATTTCACTGTTTTTTGTTTTCCAGGCCGATGCAATACCGGTGAAAAAACCTCCCGTTTTTGTTTTGGTACATGGGGCTTTTCACGGAGGCTGGTGCTGGCAAAAAGTGAGTAAGCAGCTGCGCGAAAAAGGAGATATTGTTTATACGCCTACACTGAGTGGTCTGGGAGCACATAAAAATACATTGAACAGCCAGATTGACCTGAACACTCATATTACTGATATTGTCAACCTGATCGTAACTGAAGACTTGTACAATGTCATTCTTGTAGGTCATAGTTACGCCGGTGCAGTTATTGCAGGTGTTGCAGACCGTATTCCGGAAAGGCTGTCAAAACTGGTTTTTCTCGATGCTATGCTGATGAAAAACGGACAAAGTGCGCTGGACGTAAGTCCGGAAGATATCCGTCTTAACTTTATAAAGTCTGCTATGCAATTTGACAAAGGGTTAAGTCTTCCTTTTTTAACAGCCGGGTTCTTTGGGATAACCAGTGCGCATGATATTAAATGGGTAAATGAACGTTTAACCAATCAGCCTTTCAGAACTTTTACACAACCACTCACCCTGAAGCACCCCTATGGCAATCACCTCCCGCTTATTTACATCGCCTGCACAAACCCGGAACTTCGTGCTATCAGGCCTTTTACTGATGAGACAAAGAATAATCAGGACTGGAAATACCTGGAACTAAAAACCGGACACGATGCGATGATAACCATGCCGGTTGAACTGGCCGGGATGCTGGAATCATTACAATAAATTAAGAACAGTTATCTCCAGACACAATACCATCATTTCATAACCTGATGGCATTGTGTCTGGGGTAAATAGGATCCCTGAATAGCTTTCTTCATTCATATTATCTGGAAAATTGGGTATTTTCTTTCTCGGAGGCCGTTTTTAACGCATTTAACCAATACAGCAGAGAGCCTCTGTTTACAGACTGAAAGCGGTCCTTTAGCGACCAGACCAACCAGCCTTCCATACTTTCCTCAACCTTTACAAGGGTATGATCTCCCTGTTTGATAAAGTACCAGTTATGAATTGCAAAGGAGCCGAAAGCCGGACCAGACCAGCCTGCTTCTTTATTCATATCCACCACATGGAAAGTTGAATGGATGGTAAGTCCATGTGTTTTCCAGTCAAATGAAGATCCTGCCTTAAAAGGCCCGTTGATTTTGCTCTCCGGAATTTCTTTTTGCCATTTGGACCAGTTATCGACATCACTAAAAATTTTCCACACAGTTTCTACAGGGGCATTAATATCGATTTGTAATCTTGTAATTACCGGTGCATCTTTATGGATCGTCCTGGTCACTTTATAAGAACTGCTTATTTCCAGTATGGCTATGGTTAAAGCCAGTGCCCCGATTATCAGGGCCGTTATTTTGATAAAACGTTTCATAATCATTTTTTTTCATTTGATTTAACACTGTAAAAATAGCCGTGCAGATCAGCATAAAATTGTAAGATTCCGAAAGCTCACGAGCGTAAAAGAACTCCTGATTTTTTAAGGGTGTTATGAATTTTTATTATAAGTTTATGACCAAAGAAACAATCAGTTATCCATGAAGAAATTAATACTGACTCTGAGCCTTGGTTTTAGCCTTTTTATTGTCCGTGCCCAAAACCAGCTACTGTTCCAGGAGAACTTCAATCATGCTGCTGCCTATGAAAGTACAACAGGCATTAATGGTATGGCCCTGAACCTGACGGCAACAGCAAAGAAAAGAAAGCCCCTGATAATGCAGTCGTTAAATGCTCCGTCGTCCGGCTCTTTTACCACAGTGCTCTGGGTCAAAGCAGCTCCTGTTGATGATCAGGACTATATTTTATTATCAAACCAGAAAGAAAAGACAGACAGCAGCGAAGCTACCTGGCAACTGGGGAAACAGGCAACAGGAGCCTGGTACTGGAGTGCTGTGCAGGGTAAAAGCAAATATGAGTACCGGCCAACTTTAAGCAGACAACCTGTTAATGACGGGAACTGGCATCAGCTTGCTTTTACTTTCAATAAGGAACATAAAGAAGTCCGGTTATATTATGACGGCAGGAATGTAGCAGTTTATTTCACTCCTGAACTGAGTAGCCTGCTTACAAAACAGTCACAACTAATTATAGGCGGGCCATTAAGTGGTGATCTGAGTGAATGGGAAACCTTCAATGGGACACTCGATGAGCTTCAGGTATATGATAGTCTCTGGAGCGCAGCACAAATCATGAATGCCTATCGTTCCATTAGCGGCCGTGCTTTAAAAATTGAGAAAGTCAGCACGCCAGTTCACCTGAAAGTCATGAATTATAACATTTGGCATGGAGGGCATGAGACAGGAAAATATATTGGCCCGGGACGCATTGCCGAAGTCATTAAAGAATCTGATGCGGATATTATTTCTATGCAGGAAACCTATGGCTCTGGTGCCCGTATTGCGGATGAATTGGGTTATTATTTCTACCTCCGGAGTACTAATCTTTCTATTATGAGCCGCTACCCTATTGAAGAAACAATTACAGGTATCCACCCTTTTTACAATGGAGGTGCACATATTGACCTGGGCTCAGGAAAAAAAATATTATTGGTTACCAACTGGCTTAATTATCCTTTCGATTACTGGGATGATCTTGAAAAGAATGTACCTATAGACAGTGCCTCATGGATGGCGAAACAACAACAGGTTAATGCAGGCAGGCTGAAAGAAATTCTTGACGGAATAAAAAAGGAGATTACCGGTAATACACCCGTGATTTTTTGCGGAGACTTTAACACCGGTTCCCATCTGGATTGGACTAAAGCTGCCCGGCACTTAAACAAAGGACATATCATGCCTTTTCCGACAGGTATCCTGATGGAAAAAGCAGGTTTCAAAGATTCATTTCGTATGCTGTATCCAGACCCCCTGAAAAACAGAGGAATTACCTGGACTCCTCAGTTCAGCCAAAGTTTCAAAGACCGGATTGACTATATTTATTACAAGGGAAATGGACTTGTCCCGATTGCTTCAAAAGTATTTGATACGCATAAAGTATGGTATCCTTCAGATCACGGAGCAATCATGACAACTTTTAAGCTAGAGTAAATCAGCATTGTTATTTATACAGGGTGTAGCATTCGTTTTGCTGCTGTGTGTAAAAATGATTAAATTAACAGTATTATAAATTTAGGGAATGAAAAAAATGCTTTGTTTAATTCTGGCTCTTCCGCTAATGGTAAGTGCGCAGAAAAATCAGTCCCAATTGTCAAAGGGCAATGAAATTTTATATACCATGCCCGAAGAGTCCGAGCTTCATGAGGGCACCTGGCTTCAATGGCCCCATGAATATCAATATGGCGAAACTTTTTCAAACAGACTCGATGATGTCTGGATAGCCATGACAGAATCACTGGCAGCAGACGAAAAAGTACACATCATTGCTTATAATGAGGAGGAAAAAGAGAAAATCAAAGAAATGCTTCATGAAGCCAATGTCTCTCTGGCTAATGTGGATTTTTATATCTATCCAACCGATGATTTTTGGGTAAGGGATAACGGCCCCATTTATGTAAGAGATAAAACAGGTAAACTGATCATCGAAGACTGGGGCTTTAACGGTTGGGGCAAAAAGGCGGAATTTACTAACTGTAATGCTATACCATCAAAAATTGCCAGAGCTCAGGGCAAAACACTTATCGACTTAAATTCTGTAATGGTCAATGAGGGTGGTGCGATTGAAATTGACGGAAACGGGACTTTACTGGCTACAAAAAGTGCCATTTTAAATGCGAACAGGAATCCGGGGATGTCTCAGGGAGAAGCAGAAGCTATTTTTAGAAAATATTTAGGTGCAACTAACTTTATCTGGCTAAACGGCAAAGCTGGACTGGAAATAACCGATATGCATATAGACGGTTTTGCCAGATTTGGAAATTCAAGTACATTAGTCACCATGTCTGCTGATGATCTGGCCGACTGGCAGGTGCCGGATAACGATATTGATAAACTGTATCTGGCTAAAAATAAATCAGGTAAACCTTATCGCATAGTCAAATTACCACTGACTAAAAATACAGTTACAACAGCTTACGGAAAAAAGCTAGGTTATAAAGGCTCTTATGTAAACTATTACATTGGTAATAAGGTAGTTTTGGTTCCAAACTATCAGGATAGTAATGATGCAGTAGCCAATGCCATTATTCAAAAGCTGTATCCTGCCAGGGAGGTCATAGGTATTGATGTCAGAAACTTATATGCGAACGGTGGCATGATCCATTGTGTAACACAACAGCAACCTAAATAATTTCCCCTTATGCATCAGGTCCTCATGAAGTCTTATTCTGTCGTTACTGCGTATTTGTTTTTCTAAGCAGCCCTATATTTAACCACACAATAGCTCCAATGATCAATAAGATACCAGTCCATTGATAAACATTAATGTTTTCGCGCAGGACAAGGCAGGCAAAAATAGCACCTACCGGTATCTGAAGACTTGTAATAATCCCGCTAAGCCCTACTCCAATTACAGGCATCCCTTTGACATACATTAACGGAGGCAATACCATTCCGAGTAAAGCAAGTGCCAGACCCCATTTCCATAAAACTGCAGCATCAAAACTCTGTAACAGAGACGGTCCCCATATGATCAGTACGGCCAGCAGGCATCCCATATTCAAAAATAATGTCCGGCGCAGCGGTGATTTATTAACTACCACACGGCTGGAAAGATAAATAGAGCAGGTACTGGCTACTGCGGCCAGTAACCCAAAGCCTATAGCAGCAAGGCCGATGCTGCTACCGGCCAATAATAAATTGGTAGCCAGCACTGTACCGCCTAAGATTACAACTGCCGCTATGATCTTACGGGGGGAAGGGAATTTTCTGGTCAGTATACTTTCAAGTAAGATTCCCATCCATACAGATTGTGTCAGCAATACGATACTCGTACCTGCCGAACCATACCAGATAGACAGGAAATAAAAAATATTAATGAGCCCGACACAAACTCCATGCAGGGCAACCTTTACTTTTTCGCCGGTAGTAAATTTCCAATCCTCAGCTTTTTTCTTTCTGGCCAGCAGATTTAACAGTAGTATAAGGATAAAACCTGTTGCTACTTGCGAAAAAGTAATATTTGCTGTATCATACCCGTCCTGTCTGGCCAGTTTAACAAATGTGCCCAGCAATCCAAAACTAAAAGCACCGATGATTACAAATAATATTGCGGTAAGCATTCTTTTATCTTTCATATCCTGATTATTTAAGTTTATAAGCTACTTTGAAAGTTGGGCGTACTCCTTCTGTCCTGTTCCTGGCACCGGTTTCAAAAAACGCTTTCAGTTCTGCAGCGAGTCCGCCCGGGGTAACATAACTTAAACCAGGACCAATAGCCAGCACCCGTTCCCTGGTATCACTGATTTTATAGGTATCCTGGTAATACTGACGATTGCCATAAAAAGCATCCTGGGTTAGCTGTTTTAAGAAATAGCCGGCCAGCTCGGCCCTCAGTTTTTTATAGACCGTATGCTCGATAGCATAATTGATATTATAAAATGCGCCAGACTGATCTCCACTATCAATTTTCCTGAAATTATAGTTAAAATTGTTCCTTGTACTTATACTAAGCTGTTCATTGAGAAAAACAGTAAAAGCATAATAGGCAGTCAACGTAAAAAAATGTGAACTCGGGTTAACATCGTATTTATCATTATACGCGCCTAAGGGAATCGCGATATCTACTTCTGCCCGGTGAGCATAACGCAACCCGAAAAAATGTTTATTACTCCATTGTATCACCGGCCCGAGAATAATACCACCAACTATACCAGGGTTGGTGGAGAGATTGTTTTTCTCACCACTGCCCGAAAGCCTGACCAGTGGAGCCAGTAAGCTAAAAGCTAAATTCCCATTCCATACCGGTACATGAGACTCGTACACGAACTGCTGCATGGATAAGAATGAACTTACCCGGGCAGCATTGATATCTTCGCCCTGCGGACCTTTTACTGACCGCGGGTTAATATCTGAAGGTATTGAATATAATAGAGTCCAGGTCCCGGAGAAACGCCGTCCTGCATATTTGCCAACCCGAGATTTGTTGCAGGCAACCGTGGATCCTGCGCAAAACCCTGCAGATAAAAAGATGTTAAAAATAGTCCTGTAAATAATGTTGCCCGCCAATTCATTTTCTTTGATAATTTATAGGACAAAATTAGCGGGTCTTTACATCTGATAAAATTAAGATACCTTTAGAAAATTCATATCCTATAGGTAAATTGTAAGTCTAACTGTGAATAAAAATGATATTTGATAGTATTCTGAAAAATATTGAACGGCACATTACTCTCAGTGAAGCAGAAAAGGCCGATTTTTGTAGTTTGCTGGAGGTAATACAGGTTAAGAAGAAAGAATACCTGATTCACCAGGAAGAGATTTGTACACACGAAGCCTATATTAACAAAGGCTGTTTCCGCACCTTTTTTGTAGACAGGGAGGAGGTTGAGCACACTTTCTATTTTGGCATTGAAGACTGGTGGATCTCTGATATTTACAGCCGCACATTCAAGGTTCCTTCCCAATATAAAATTATGGCGCTGGAAGATGCAGAAGTATTTCTCATTTCGGATAATGCTTTAGAAGCCTTTTTGCTCCGGGTACCGAAAATGGAATATTTTTACCGTAAGCTATTTCAGCATTCCATGGCCGTTTATCAACTGCGACTACTGCAGCTTCATCAGCATACTGCAGAAGAACGTTACCGGAATTTCAGACAAAAATATCCTGAATTTGACCGCCGTATTCCGCAGAAATATATTGCTTCATTTCTTGGTCTTACTCCCGAATTCTTCAATACGGTAAGAACCCGGGTATTGAAAAGCTGGTAATAAAGTGGTTCCGGGGAAGATGATATTACTCCGGGGAAAATGATATTACTTAAACAGTGAAACCACCTTTTTACCACCACTGATAATTGCTACCATAATCAGACCTCCGATTAGTCCAAATGCAAGCTCTCTGACTATTGAGGCTATATCTGGTAATATATGGTGTAAATACGCTATGTTATGGACAAAAATACCGCCTGAAACCAGGATCAGTGCAATTGTTCCAACTACAGCCAGAATTCTGATAATAACGGGCAGGGATTTAACAAGTAAAGCTCCCATACCAGCGAAGAAACCTTTATTACGGGAACGGCTGATCAATTTATAGCCTACATCATCCATTCTTACAATCATTGCAACTATACCATAAACACCAATTGTAGCTAATAATGAAACAATCGAAACAGTCAGGATTTGTATAGTTACATTTTCATCCAGCACAGTTCCCAATGCGATAATCACAATCTCCACAGACAGAATGAAATCAGTAGTTACAGCGGATTTGATTTTTGTTTTTTCTGCAGTGCTATCATCCTGTTGAAGGGCTGAAACCTCCTCATGAGATTCTGCAGGGTGATGAAAGAAGTATTCGATTATTTTTTCTACTCCCTCATAAGCTAAATAAAATCCTCCTAATACCAGGATAATCTTAATAGCCACCGGAAAAAACACATTCAATAATAAAGCAATAGGGACAATAATCAGCTTGTTAACCAAAGAGCCTTTAGTAATTGCCCAAAGTACAGGTAATTCACGTGAAGACACAAAACCAGTTGCCTTTTCTGCATTTACCGCTAAATCATCACCTAAAATACCAGCTGTCTTTTTTGTTGCTATTTTAGCTGTCAATGCAACATCATCCATTATGGAAGCTATATCATCCAAGATTGCGAAAAAACCTGAGCCCATTTTATATTTTAATTCTGTTGAAATTATTTGAATTATTCCGCATATCAAAAGATAGCGTGTAACTAAACACAAAGGCCGAATTTACAGCAAAAATTGCTATAATAGACAGGATTTTTAATGGAACGGCCAAATTATACACTATTAGGATTACAACTTTCAGCTCTGTTATGTTTTAATAAATTCCAGCTCACGACCATTTTGTTTTAAGGTCAATTTGACTACCCTGCCATTTTTATCTTCGGCGAAGACAATTTTGGCCTCTACTGCGGTGTAAAAGAAAGTGTTTTGTGTTTCAGGATAAACTTTATACGAGGACTGACCTGTCAATTGCGCATAAAGCTGGTTGTCTTTATTGACAATGGTGAATCTAAAGTCAGGGCTGTCTTTACTTCGATATTCTCCTGCAAATTTCACCAGTTTCTCGGCGGTTACAGAAAGTACAGTGGCACTTTTTTTCACCTCCGGAATAGCATACTCTCTGTTATTTATAATATTTTCTATGTTAAAACCCAGTTCATAGATATTAATCCGGTTGTAATTGTTCATTAGAACGATGACTGTCTGGTTTTTAAAGTACCTTACAATAAGCGTGGCATACCCCGGATATCCCCCGGTATGCAGATAAAATCCCTGTGGTTCATTGATCATCCATCCAAAGCCATATGGGAACCCCATCAATTCTGCCGGCTTACCATCCTTCAACAGATATGGCGCAAAGACGTTTTTAATTTCCTGTTTATTGGCTAGTTTTTCAGTGTACAACGCCTGATCCCATTTCAATAAATCTTCTGCAGTACTACTAATCCCATAAGGACCGGCTACCCCATCAAAAAAGAGCTGATATTTCTCAGTACTGTCACTCAACAGATATTTATCCTTGATTGGATCATATATATAGCCATAGGCATAATTATTAATTTTATTCTTAGCATAGCGTTGACCGTAAACCTGTGTATGCATCATATTTAAGGGCCCGAAAATATTCTTGCGCAGGTAAGTGGCAAAATCTATTCCCGAAACTTTCTCGGCAATTAGTGCTAATAATACATAATTTGTATTGGAATAGGCTGTATTTACACCTGGTTTAAAAAGTGTTTTCACCTTGTTTTTTTGTAAAGACTCCAGAATATCTTTATTAAAGTTGATTTTTGTAATGTCCACTTCTTTTGCTCCCCATCCCAAAAAATCAGGTATCCCTGAGGTATGATGCACTAAGTCGTTAATAGTTATATCGCTATAAGGTAATTCTGGAAAATATCTTTTAAGGGTGTCCTCATATTTCAGTTTCCCTTTCTGGTGTAACTGTACGATAGCCATTGCAGTAAACTGTTTAGCAATGGAAGCCAGTTCGAACATCGTGTTTTTATCTATTGGAACTTTAGTATCCTGGTTAGTATAACCAAAACTCTTCTGGTAAATCGGTTTCCCATGGTCTGCTACCAGAACGCTACCACTAAAAGCATTTTGCTGAACTAGTGTTTGAAAGAGTGTATCTAATTTCTTTGAAACCTGTGCATCTGCCTTTTTACTGATCATAAAAGTAACAGAGAACAGAATAATTATAAAAAGCCTGATTTGCTTTATAATAATGGGAGCTATTATTTTATATTTTCTCATTTGATAATCTGTTGCTTAGAAGACCTGCTAAATCAGCTGTAAAGTCAGGAGAATAATTTCTTCCGGATTTTTTAACCCGGCAACCTTCACCTAAATAAAAATACTGTTTTTAATATTCCCTACACCATAACAAACACAGTCTTTAATAAATAACCGGCGTTTTAAGATTCATCAGATTACACAGATAAAGAATTTTCTAAAGATTATCTTCGCACCTGATTGTTTGATAGAATTTTAGACTAGAAATATGAAAAACGGATACATCATCCTGATATCAGTATTACTGATCTGCCCACTTTTTATGCTACAATCCTGCCGGGTAGTCTCTAACAATTATGGGAAGCGTGTCATTCCATACAAGAATGATAGTATAGATAACTTCCGGTAATCAGCCATTTTTATTTGAGGAAATAATCTCTCCGCAGATACAAGCAGTCGGGGCCGATATTGTTACTGCAAGTCCGGCAAAAGAGCTACAGGATCTTTATTACAAAATAAAAGCCGAAGAACTTATTTACTTATTGTTTGCAGAATTACTGAAAAGACAGGATGCTACTTCGCAAACACTGAATACTGCCGATGTCAAAAGAATTTATGAGGTAAAGGATAAAATACTTTCTGACATCGACACCCCACCAGTACTTTCTGAACTTGTCAAACTCTCAGGCATGAGTGAATCTAAATTAAAGCGGCTCTTTAAACAGATTTTCGGAAACAGTATATACAACTATTACCAGAGTTTCAGGATGAAGAAGGCCGCTTATCTGATCAAAGAAGAAAACTTACCGGTGTCTGAGGCAGGTTATCTTTTAGGCTTTTCAAATCTCAGCCATTTTTCAAGATTGTTTGAAGCACATATTGGCATAAAGCCGAAAAAGTATGCTGCTGGCAAATAAAAAACTCTTTTTTTGACAAACCTGAAAAAAGAAACGGTTTCTATTTTCAGACACAAATCATTTGTTTATCTGTTATATTCAGTACGATCTCTTTAAATAAGTTTCCATAAACTAACTATATCATGATTGAAAATAATAAAGAAATTTTAAGAAAAGCAAACGCAGCAATTACTGCCGGAGACCATGAGGGTTTCCTTTCTTTTTGTACCGAGGACACACTATGGACATTTGTAGGCGACGAGATATTGAAAGGTAAAGAAGCTGTCCGTCAATACATGTCAAAAGCTTATCTGGAACCTCCCAAATTTGAAGTTGAAGATTTAATTGGGGATGGTGATTTTGTTACTGCTGTCGGAAAAATCAGCATGAAAGATGAACACGGAAAAATGATTCATTATACTTACTGTGACGTCTGGCGGTTTCAACAGGGTAAGATGGCCGAGTTAAAAGCTTTTGTTATCAAAACCGGGTAACGCGAATTAACATTCGTTAACACTGATCAACATGGCGTTAAGAAAACCATACGGACTGACATTGTATATTCGTCCTGTTCAGACAGGATAAAATTATTTTAATTCTATTGACAATCAACTATTTGTTTTGCTGCTAAATTGTTTTATCTTTGAATAACCTCTCTGAACAGACCCAATATAAACTTAATTTTAACCTATGAAAAAGAAATCTTTCATCCAACTTTACAGAGGTATTTTTGTCCTTGCAATTTCGGCTATTGCCTTCACTTCATGTAAAAAAATTGTTGACGGCGGTGGTGGCACTTCCGGTGGTACAACTTCAGACCCCGATTATCTGAAAAAACTATTGGCTTACAAGAAAAGTAAACATCCAATGATGGTTGGTTACTTTAATCAGGCCGAGATGGTGGGTACCGCGGGGTATGAGCATGCTTCACTACGTAATGTTCCTGATAGCGTTGATATTGTAGATATTTTCGCTACTGTTGATGACACCAATAAGGACATGCTTGCTAAAAAAGAAGTAATCCAGAAGGATATTAAAATTCTTCAGCAAAAAGGGACTAAAGTAGTGGTTAATGTATGGTTAACCCGATGCTTTACTAACTTCAAGAATGGCACTGTCGCCTATCAGCATAATGCCACTGATTATGCAAAATGGGCTAAGCAGGTATACGATTATTACCAGGACTGGGGTTTCGATGGTATTGATGTAGATATGGAGCCAGGGATTGTTTATAACAACACCCAAAACAAAGGATTGCTGGATGCTTTGGCCAAATATTACGGACCTAAATCACCAGAAGGAAAACTCTTTATATTTGACACTGATGGTGCTTTGGGAATTGATATTTTCAATAATACTTATACCAATTACAATCAGATCTATTTTCAGGCCTATAACCGATCAGGAGATCGCTGGTGGGGTAAACCAGCCGATTTAACTAAAGAAATGAATACTTACGGATCAAAAATCGGAAACGATAACTTTTTTGCCATTGTAAATGGAGAGGGAGATTCTGCTGGTTGGAAAGTAAATTCTTATTTCGGAGGAACAAGGGTACAAATTGTGGAATATGCACAATGGGCCATTGATAATAAAGCCGGTGGTGCAGGCGCTTACGGGCTTAATTACGATTATAAAAATAGTAACTATGTTAATGTAAAAGCAGCAATTACATTAATGAATCCTCCTAAACCTTAAGATGATTAAACCCCTTCGTCACCAAAAAGGGCCATAGCTCACAGACTGGTTTAAATATAAAGAGCCTCTTTTCTTAAAGAAAAGAGGCTCTTTATATAATTTATAAATCAAGAAGACTTAATCAAACCTGTCCAGGTTCATCACCTTGTTCCATACAGCAACAAAGTCTTTCACAAATCCTGCTTCTGCATCAGCACTTGCGTACACTTCTGCAAGCGCTCTCAATTCTGAATTGGAACCGAAAACAAGATCTGCGCGGGTTCCCGTCCACTTTACTTCATTAGTATGACGATCCCGGCCTTCATAAAGCTCTTTATCCGGAGATATTGATTTCCAGGCAATATTCATATCAAGCAGATTGATAAAGAAATCATTGCTGAGCAGTCCTGGTCGCGAAGTGAAGACACCATGCTTAGAACCATCATAATTAATGTTTAATGTACGCAAACCACCCAATAACACTGTTAATTCTGGTGCTGTAAGCGTAAGTAAATGTGCTTTATCAATTAGTAATTCTTCAGTAGACACAGGTACTTTTGACTTACGGTAGTTTCTGAAACCATCAGCAGCAGGTTCCAGATAACCAAATGACTCTATATCTGTTTGCTCCTGCGACGCATCCATACGTCCCGGTCTGAACGGAATAGTTACCTGTTGTCCCGCATCAGAGACAGATTTTTCAATACCTGCATTACCAGCCAGTACAATCAGATCGGCCAGTGAGACTTTTTTTCCATCTGTCTGTGCAGCATTAAATTCATTTTGAATACCTTCCAGAATACTCAGTACCTTTTGCAGCTGTGAATTATTATTCACCTGCCAGTCTTTCTGAGGGGCAAGACGAATACGTGCGCCATTAGCACCACCACGTTTATCTGAACCTCGGAAGGTTGAAGCCGCAGCCCAGGCAGTAGATACGAGTTCAGCGACAGTAGCCCCTGAGTTTAGTATTTTAGCCTTTAAGGTTGAAATATCATTTTCAGTAATCAGTTTATGATCTACAGCCGGAATAGGGTCTTGCCAAAGCAATTCTTCCTGAGGAACTTCAGGTCCAAGATAACGCTCTTTAGGCCCCATGTCACGGTGAGTTAATTTAAACCATGCTCTTGCAAAAGCATCTGCAAACTGATCAGGATTCTCTAAAAACCTACGTGATATCTTCTCATATTCCTGATCAAACCTTAAAGAAAGGTCTGTCGTAAGCATAGCAGGACGATGTTTTTTTGAACTGTCAAAGGCATCAGGAATAGTCGATTCTGCATCCTTAGCCACCCATTGATGTGCACCGGCCGGACTTTTTGTAAGCTCCCATTCAAAGCCAAACAGGTTTTCAAAAAAGTTGTTGCTCCACTGCGTAGGTGTTGTCGTCCAGATAACTTCCAATCCGCTGGTAATAGCATCGGCACCTTTGCCAGAGCCATAACTGTTGCTCCAACCCAGTCCCTGTGAAGTAATATCAGCAGCTTCCGGCTCTTTACCAACATGATCAGCAGGTGCTGCACCATGTGTTTTTCCAAAACTATGGCCACCGGCAATCAATGCAACCGTTTCTTCATCATTCATAGCCATCCGGCCAAAAGTATCTCTTATATCTTTAGCAGCTGCAATAGGGTCAGGATTACCATCCGGGCCCTCGGGATTTACATAGATCAATCCCATTTGAACAGCAGCAAGCGGTTTTTCCAGATTCCGGCTGTGAATATCTCCATCAGCATTTTCGTCGGTAACCAGCACACTATGCCCTTCAACACCTGGCGAACCATGAGCGTAGCGCAGATCGCCGCCCAGCCAGGTAGTTTCTGAACCCCAATACACAGACTCATCTGCTTCCCAGACATCTTCCCGTCCACCTGCAAAACCAAAAGTCTTGAAACCCATTGATTCCAGTGCAACGTTCCCGGTAAGGATCAGCAGATCGGCCCAGGAAATACTGCGGCCATATTTTTGTTTAATCGGCCAGAGTAATCTGCGCGCTTTATCCAGACTCACATTATCCGGCCAGCTGTTCAGTGGTGCAAAACGTTGTAACCCCGCACCTGCTCCTCCCCGGCCATCACCTACACGATAGGTACCTGCACTATGCCATGCCATACGGATAAACAGACCACCATAGTGTCCAAAATCTGCAGGCCACCAATCCTGTGAGTCGGTCATCAGCACATTAAGATCTTTTTTAACAGCTGCAAGATCCAGACTTTTAAAAGCTTCTGCGTAATTAAAGTCTTCATTCATTGGATTTGACAAAGCAGAATGCTGACGCAGTATATTTACTTTTAACTGGTTAGGCCACCAATCATTGTTTCTGGTACCGCCACCGCCAACATTATTTTTCATACTGCCATTATGAAAAGGGCATTTACTGATGTCGTTTGAATCGTTTTCCATAGTTTATATGTTTGTGATTAGTTTCTCGCTTGTGTTCTACGTCATTATAAATCTACTTAATTTTTTTCTACCCATCAGAATTTCCCATTCGTATTCTTTTGATTTTCCGGGGAAGGAATTTCTTCAATAACATCCCAGTGTTCTATGATTTTGTTATTTTCAATTCTATATAGATCATAGAAAGCAGTGGGTAAGTTATTCATATATCCCTCACTAAGTACCAAAACGAAATTCCCCTCTCCCAGAACCTGATGCACAGCAGTGTAAATTTGTTCTTTACCTTCATCTTTCCACTCTTTTAAAACGTTAAAGAATTCAGATACCCCATCTCCCATATGAGGGTTATGCTGGATTAATACATCTCCGTTAAAAAAGTCCTGTGCTTTATCAAAATTTTTACCGACGAGCACTTCGTTAACGAACGTTGATGCTAATTTTTTATTATGCGCTGTTAAATCGTGATCTATTGCCTTTGTCTTACCATCTGTCATCGTTCTGCCGCTTTTATTGACTTTCTTCGAATTGGTTTGCAAATTGTCCCAGTGTTCTACACTTAATCCATTTTCGAACCGGTGAATATCAAAAGCCACAGTAGGCTCAAACAGATAATAATCAACATGCACAAAACCAATATCACCATCCTGAAAAGCTCTGACCACATTGGTATAAACTTTTTCCATAGGCATCAACTCATGTAATGCCAGAATTGCGTCAAAGCCGTCTGCCACATTTAAATTATGCTGTTTGTATGATTTTGAGTTTATCAGCCCTATTTGAGCCAGGGTCTCAGTTTCTATACTGTTCTGAATAGCCGCAGCTTTTTCACTGTTGGAAATTTCCATGTTTTATTTGTTTAATTAAAACAACAAAGGTATTCTCGACGTAAGCCCACACAATTACGGATAAAAGGTTCATATGGGGATAATTTTATCCCTATACACTTTAAGTTATATACTCTTATTTTTGTATCTATAAAACTGAGGTTATTATGTATGAAAAAAAGATTCCAAAGGACCTGGGTTGCGGGATGAGCATAACACTGGAAATTATTGGAGGAAAATGGAAGCCCTGCCTGATTGATTCCATATCCAAAGGAATCAGAAGACCCAGTGAATTGCACAAAAGTCATCCTGATGCGAGTAAACGTGTTTTAAATCTTCACCTGAAGGAGTTAACTGAGCACGGTGTAGTTACTAAAATCATATATCCTGTCCTTCCCTCAAAGGTTGAATATTTCTTAACAGATTTTGGAGCAACTTTATTGCCCCTTATTTTACATATGGAAAAATGGGGCAGTGATCATATGGCTGTTTTTAATGAATTCCAGCAAAAAAAACTCAGTCTGAGGAATGAAGAATATTCTCTTTAATCCATTGTGCGATATCAGCAGCCGGGATATTTTTCTTATGATTAAATGTTTCTGACATTGGCCAGGCAACGCCAGGATTGGTAAACACCAGGTGATAACGACTAAAAACATCATCGGGATTGTCCTGTATTTTTTTCTGCAGATGAGGAATATCCCACAATATCCGCTCAAATTTATCGTCAAAAAGAGATTCTACCTTATTTGCAATTTCTTCAAAACTCAGCGTTTCTCCGGCAACAAATATGACCTGATCCAATATTTCCGGTTCCTGGAATAAAATCCCGATCGTAAGCGCTCCAATATCTTCACAGGATGTTAACGTTAGTGAATGCTTCCAGTCCCCCAATGCATGTATCTTCCTGTCGGATAAACTAATCACACCAAAATCTTCACGGAATAGAAAGCTCGTGATCATCCCTGCAGAAACAATAATCCAGTGTGTGTTATTTTGCGCTCGCAGTAAATCCCTGACCTCCAATTGCTCGTCAAAAGTGGGCTGCGCACTGCCACGGCCTATTTTATCATAGTCCACACCAAACTGCCATGGAATATACCGCCTGATCTTAGCCTCCAGCACTGCTTTTGTTATTTTCACCTGCATCCCTTCGCCACCCGAAAATCCGCTGCAGCATATTACAGTGTCATATTTTTTGAAAACTGCAGCTAAATCCGGAATAGTTTCTTTGACCAGGTCTATAGCTTCTATTACCAGATTTCCAAATCCGGGATTATTCCGGACAAAGGTATCGATGGAAGCAGATGGCTGTACTAAAACCCCGATATGTAATTGTTCGGCATGTGCCTGCTGATAAGCATAAAGACTGTTTAACATGGCCATACCGACCTCACCTTTTCCTATGATTAAAAATGATTTTTCCATTGCTTTAAATTCTAATGAATAATTTGAGCAAAGGTAAATCGGCTATATGCAGGTATTCCTGCAAAAAACAGGTAAATAAGTACAAAGAAACTACCTGGTTCTATAGGCTATTGGTGTAAGCTGTGTATGCTTTTTATAAAAATTCTGGAAATGTGATGTTTCCTGAAAATGAAGACACCAGGCAATTTCTTTGACACTATAATCGGTGTGTTTCAGCAAAACATTTGCTTCTTCAATCAGGCGATCGTGAATAAGTGCCTGCGTAGTTTTCAAGGTAACTGCCTTCATGGTTTTATTCAGCTGATCTACAGATGTATGCAATAGCTGAGCGAAATAAGCGGGAGATTTATTCACCAGAGGTTTCCCTCTGCTGATCATATAGAACTCATTTTCCAGCACTTTAAAGAATCGTTCCTCTAAACTGTCTTGCTGAGCAGGTATAAAGCTAAGCAGACTTTTATTCAATTTCTGAATGTAATGTATAACATCAAAAACCTTATGCTGAATCAGTTGCTCTTTAAAAGGATAATCAGATATATATTCATGTTCAATATCATCGAAAATACGTGCGAGTTCTTCGTATTGAATGTCAGTAAGAGATTCTGTATAAACAGCTCTGTCTTTAAATACCGGCCAGTTAAATAAGGATAATCTGCTTGTACCGCGCAGGAAACTCTCACTGCAAACACAATATTTACCTGCAAAATCCGGATCTGTTGTTTTAAAACCTGATCTGGTCATCGGGCTTGTTATAACTACAGCGTTTCCGGAAACAACAACCTGCATATCATTGGAATAGTAAGTACCTTCTCCCTTAAGCAGAGCGATTTTATAAAATGGTTTTCTTTGTAAGCGTTCACAGGCTTCAGGATCTTTCTGAAGGTTTTGCCACAATAAAAAATCAAAATGTCCAAGAAAGTTATTTTCATGCGGATCTTTACCTTCAACGTACCGATCATAAAAAATATTTATATCATTCTTAGCCATGTGATCTCACAAACTGGATATAGTCCGTATTAACAGGTTTAATGTTATGCAGCTTCATTTCTTTTGCTATCTGTGCACGATGATAAGTACCATGATTAAAAACATGAAGCAAAATATCGGGAACTGATGTTTCAAAATAATCACCGGTAGAGATTCTGTATTTGATAACCGGGGAGTCCGTCGTTTCCAGATATTCCATTTTCGCTAACTTATCTGCACTTTCCTCCAGCAGCACTTTACAGTATTCCAGCTCATGTAATTGCCAGACACTCACATTTGGCGTAATGCCATTAATTCTGCAAGCCCATATCGTTTGTGCATTTACAATGTGACTGAACAGAGAGATACATGATTCAGGAAGTGAGCTCGAATTGGCCAATAAGGCTTCAAATAAAAGAGAATTTGCCCAATTGTTGTATTTGCAGAATTGATTCAGCATAGATTTATTTTTGAACCCTAATTTAAGATTTTCAAATCTTTTATCAAGCCATATTATAGGGCTTACACTTAACGCAAAAATGTGTAGATTCAATTTCGATTAACAGTACAAAACACCAATAATGAGAACGATAATTGCCATTTTATTTTGTTTAAGCCCTTTATCGGCAATGTGCCAGAATAGCATTACCATCCAGGGAAAACTGGCTAAACATAATGGCCCGGCAAAAGTATATTTATCCTACCCGGATACATCAGGTATTATTTTTAAAATAACTGATTCTACATCTATCATTAACGGTCAGTTTTCATTTATATTAAAAAACGATCTGCCACCAAAGGTATTTCTTACTGTTCATCGTAGAAGTTTAAATCCCTTACAGCAAGCTGAACCTGATCAATTACCTGTTTATCTTATATTTTCCAACACGTCCATTCAGGTATTATCAAATACAGATCATATAAAAGAGGCTGTCGTAATTGGGTCTAAAAATAATAGCGATTACACCTCATACCTGAACCTGCTAAAGCCTCTTGAAAAAGAAAGTCAGAAACTACTTACTAAATTTAAAATGAGAGGACCAAACGCCATTAAAGATACTACGTTTATGAAAGATCTGAGGACTCAGAGAGACGCTCAAAACAAAGAATTTTTAGATTTGGCATTACAATTTATCAGGACAAATCATGATTCTTATATCGCATTGGAAATCCTACAATCTTCTTTAATGCAAGGACTTATAGACTATCGTATGGCCGAGTCTGAGTTGGATAAATTTTCAGCTGAATTAAAAACAACTAAATTGGGGAAACAGATCTCTAAGACAATCACAAATTCCAAAATTGAACCCCGGGGTGACGGCCCGCGGGCTGGCAACAGATGAACTGCCCTCTCAGATTTTTTTATGTTTTCCTTCTTCTGTGATTATAGGTAGTATATAACATCTTTATTAAAATTGTTTGGGTAGTTTACCCTCGCTTGTAAATCTGATAATTTCAGCAATCCGCCGATTTCTTGTCTCCTCTTTTTTGGCAGATAACAGCCAGTAAAAAACAGATTTTTTAGCCGAATTACTGAGGGATGCAAAAAAGACTTCGCAATGGCTGTTTGCTTTCAGCATTAAAGCCAGGTCTTTAGGCATGATAAGCTTTTCGGCAGCATCCAGCGTTTTCCAGGACCCATCTAGTTTTGCCGCTTTGATAGTCTTCAGGCCAGCATCAGTCATTAACCCAAGTTCGATTAAGTTCTTAACCTTTGCCTTATTGATTTTCGACCAGCCACTTTTAGGTTTTCTTTTCGAAAAAAACTGCATAAACTTCTCTTCGTCAATAGGTAGTTTTTTACTGTCTATCCAACCAAAACAAAGTGCTGTATCTACGGCCTCACTCCAGCAAAGGCCCGGCAACTCCTTTCCTTTAATCTTTTTGTTATAAATCAGCCAGATACCATTGCATTCTGTATGGTTTAAAGCAAGCCATTCACGCCATTGGGTATTGTCTGCCGGATATATCGTTAATCTGTCTTCCATATCTGTTGTCTCAGGTATTTTTGGTAACG
Organism: Pedobacter lusitanus; assembly: GCF_040026395.1. Classification (NCBI taxonomy): domain Bacteria; kingdom Pseudomonadati; phylum Bacteroidota; class Sphingobacteriia; order Sphingobacteriales; family Sphingobacteriaceae; genus Pedobacter; species Pedobacter lusitanus. The sequence continues at coordinate 2,170,641 of NZ_CP157278.1, forward strand.
GGTGATCTTATTTTTTAGCAAAAGTAAAAGTACCAGTGACAACAGTATGTCAATATGAGCATAAACCAACGAATTTCTCTTCAGAATGCCGAACTTTATCAGGTTCTTTAATAAATTTATAACATACCAAATCGATATGAGAATTAAATTAACCATACTAGCTGTTATGTTATTCACAACAGTTATGGCGCAAAAACAAATTAATCTTACCCCCGAAATTAAAGCAACACTCCCAAAAGGGCTGAATGCATTTGACGATAAGGAAAATAAAGAATCTATAAATAAGATGCTTAGTCATGGAATCTTACCAGAAGCTTATAGATTATCTGTAATTGATTTCGCCTATAAAAAGGACAACATTATTGTTAGATTTTTTGTTGGAAAAAGTGAATGGCCTGCTGATTATATGGAGGAAAAAACACCAAAGTATAATAAATTGGACACAAGGCATATCAAAAACAATAGTTATTTAATTTTGGATTACCGCACCAAAACAAAGGCTTATTATAAGATCGAAGTAAATGATGTAAAAAGAAAGAATGTTGTTACTATTGAAATCGAGTACAATGTCTTTGTAAATGAGGAAAAGAAGAAGGCACAGAATTTAATGAATGAATTATTAGAAAGTCTAAAATTCAAATAAGCTTTATTTCATCAAACTAATCGCCGCAACATTTCCTCAATTTTCAGTTCTCCTTCAATAGTCTGCGCTCCGTTTTGCATGGCAAGACTCATGATTTCACCTGCTTTGGAGGCAAATGCTAACCTGGCCCAGCCATCGTTCTCAGTTTTAAAACCTGATGTAAAACGCTCAGGGGGCAATACAGCCTTCAACGTGTGCACTACGCCCTCCGGTAAGGAAGCAATATTTTCTGCCAGCCTGGAAACAAATCCATCTATTTCTGAATCTTTTATAGCCCGGTTTATCCAGCCATAACGTTCGGCAGTTTCTGCATCAAAAAGATCAGAGCCCAAAATAATTTCAAGCACACGCCCGCGAGGCATTTTAGATGACAGATACTGTGTGGCACCGCCTCCAGGAATTATACCCATGAGTGCTTCGCACTGGGAGATTTTTCCTTTTTCCAGAGATACAAAACTCATATCCGCAGCCGTAACGAATTCAGCACCTCCACCCCGTGCAATGCCTTTTAACTTTACGATAGTAACCTGTGGCTGATTTCTGAGCACTTCTCCCAGGTTCTGGAAAATGTTTAACCCTTCAGCTGCCTCATGACCTAATTCATCCAGAACATCCTTCTCATTAAGAATATTAATATCTACATGTGCAATAAAAAAATCAGGGTTTTTGCTATCAAATACAATCACTTTGATCAAAACATCTTCAGAAAGATCTTTAAGTAATTGTTGCAGCTCCTTCATCATCTTACCGCTTAAAGCATTTACCGGTGCATTGTCCAAAGAGACAGTGGCTACACTGTTTGATACATTTATGTGTAAGGTAGTATAGCTTTCACTTTTAAATTCTGTATCTCCAATCTGTGTCATCATGAAATTTATGTTTAATTTTGCTTCAAATGTAGAGCGATAAATCATCAATACCGGAAATGCTATCATGCATCATAGCACATACAATGGAAGAAAACAAAATCATCGAACCCTATCTGTGCACTTACAAGAATAAGGAAGATATTAAGTATGCCGCAGATGCATTATATGTGCTCAGCGGGAAATGGCGCATGTATGTGATCATTGCTATTTACAATGGTAACCACCGTTACAGGGAAATTGCCAAAAGTATATCTGGAATTACTTTCGCCATGCTCTCCAGAGAATTGGAATCAATGGAACTTAATAAACTAGTTATACGAACAGAGGACCCCGATTTTCCTAAGGATGTAAAGTATACGCTGTCAACCTATTGCCAGTCAATTTACCCGCTTGTTGAAAGCCTGATTGACTGGGGAAAGCAACACAGGAAGGTGATTGCAATTTAGTATTGGTATTCTCAGAGATGTTTCTTTTTTTAGTTCAACTCCGCTTTTCCCAGGAACCATTTTCGTCAAGAATTTTCAAATAACTGTTATATGATTCGTTAACATGATAAAGTTGATACAGCTGATCGGTTAGCGCGGTGAGAAAGTCGAAGAAAATTGTAAAGTCATCTTTTGAGTTGTAAAGTCCACCCCATTCATTCAATATCCAAATTAATGTTTTGCTCTCGCCAATCGTGATTGAAAATACGAGATTCGGAAAATCGGCATCGGTTTGTTTGTAATAATCATACTGTTTTCCACCTAACAATGCTATTTCTCGGGCAGGAATCTGGATGGAACGCATGTCCGAATATAAAGCAGAACCGAAACAGGAACTGGTAAAGCCGTCTTCATTTAGTGACACAACTTCTGTCGACTGTCTTTCGGAGGCCGCTTTAAAAAACCTGTAAATGGCTGTTAACATTAATGGTAAGGAGATCAGCAATAGCCAGGCCGGAAAAAGTGGATCCGAAGGTATCACTATTACGATGATTGTTAGTGAAATAGTCAGCAACGCAGCAAAAAACCAAAACAGAATAGTTAAGGTTTTTTTACTGTTATTGAAACGGAAGCGATAGGTATTCATAAACGATCAATTGTTAAGCATTGAACTTATTTCTGATAGGTATCAAGTCAAAATACAAGATGAGAAAGGTAACAATTATTGAGCTTCATTACTCAGAAACGGGCCAATAATACACACTCCTACATGCTAAACACCTAATATCCACCTCACATCGAAACTATCAGTTAATTCAATTAGTTTTTGGTCTTCATCATTATTTACAAAACCGTTCTTTTTATCAGATTCCATTTTCTTAATTAGCTTTTTCCTTTCACTGGTGTTTTTACAGTGCAGAAAAATAGAAATATAATTTCCTAATTTTCGTCCTTCATTATGCACCAGGTCCGAACCATGAATAATTATCCTGTCAGAAATCAATGATCCGCTAACAACAGGCATTTCAGTATAACCAGATAGTTCTTTTTCAAAAGTTTCAATTTGTAATAATCCACCAAAACAGCTTTGATAGAAACTGAGCGCTTTTTTACAATTCCCTGAAAAGGTTATAAAGACCGCACTCTTGAATTTATCGTGGTTATACTCAATCATAGTTTCATAAATTAAGCAGCAGAAATTTTATCTCTATACAGATAAGAAACGGCAAGTATACCAAGTATTACGAGTGGCAGTAGCATAAACCCAATATTTTTATCTACACAGGTATGACTGATGAAAGCAAAGATTAAATTAAAAGTAAGCCCCGCATAGGCCCATTCCCTTAGCTTAGCCGGCGTTTTAGAATAAGCAATAGTAAAAACGCCGAGTACTTTACAGATGACAAGTGTATAGGCAAAATAATCAGGATAGCCCAGAGATTTCGTGCCTGCATTTACATACTCTGGTGCAAATAGCATAGTAGCCAGCGGCATTACGCCCTCCCAAAGTACTATGATACCAGTTGCCAGCCAGAAAATTATTTTATTCTTTTTCATTGGAATATAATTGTTTTTTAATGGTGATGAAGCTATCATGATGTTAAAATAATTAGTGTTTGATTAATTCGCTGATTCAACATATTTCACAAAGTTGTTCAGGATAGCTTGCCATCCTTGCTTCTGAAATTCAGGGTCATTTTCTGTTTCAGCATCAAATGTGGTTGTTATAGTGGTTTTACCATCTTGTTCCGCAAACACGGTAACGACCTTTCTTTCGTCACTCAGGGTATACGCAATTTCCTGATGTAATTCAACTTCGTCGTAAATACCTTCAAAGTCAAAACCGAAACTGCCGTCTTTGGCTTCCATTCTGTGCTTAAACTTACCTCCTACTGTCAGGTTGTTTTCACTGCTTGGGGTATGCCAGCCTGCGTCTGGAGTATTCCATTGGATAATGTCATCCGGAGTATTCCACGCTTTCCAAACTTTTGCTACGGGAACATTTGCTGTTGCTCCTACTGTAATTCTTGTTGCTTGTGCCATAATTATTTTTCGTTTGTTTAATTTTACTATTCAAAGGTACATCGGTTTATAAAATCAGGCCTATTGTGAAAATGACAATTTTCAGGGTGAATTATGACAAAACTATTTTCGTAGCTTAGTAGCTTAATGGATAATTAATATGCGAATTTCAGTCTTTGTACCTGAGTATGGGGTAATTGAAGCCGTTACTCCCCCTTATAGAAGCTTCCATACTGCCAATGAGTTTTTAACCACCTTCGGTAAAAAACCAATTTTTGAGGTAGAATATGTAGGTTTAAACAAACATGTGCCGGCGAACAGTGGTGAGTACATGATTAAAACCGATAGATTACTCAAAGATGTTACTGAAACAGACTTGTTGATTATCCCCCCTACATTTGGCAATACCATTAAAGGAATAGAAGCCAATGCAGAAGCCATACCCTATTTTAAAAAGCTATATAAGAATGGTTCAAGTCTTGCCAGCTTGTGCATTGGTGCTTTTTTATTGGCTGAGACAGGTTTGCTCAATGGTAAAAAATGCTCTACACACTGGGCTCATATAAATGAATTTAAAGAAAGATATCCAGAGGTGGAGGTAGAAGATGGAGCTATCATAACAGAATATGATAATATTTACAGTAGTGGCGGAGCAAGTAGTTTATGGAATTTAATCTTATACCTTATTGAAAAGTTTGCTGATAGAGAAACAGCGGTTATGATTTCTAAATACTTTGCGCTGGATATTGACAGAGACAGCCAATCTCAATTCGCAATGTTCAAAGGGCAAAGAAACCATGGTGATGTGGAAATTCAAAAAGTACAGGATCATATCGAAAAAAACTATGAAAATAAGATAACAATAGAATCGCTGGCAACCCTGATTAATATAAGTCGCAGAACATTTGAAAGGAGATTTAAAGAAGCTACCAACAATACATCCATAGAGTATATACAAAGAGTAAGAATAGAAGCTGCCAAAAAATCTTTTGAAGCATCAAGAAAAAATGTATCAGAAATAATGTTTGATGTAGGCTATACGGATACGAAAGCATTCAGAGGTATCTTTAAAAAGATTACAGGACTTACTCCAATTGAGTATAGAAATAAATTTGCAAGAGTAACCCATGAAGTATAACGCTTACAATCACGTACAGATCACTTCAGTTGTCAATAATTTTAAACAGAAGATTCGTCTTTTTACTCTTTTATAAATCATATATAGAGTCTAACTTTACTATAGTGATAATATATTTTTTATTTACTTTTCAACTCCAGAATTATGCGTTTCCCCTTCCTCTGCCTGTGTTTTTTTGTTTTATGCTCCTGTCAGCAAAAACCATCCTCAGAAACTCTTGATCAGTATTTTAACTATGGCGATTCCATTGAATCGGCGGGAGTGAAAATGATCCCTGTCAAAACGCCGGCAGGTGAGTTTAAGGTATGGACGAAGCGCTTCGGTAAAAATCCCAAAATAAAAGTGCTTTTGCTCCACGGAGGACCTGCAATGACACATGAGTACATGGAATGTTTTGAGACATTTTTCCAGCGGGAGGGTTTTGAGTTCTATGAGTATGACCAATTGGGTTCTTATTACAGTGATCAGCCTAAACAAAAAGAACTATGGACCACAGAAAGGTTCGTAGAAGAAGTAGAGCAGGTGCGCAAGGCAATTGGTGCAGATCAAACCAATTTTTATATACTGGGTAATTCCTGGGGTGGAATACTTGCAATGGAATATGCGCTAAAATATCAGAAAAACTTAAAAGGAGTTGTTGTGGCTAATATGATGGCCAGTGCTCCTGAATATGGCAAATATGCAAATGATGTATTAGCTAAACAGATGAAACCTGAGGTGCTGACAGAAGTAAGGGCTTTAGAAGCTAAAAAGGATTTTGCTAATCCCCGTTATATGGAACTGCTTATCCCTAATTTCTATCATGAACACTTATGCCGTTTAAAAGAATGGCCTGATGCACTTAACCGTTCTTTTAAACATGCAAATGGTGATATTTATACCTTAATGCAGGGACCAAGCGAATTTGGAATTGGTGGCCTGCTCGCCAATTGGGACATTAAGAACAGGCTAAAGGAAATTGCAGTTCCTACATTGATGGTAGGTGCCAGATATGATACGATGAATCCAAAAGCCATGGAAGAACAAAGTAAGATGGTTCAGAAAGGGCAATACCTCTATTGCCCGAACGGAAGTCACCTGGCTATGTGGGATGATCAGAAAGTATTTATGAATGGGGTAATTAAGTTTATTAAAGGGGTTAGCGCTGAGTAAAACATCGTTTATGCTGTTTTGAGGTCTGGTCACAGATCGTTTACTAAAACTGAATCGATGTCGTATCCCGGAGAGCCAAATGTATTAGCCGCTTATCTTATCGAAAAGCGGCTTTTTCACCAGTGGGTCCAACGGGTTGCTTCTCGAACCATTTCCTACCTGATTTATATTTAATCGCTGATTTGGCTCGATAAATAACAAAGTTTAATACCAATAAAATTACCATAAGAAGAAGGATCGATATTAATTAAGTCTAAGGTACATTCTCCTATTAGATCACACTGTTTTTAAAACACCGCCATCTGCTCTTATACTAGCTCCATTTGTAGCTAAAGAAAGTGGACTTGAAAGATATATTGCTAAGTTAGCGATCTCAGCCGGATTGATAAAACGTCCTATTAGTGAATGAGGATTTGTCTGTTGCAAAATTCCCATCTTCATCTGCTCAACACTTAAGTTTTGAACATTTGCAAGATACTCAACAGTATTAGCAACCCCATCTGAATAAGTAGGGCCGCCTAAAATAGTGTTTACAGTCACCTCTGTCCCCTTGGTTAATTTTGATAATCCATTACTAACTGCCATCATTGCTGATTTTGTCATTCCATAATGGATCATATTCCCGGGGATATTAATGCCCGATTCACTACTGATAAAAATAACTCTTCCCCAATTATTTTTCAACATCTGTGGAAGTAATTTCCTCGACAGACTAACACTGCTCATTACATTGATCTCGAAAATCCTGTACCAGTCTTCATCTGTAAGCGCTGTAAAATCCTTGAGCTCAAATATACCGACATTATTGATCAGGATGTCTATCTCATCCAACTGATCCAGTAGTCCTGTTACTTGTTCCCTATCTGAAAAATCAGCAGCTATTCCTGAGACAATGGCATCCGGAAACTCTCTTCTTAGTACTGCCAGCGAATTGTTCAACTTTACCTGATCGCGCCCGTTTATGATAACTTCAACAGCCTCAGCTAACAATTGCTGTGCTATGGCAAATCCGATTCCCTGAGTAGAGCCGCTTATAAATGCTCTTTTTCCTTTTAAATTTAAGTCCATTCTATTTTTGTTTTTTTGTAATGATCAATACAAAATTGCCCAAAAAAAATTAACGAAGTATGTCCAGCTGCATTTCTATTTGCTCACTAAGTACCTTTTGGTCAGGGTAAATTCTTCTAAGTGTATTCAAACCACACCAGAAGGTTACCAAATATCTTCCCAACACTTGCCCGGATAAGGGATTTCTAAGATTACCTTTAAGCTTCTCCTTTTCAAAAACATCAGTGAACATCTTTTCAACATCTTTTAGGATATGGACCGCCTCTGCTTCCAATTCTTCATCCACAAAAGTCATTTCAACAACCGTATTAGCTACGATACAGCCTCTAAGGTTTTCCTCCCTGGAAGATTTCGCAATGCTCCTGAAAAAATCTTTAATCAACTCCAATGGCGCTCCGCTTATTTCCAATTCCTTTCTGAAATTATTAAATTCTTCCCTACGTTGTAAGATTGTTGCTTTAAAAATTTCTCTTTTACCACCCTTGAAACTATTATAAAAACTACCGGAACCTATTCCGGTAACCTCTAGCAGATCGCTTAGGGATGTTGCAGTATATCCCTTTTCCCAGAATACACTCTGAGCCTTACTAACAAGCTCTTTGTTCTCAAATAGTGTTGGTCTTCCCTTCATGGTAATTCAATTTTTGTATTGATCAATACAAAAATAATAAAAACATATTATATTCAAAAATTCCACAAGTGGCAAACTCAGCTCTAAGACTGAAATAAACAAAATGGTAAGCGAAATAACCTATAAATCGGGGATATGCAATTGGGTATTTTTACAATCAATGATATCCGCAATGATAGTGGGGCCGAAGTGTCTGCATACAAAAAAATTGATTAATAAAATGAGTTTATGATAATTAGAAAGAAATGCAGGAAGACTCACAAGACCATTTGAATTATTAATCAATAGGTAATTTTATAGAATGAGTTGTATTTCTTATAAAAAGAATGCTATCAAAGTCCACACCGATTTTAATTGACAGGGGTTTTGGTTCTCTCCAGTCAGAATAAATATTAGTAATGAAGCCCGTCACTCCATTAAATGGATTACCCTTATGAAACGGAAGAAAGAATGAACTGTATTTCGTTTGAGCTAACATGTGGGAAAAACTGTTTTCTTCTGCTTTAAAAATATGAGTTTCAAATTTGCCATCTTTTAAAACATTAACCGTGCCCTGATAAGTATCAAAACCTATTGCATAGAACTGATCACCGAGTTGTCGTTTTAAGTACGAGCCCATCGAAAGCGAAACTGAATCCTTTTGAAGGTGTGCATTATGTGTCCACACTATTGCTTTTTTCCTTTCGGAATCCGAAGATTTGATGAGATTTTCTGCCATAAATTTATCACGGGTAATCGGATTGCTCCAATAATCTTCATGGTCAAGTCCAATCAATATCACTTTATTATTCGGTTTACTTATATTGTATTGCCTTAGCCATAAGAGAGAATTGTAAATCTCCTCGGTAGAATATAGAGCCAAATCTTTCATAAGCTCTTTTAAGTTGCCTTCTCCAGTCTGCAAATATGAGTTAATTGGCGCCATGATAGATTGTGGAACTTCAAACGCGATTAGATTAAAATCTACCTTACTCACTAAATAACTTATTACCTGTGCTTTCAGGATATAAAATTCGTGAGTGCCATGAGAAGCCTCCCCGAGCCCAATTATAGTTTTATTAGCCAATTCAGTTTTTAAAAAATCCAGGTCACTAATATTCAAGGGGAGATCTGAATTCAATTCTTGTGCATTCTTATTAATCCAGTTAATTGAATCCTGGCCTGAGGCCGAATAAGAAAACAACATAAAAATTAATATTAGTACCTTTCGGTAATTGTTTAAGTATTTATTTTTCATAGACTGTTATTTTATTTAAGTGATGCATTGAATACTAAAATTCCATAACTGGAATTGTCATAAATGAAGAATCTGATCTTTTGTATAAAATGTATCTATTTTAAAACACCTATTTCATCAAGAATAGTATTGGCTATTTCAATATGAGCATTGTTAAAATCTGGATTTTTCTCTGTTGATTGTATACAATCTGAAAAATAGAAAACATTGTCTTTAGTAGTCACATAGCTGACATACCATCCTATATATTTACCATCTTGTTTGCCGGAACCAGTTTTAGCCCGTATAACATAGTTTGATTTATTATCAACTATCATAACATCTTTTAAAATGGACATAGATGATTTAGAGAAAGGGAGTTTACCATCATCCAACCTTTTTAAAAACTCGATTTGCTGAATTGGTGATATCCTAAGTCCACCCGACTCAGTCAGATATCCAGAATATAGCTAACTATCAAAGAAGTAATCTTTCTTGTGATGGGGCAAATCATGTATGCGGGGTCTACTTGGCTACAGATAAGCCTCTGGGACAGCAACCAGTTGGAACCCAGTTCAATGCTGTGAAATCCGATCTTTGGTTGTCGGAACAAGCTGCAGCTCCAACTCTGCCTACTATTAGCATGAAAGACTAATAGAATAATAGAGGATGTCTCATTTATTTATGACACACCCTCTGTTTAATTTCTTACAACTCTTTATATACGTGCCTTACTGGTTCACATTGATTTTGTTAATAGAAATAGGAAGAATTATGACCTCAGACAAATAATTTTTCATTATTTCATTCGTAGATATCCCTAGTTGGCTAAACCAGAAATCAAAAGAACCTCCAATTATTCCAATCTCAGGTACGTATAAGAATCTATCTATACCGCGTCTTGAGTTTGTACCATCAGCAATTCTCCAATCTGAAAATTGCCAAAATTTATAAGCGGTATAATTTCCAACATAAAGTTTAGACGATAAGAAGTTTAATGGTCTTTCAAGCGGCTGCTTTAGACTAGAGCTACCTGAAGCGCTTTTAGTGAGAAGTGCATTAGGAGAATATTCGTTGTAAATATGTTTATACTTTGTCTCATATTCCGATACAGAGTACGTTGGAGACTTAATATTAATAAATACATTTCCCATTTCATTTGGAAATATGAGTTCCTGATTTACAATTTTAAAGAATTCAGTTATGCAATAATTCGAAACATAATACTTCCCATCTCTGTTTATAACTACTTTAATATCATTTCTCTTCAAATGGTCTGGGTTTTGGAATTGGGATTTTTGATATATTTGAAAGCCTTGATCAAGTATTTTTTTTAAATCTTCAACTCCTACCACATTATTTAATTGATTTATTTTAATTTCTGACCATAAATCTTCTGTTTTTGTTGGTAAAACTGAAAACAGTACGAGTAAGTTTTTATCGATTAAAATATTAAAAAGCTCAATGTTCTTATCTATACCATAGAGCTTTTTTGAATTGAGCTCGACTAAATTTATTTTATAATCCGGGCTTTTCGGTTTGATTACAAAATATTTTGTGTTTTGTTGCTCACGCTTATTTAAGGCATTAGAATCTATTTGATTAGCCTTTAAGTTGCTACTGAAGATAAGTAATAGTATTACTGTTATTTTGAATTTCATTTTATTGACATTTAGAGCCTGTCTGATTATTTTTTCTGGTATCTCTTTCATTTTCATTAAGTAACTTCTGATTATTACTTGTATTAAAGATACCTGCGGCTGCCATAGCATTAACAGTTGCCTCAGGTAGATTGGGATTGTACAATTTTATAGTATTTGCTAATTGAGTATAAAAGTTCAATCCCATACGTGAATGATCGCTTACAAATATATTTTTAGTAAAATCAAATTTAGTTCCATTAATATTTACGTATTCAAGATTTACATCTGGATATTCTGTTGCAAAACTACGTCCTAATCTGAGTTTTTCAGCACTTAAGTAGGCATGTAGTGCTTCATGATACATTGTTACTAAAATGTATTCTTTTGTTGCGTAAGATAAAACATCTTGATTAATTCGAATTGTAGATGACATAGTAAATCCAGCATCAAAATTGTATCCATTTTTAGGACTGATATCAGTTACTATTTGATCTCCATCAGTAAATCCGCCGCCAGTAGTTGAAGGAAATGAGGCGGGAATAAATTTTATTTGCATATCGCAACTACCATTAAAAGTAGTATTTATAAGAGAAGCGATATCATTTTTTAACAGTGGTAATTGTGTAAGTAATTCCTGAGCACAGGGATAATTTTGTAAAGAATCAATTATATCCTTTTTTTCTGGAGTAGGATCAGGGCCAGCACCTCCATCAAAACCAGTAGGGTCAGAACGTTCATCTTCTGGGTTACCTCTAGGGCCAGTTTCTGGTCCCCATGCACCATCATTTCCTCCACCCGGACAATAATATCTGCCTGGTCTTTCTGTGCAGGTTTGACCTCCACCTGCTCCAACGCAAGCAAAACCACCGCTAATATATACACATCCTCCATCTCCTAAGCCATTTACAACTGTTCTATTTGGATTAGTTCGACTTGGAATAACTAATTTCCTGTATAGACCACCTTTGTATTGAAATATCTTTTTAAGATTTCCATACCAGTCTTCAATAACAACTAAACCCGAAAATTTCTTCTCTTTTGACGTGTTATTCACATACTCCTTATCTGGCATTGTGATTACTTTTTCAACTTCAAATTTATCCTCTTTATTTTTATAAAAGAGTAAATAGGTAAGTTGATCAAAAGAGTAAGTCCTGGTTGTACCTTCAATTTTATATTTTAACTTACTGTCGAATTTTAATGGAACACGTAATGCATCGCCTTTTTTGCTGGCATAATCCCAAAGGGCATTTGGGATCTCATCTGAATTGGTAGGTTTGGAGTCGCTGGAAGTTATTTTGCCATCGGTATTTTTTAATACCGAATTATAAAAGTAGTCTTTTGCATCTTGAATGTTAATTTCGTTTGTCCCTGGATTTTTTTTGCTATTTGTACCGTCCTTTTTGCAAGCTCCAAAAAATAAGATGAGGCAAGTCATTGTGATAAGTATTACTGAAATCGTTTTTGGTATTGTTATTCTCATGAAAATTTGATTTTCGGCGAGTATACCCCAAATAAATGACAATCGACTGCTAATTACACCAACACCAATATTGCCAATGTGAATGGACCACCTCATATTTAAATCATAATATTAATCTCTATTTACAATCGCTTCTCCCAAAAAAGAAAATAGCCTGAACAGGGTGACCATTTGAATTTACGCTGTTGTGCATAGATACTTTACAAAGACTGAAGAAGCGAGAGTCAGAATTAAATTTCTCAATTTATAGGGCTCAATGCCTAGTGTCATGTAAATAAAAAGAGGGCATCTCATTCATTTATGACACCCTCCATTATTTTATTACAGATTTTTAGTAATGCCACTTATATTTATAGCTTGCCTGTCAATTTGCAAAGTGTAGCGAGTAGAATTCGGCAGAAGCTCTTCAGTTTTGTTATTGATTCCCTTCTACTTCCTCTAATCTTCCTAATCAAATTTTAAGGTTATGGATTTTTATTATTATTTTTGTGTAGAGCAGTTTTCTGTTAACATGCTTGTTAAACTAAGAGTTATGACAGTTGCGACAAAAAATATTATAGATACATATTCTTCATTATTTGAAGGTTTGGACTCATTTACCAAACTGGAACTAATAGAGCGTCTCTCAAGATCACTAAAGAAGGAAAAGAACACTAAGGAAAAAGCATTTTTTAAATCTTTTGGCGCATTCCCCGAAGGCAAATCTCCTGAAGCTATTAACGAAGAAATCAAAGCATCCAGAACTTTCAGAAATAAAGACCTTAAATTCTAATGCAATATCTTTTAGATACTAGTACCTGCGTATTCTATTAAGGGGTAAACTTGACCTTGCTTCTATCATACGTGAGAAGGGAAGAAAGAACTTCTTTATTTCTGAAATCACTGTTGTCGAATTGAGATTTGGCGCTGAGAATAGTGATAATCCAGAAAAAACTCATAAGGCTGTAGATGATTTTGTCAATGGATTATCCATAATACCTATAATTGGTTCTATAAGACGTGATGCAAAAGAAAAAGTCCGTCTTCGTAAAATGGGAAAACCAATTAATGATGAATTTGACTTATTGATTGGAGTAACATCTGTTGAGAATAATTTAGTATTGGTTACTGATAATGTTAAGGATTTTGAACGTCTAGAAGATATCCAGATTGAAAACTGGTATCAGCGCTAATACGATGTACATCCTCCCTTTACAAAGGCTAATATTTATATTGCTGTCAGAATTTTGAATTAGGGTCAACAACACTAAGATTCCTGGCTTCAGCTTGTTTCCTGTTATTCAAAATTATAATCTGACTTCTTATCTATAAAACTTGAGCTGCCGAAAAAGAAATAGATTGAACCTTTTAGAACTCTTCTTATAGGTTTAAAGAGTTTCGTTCATATTAGCTATTTTATAAAAAAAAGAGTTGTTTCACACCTATTTTTCCGTAACAGTTGCGTAACAGTTTTACTGTGTAGTTCAACAAGAATTCCTGCTGAACTTAACTTCCAAACAACTTTCAGTACCGTTATTATGTACTCAACATTTACTTACAAACACAAAAAAAGCCGCTTCTATCATCTAGAAACGGCTTTTTACCAGTGGGCCATACTGGGTGCTTCTCGAACCATTTCCTATCTGATTTGCATTTAATAGCAGATTTGGTTAAAAAAATTGCATAAGGGCTTTAAAAGGAAACCTTGAAGTCGGAAACTAATCTACTATTTGGCTAATTATATGAATTATAAACTAATGATTTTATCAGCAACACTCAAGCAGTTCTCAAAGGCTCCACTTAATCCCATCCTTTCCGTCTCAATTTTAAATAGACTCATTGCGACTTCTTCCCTGCCAATACTTGCTTTTTTCAGGTTAAAAATTTCAGCAACATAGCTTTCATATTCATCCCTTGCATCATCAACGTCACTAATGCCAATCGGATCCCAATCAAACCACAAAATTTCATCAATCTTTCTATAGATCAAAAATTCTTTAGCTGCCTGAATATTATTTCTAAAATTTTTGTTGTTGAATAATAAAATGATCGCTTGAATTTCGTTCATTAGCCTGATATCTTTAAAACTACGAGCTGTTTGCAAGGCAAGGTTTGGTATATACCAGCCACTATCAGCGTCAAAAGGAGCAGGTTGACCAGAAGTGTTATAAATCACTTTAGCTATATTTTCTGCTAATAATAGAAAGCTCTCAGGCTGGAAATGCCTATGATCAAGTAGAAATTTTCTGATTTTTGAGAACTGAGTATGTGCTTCCGGCCATCTATATTTATCGTCAATTATTGAATGGAGTTCCCTTACTGAATTTGGAATCTCTCTAATATAATTATTAAACGTCGACAATATAAGTCCTGACCAATATGGTTTCAAACTATTAGGCACATTTTCAAAAATAGCCTTACCAATGTTCAAATCTGGTTCTATGTCTTCCTTCTCAATCATCTTTATTAAAGTTAGCCTTACTTTCTAATTCCCATTTCTTTATATGCATGCACTTCGCAATACACAAGTCCTTGAAGCGATATTTTGCTGCATACAGCCCAGATACATTTCTTCGTTGAATTTCCTCTGGTTTTAAGTAACAGGTCAATTTGTAATTCACTTGAATCATAATTAACCCAGTTATTTAAACTTTCTAATTGGACAAAGAACTGTACCTGATATTTGTCCGGCTTATCCAATCTCCAGTGACTTTTATCAATTTTATACTGATAAAGCTCATACCATTGGCTTTGCAAAATCGAGAACTAATTGATCCAAAATTTCTTGGTTTAAATAATATATCTTATTACTAAGTGGCTTAACAAGTCTGTTCATCATAATTCCCAAATCTCCCAGTGTCTTTCAATTATTTTCTTCGAAATACTGTCAGGCTGACCTTCGTCATTGTACTGATCAAAGAATTCGCTATAAAGATCTACGAATGCATCCTTGTCTTTTACTGCGGTCCCCCAAGTAGCCATTTTAATTGTTTTTTAAAGTCCATTATCAGTTGTCAATTCTATTGTCATTACCATAAAGTATAGCGCAGCCTTCTTCTGTCTTTGCTAGATGAACCAATTCTTTCTGGAAATTATCAATTGCACTAGGTTCAACAATAATTTCTAATTTCAATTTATTCTTTTCCTCTTGCCTAAATTCTGTTGCGACATTGCTTTCTAATTTTATTTCAACCCCAACTAGTCCAGACCTACCAATTGGATAATATTTCATTGAAAAATAGGCATAGCTATCTTTCCCACCTGCTTCATGAAATAAAGTCTTGTCGCCTTTTGGAAAATCTGTTAAAGTTGATGCAAATCGTGATATGTCCTCCGATTGATCATATATCTGGGTTGTTCCGGAAAAATCAATGTTTGATGCCGTCACCTTCAATTCGAACATATCATCATCCTTCCAGATAATTCTTAGTTCCAGAAATGATTTTCGATTGTCAAATGTCATTGTTGTTTTGTAATATAGTACGTTTGCAGCATTATTTTGTGAAAAGGTTTTTAGACCATAAAATCAATGAAGTTCTTTTAAGTAAGTTATAGTCTACCCCCTATTCAAATAGGCTTTATTAAAGATATTAATCAAGCTACTAAGGTACAACAGCAGAAGAATAGTTACCGTGAAAACGTACCAAATTTTCTATATTACACAGAGCATCTGCTCAAGTTCAACAATAATTAAGTATCATTTCAACCTGTTCAGGTATAAAAACAGCTTGTAAGACACAAAAAAAGCCGTTCTTCTTATCGAAAAACGGCTTTTTAAGCAGTGGTGGATCGGATCCAAACTACGAACCATTTCTTAGCTGATGTGCAGCTAATAGCATATTTGGACTTATAAATGATTCGGTATAGATTCTACACTTTTACCTCATATAAAAAAAGTGAGGTAAAATCAGTGTGAGAGAAACAGGCCAATTATCTTCATAATCAGATTAGAGTTCGTCCGCGGTGCTTCTTGGTGAGGGTTGAAAAAAATGAGGAAAAGTGTATTAATATTTTTATCAATACGAAAGTTTAAATATTCTGTATGCTCGTATTCTTTGTTCATGTCAGCACAGGTGTACAAATAATTTACGGTATATTCAAAACAAATCTTTCCCTTCATTTTTTTTTTTTATCGAATTCAACCTCTACAATTTCAACTCCAGAAATCTCAGGTGCCCCCCCTTCGTGTGAATGTGGTTCCATTAATATGTTTCCAATAATATCCATTGGACTTTCCTCATCATAGGAACTAGGTCTAAGTGCGATATCTATAAATTCTTGTATAGTGATTTCTTCGTTTTGGAGGGAATCATAATCTATTGCAGAAAAACTAAAATCTAATTCGGCCATTTTCAAATATTAAATATAGTTAGTGAATGATAAGTAGTGGAATAATTATAATTGAAAATATGGTCACCTTAACCAAATTAGTTTAAACCAAAAAAGTTGGCAGATATAAGAAATATAAACATTGGAATAACACAAAATCCTAATTTGGCATATCGCCTATTTCCCAATACCTTTGCATAGCCAAACCAACTTACATTTTGAATACTTGCTATAAATGCGGCCATGAAATGGTCACTGAAGAATACTACAAAACTAATAGAGACCAGTTCACAACCGAACCGAAGTTCAATCACTACGAACACATCATCCAGAACGCACTGTTCGGAAGATTGAAGCCAAACAATATCCTGTGCAAACAGTGTGGAAACGATGCTAGCACAGATATCGACAAGGACTTTGTGACTTTGTTCCACTTCATCACCGAGACGATCAAGCACGTCCTTATCAAAAAGGATCACGGTAAAGGGAGTGTGAACACAATGAAGGGTGTATTATTCGACAAGGAACTCGCACGCAAGCGTGATATCATGATTAGGGACAACATTGTTGCGCCAAAGGAACCATTCTATGATTATGATGCTACAAATTCGATATTAACCATCTATGCGACCAAAGTACGGGCCAAACAATACACAAGCGTAGTAAGGGAAGAACTTAAGGAAAAGGGCATCGACTACGACCAGCTGAAGGTAGAGTTTGTAGAGGACATCTCCCATCTTGGTGCTGTAGGTATATTCTTTACAGAAGGCATCGAAAATTTCCACCAGAAGCTCACCGATGGTTTCCGGAAGATTGCTGCAGGTTTCGCTACCTACAGTGGTGTTGAGCGCAGCCAACTAAAAAATCTGCTTGAAATCGATGGAGATGGAAAAGCAGAATTTATATCAAGTGGAAATGTATTTCCATTTGTAGCGGTGGGCATCGTAGATCAGCAAATTGAAATCAACAGACCAGATATTGAGCGTCACTACCCAAGCCATACGATCATCTTATTTTCGCAAAAACTTGCTGAGGATGTACAGCATCTGTACTGCTATGTTGACCTTTTCAGTACATTTCAGTACTATGTACTTCTTAATGATGACTATAAAGGGGAAATGATCTACCAAAGCTATCACCAGGCGACCGCGGTAGAATCAAAACCTTGGACGGATGTAAGAATGACTAGGCCAAAATATTTCAACATTATCGTTGACGATTATCAAATCGACACTTCCAAATATAAAGGAACCACACTAACAGAATATGCAAATTTCCTGCAAGATGCAGTGGACAAATATACGTTCATTCCAGCGCTGTCGCTTAAAGAACAAGTAGATCGCATAATGGATATCGTAATGCAAAGCTATACAGCAGCACAAACCGAAATTATCAATACACCGTTGGTCGATAGTTTAAAAAAACTGAAAAAGACCGACCCCATTATCCTGCTTCAGGAACTGAGTGCCTATTTTGAAGATCCAGAGGCATTCCAAACCTTCCGTACCTCATTTTTTGAAGATGACGGTAGTGGCATTGGTGAAATCATGTCAACTCCCATTGCAAGCAGTGATAGTTTTATGACCAAGGCAGTTATGAGAGCCTATTGTACAATGAAATTCAATCAGATGTCGGAATTTGTTTTCTCGAATACTAAAGACCCAAAAAAATAATATTCAATATTTGGTGGAAAACTTTAAGAAAATAACACAACAAAGAAAATGAACCCCAGTCAAGGTATCTAATGCTGAACCCAGGATCAGTGGCTTTGGGTAAATCAATCTAAAACGGTTAATTACCAACAACTCCTATCACTGTATTTATTGATTCAGCGTCTTCGTTTGCTTCTGTACCATCTTCTCGGACGGTACTTTTATGTCGAAACTCATCCATATATTCTGGAATAACAAATTCGGGGTCGCTCATATTAAAAGCAATGTTTTTGGGTATACTAGGGCCGTTGTCTATACGCGTTTGTGGATTTTCAGGGTTCTGAAATGTTTTAAACAGCCCAAATATTTCGTCTACTTTGAAATTATAGGATATTTTACCTGTTTCAGGGTTGTAAGAATACGAATAAAATGAGGCCATTACCTGATCTGTTGTAGGTTCATTCGACTTTGGATCATGATCTGGATATTCCTCAAGAATAAACCTGGTTTCCGCACTAACAAAATTATATTTCTGTAGAAAAATATCATTTCTTATTGCAATATTATCTCCAAATCCGCTTCTTTGAACCGATGGATATATTATTGCTTCAATGTTATCAACCGATTGTATAGGATAAAATAATTGTTCGGAAGTGATCATTGCACTAAAAATATAATCTCTTGGCCTGCTTCTATCAACTTTTAAAGTAAATACGTCAACAAAAAATTCCCTAATCAAAGAGTAAACTAACCGTAAAGGGTTTGAAAAATTTTCAGTAGAAAATGGCTCGGGAACAATAACAGAACAAATACTATTAGCACCATCCTTTAAAACAAACCGACTTACAGTTATAATATCTCCATATTTCGGCTTGGTCTCCCAGTATGCAGATGCTTCATCCAAAGAGCAATAAAGCACCTGTTCATTTTCAATATTGCATCGATTTACTTTGACTAAATGCAACGGCGGGGCAAGGAGATCATCTATAGTTGTAAAATAGCTTACTGGCATTCCTCTACCAGCAAAAATATTTGTATTATGCGAGATTCTGACCAAATGTCTAGGCAAGCTAACAGCCTTGACAACTGATTTCAGATTGAAAAACGTTGATACGTTTTTTTTTAGTAGTTGATACTGTTCTTCTGGCAAATCTTGAATCTTTCCAAATAGGGATCTATACCAGTTCAATTTATCAATTATCTTATGTACTGGATGAAGATTTAATTTCTCTGTATTAAATTTGTTATTAGCGATTTTGGCAATTCTTCCGTGTTCATCAAGTAAATCTTCAGCCATTTATAAGCTTATTTAAGTAAATACATATTCATATGTGTAAATATACTAAGTTAACTACTTTAAATCTCAAACTCAAAATGCCCCTTATTTATAACTCACAATAAGTATTTGTATTTTTGAAGTCACCACTGGATACTAAAAGCGATCGTAGATGATATTAATGAATGAAGAAGAAATTAGAGGAAAACTAATTTTACCTTTCTTAAATGAGCTTGGTTTTGATCTTTCTGAGATTTCATTGGAAAAATCATTTTCAATTAGACTTGGAAAGACTGAACACATAATCAATGGCAGATCCGATGTGCTTTGTAGAAGAAATGGTAAAAATCTCTTCATCATAGAACTGAAAAAGGATTCTGTTGATATCTTACAAAAAGACATAGATCAAGGAATTTCTTATGCCAGGGCACTAATCGATGATATCGCACCGTTTACGATAATTACAAACGGAAAAACAACAAAGATATTTGACTCAATTTCGAGAGTTGATCTTACTGGTAAGAAAATTTCCGAACACTCAGATTTTTGGAAAAATGGTTATATGCTCTCGACAGACGAAGAATTACGAATAAGGTACGAAGCACTAAAAAACTTTATTTCTTTTTCAGACGAAAATTTGAAGATATTCTGTGGGAACCAGGTCCAGGATAGAATGGGACCAATTGTTGGTAATATTGGTGATCCGACTTCTAAATTTGTAATAGATCTGTTTGTTCAAAGAAAAAACTTGCAGTCTTCCTTCAATAGCTTTGTTGATTCTGACGGGTCTTTTTTTGCCATAGTTGGAACAGCCGGGGTTGGAAAAACAAATACAATGTGTTCATTGGCACTTCAAAGCTTGGAAAACAGCTTTGTGTTCTTCTACAATGCAGCAATTATCAATAAATCACCATTGGAGCATATCGCACAGGACTTAAATGGTGTTTTTTCCAGTAAAAGTGAAAGCAATAGTGTTCTGAAGAAACTCGATGAATTGGGACGATTTTTAAATAAAAATGTTTTCTTATTTATAGATGCAATAGATGAAAGTGTCAATACGAATATTTCACTTGAATTAAGCGAGCTTGCTGTTGCAACAAGAAATTTAAATAAGGTTAAAGTCTGCATCAGTTGTAAATCCAATATTTGGAAAAATATTCTAACTGTAAGTGGTACACATACGCACTTATTTGAAGAGTTGAATAAGTTTCATCAGCCAATTGGAAGTCTCGATAACAATCCTGGATTTTTACTGAAGGATTTCACTGAACAAGAGTTAACTGGGATAGTCCCTTTATATAGAAATGCTTTTGGTTTCAAGGGTGAAATTTCCGAAAACCTTTTAAAAGAATTAAGAAACGGTTTCTTCTTGAGAATATTTAGTGAAGTCTACAGTCATAAACTCATACCTGAAAAAATCGATGACAAGGACCTAATAAAGTCATATTTGAAGCAATCGTTTGAAAAAACAAAGATTGATTTCCAAACGGGTATGAGAATTCTTTCAAAAATAGGTATAATATTAATCAATCATAAATACAGTGAATGGGATGCATTCAATGATGATGGGTTAGAAATTGAGACATTGCTAGAAAACCTGAATTTTTCTTTAAATGAAACGTTGCCCGAGGATCTATTTGCTAGAAATATACTTACAAAATCGAACAAGGAGGATTCTTATAATATCTCTTTCTATTATTCTAAAATTCGGGATTACGTTATATGCTTTCATTCTTATAAATTAGACCAACTTGGCGACAATGAATTTTATAAAATACTTGACGATTTCTACAGCAATTACATCGGCCAAAGTGCTATTGAGTTTTACTTGGAGAATGCAACTGAAAGCCATAAGTATACGTTGATAAAATACAAAAAAGACAAGGCCCTTGCGTACGTAAACAGCTACAATTCCTATCTGGAAGAAAACTTTAAAAATTCAAAGAAGCTGTTTCTTCCGAAAACAGATGGTGAAATTGGCATTGCGTTGCCAGTTGATCTGATAAAAAAGGATGGTTATGCTTTATTTCCGTTAAAATCTGCAGCATCTGAAAAAATATTACATAAACATCTTGAAGATGCCTTTTCAGGTGAATACTGGAATAGTCGAATGTATGAGATTGGAGCTTACACTGTTTATGGAAGTAATTACTCACTCTTGGTAGCTGATCAAGGTAAAGCTGTTAAAAAACAGATTTTCAAACAATTAAAAGATATAATTCAAAAAGGCAAGCTTAGCGCATACAATTCTGAAATATTGATAATGGAACAAGTGTCCTTAATAATTTATTATTATCAAAAACAACTAGGATATAATGACAGGATAGATGATTTGTACATGCCCAGATTCGAATTAATCTATCCGATTGATTTACAAGATTTACAAAAAAGAATATATAGATTTAGAGCCTACGAGTACTATAGAAGATTAGACTACAGCATTCCATCAAGCACTATTGACCTAAGAGTGGAAGATGCAGTCAAAAACAATCTTGATATACCTACACTGAACATTACTGGAGACTTTCCACCTTTTGAAGAGCTGTCTAAGATCGTTGGCATACTACAAAAAAAAGGAATCCATAAGTTAGAGAAGCATCATTTGCCATATCCTGACAAATCGGTAATGGAAGCAAAGAATTTTTACCAGCAAAATAACATAAGAGATATTCGGAAAATCAGATGTTTTCAATACACTGAAGACCAAGCGAAATTTTATATCGAATCTTTCTTCAAACATTTGGAGATTTGTTACAAGGATTTTGTTGAATACCTTTTTCCAACATTTAAGAATGAATTGTCCTTTTTTAACTCCTTGCCTCACGAGTACTTTTTTTATATGAAAGATTCAGATGTTTCAAAATGGGGCTCATTTGGTTATCGTTCGTCAAAAGATGGCCAGACAAAATTTAATTTCAAGGGCGATATTACAATCGAACACGCATTTAAAGAAGATGGAATATCGATATTGCGAGGATTTTCACTTGACAAATTACTTCGTAGTGATTATCATAATGATATAAAGACAATAGATAAAATTAACACACCGAAAGTCGACGAATTTTGTGTAATTAGGAATTGGGTTTACAAGTTACTTAAAGATGATATGAGGGGAATTTTTAAAGAACACAAAGAGTATATTTAGAACTTTAATATGGAAACCTACAAACTAAAAATATTGATTTGGGTTCAAAAAGCATCTTCATGTATAAAAAACTAAAAAGGTACTTGTACACAGTCTTTATTTCTACGTGGGCATGAAAAACGTCGAAATCTCCCGGCAATATCTACTTGCTTTCGGAACCCTATATGGGGAAGAGCAATTCAACTTGGTAAAAAGCCTTAAAGTCTTACCTCGTAAACCTGCGTTGGAACTAATTAGTGTTATCCTTCACGCACATAACCGAAGAAAACGATCAGACATCAGATTTCAGTCCACTCAGCTTTTTTCATGGATGATGCAAATGGATAAAACTGAACAATCATTAATTGTAGATTTTGCTCAAAGGGAAAATAAATTGACTGGAGATTCGTCATTTCAGCTTCTGGATCGAAAAGCATGCCTCAATCTACTTCAGCATATCCTAGTTTACTGTGAAGGTACAAACGAGGAATTGAAAGCAAAAGATCACTCCATGTTGTTTAAATGTTTACTTTATTTCAATACGAAAGTAAACGCAGACCAAGAAAGCATCTTCAATTGGGACCGATCAGGCAGTGTGGAGCAGTTTGCAGACTATATTTTACCTATTCATTTTAAAAATATTGATCTAAGCACCCATAGAGACTATAAGGTACAGTTCTTGAAAGTTTATTACTTTTTTAAATTTTGTGAACAGGATGCGAAATATTCTACTTACCTGACAAACTTTTTAAATGCCCTTAAAATAAAAACTTATGGAAATTATCTTTGGCGGGTTTTGGATCAGATGTTCCTTTTGACACTGAATGAAGAGGTAACTACTAAAGTGCAAATAGCCGGCGATGAGCAATATATGAGTTTTTACAACAATCTGTCAATTAACAGCAATATAAAAGAAATTCATCCAGACCTACTCCCACTTCGGCAGTTTCCTTTATTTAAACTGACTGACAATCAATTTCTATATTTAGATTATCGCCTTTTTGTAGACAAGTTTTACCAAAGTTTTCTTTTTGACTTTGCAAGCCAAGCAAAAATCAGTGTTGGGAGTTTAAAGTCACATATGGGGGAGCATTTCTCTGAGACTATTCTTTTTTATAAGGTCATGAGTAACTGCTTCAATAAGTATGGCCATACCAAACTTAATGGAAAAGAGCTAAAAAAAATATTGAAAGATTCTGAACCAGACTATTATATCCGAGAGGGCTCAAAGGTATTTATTTTTGAATTTAAAGATCTATTGATGAGCTGGGAAGTTAAATATTCTAATGACTTAACAAAGATAAAAGCCGCCATTATAGACAAACTAGAGAAAACAGCATCCGGACAAAACAAAGGAATCAATCAGTTGGTTAACAACATCATCTGTTTTAAAAAAGGAATCTACAGGGATAAGATGATTGATGAAACTGACCCTGCAAAAACCATGATCTACCCAATTTTAGTACATACAGATCTAACGCTCGAGGCATATGGAGTTAACAACTTTATTAACGAACGTTTCAGTAATTTACTCACGAATACAGAAATACCAATTCATCTCATCAAAAAAGTTGTTCTTATAAATATTGATACGCTCATACAATTACAGGATTACTTTGCTAGCAGTCAACTCAAACTGGCCACCTGCATTAACGCTTACATCGAATATATATCTAAAAATAATGCAATATCCGCCAACTTTCCTTTTGATGAGTTCATTAAACACTACCTCGGTAAAAAAATAAAAAAAAGAGTCCCTCCCCCAAAAGATTTTATGGACATAATTTCCGAATTTAAGCGAAATGCCAAAGTAAACTAAGACAGCATATGGAATCAGTTACCAAAAAACAAGGTTTTTCTTGATCTATAAAACTGCTCTGGTAATACCTTTTCAAATACCAATTCCTTGTGTTTTTAAATACTCACTAGCAACAAGATATCAAAATATCCTTCCAGAATATGTGTCATCATTTCTGAAAAAATCAATCCAACCCACTTTTGTAAGTTTGCTAGCACAATAACCATAAAATAACTAGTGTCTACAACCAAGTAGTAAAAACCAAAAAGTACCTACCAAAGTTTTCAAATAGCTTATTTTAGACATAATCCAATTTTATCATTATGAAATCAGCTTACATTTACGTCAGGGTAAGTACCGATGAGCAAATGCGTCATGGCTACTCTCTCATTGAACAGGAAGATCGCCTTCTCCAACACTGCGAAATCAACAATATTCAAGTAGTAGGAATATTCCGGGAAGATTATTCAGCTAAGGATTTCAATCGCCCGGAGTGGAAAAAACTTATTAAAACGATCAAAAAGAATGAAAATAAACTTTCAGAAAATATTCTGTTCCTAAAGTGGGACCGTTTTAGCCGAAATATCCAATACGCTTACCAAATGCTTGGCATACTAAGGGATCTGAATATTCAAGCCATGGCAATCGACCAACCGATTGATTTTGATATCCCTGAAAGTATCGTTATGCTCGCCGTTTATTTATCCATCCCAGAAGCTGAAAACAGCAGACGTGGAAAAAACACTTCTGACGGGATGCGCAGAGCAAGGAAGCTTGGACGATGGCCCTCAAAGGCTCCCATAGGTTATATCAACATGACAACCTCTGATGGAAAAAAAATCATTGTGCCAAAACAGCCTGAAGCCAATCATATTAAATGGTCCTTCAAGCAAATGGCAACTGGTGGATATTCGATAAATAAAGTTAATAAAATGGCCTACTTAAATGGATTTATCTGCAAAAGGAATAACTTTTGGCGATTGATTCACAATCCTGTTTATTGCGGATTCGTAACCTTATCTGCAACCAACAATGAAGATATGCAACTCATAAAAGGAATTCATGAACCTCTTATTTCTGAGGAGCTATTCAAGAATGTACAAGCCATGATTCTTAGCAAACGTAGAGAACGAGGCAAAAAAGAGAGCTTAAAATCTGTATTCCCTTTAAGAGGTTTCTTGACCTGTCCTTATTGTAACCGTAGATTATCCGGTAGCATATCGCAAGGAAGACATGCAAAATATCGTTATTACCACTGCTGCACAGCTAAATGCCGAGGTCGGTTTAAGGCAGAAGTGTTGGAAGCCACTTACGAAAAACAACTAAAAAATATATGGATCTCCCCTGCAGCGGTTAAACTTTTTAGACTCATCTTGGAAGATGAAAATATACTTACGGTTCGGAAGAGCCTGTTGCAGCACCGTAAGTCCATATTAAATGAAGTCGAGAAAGAAGAATTATTCCTATCAAAAGTAAGGAAGCTGTTTATTGACGATAAAATCGACCATGAGGATTTTACTAGTTTAAAGAAAGAACAAAAGGAAAAACTGGCATCAATAAATGAGAGGTTGGATATGACCGACGAAAAGATAAAGAATAACGAAATCAACTCGGAAAATGAATTGGCTTACAATGACTACGATATTTTATTTTCCTATAAAAACCAAGACATTGAAGGGAAAAGATATATCATTAATCTTTTCCGCCCATCATCAATAAATGCCATCACAGGAAATCTTAACGTTTTGGAAATAGACCCTGCTTTGTTGCCAATCATTCTTCATCAGAAAAGCACATAATTTCTTCAAATTAAGCAGTTTAAAAGATGAACCATTTACAAATTAAAAATCCAAAAGCATTTTCCGAGAAAAAGGTTTCTCTTAATCAGGCTATAACCATTTTAAAACAGAATGGCATCCAGACAGATAAAGATCAAGCAAAGGTAATACTGGACTTTTTATACGTTATAGCGAAAACTTATAACCTTACCAGCAACGATAAAACTGGAGCAACGTGTGACCATAACAGGATTTTGAACAAATAATATACTCCTGTTACCATTTTGAGTAACTTATATCAAGGAATAAGTATAAGGCAGAATAAATATTAAAATTCTCGAACCGCTTTTCACACCACAAATAAGACATTCAAAGCGTTGATTTACAATCAAATACAAAGAATAAAAAAGGAGATAATCAAAATTGACTATCTCCTTAAGTGGGCCATGATGGGCTCGAACCATCGACCAAAAGATTATGAGTCTTCTACTCTAACCAACTGAGCTAATGGCCCGCGTAAATCTGTATTAGATTTTGCGAGTGCAATGTTACATATTTGTATCGAATATTAAAAATACTTTCATGCAAAAAATCAAAAATATAATCTTCGATTACGGAAACGTCATCTTTGCAATTGACTTCAGAATCACTCAAAACTCTCTGAAACAATTAGGTATACCGAATATTGAAACATTTTTCGGACATACAGGACATCATAATTTATTTAATGATTTAGAGACAGGATTAATCACACCGGCCCAATTCAGAGACGGAATCAGAGAAATTGCACAGAATTCTGCCCTTACAGATGCACAAATTGATGCCGCATGGAACAGTTTACTCATCGGTGTACAGCCAGGTACACATCAGGTACTGCTGGAAATAAAGAAAAACTACAGAACTTTCCTGCTAAGCAATAACAACCAGATTCACTATGACTATATCATCGATTATCTGAAAAAAGAACATCAGCTGGAAAATAACGATTCGTTTTTTGAAAACTCTTACTACTCCCATTTCATGAAGCTGCGTAAACCACACGTAGAAATATATGAACAGGTCATCAGAGAGAACAATCTTAACCCTGCAGAGACGTTATTTATAGATGATACCCCCGGCCACCTTGAAGGTGCTAAGAAAGCAGGATTACAAACCTTATTAATGACAGAAAAACCAGAAAATCTGGGAGCCTTCCTGAAAAGTAAAGGCTTGTTGGTATAGCTTAAAAATCATCAGCAAATGGAAGATCATAAATACAAAACCCTAAAAGAATTTTACCCGTTTTACCTGCAGGAACACCAGAACACCACTAACAGGATATTACATTTCGCAGGTACAGCCCTGATCGGCCTGTGCTTTATTACTGCCATGCTGTTTCATGACTTTGTTTTCTTTGCTTTAATACCAGTTGTCGGATACGGATTCGCATGGACCGGACACTTCTTTTTTGAGAAAAACAAACCTGCTACCTTTAAATACCCCTTGTTCAGCCTGGCAAGCGACTTTTTATTATTTGGCGACCTGATTATGGGCAGACAACCTTTCAAAGTTAAATAGCTGATATTGATAATACTTATAGACTCCGATAGATAACCTCTATATCGATATAGAAATTAGGTGTTGGGATACGATGATAATACTATCTACTTTTATAAGAGCAAAATGAAATAACCATGGAAGAAACGAAAAAACCAACGCGCAAATTAACAACTGCATCCGGCAGACCTTACACTGAGCATGAGAATACCCAGTCAGTAGGCAGAAGAGGTCCTTTATTATTACAAGACTTTGTCTTACATGAGAAAATGGCTCACTTTAACCGTGAGCGTATCCCCGAAAGAGTGGTACACGCCAAAGGAACTGGTGCGTATGGCACATTGACCGTTACCCATGATATATCAAAGTATACAAAGGCGAAAATCTTTAATAAAATCGGCAATACCTGTAAAATGTTTTTACGCTTCTCCACTGTAGGTGGTGAAAAAGGAAGTGCCGACTCTGAAAGAGATCCAAGAGGCTTTGCACTTAAATTTTATACAGAAGATGGAAACTGGGATTTAGTAGGTAACAATACCCCTATTTTCTTTATCAAGGACCCTAAAAAGTTCAGCGATTTCATTCATACCCAAAAACGCGAACCAAGAACCAATCTGAAAAGCCCTACGATGATGTGGGATTTCTGGTCGCTGAACCCGGAAAGTCTTCACCAGGTTATGATCCTGATGACGGACAGAGGTACACCGTTCTCTTATCGTCATATGGACGGCTTTGGCAGCCATACCTACTCTATGATCAACGCAGATAACGAGCGTGTATGGGTTAAATTCCACTTTAAAACCCAGCAGGGAATTAAAAACTTCACAGGACCTGAAGCTGATGCGATGCGTGCACAGGACATGGATCATTCACAACGTGATTTAGTTGAAGCTATCGATAACAAAGACTTCCCGAAATGGACCATGAAAATCCAGGTCATGACCGAAGAAGAAGCTAAAACCTTCAGATGGAATCCTTTTGACCTTTCTAAAGTATGGCCACATGCCGAATTCCCGCTGATCGAAGTAGGTGAAATCGAATTAAACCAGGTACCAAGAAACTATTTTGCGCATGTGGAACAGGCAGCTTTCGCCCCTTCTAACCTGATTGACGGAATTGGCTTCTCGCCTGATAAAATGCTTCAGGGGCGTATCTTATCCTATGCTGATGCACATCGTCACCGTTTAGGGGTAAACTACGAGCAGATCCCTGTAAATGCATGTCCTTTTATGGTTAACAATTACCACCGTGACGGACAAATGCGTGTGGATGACAACGGAAATGAAGAACCAAACTACTATCCAAACAGTTTTGGCGATGTAATTCCTGACGAAAGCTACAAAGAACCAGCCTGGGAATTAGACTCTAACATCGCTGACTGGTATGACAGAAATGAAGGCGAAGGCGATAATGACCACTATACACAACCAGGCGATTTATATCGTAAGGTATTAAGTGAAAGTGACCGCAAAAATCTGATCAGCAATATTGTTGGTGCAATGAGCGGCATTAGCGGGCCTAGAAGAGAGCAAATTATCAATCTGCAACTGTGTCATTGGTTCAGAGCTGATATTGGCTTAGGCATGGCGATTGCAAGCGGATTAGGCATTGACGCCAATCAGGCTATGCAACAGCAGAAACACTAGCCAGCGAATAGCCCGGAAATATATGAATTAGTTTTTTTTCTAAATCCCTGTTTATTAAGTTAAACAGGGATTTTTTTATGCGTCAGCCAAAGATTCTTCGTGACAGACCGGAGATAAGTCGCAGCAAGCTACAAGTAGTGTTTAAGATCGGAGTTGAGAAGGGGTTGATAAGGCCCAGGGCCTTATCA
This sequence comes from Pedobacter lusitanus, assembly GCF_040026395.1. Taxonomy (NCBI): domain Bacteria; kingdom Pseudomonadati; phylum Bacteroidota; class Sphingobacteriia; order Sphingobacteriales; family Sphingobacteriaceae; genus Pedobacter; species Pedobacter lusitanus. Next base: position 2,200,237 of record NZ_CP157278.1, read on the forward strand.
ACCCCTTCTCAACTCCGATCACTTACCCTTGTTCGACTTATCTCCGACACTCCCACCTAAGCAGATCTATTAAACAAAAAAACCGCCTTGTAAGAAAATACAAGGCGGTTTCATATATCCAGATGCTTAAATACGTCTTCTCTGTTTTTCTCTTGCAATCAGATCAAGCTCTCTGCTGGTCTGACCGGCAACTGAGGTGTTTTCCTGAGCACGTCTGAACAGATAAGGCATAACAGCCTTCACAGGTCCGTAAGGCACATATTTAGCTACATTATATCCTGCATCAGATAAGTTGAAACTCAGGTTATCACTCATACCCAGTAACTGCGCAAAATAAACATGCGGATGGTTATGATCAATCTGACGGGAATCAAGCAATTCTGCCAGAACTCTGCAGCTGGTTTCATTATGCGTACCACAAACCACACCAATCTGTTCGATATGATCCACGCAATAAGTAATCGCTTCATTGTAATCCCTGTCCGTAGTTTCCTTATCCGGCTGGATCGGTGAAGGATAACCTTTTTCGGCAGCCCTTTTACGTTCCTTTTCCATGTAAGCCCCACGAACAATCTTTGCGCCGATAATAAATCCTGCTTTAGCTGCTACCAGATGATCAGCTTTTAAATGAGCAAGTTTATCATGACGGTATAACTGATAAGTATTGTAAACGATCAGTTTTTTCTGATTAAACGACATCATCATGTCCAGAGCCAATGCATCAATAGTATCCTGAATCCAGGTCTCTTCTGCATCAATCATCACAGGCACATCTTTTTCAAATGCTGTTCTGCAAATACGCTCACAACGGTGTTTTACTCTTTCAAACTCTTTCTGCTCTTCGGCAGTAAGCTCCTGCCTGGCATCCAGTTTTTCCAGTAAAGCAAAACGTCCGATACCTGTAACTTTAAAAACGGTGATTGGAATACGTTTATCACCTGCCGCACGATCTATCGTTCTGATAATTTCGGCACAGGTAAAATCAAACACATGTTCCTCTTCTTCCCCCTCTACAGAATAATCCAGGATGGTACCTACTTTTCCATCGGCCAGCTGGGCGACAGTATGTTCACATTCTGCAATAGTTTCGCCACCGCAAAACTGCTTGAAAATGGTAGATTTGATAATCCCCTGAATCGGTAATCCGATGTTTAAAAATAGATTTGTCACAGGTGGGCCTACCTGAGTCAAAAAATTGCTACTCATTATTTTGAATAACCAGTACGCGCTGTTTAGTTCTGATTTCGATTTACTACGAAAAGCGATCTCCGTATTGTCAAAATTTAGTTTTTTCCCTGGGGATACTTGCATTTGGAGTGATGTATTAGTCAAACGGACGCAAAAATATAAATTCCGGGACTATCATTTGCAAAACCCTTTATAAATAATTGTAAATTTGCAGAACAATGATAGAATTTAAATTAGAAGGCGAATTTATTCCCCTTATTTCTTTGCTGAAAGCTACCGGACTTGTTCAAAGTGGCGGCGAAGCACAAACTGTAGTTGAAGACGGTCTGGTTAAATATAATGGCAATGTAGATTACCGGAAACGTTTAAAAGTACGTATCGGTGACCATGTTGATTTTATGGGCCAGCAAATTAAAATAGTATAATGAATAAACTGGAAAGTGCTGGTCACAATATATATTTTGATACCAGGTTAGCGCCGCTGGCAGAAATTATCGAAAAAGGAAAATACAGCAATGTATTTGTTTTTGCAGATATCAATACAGCCGAATTCTGTTTGCCTGTATTCAGAGAAATGCTGGATGATTTCAACGGATTTGACCTGATCGAGACTGATCCAGGTGAAGAGAACAAAAACATTGACTTTTGTATCGGTATCTGGAAAACCCTACTCGATTTTGGAGCAGACCGTAAATGTCTGGTTATTAATTTAGGCGGTGGTGTGATTACAGATATGGGCGGTTTTGTAGCCTCTACCTATAAACGCGGAGTGGATTTCATCAATATCCCCACTACTTTACTGTCTCAGGTTGATGCTTCTGTGGGTGGAAAAACTGGTATTGACGTCGATAATGTTAAAAACATGGTTGGCACTTTCAGTTTACCTCAGGCTGTATTTATCGAAGCTGAGTTCCTGAAAACTGTACCGGAGCGTGAACTGCTTTCAGGATTTGCTGAAATGATCAAACACGGATTAATCACTGATCAGGAATACTATCATCAATTAAAAGAAGCAGACTATAAAAACATTACAACTGCTGCCATATACCGCTCTGTAGAGATCAAAAATGAAGTTGTAACCACCGATCCGCACGAAAAGGGTTTACGCAAAATCCTTAATTTTGGTCATACCATCGGTCATGCTGTAGAAAGTTATTCATTGACTAAAGATAAAAAACCACTGACCCATGGTGAAGCAATTGCTATAGGCATGATCTGTGAAGCTTATCTTTCTCATAAAAACAGTACGCTTACGGCAGAAGAACTGGAAGAAATACGCCAGTATATCTCCAGTGTATATCCTGCTTATCATATTAAAGAAAAATCGTTCGCCCCACTTTCTGTATACATGCAGAGCGATAAAAAAAATGAACACGGCCATGTGCTGTTCTCCTTATTGCAAAGCATTGGAAAATGCACCTATAACTGTAGGGTTTCAGAAAGCGACATCGTCGAAAGTTTGGAATATTACAATTTAACTTATGCTAAATGATCCTAGAAATATAACCTTATCCCTGTTGTTCGCATTGCTGATTGTCGTTTCACTCGTTGAAATGTATATCAGCTACATGCATGACAGGAAGTTATATGCTAAAAAAGATACATGGACTAACGTGTACCTGATGGGCCTGGCCTTTTTAATAAATTTATCTACAAAAACAGCTACGTTTTTTTTGCTGGATTACTGCTACCAGTTCCGGTTATTCGAAATCAAAAATATTTTCGTTTACTGGGTGGTACTGGTTCTTGCACAGGATTTGTTATACTGGATATTGCACACCTCAGGTCATTATATCAGGTTTTTCTGGGCGATGCACGTCACGCATCACTCGTCTCCCCTGTTTAACCTGACCACGGGATTCCGTTCAACTGTTTTTGAACCGCTTTACCGCGTGTTCTTTTATTTGCCACTGGCCTTTATGGGCTTCTCAGCTATAGACATACTTTTTGCCTACCTGGTTACCCAGCTGTATGGTAATATGGTACATACACAGGCCGTTGGGAAGTTACACCCGGTTATAGAGTATTTTCTGGTTACCCCTTCGCATCACCGGGTACATCATGCCAGTAATATCCGTTACCTGGATAAAAACATGGGTATGGTCTTAATTATCTGGGATCGTATGTTTGGCACTTTCCAGGAAGAACTGCCTGAAGATAAGATTGTTTATGGTCTTACTCATCAGCCCGAAGATACCGGACCAGTCAATATCGTGTTCCATGAATTTAAAGCCATGACGGCCGATATGAAACGTGCGCCGGGTTTAATGAATAAACTCAGGTATATGTTTAACCCTCCGGGATGGAGTCATGACGGGAGCACACAGGTTGCTAAAGTGATGCAGCAGGAACTCAAAGAGGCTGAGCAGCACCAGAAAGCAAGTTAAAAATCGCCCCCTTTATTGTTCTGCAGGGCTATACAACAGTGCTAAGGCACAATAAATAATTTTTTTTAAATTAAATTTGACAAATTAAATTTTGTTGCTACATTTGAAAAAAACAAATAACAAAAATACAGGACACCGTTTAAGGGATCCACTATAGAAAAAATGAGAAACATCACTACATATTGGTTTAGCTACTTTTACTACTTTAGTAAGAGCCGGGACTGATATGCAATCAAAAGAAACAACATAAATTGTATATGAAAAGTCCCGGCATGCTGCCGGGACTTTTTTTGTTTAAAGCAAAAATTAACGCAGGAGATTATAAAAATGAAAAAAGTAACAAGAGTAGCCATACAAGGTATAAAAGCCTCATTTCATGAAGAAGCTGCTTTCAAATTCTTTGGTAACGACATTAAAACTGTTGAATGCAATTCCTTTAAACAGACATGTGAAGTACTTGAGGCTAAAGAAGTTGATTATGTAGTTATGGCTATTGAAAACTCGATTGCCGGTAGTCTTTTACCCAACTACACTTTAATCAGAGAATACAATTTTGCTGTAACCGGCGAAGTTTATCTGCCGATACAATTACACTTAATGGCCTTACCTGGTGTAAAACTGGAGGACGTGAAATATGTGACTTCACACCCTATCGCGATCCGTCAGTGCATTGATTTTTTTGATGAATTTCCTCATTTGAAAGTAGTGGAAAGTATTGATACCGCTGCCTGTGCAAAAAAAATCAGAGATGAGCAATTAACTGATACTGTTGCTATTGCGAACACACTGGCTGCAGAGCTTTATGGTTTGAATATCATCGAAAGAAGAATTGAATCCAACAAAAAGAACTTTACCCGTTTCCTGATTCTTAAAAACGATAAAACTGAAGATTTGACTGATATTAATAAGGCTTCCATCTGTTTCCAGGTAGGTAACCATGTAGGCGCATTATCCAAAGTACTTCACATCTTCGCTGAGCAAAATGTGAACTTAAGCAAGATCCAGTCCATGCCTGTTTTGGGCAAAAGAAATGAGTATTATTTCTATGTGGACATGGAATGGTCAGAGAACGAAAAATATGACATCGCTATTCGTAAAGCGTTGAAATACACTGTAAACTTTAACATTATGGGCGAATATCTGAAAAACGACATCGTCTGATAAACACCTGATTAATCAGCATAAAATATTTAACATATAACCACATTAAAAAATCCCCCTCATCATGAAATTAAATTTAAACATTCAGCCATTAGAGAGCTGGATCAACGTAAAAAACGAGCCGCTAATCATCTCTGGACCATGTAGCGCAGAAACTGAAGATCAACTGTTATCTACTGCACATTTATTAGCTGCAACCGGCAAAGTTTCTGTATTAAGAGCAGGAATCTGGAAACCACGTACCCGTCCGGGAGAATTTGAAGGAATCGGCAGCATTGGTCTGGAATGGTTGAAAAAAGCAAAAGCTGAAACCGGATTACCTACAGCAGTAGAGGTAGCTAATGCAAAACATGTTGAAGAAGCACTGGCAGCTGGCGTAGATATCCTGTGGATTGGTGCAAGATCTACAGCTAACCCTTTCACGGTACAGGAAATTGCTGACGCTTTAAAAGGTGTAGATATCCCTGTATTGGTTAAAAACCCTGTAAATCCTGATATTTCTTTATGGATTGGTGCTTTAGAACGTATCAACAACGCAGGAATTACTAAACTGGGTGCTATTCACCGTGGTTTCTCTTCATACGAAAAAAGCTCTTTCCGTAATGAACCAATGTGGGAACTGGCTATTCAGCTGAAAACACTTTGTCCTGAATTACCTATCATCAATGACCCTTCACATATCTGCGGAAACCGTGAACTGATTCCATACATTTCTCAGAAAGCACTGGATCTTGATATGCAGGGATTAATGATTGAGTCACATATTGATCCATCTGTAGCATGGACTGATGCAAAACAACAGGTTACTCCGGCTGCTCTGGAAGAACTGGTTGCTAAATTAAGTGTACGTGACCCTGAGTCAAACAACGAAGCTTTTGCTGATAAATTAGCTGAATTACGTAAACAGATCGATAAAATTGATGATGTCATGCTGCAAAAATTAAGTGAGCGTATGGCTATCGTTGAAAAAATCGGTCAGTACAAAAGAGATAGTAAAGTAACTATCCTTCAGGTTAACCGATGGGATGAGATCCTTAAAAAAGGAACTGCATTTGCTAAAGCACTTAAATTAGATCTTAGCTTTACAGAGAAGTTTTTAGAACTGGTTCATGGTGAATCAATCAGAAAACAGACTGAGATTATGAATGAAGGCAAAACTGAAGAAGAAATTCTTGAAGCTTCAGCAACCGTAAAATCTTAATCATTTTATTTCGGGGAGCCTTTTCTTCAGGGAGAGGCTCCCGGAAATACTGCAGTCAAAATGATAGCTTCATTACTGTTAAAACCTCGTTTGTTCCTGAGAACCATTAAGAACTTAAACACCACGAAAAAACAATAGAATATTCATGAAAAATAATGCCGTTGTTTCCTTTACGGGACAAAAGGATATCCAGGCTACCATTAACCTGACGGGTTCTAAAAGTGAGAGCAACAGAGCTTTGATTATTGCTGCAATCAGCAAAGGGCTGGTTAAAGTGAATAACCTGTCTGATGCTGCTGATACAGTAACTTTAAACAGAATTCTTACCGAACTGAATCAGACAAAAGAAGAAGAAAGAAAAACCGTGGATGTAGGCCATGCCGGTACTGCCATGCGTTTTCTGACAGCCTATCTGTCTACTATTCCTCAGCAATTTCTGCTTACCGGTTCTTCCAGAATGCAGGAGCGTCCTATCGGGATACTGGTAGATGCTTTAAAAAGCCTGGGTGCGGATGTATCTTATGCTAAAAATGAAGGTTTCCCTCCCCTGTTAATCAATGGCGGCTTAAATAATGTACGTGCTGAAGTTTCTATCAAAGGAAATGTAAGCAGCCAGTATTTATCGGCCCTGCTGATTATAGCACCAAAACTGCTGGCTGGTCTTTCATTGAATATTGAAGGCGGATTAACTTCCAGACCTTATGTGGAAATGACACTGGCCCTGTTAGCCTCAGCAGGAGTTACGCATAGCTGGAAAGGCAACAATATCTATATTGGCCCGCAACAATACGCACAGGCCACCTTAACTGTTGAACCCGACTGGAGCGCAGCTTCTTACTGGTACAGCATTGCTGCACTGGCAGACCAGGCAGCTATTGAGCTACCTAACCTGAAAGAGGAAAGTTTACAGGGAGACAGCAAAATCCAGGAAATTATGGTTGCCCTTGGTGTCAAAACACATAGGACAGCAGATGGCATAGCTTTGTCAGACAGTAAAAATGAACCACAACCTAAAGAAATTCTAAACTTAAAGGACTGTCCTGATCTGGCGCAAACTATTATTGTATGTGCTGCTGCCAAAGGTTTAAATCTTGCTTTCACAGGTCTGGAAACGCTTAAAATTAAAGAAACCAACAGAATTCTGGCTTTACAAAATGAGCTGGCTAAAATCGGGGTGAGCTTAAATGAGGAAAACGAAGTCTATACTTTAAACTGTGAAGGATTGAATTTCCCGGAGAAAGTAAGTTTCGCCACTTATGATGATCACAGAATGGCTATGGCATTTGCTCCGCTAAGTCTGCTGATCAAAGAAGTAGAAATTGAAGATTTCCAGGTAGTAGAGAAATCATATCCTGATTTCTGGAAACATTTACAGCAGGCAGGTTTCACAGTTCAGGAATTAGCCTGATATTTAAAGGTGGGTTAAGACCAGCTTTTAACCTAAATATACATTCATTATTAAACTAAAAACATGGCAGGGAATACCTTCGGACACTTATTCAGGATATCAACCTTCGGGGAATCACATGGCGAGGCTATTGGCGTTATCGTAGATGGCTGCCCTGCCGGGTTGCAGATTGACCTGGAGTTTATCCAGTCAGAATTAGATAAACGCCGTCCGGGACAATCCAAAATCACTACCCAGCGTAAAGAAAGTGATACTGTACAAATCTTATCCGGAACTTTTGAAGGAAAAAGCACGGGCACACCTATCGCGCTTTTAATCCCGAACGAAGATCACCGTTCCAAAGATTATGAACATAATAAAACGGTGTACCGCCCTTCACATGCTGATTATACTTATGATGCCAAATACGGCATCCGTGATCACCGCGGAGGCGGACGTTCTTCGGCCAGAGAAACGGCTGCACGGGTAGCAGCAGGTGCTATTGCAAAATTACTGCTTCAGCATTATGGTATTGGCATTTTTGCTCATGTATCTGCTGTTGGTACAATTAATGCACCTAACCTGGAAGCTTTACCTCTTGCTTCATTACTGGAGCAGCGGGAAGAAAATATCGTGCGCTGTGCAGATCCGGCTACAGCAAATGAAATGATTGAGTTTATCGACAGTGTCAGAAAAGACGGTGATACGGTAGGTGGAAAAATCAGCTGTATTATTCAGAATTGCCCTCCGGGACTGGGAGAACCTGTTTTTGATAAACTACATGCTGACCTGGGCAAAGCGATGTTAAGCATTAATGCTGTACATGGTTTTGAGTACGGTTCTGGTTTTTCAGGAAGTGAAATGAGAGGATCGGCACATAATGATATCTTCCTGACCGACGGAGAGCATGCCCCAAAAACACTGACCAATTTCTCTGGTGGTATACAGGGAGGAATCTCTAATGGTATGGAAATTAACTTTACTGTAGCCTTTAAACCTGTAGCAACAATCATGCATAACCAGCAGACAGTTAATGCAGCAGGCGAAGCCGCAGAGATTAAAGGAAAAGGAAGACATGATCCTTGTGTAGTTCCCAGAGCAGTAGTGATTGTGGAAGCGATGGCCGCTTTGGTACTGGCAGATCAGTTACTGAGAAATAAAACAAGCAGGTTATAAGTATTTAAAACCTGTCCATTTAAACACCCTGTTATCTAAAAAATAACAGGGTGTTTTTTTTGTGTTAATTCTTTCACAATAACAACTTTAATTTAAATTAAATGAATTTTAATTTCTATTTTACAATCATCTATTAATCAAAACCAGATCTACCTTATGAATTATCATGTACCACCACTAAACAGAACCAATGAACCAGGACAGACGGCACAAACCGGAAAGACTAAAATCAGGTGGCATAGGATAGTTTCATTACCATTTTAAAAAAAAATCTATGAAAAACAAAACAAACAGCATGGCGATCTTATGCGCCACATTATTAATTGTTTTAGGTGCCTGTCGCAAGGATAACCTGACTAACAACACTCAGCTTCCTGGTAATCAGAAAGACAAACTTTATTCTGTACAGGAAATCAATGCGATTATCCAGTCAAGCCTGCAAAAAAGCGGCGATTTTAAATGGCAGGAACAAAGCGATGAATTACTGTTCAGTGCTATTATGCATGGTGACAGTTTACTGGCCGTGGGTTATGGAAACCCGCAAACCAATAGCAATACCAGCACTGAAAGCTATAACGAAGGAGCACAAATGATTAATATCAGCTTATCTGAAGCCAGAAAAGCAGGTGTAAATATTGATGGAATTAAAAAAGAACTGCTGCAACAGGTAAAAACCGGCGAAGGAATTCCGTCAAATGGTGCTCCTACAGAAGCATATAATGACATATTGCAATACGAAAGTCCTGTACTGACCAATATGGTAATTAAAATAGGTAAACTGAGTACACTTCGCGAACTGCGCAAGTCAAAAGCTGTGCGTTATCTGGAACCTGCTAACTACAATAAAAACCTGATGAAAAGCAGATCAGCTATCGCAACAGAAAGCCTGAGCTCCGGCGGTGGTGACCCTACCGAACTTCCGGGCTGGTTTATTCAGGGCAATGGAGAGCCACTGATCCCTAAAAGCTATGGTGATCAGCATATCCCCGCCGCATGGAAAGTAAGTACAGGAAAAGATATTACTGTTGGTTTAATTGATAACGGAGTTTATCAGTCACAAACGGCATTTACTTCTCAGGAATTTGGTTCCGGAAGATCAATCTCACTATTTGGTACATTTAAAGGTAGCTCCAGCACAAATGACGGTGTGTATTCACTTAAAGATGATATGACCATTGGTCATGGTACCGGCATGGCTTCTTTAATTGCAGCTCCCAAAAAAGCCAGTCTTCCTGTGGGAATTGCCTATAACTGTAACCTGGTTAGCTACAGAGGAACTGATTTTGTAGCTTTATGGACTTCAAAACAACAAAATGGAGTAGCCAGTGCCCTGACTGCATTAGCAGATAATGCCAACGTGAAAATTATCTCGATGTCTAATGGCTGGATCTTCACAGTGTCTGTTCTTTCTGATGCAGTGAAATATGCCAAAGGTAAGGGCAAACTTATTTTTGCTGCTGCCGGAACTTCTATTAAACCAATTGATCTGGGCTTTTTCGTGATCGATATTCCTAAAAGCGTAGGTGTTATCTTCCCGGCTTCAATGAGTGAAACAGTAGCTGTTACAGGTACTGATTACAGTGACAGCGGAAAACTGGTTAGCTGTAAAGAATGCCATGAAGGAGATAAAGTTTATTTCACCACAACTACTGCAACTTCAGCAGGTGTAAATAATGCTGTAGCTGTTTATCAGGAAACACCTGGTAAATATGGCTTCTCAGGATCTTCCTCTGCCTCTACAGCTATCAATGCAGGCATTGCAGCACTGGTATGGTCTGCGCACCCGACATGGACAGATAAACAGGTTTTACAAAGAATGGTAGAGTCTGCGAAATTGTATCCTAACAAAGATTCGAAACTGGGTTATGGCCCCGTAGATGTTTTAAAGGCCGTACAACCATAGTCTGAACAAAAAAATTTCTGTTTAGTGAATAGTCCCGGCACTTTGTGCGGGACTATTTTTTTGTTGCTTTTGCCCGGTGAAAGCTAATTGCCAATCCCCTTTTATCCTGTTCCAAATAAACTGCGATAATCAAACGGACTGATTTTAAGATTCCGCAAAAAGACCTTTCTCATGGTATCCGCGCTTCCAAACCCGCACAGAACGGCAATCTCATCCAGAGATCGCCTGGTTTCTTCAATATAACGCCTGCTGGATTCAACCCTCAATTTCTCTATATAGCGGGCTGGCGTAAAGCCGGTTTCTGCTGTAAAAACGCGGGCAAAGTTTCTTGGGCTCATTGCCAGACGCTCAGCTAAAACAGCTACAGAAAGATCTTCTTTCAAATGGCCGGCAATCCAGGTCTGTAGTTTTTCTATAGGCTTTTTACTGGATAGCTGCTGTGATAACAGGGTACTGAACTGGGACTGATTACCCGGCCGGCGAAGATACAATACCAGTGTACGGGCAATTTTCAGAGATAAATCACGGTCATAATCTTCTTCGACCATAGCGAGTGCCAGATCAATACCTGCTGTTGCACCAGCAGAAGTATAGACGTTTCCGTCTTTCACATAGATCGGATCGGGATCAACAGTAATATCCTCATAATTACTACTTAGTTCTTTACAGTTTTTCCAGTGCGTAGTTGCCTTTTTACCATTTAATAATCCTGCTTCTGCCAGAACAAATGCACCAATACAAACTGAAGCTACTCTCCTTATGACAGAAGAATTCTGCTTTAGCCAGCTGACCAGCTCAGGAAATTTATCCCATTGGTGACAAGCTGAGAAACCTGCAATAATCAGTGTATCTATTTTTTCTTTAAGCTGATATATACTCGATGAACAATGAATACCTAGTCCGTTGGTCATGGTCATTTCCAGTGACGAAATTGCTGATACGATAACTATCCTGTAATTATCTGCTCCGCCTTTATATTCATTTGCACAGCTAAAAACATCTGCTGCACCTACCAGATCAAGCGACAAAGAATCCGGAATTGCAACTATAACAATTAACTTTTGCCCCATTTTCATCTTATTAATGCTGCAAAGGTAGGACTAAATGCATTTGTCTGTCATGACAATTATCCGTCAATTAAAGACAAATTATCTCATAAAATCAGATTGACACACTGGTGCTAAACCATTTTATTTTATACGTTTTTCTGACAAAACAGTATTCTAATTATACATAAAGCGTTTTAGCTATTGTTTCACGCTTTAGTATTAATTAATTTCATAGGAACCAAATTATATCCGTATGAAAAATTTATTTAATCTTCAGACAACTGCACTGATTTTAACCGCTGCGTTATGTGCCACAGGCTGTAAAAAACTAGGATTGGAAGGAGCTGGCGGTGGCGGTGGTACAACAACTCCACCAGCGAGCACTCATCTTTTAACTGTAGGCTATTTCAATGGTGTAGCCAGGACCGCAGCTCCCAGCGACAAGGTCTCTTACTCTTTAAGAGATATTCCGAACGGGGTTGATATTGTAAATATATTCCACAGATTCAATGAACTTTCCAATCTGAAAAGAGGAGTCAGACAAGCTGGTGCTGCAGAGAAAACACTGACGGAAATTTTAGAGGACGTAACCTACCTGAAAACTAAAAAAACAAGGGTGGTTGAAACTCAATTTATGACAGAGATTTTTGATAATTACAAGGATGCGGCAAAAACTACTAAATGGACAAATACTGCTGCAGATTATGATGGCTATGCTAAATCAGTTTCAGATTCATTAACCAAATGGGGAATTGACGGGGTAGATCTGGACATCGAACCTGGTTTTTCTGTTGGCAATCTCACTATAACTGAGCAGGAAGCATTAGTGAATGCCTTTGCTAAATATTTCGGACCATCGTCTGCCTCTAAAAAACTGCTGATTATTGATACAAATGTTGGTTTTTCAACTTTAGGGTTTACCAAAGAAACGTTAGCCAAAATTGACTATATCTATATTCAGGATTATTTTGGCTCAGCTTCATCTACAGATGAGAAAATTGATGGCTATATAGCGGCAGGTTATCCTAAAGATAAAATCATGCTCATTGCCGCAGACTTTGAAGGTAGCTACAGCAGTGGTAAAACCAGGTTAAAAGCTGCCTATACTAATCCAAAATATATTGCTAAAACAGGTGGTTTTGGTTCATATGGGATCAATTTCGATTATAATAATAAATACCAGTTTACTATTGATATGATCAAAACCTTAAATCCTCAGGGTAATTAATTTCAGCAGCAAAAAGGCCTGATTCTTTACAGAACCAGGCCTTTTTTTATGATATATCCCTGATTTAGAAAATCGCCGGGTATTTAGCTTCGTTATGTGCATTCATCAGCTGATAAATCACTTCTACGACATCATCTACGGATGGTTTAGTAAAGTAATCCCCATCAGATCCGTATGGAGGGCGATGAGCTTTTGCAGATAAAGTTTGTGGCTGTGCATCCAAATGATAATATCCGCCCTGTACTTCTAAAATCTGCTGCAGGATATAAGCTGTTCCACCACCCGGAACATCTTCATCAACCACTAATAATTTATTGGTCTTCTGTAAAGAAGAGGCACATAAATGATCTGTATCAAACGGAAGTAAAGTCTGAGGGTCAATAATCTCTACAGAAATTCCGTAAGCCGCCAGTTCTTCTGCCGCTTCTTCTACAATTCTGAGTGTAGAACCGTAAGAAACAACTGTAATATCTGTTCCCTGTCTGATAATTTCTGCTTTTCCCAATGGTACAGTGTACTCGCCTACATTATCAGGCATCATCTCTTTTAAGCGGTAACCATTCAGACATTCGATCATTAAAGCAGGTTCATCTGCTCTGAATAAAGTATTGTACATTCCGGCTGCCTGAGTCATATTACGTGGAACACAAAGATGTAAACCACGCAGAGAACCTAAAATCATACCGATTGGTGAACCAGAATGCCACACTCCTTCTAAACGGTGTCCGCGTGTTCTGATAATTACCGGTGCTTTTTGTCCGCCTTTGGTACGGTAAGACAAACTTGCAAGGTCATCACTTAATACATTCAGGGCATATAACAGATAATCCAGGTACTGGATTTCAGCTATTGGTCTTAAACCACGCAGCGCCAGTCCTATTCCCTGTCCTGCAATAGTCATTTCCCTGATGCCTGTATCTGTAATTCTTAATTCACCATATTTAGCCTGTAAACCTGCAAATCCCTGATTGACATCTCCGATACTCCCGAGGTCTTCACCAAAGGCTACCAAACGCTGATCACGTGCAAAATTAGCATCAAAACAGGCATTCAGCAATTCACGGCCATCTACCATTTTACTGTTTTCCTGATAAGATGCCGGTAATACGTCTACCAGCGAAGGACTTTCCTTTCCGTCTGTAAACAGTTTGGAATTATATCTTTCTTCGTTATTTGCTTTTTCTCTTTTATACCAGCTTAACAATTGTGTTCTTGCTTCTGAAGGTTCGTTTAAAGTTAAACGAAGTGCTTTTCTTGCAGAAGAAACTACTTCTTTACGCTGTGCATCCGGCGTTCCGGCAAGTGTTCCGGCAATTTTTGCCAGAGCCTGATTCGTATCTGAAAGGTTATGGATTAAACTGATTACCTGATCTTTCTCTACTTTAATATCACCAAGGAACTCATTCCACGCTTCTTTTTGTGCTTCACGGACAAGTTTTTTAGCGGTATCTTCCAGTTCAGCAAGCTCTTCTTCGGTAATAATAGCAGATTCAAGCATCCACAGACGCATCTGACGGATACAGTCAAACTCTTTCTCCCACTCCAGTCTTGCTTTATCTTTATAACGTTCATGTGAACCTGAAGTGGAATGTCCCTGAGGCTGTGTAACTTCTGTTACATGAATCAATACAGGTACATGTTCTTCACGACAGATCTGAATAGCCTGCTGATAGGTTTCACAAAGAGCCGGGTAATCCCACCCTCTTACTTTATATATTTCATAACCAGGGTTATTTTCATCCCGCTGGAAACCTTTTAATATCTCTGAAATATCTTCTTTGGTAGTCTGATATTTTGCCGGAACAGAAATTCCGTAAGCATCATCCCATACTGACATCGCCATAGGAATCTGTAAAACTCCTGCTGCATTGATAGCCTCGAAAAATACACCTTCTGAAGTTGAAGCATTTCCGATAGTACCAAAACCAACTTCGTTCCCGTTAACAGAGAAGTTTTTCAGATAAGCCAGTTCGGGGTTTTGTCTGTATAATTTAGACGCATAAGCCAAACCTACCAGACGCGCCATCTGGCCACCTGTAGGGGCAATATCAGAAGAAGAATTCTTCATTTCTGTTAAGTCTTTCCATGAACCGTCCTCATTCAGGGAACGGGTGGAAAAATGACAATTCATCTGACGGCCGGCAGAAGCAGGGTCTGCTTCTACATTTGGATTTGCATATAACTGGGCAAAAAATTCTTTTATGGTACATATTCCGGTAGCAAAAGCGAAAGTCTGGTCGCGGTAATATCCCGAACGCCAGTCACCATTTTTGAAAGCTTTAGCCATTGCAATCTGAGGAAGTTCCTTCCCGTCACCAAAAATGCCAAACTTAGCCTTACCTGTTAAAACCTCTTTACGGCCTAGTAAACTAGCCTGTCTGCTCTCGAAAGCAATCCTGTAATCATCGATTACTATAGTCTTAAAGTCGTCAAAACTTAATTCTGAGGCATCGATGGGGTTCGTCGTAAGTTTGTTATTTAGCATCATAAGCACAAAAGTTTATTGGGCAAATATATGTATTTTCTGTTTTCCGTCCCTTAACACTATGTAATATATATATTAGCTTTTGACTTTGAAATGTTAATGAAAACATTAAATTTGTTCAAAAGATTTCAATATGAAAAAGCTAATTATACTATTAACCTTTGTCTTAGGTGTTACGGTTACTTCATTTGCACAAAGCAAACCAGCTGAATTTAAATTTGAAAAAGAGACTTATGACTTTGGAAAAATTCCATTGACCAGTCCGGTTTCAGTAGAATTTAAGTTCGTAAACGTTGGTGATGAGCCATTGATTTTAACAAAAGTTGAAACAACCTGCGGATGTACAGTACCTACTTATACTCAAACCCCTATCAAAAAAGGAGAGTCTGGCTTAATTAAAGTGACTTATACCCCGGCTGGTTCACCATTGCCATTCAGCAAAAGTATCACCATCAATTCCAATGCTAAAACACCTACTAAAGTGTTGTACATTAAAGGAGAAACAGTAGCAGGTAAATAATCTGTAAAAAAATATTATTATCAATTAAACCTCGTTAAATCAACGAGGTTTTTTTTTATTTTTGACCCATGCCACATATTTCAGAAAAAGGGATACAAATGCCCGCATCGCCTATAAGAAAACTAACTCCATTTGCCGATAAAGCAAAAAAGGACGGTAAAAAAGTTTATCATTTAAATATCGGCCAGCCGGACATCGCCACCCCGGAAGGCATGTTAAATGCTATCAAAAACATTGATTTCGACGTCTGGGCTTACACTCCGTCAGAAGGAACTTTAAGCTACAGAACAAAACTTACTGAATATTATAATAAACTGGGGTATAATATCACTCCTGAAGATATATTAGTTACTGTAGGTGGATCAGAAGCGATTACCATCGCTATGCAAACCTGCGTAAATGAAGGTGATGAAATTATCATTCCTGAGCCTTTCTATGCAAACTATAATGGTTTTGCCTGTATGAGTAATGTAGTTGTAAAACCAATTCTCTCGCATATTGAAAATGGTTTCGCCCTACCTGAAATTGCTGAATTTGAGAAACTGATCACGAATAAAACCAAAGCGATCATTATCTGTAACCCCAATAATCCAACGGGATATCTTTATTCAGGAGAAGAGCTTCAGGCACTGAAAGAATTATGTCTTAAATATGATTTATTCTTATTCTCTGATGAGGCTTACCGTGAATTCTGCTATGATGGCAGAGAATTCATCTCTCCTATGCACCTTGATGGCCTGGAAGAAAATGTAGTGATCATGGATACTGTTTCTAAAAGATACAGTGCATGCGGCGCTCGTCTGGGCTGCCTAATCACTAAAAACAAAGAAGTGATCAAATCAGGATTAAAGTTTGCCCAGGCAAGATTAAGTCCGGGAATGGTGGAACAGATTGCAGGATCTGCTGCTGTGGATACTCCTGACAGCTATTTTGAAGAGGTAAATAAGGAATATACTTTACGCAGAGATACTTTAGTATCAAGATTAAATGCTATTGATGGTGTTTTCTGCCCTAATCCGGGTGGAGCATTCTATGTAGTTGCCAAATTCCCTATTGATGATGCAGATGCATTTTGTCAGTGGATGCTGGAAAGTTTTGACCATGACGGCCAGACTGTAATGATGGCGCCAGCAACTGGTTTTTATTCAAGTCCCGGCTCTGGTAAAGATGAAGTGAGAATGGCTTATGTATTAAATACTGATGATTTAAACAAAGCAATGGACTGTCTGACTTTAGCTTTAAAACAATATCCTGGTAAAACGAACTAATCTGATATCAGCCTAAAAAAGCCCTGCAGGATTAAATCTGCAGGGCTTTTTCTTTAGGAGACGATTTCCATATGCAGTATCGGAAAAGGTTTTCCCATACCGTCTAAAGCCGAGCGGCTGACGGTCTTGAATCCCATCTTTTCATAAAATCCTACTGCCTGCGGATTATCTTCGTTTACATCTACCTTATTTATTTTAAAAGTCTGCAGGGCGTGATTCAGCAGCTCTTTTCCGATTCCTTTGCCCATTACCCGGGGATGCACAAATAACATCTCCAGCTTGTCACTCTCTATTCCCATAAAACCTGTGATCAGACCGTCCTGATCTCTGATACAAAACAAGCTGACCAGCTTAAAATATTCATTCAGTAATAACGATTTAAAGAAAGCGATATCCTGTTCGTTTAAGAAATGGTGAGTTGCTCTGACAGAGGCTTCCCATAGTTCACCCATCTGAGCAAACTCTGATTCATCGGGGACATCTATTTTATAAGAACCTATCATAATATCAAATTTAGGAAAAAAGGCAAAGTCCACGTTGATTAGATGCCTGAATCGTTTAATGTTACAGCCGAACAGGAATAATGAGAAGATGAAGCCTGCTCCAATATCACCCGGAAGATTTTAAGGCTTTAAATCTTCTTCTTTCTCTTCTTTTGTTTCTGTCTGCGCTGACGGATATTTTTCTCTGTGGACAGGAACTGTAACGGGACCACCAATACCAATCCCAAAGCAAGCTAATCCTATCAATAAGATCATGCAGATCAGACGCAAAACTTTCCTGATGCGTTTCATCATAACAAATAATAATAAACCAGGCTTTCAGGCCCCGGCTTTCATGAAGAAATTGTTATTATTTAAGGGGAATTAATTAAGCGTTTTGCTTAATTACTGAAGAGAAGGCTGCTGCTTTGCGCCTTGGGTAATGATGAAGATGGTGTATAAACAGGCATCCTGCCGGAAGCTGAGTCAGGAGTAATACGACAACCAGATTAGTATTATATTCTATTTGCACCATCCTGCTTTTTAATAAAAGAATCAGGTTTTTGGAGCTGGACAGAAATATCTGCCGAAAATCTGCAGTGCGTAACTGCTGAAGAAAGCTGCGGTAAAAAACCTGAGGCTTGTAAGATTTTCCTGTATGTCCGGCTAATTTACCGGTAGAAAACTCCTGCCTGGTTACAGAACCCGAGGTCAGTCCACCTGAAATTGTAAACAGGCTAATCAATAATAAAACTGCAAGCATCCAGCGGGATGTTTGCAGTTTTATTGAATCTATAGCTGTTAATTTTTTCATGTTTAACGTAATGTTGAATAGTTATAAAACTGAATCCGGCCATTCCCGTTAACTTTAATGGTTTTGGTCTCCTCTGCTCCCTGAGCATTTTTAAGCGCTATTGTAATTTCATTCTCACCTGTTTTCAGCGGAATACGTGCGTAGGAAATATTAGCCGGCAAAGACTGCCAGTTACGGGTATCGGCTTTTTCTGACAACAGACTGTAAAGCTGTATTCCGTATCCCAGACCTTCAAGTAAGGAGTTATTTTTCTGATTATCTCTTTTGGCACTTTCACGTAGAGCGAATTCTGCAACTTTCTTAACCGCAAGACGGGAAAGTACTTTGCTCATTTCATTTAGTGTTCTCTGCTGAAGAGTCCTGAATGCAAGGACATTAATATCTTCCGTTTTTTCGAGGTTTATATCGCCCTGAACACCTTTAATCACAGCACTTGAATAAGATGATGGCTGAGCAATATATTTCGGGAAAGAAGCTCTTAAGCTCTCTACAGCAGAGATATTGAATTTATCCCTGTCGCCGCTATAAATAAACGGAATCAGTAAACCGCCGCCGGCATTGGTAAAAAACAGGTTTCCTCCATCACCTCTGGTTAAAGTGAAAAACAGGTCTTCCTGGGTTTTTACCGGTGCAAGGCCATTTTCCCAAAAGAAAATCAGTTCACCGCCTTCAGGGGCCTTTTCTGGTTTATATTTAATACCGAAAGCATTTTCAAACTGTACAGCTTCTGAAGTAAATCCATTCAGATAAGCTGTTCTGATCACGTCTTTCTGCAGGCCTAAAGGCATTTGAGTACCATAATAGGTCTTATCAGGACTTTTCTGATAAATTTCCACAGCATTCCGGTAAGAGATAAAAGCATTATTGATATCGTTATTGCTTTCATATATCATCCCCTGCAGGGTTAATGAAAAAGCATCCTGCGCATAACGTTTATCCTTATTATTGAATTTGTCGTTCTGCTCCTGTGTTTGCAGACTGATACGTCTGGCTTCCACAACTGCCTCATCTGTCTGGTGAAGATAAAGGTAATTGAGTGCCTTGTAATAATGGATCATGAATTTCTCGAAATCCTCTCCTTTATAACGTTGTGTCATCGGGTTAACCAATACACCAACAGTAGCATCCAGTGTACCGGTCAAGCCTATTTCCAGCAGCTGATCGGCCTCATTAAAATATCTGTTACTGTTTTCATAATCTCCAAGCAGATGACTTACCCTCCCTTTTTCCATCAGAAAAAGAAGCTTATTTCTCGGTTTCTGGATCAGACTGTTCTTATCCAGCTCCTTTTGTGCTTCTGTATAGTTTCCGGCAGAAATATTTTTATAATAGGGAGTGATACGGTCGTTATAACTTGCGCAACCAAATAAAAAAAGCATCAATCCTACAACTGATGCCCGAAGAATATACGTACGAATGGTTGTCATATTAGCTATAAACTGCCCTGAACATCAGGAAACCGATCTTCAGGGCAATGGGAAATTACGGGATTAGTTTTTAACGTACTTGGCAATTTTCTTTTCTCCTATCCAAACGATCTCATTGGTCTGGATGTTGGTCAGTTCAAGATTTACCTGATAATAAACTACTTTCTGACGTTTGTGCGCATCAACGATAGAGTTTATAGATCCCTGTAGAATAAAGTCAGCTCCGTTTTCCAAACCAAACTTCTTAATGGTTGAATTAGAAGCGTTAGTTTGCTGATCTGCCTTTTCTGCACGTAATTCTTCACGTTTTTTGCCACCCTGTACCAAACGTACTCTCTGGGTCTGAACGAAAGAACTTTCTATATCTTTCACGAATGTCTCAGCATCAATATGCTCATGACTTTTATTCTGAACAAATCCAACAATCACTACCGGCTTTTTGCCCTGATGCTCTTCCTGATGCGTTCCAATCCATCCTGCATTCAGGATGTTTTTGGTTAACTCATCTGCCACCATTCTCGAATCACTGTTATTCCATGAACCGCTGATATCTATTGTCTGATCTGTACTCACACGTGTTACCTGTCTGGATGAGCATGATGCAATCATCATTCCTGAAGCGGCAAGCGCAGTAACCGTTAATAATTTATTGAATCTCATTTGTGTTATTCGGGGTTTTTATAATTGTTAGATCGTATTTCCGGAAATTGTTACCAGCCAAACCAAAAATTACTGCGGCGACCATAATAGTTACCGAAGTTATAGTTATATCCTCCATAAGGGTAATAACTGGAACCGAAGCTCAGTGAAGGG
Organism: Pedobacter lusitanus; assembly: GCF_040026395.1. Classification (NCBI taxonomy): domain Bacteria; kingdom Pseudomonadati; phylum Bacteroidota; class Sphingobacteriia; order Sphingobacteriales; family Sphingobacteriaceae; genus Pedobacter; species Pedobacter lusitanus. Next base: position 2,220,726 of record NZ_CP157278.1, read on the forward strand.
TAAAAATCACCATAATAGCCATTCATACGTTCCTGATGTCTCCATTCACGTCTTTGCTGGCGACGCTCTAATTTAGCCTGATACCAGTCATAGGCTTTATAGGTATTTTGTACTGTAGTACCCTGCTGGCTAAGCAAAGAATCTGCAACTTTAAAATATTTATCCTGACTTTCTTTATATCTTGGATTTTGGTCCGGAGCTAAACCAGACTGCTGTGCGCTTGCTGTTCCAGCGTAAAGAGCACCGAACAACAGGCTTGTGATAACGATTAGATTCCTTTTCATGACCATTAATTTAATTATAACAAAAATAAGTAAAATTCACTTCAGGTGTACAAATCTGCTGCCAGCTTTGAGTTAATTTAACGTTTTTTAACGAAACTTTGATAATTCAGTCTGACAAATTTCTGTTTCCCTGTCATTTCATTTCTTTTGTAACTTAATATCATCTATAATTATTACTGCAGAACTGTTATTGCTAAAGCTGACACGAACTGTTTTCATCTGCCCGGGATTACTCCCAGTGGTTGAAAAATCCATTGAATGACCACTAAATTCCTGTCTTGCCCGTGCTATTTCCTGTCTCCCTTTTTCCGGTTTTCCACTTACGGGGATAAGGTTATCCAGTCTGGCTGTCAGACTACCACTGCCCTTACTCCAGTAATCCAGTTTATAAGTGGTTTCAGGTTCTAAATACAAATACTGAGCAATAGTCTGTCCGGGTGCAAGTATTAAACTCTGATGCCCCGTTCTTTTGATCGAACTGGTCAATTGTGCTGTTCCGGTCCATGGAAATAGCTGCCTGAATTCAAAAGATGAATTAGCAAGCTCATTCCCTTTTTCAACAGGCCATTGATAACCCCGGACATAATCAACTTCCATATCTACTTCGCCATTTTTGCCATAGCTACCTAACAGCAGATTCATAAAATGATCCGGCGACTTAATATCAGCGGGATCGCTCCACTCCTTCTTCAATTCTCCGTTTACATAAAATTTTAATCCTGCAGGTGTCCAGAGTAGTCCATGTGTTACCCATTTATCAATGATCTCTACATCTTTGACGTCAAATTGCCCGATATTATGCAAGAACTTACCCGTAGAATCTACATTACCATGTAAAACAACTTCGGAGTTCAGATTCTCAAATACATCTATTTCAAATACTTGTCCATGTGGCCTGATTCCTTTTACCTCTTTTGCTTTATAGCCATCTTCTATATAATACCTTGGCCCGGGACCTGGTGAATCAAACCAGTAAGCTGTATTGACAAGTTCTGCGTTCTTAGCAGCTTTTCTTTTAACTCTTACTTCAAAATAGCCACCACGTTTATTGTCCAACAGATTTTCGTTACTATTCCAGTCATAGGTTTGTATAGACGATATTTTACGTCCTGATGTCCAATAGGGCTTTACAGGAATAGAGTCGTTGGTTATCAGATGCAGTGAATTTCCGGTAAATTTAAATCCTGGTTCGGGCAGAGTATCTGCTTTAAACGCTGCCCAATTGTATTTTTCCACGTAATCGAGATTGGAATAATACTGAGTAAACCATTTATTCCTGTTCAGCATCGCATCATTAAATTCATCATGCCAGAATAGTTTCATTCCTTCAGGAACAGCAGCTGATGAGGGTATGGAAAGCTGGTTGACTTCTTCCCGGTCAATCTTCCATTTTTTGGAGGTGAATACTTTAGCAAAGCTTTTTAAGGTACCGAAACTGGCAGCTGCTGATTGATTAACCGCTGTTAACCATATGTAATAATTAGTCTCTGGGCTAATAGAAATTCCCTTCAAATAAAAACTGTATGATATAGTAATTAAAAATCCGTTCCATTTGTTCAAAACAGGGACTAATTGGGAGAACTAATAATTAATAGTGATATTTGGCACATCTATATATATATATATATATATATATAATAATAAAAAACAGATCTATACTTATGAAAAAACTTATCCTATCATTATCACTGGCTGCCATCAGTCTGATTGGCTATGCGCAGGAGGCTCCAAAAGTTGACACCACAAAAAGATGGACTATTCACGGAGAAAATACATTGTTAATTAATCAGAGTTCATTTTCCAACTGGTCTTCTGGCGGGGTGAATTCAATAGCAGGAAATATCCTTTTCAATTATGATTTCAATTATAAAAAGGATGTCTGGAGCTGGGACAACAAAGTAATCTTAGGTTACGGATTGAGTAAACAACAGGATGTTGGTACCCGTAAGAACGATGACAGAATTATTTTAAACAGTTTACTGGGGCGTCAGGCTTCTAAATACTGGTTGTATACATTTTATGCGAATTTCCAGACTCAGTTCGCCAAGGGATATAATTATTCGACAAATCCTCAGACTTTAATTTCTAATTTCCTTGCTCCTGCTTACCTGACCTTCGGTCCTGGTTTTGCTTATAAACGTTCTGATAATTTCAGAGTGAATATTTCGCCTGCTGCTGCCCGTATTATCATGGTGAATGATAATTATCTTTCGTCAATTGGTGCATTTGGTGTTGATCCGGGTAAAAAGAGCAAATTCCAATTAGGTGCTTCATTAGATGCTTATTATAAAGTAAATCTTTTGGAGAACATCAGTTTAGAAAATACTTTGAAACTGTATTCTGACTATCTGGATAAACCAGGAAACATCTATACGGATTATACAGCTAATCTTTTTATGAAAGTGAACAAATTTGTCACTGTTAATGCTGGAGTTCAATTGATTTATGATGATAAAACTAATATCCCATATCTTGATAATGGAGTAACAAGAAATAAAAAAGCATTACAGGTAAAACAGATTTTTGGCGCTGGTGTAACTTACAAATTCTAGTTATCACAGCTATGATTTTATCAGTCATAGTTGATTTCCTATAAAAAAAGGGAGGCTGCATTTAATAAATACAGCCTCCCTTTTTTTATATATCAAGTCATTCTTTTTAAACAATTCTATACATCTGTCTTGTCGTTAAACATTTTGTCTAGCCATCCTGATCTTCATTGAGCTTAGAAGTTTCTTTGGAATCTTTCATAAATACATAAACAAGCAGCGACATAAATATACAGCCTGTGATATACCAATAAAAATAAGGTTCATGCCCTATCTTTTTAAACCATAAGGCCAGATATTCTACTGTACCTCCAAATATGGCTACGGTGATACCATATGGTAATCCGACTCCGAGTGCTCTGATCTGTGCAGGAAACAACTCAGCTTTCACGATCGCATTGATACTGGTATAACCGCTCACTATAATCAGCGCTGCCAGTAAAAGGAAAAAAGCGCCCCACTGCGAAGTCGTATTACTTAATGTTGTCAGCAGAGGCACGGTAAAGATGGTTCCCAGCACACCAAAACCAATAAGTAATGGCTTGCGGCCAATGCGATCAGAAAGACTGCCAAACAAAGGCTGAAGCACTGCAAAGATGAAAAGAGAAGAAAATGATAATAATGTGGCTTCTCCTTTGGTCAGATGTACCGTATTCACGAGGAATTTCTGCATGTAAGTGGTATAGGTATAAAACGCAAGTGTTCCTCCCAGCGTAAGTCCGATTACTGTGAATATCGCTTTAGGATGTTTCAGCAATTCTCTGATTGTTCCGTTATTATCATCTTTTTTACTTTTCTGTGCTTCAAATGCTTTGGTTTCGTGCAGGCTTTTACGCAGATACAACGCTACAACAGAAAGTATTGCGCCTATGACAAAAGGAATACGCCATCCCCAGGAGATCAATTGTTCTTCTGTGAGTATTCTTTGCAAGATAATCTGAATCCCTAATGCAATAAGCTGTCCGCCAATTAATGTAACATACTGAAAACTGGAGTAAAAACCACGTCTGTTTTTAGTTGCCATTTCACTGAGATAGGTTGCCGAAACCCCGTATTCACCACCAACGCTAAGTCCCTGCAATAATCTGGCTACCAGCAATAACACCGGAGCAACCAGTCCAATAGTTTTAAATGTAGGGGTAAGTGCAATGAGTAAGGAACCCAGGGACATGAGTAATACTGAAAGCGTCATACTTTGTTTACGCCCTATTTTATCAGCAATGCGGCCAAACATCCATCCGCCTATAGGACGCATCAGAAAACCGAGTGCAAAGATACCTGCAGTGTTGAGTAATTGTGCTGTTGAACTGCCCGAAGGGAAAAAGGAAGAAGAGAAATAAATAGCAAATGCAGAATAGGCATACCAGTCATACCATTCCACCAGATTCCCTACGGAGCCTCCAAAAATGGCTTTTAATCTTTGTTTTGAAATTTTAGGTGACTCCTGATTTTCATCAGTCAGTTTTTTTATCGGAGATGTGGTCTGTTGATTCATATGATAATATTTTTAGATAATCTTATAATTGGTCATGGGGATACTTTACAGCCAGAATTGTACAGAGGCCAGAAACTCTCCTGCCCGCTTAAATATTTTCCTGTCTGTGGTATTATATAAAGGTCTGCTTCCATATTCCAGCGCTAACTTCACATGATTACCATCGAATAGAAAGTTAGCACCGGCATTATAATAATTCCCCGGCTGGTTAAGTGCCTTAAGATCTTTATAACTATATGCAAGATAAGGTTGTATGCGTAATTTTTCACTAAACTTCGGCAAAGTAAAAGCCGTTTGTGTATACCAGATATTTCCGGTTCCCATCAGTATACGGGAGTTACCGTATCCTTCCAGAGCTTTGATCCCCGTATAAGCAGTATCAGCAGTTCCCGGATTCATTACACCTGTTGTACGCAGGTAATCAGGCCCGAAATTATAATTATACCATACACAGTATAAAGTAAATGACATATCTTTTGATAAACTACCGACAGGTGTATCAAAGAATACATCGGCGCCAAATGTTGTTATTGCATGGCTTTTATAGATATCTTTTACAGGTTGGCTCATTGTCGCGTTTGGGGCATGAAGAAAACCCACACCAACATTAAAAACTTTCTTTTTACCATAGTAAGATCCGGAAAAAAAAGCATTGGGTGTTTCTTCTCTATCTAAAAATTCATAATCAAAGTATCCGTTATAAGCTATAGCATTTCCTCTGTTATTGTCAACAGCAGGACCGCCAACAACAGGTTTTGCTGAGGTCATAAAGGGTTTGTTCACGCTTACCCTGTACTTTAACCGATCTATATTACCTTTGGCAAAGACACCGAATTGCCGGGTAAACTGATCAGATATCTCAACAGTTGGCCAGTTAAATACGGGCGCATCTGCGGTCAGCAAACTGATGGTGCTTGCATTGGTCAGTCTGCTTACTCCATTCCAGGAATGCAAACCTGTCCCTATATAAAGTGAATTATTACCAGCAGCGGCGGATGAAGATTTTGAAGAAGATAATCCCTCATCAAAAACAGTAAACTGCCCGTAAGCATCATGAATAAAGAAAGGTGCTTTTTTTCCTGCGCCATTTGCGCCGGTACCACTCCCGCCTCCGGTCGCAAAACTCTGATTGTTCATCCCTACCTGCATCATTAAAAGAAAACGTCTGGAGGTCTGACCATATAATTGAATACGCATCCGTCTGATTCCTGCATCCGAAGACCAGTTTTGAGGCTGACCATTCACAGCCGTTCCAGGGTTATTTTCTATTGCTCTTATCCATGACTGCAGCCAGATATTCATTTTCAGGTATTGTGTCCCGCTTTCATTGAACTTAAAATAGAGACCATTACCAACTTTAACCCCTGCTGGTTTACTACCTGGAATCTTATAGGTACTATCCTGGGCTGTGGCAAGCTGTATAGAAAAAAAACAGCTCACTAAAGTGAAGTAGAGTATTCTCATTTATATTGCTATTTGGTTAGATAATACCGGTTATCATTCCGGAGCCGGGAACCTGTTAAATCTGAACAGGCAATAGCTTATCTATAAAGCAAGGCAATGATTTTATAGAAATTTTGAAGAAAACTTATAGAACCTTTGAAATTTGACTAAAACTGCAGAATTCCATCATATCGGGGATTGCTGATCCTGGTTATTAAATACTAAAATGAGCGCATGCCATCCATCTGCATAGTCATAACTAACCTGATGACCATATAACTCGCATATTTTTTTGACGATTGCCAGGCCAATACCAATAGAATCACGCTCACTGTTCCCTTTTTTAAATCTTCCGAATAATTCTTCAATTGGAATTCCCGGGGCCTTGCCTGTATTTTTGATTTTCAACTCTTTGGAGTTCAACTGAATTATCATGTTACCGGAAAGCACATTATGCCTGATCGCATTGCTGATCAGGTTATTTAACATCAGTTCGGCCAGTGATTCATCCAGTGCAATAGTCACCTGAGGATCAATAGCTATTTCCAGCTTAATATCCCTCATTTCCATCCAGTCAGTAAATTCTGCAACTTTAGTGGAAAGGATACTGCTCAGATCTATCCTGCACTTTAAATCAGAATTGTAATTTTCAAGTTTAGCCAGTAAAGTAAGTGAATGATTTATTTTGGCCAGTTTTTCCAGTTCATCGTGTATATCAGAAAGCATCGCTGCCTGTGTTTCTTCCAATTCTGATTCCATCAGTAATTCTATTTTTGCCTTCATCGTTGCAATAGGCGTCTGAAGTTCATGCGACGCATTTTCTGAAAATTCCTTTAAGGCGATATAGCTGTTTTTAGCTTTATTAGACATCTTAACCAGAAAATTATTGAGTTCCCGGAACTCTGTAGTCTGCGTTTCCTCTACATTGATCGCACTTTCCTGATCTATTTCAAACTGTTGAATAGCATCCAGTGTGTGGTTAAAGGGCTTCAATATATGCCAGGAAATTAATTCACTAAGAATGATAACCAATGCGATCAAAAAAACAAAGGTCCAGGCAAAAACAAGGATAATACCGTTAAGATAAATATCATCTGGTTCTACTAGCATCGCTTTGCTGGAAATCGTATAACGTATTCCATTAATTACCGGATAGGAGGAAAAATGCACCATCGGGACAATTGCTTCGACCTCATCATTCCACTCCTTCATAATTTTTACAGATTCGGGGTTAGTCAAGGAATCCTGAACAGCAAACGGTTTGATCTTTACATTTTTACCAGGGGTGAAATCGGTATGGGTATTATCCTTTTCCATATGCCGGGCAACAACCACGTTCAGATTTTCCAGTTTACCCGCAACGGATTGAACAGCGCCTCGTCGTATAGCGGAATAAACAATCGCAAAGCCAATATTTAAGACAACAAAAGTGATGATCGTATAGGCAATAGTATATTTATAATTGATCTTCATCTTTTTAGATCTTTCTGATTATTGTTTACGCTGATTCAATTTGTAACCAAAGCCGTAGACGGTACTGATGTAATCAACACCACCGGCATCGGTGATCTTTTTACGCAGATTTTTGATATGCTGATAAACGAAATCAACACTATCAAGATTATCTGTATAATCACCCCATAAGTGCTCAGCGATTGCCTGGCGGGTAAGAACCCTCCCCTGATTATTGATCAGATAAATTAACAGGTTTATTTCTTTTTTTGTCAGACTGAGTGGAGTCTCATTAATCTGGCATTCCAATAATTGTAAATCAATTGTGATTTCTGCAAAAGTAAGCTGCTGATTCTTTCCGGGAACTTTCCGGCGCATTACTGCTTTAATCCGGCTATGCAGTTCAGGTAAAGGAAAGGGTTTGGTGATATAGTCATCTGCCCCTTCATCCAATCCGGTAATTTTAAAATCAAGGGCATTTTGTGCTGAAATGATAATGACACTACTCTCAATACCTTCTTTTTTAATTAATCTAAGCAGATTAATTCCATTACCGTCTGGCAGCATGATATCAAGTATGATACAGTCGTAGGTAAAAAGCACCAGCTTTTCTCTTGCCTGGTCAAAAGTCTTTGCAATCTCACAGATATAGTTTTCCTGCCTGAGGTAATCGGCTATACTTTTTGCAAGTTCCGGCGTGTCTTCCACCAATAATAGTTTCATAAGCTAACAATCTCTGCTGGCAACATAAGAAAAATAAACAGAGATTAAGCCAGAGAAGTATCAATTAATCGCTGTATCTGATTAATTGATACTATCAATCCTATCAGAACAGGATCATCTGTTCTTTTTTTACCCTGCCTATTGTGTAACCAAAAGGTTTCACATATATTTGTAACCGAACGGCTACACAATTAGCTTAAGATAAATGAGAAGAGATGTTTTTCAGGCTATTGCCGACCCTACACGCAGAGAGATCTTAAATATGATAGCCCATCAGTCATTAAATTTAAATGCTGTGGCTGATAACTTCGAAATCAGTCGCCCTGCAATTTCAAAACATATAAAAATACTTAATGAATGCGGACTGATCGCCATTAAACAACAGGGCCGGGAAAGAATTTGTGAAGCAAAACTAGAAAAACTGAATGAGGTTTCTGAGTGGATTGAGCAGTACCGCATATTCTGGACAGCGAAACTGGATGCACTTGGAACATTCCTGGCCAAAGATGCGCACATCTCTTCTGCTCAATCAGATAAAACAAATCATAAAAATAAATCTAAAAATCAATAACATGAAAAACCAACCATTTGTAATTGAAAGGACTTATAATGCACCAGTAGAAAAAGTCTGGAAAGCTATCACTGACAAAAATGAGATGAAGCAGTGGTATTTTGATCTGTCAGAATTTAATCCTGAAAAGGGGTTTGAATTTTCTTTTGATGCGGGAGATAAAGGGATCATGTACAGACATCTGTGCAAAATCACCGAAGTGATACCGAACAAAAAACTAAGTTATACCTGGAGATACAGAGATTATCAGGGTGATTCGCATGTTACCTTTGAGTTATTTGCAGAAGGTGATCAGACGAGATTAAAACTTACACATGAGGGATTAGAAACATTTCCTCAGAACAATCCTTCGTTTGCTAAAGAAAACTTTAGTGCCGGATGGACTCAGATTATTGGTAAGAATTTAAAAGAGTATGTAGAAAAGACTGCATAAGCTCCTGATTATTAACCAGCTTCTCAATTCATGGCTTAAATGACTCTTTTATGTAGAAATTGGCATAATATTTCGTAATTTTGTACAGGATAATTGAAAAGGAGTAGTTAACCACAATTATCCTGTACGTATTGGGGCCGTTTTGGATTTGACAGGGCGGAGGTACGTATGTTAGCATGCAGTGCGTTGTACGGAGAGCACTTTAATGTGAACGTTCACACTTTGATTGGCGAAAATAACTACGCCTTAGCTGCTTAATTTAGAATTAAATAGCTTTTGTCCCTCTGGCTGCTGCGTTTTTAGGCCGGAATCAGGGGCATCGAAATAATTACGCTGGCAATTGTAAGGTATGGTACAGTTGTGAGATAAAATACCTAAGGAGAAAGGCAAGGTAGGTTTCCGGCCCGTCTGATCCCGAAAACAAAGTGGAAAATAAGCATGTAGAAGGCATAATTTGCCACGCAACTGGACAAGGGTTCGAACCCCTTCGGCTCCACAACAAAAACCCCTATATCACTGATTTACAAGTAGTTAAATCTTTGAAATAGGGGTTCTTTTATTATTAGACTATTTTTCAAAACACTGATAATCAAGCAAATAAGAGTTCGACTCCCCTCTCACATATGATCATCCTTTCGACCAAAATCACAACCAATTGATTATCAAATCAATAATCATCATTTAACGGATCCTTATCTTCATTGAGCTCCCTTAGAATCATATCTGTGATCATTTTTGCAATTAAATTCAATACGGCTTCGCTTTTCATTTTTTCGGAGTTGCTGACAAGTTTGTCTATTTCAAGCTCAATATCAACAGTTGACTCAATTCTTTTTGCTTTTCTCTTTTTCATAATTCTAGTTTTATTTAGAAGTTATAAAAAAAGGAAAAGCATCAGCTCAGGAAAACATTCAGGTAGGATCTCAATGACCATCCAGAAGGGCAGAACTACTAATAACCTACTTTAAAAACATGAGTTATTCATTAACATCAAAGAACATGATGGTATGTTCATCATCTATCTGGCAGATTTCTGATATATCTGCCAGAGTTCCTATTTCAATATCTAAGGATTGGTCAGTCGGATTGGTTATAAATATTCTGAATTCCTTCTGAAACCTATAGATAACATCCTTTTCAAAGACCGTTTTAGTACCGATGAATTTGGAGAAATCTTTATATCCTACAAACCCATGCCGGGCAGAAAAATTTAGGGCTGACAGCCGCTGGTCAACTCTTTTGAGAAACTCTTCAAAATCTTTAATTACCAGGTAGTGATCTCCGAGTTTTAAGCATTCTTCTGGTATAATAAACTCCTTATTAAGTTCTTCTTTATCGAGTCTGAAGGAATAGGTACAAAACAGGTTGCCCGGAGATACTTCATAGCTTTTTTGAACCACACCCGTATGTGCAGTTCCAACTAACTTATATTCACTATCAGGCGCGTCGACATCCTTGATACGAATTTCGGCACCGTCAATAGTATGCAGATAGCTTACTTTTTCCAAGGGGTCACCTCGGTGGCACTCATCTTCGAGATCGGCAAAATAATTCAGTGGTTTACAATGCAAGTGACCTTTGTTTCTTAAAGCTTCAAGATGACCCAGTTCACCAAACTTGAGTAGCGCAAAATATGTGTGTTCGGACATAATTGAAATGTGATGATCAAATATCTGAAATTTAACAATGTATTTCTGATCATAATTTTAGCATTTTATTAAATTAACATCAACAATACGATACTCTTTCCCTTTATTTCTTAAATTGCTTCAAATTAACCAACTCCGTCGAAAATGGAACACCAGCCAAATAAAAACATTTCAGTTTCAACGAAATATTTGAATATCTTATTAATTTTTGAGGTTACTGTCAATAATTAATTACAAATCAAAGATTAAAAATCATCTATAATGATAAAATCATAAAACGAATTCATTTTTATGATTTGCTAAGAACTAATTTATGAGAATCCCCCATACAGCAGATTGGCATATAGGCTATATATCTATATCTTTTTTTAATCATGATAAATTAATATAAATTATGTCAATAAAAAAATTTAAGCACATTAACAACCTAGCCGTATTTCAGGATTTTGACTGGGATGCAATCATAAGGGATGATAAAGGTGCGATTGTAGAATTCAGTCCCATTAACATCTTTTATGGCAGAAACTATTCCGGAAAGACTACCCTATCTCGGATAATGCGTGCACTGGAACTCGGAACGATCTCGGATAAATATGAGGCTCCAGAATTTACGGTTTGCATAAAGGACTTATCAGATGTAACGCAGGTTAATTTGTCTGCCCACACCAAGAAAGTACGAGTATTCAACGAGGATTTTGTGAAGGAAAACCTAAGGTTTATCTCAAATGCAGATGAGAGTATTGTTCCTTTCGCAATATTGGGCGGTAATACTGCCTTGGAAGAGGAGATCAAGAATCTCAGCAACGAACTTGGACTGGAGCATGAGGAAACTCCAACTGGTTTTTACCTGGAGCGCAAGAATGCTAGGGAAATCTACAGGACTGCGAAGAATACACATGAAACCATCATCAAGCAGTTAGATAGCAAATTAACGCAAAAGGCGACCAGTAGGGAGACAGGTATAAAATACAAGCCCGAAAGGTTTGGTGACCAGAACTACAATAAGACAAAGCTCGACGCTGATATCACATTGACACTAACGGATGGCTTTGAACCTATCACAGATGAAGCACAACAAACCTTATTGATACTGTTGGACGAAAAGCCCAATGCAAATATTGTGGCACTATCAAGGCAAAACTTCTCCCTTGTAGAGCTGAGCACCGAGGCTGAACTATTGGTAACTAAGTCCCTTACAGCATCAGGAAAGATTGAGGAGCTAGTTAGGAATTCAATATTAAACAAATGGGTAAAGGAAGGAAAGACGCTTCATGAACATAAGCTTGTGAATTGTACCTTTTGTGGAAACAAGATTACCGAGGAAAGGTGGTCGGCGCTAGAAAGTCACTTTGATGAGGAGTCAGAGAAACTAAGCCGAGGTATTGCATCGCTCATGACTAAAGTGGAAGCGGAAGTCTCACTGGTTTCTGATTTCCTTTCTTTCGACAACAATGCCTTTTATTCCAAATTTCACCCAAATCTTAATCGCTTACGTGTGGGGATGGAACATATACTTGAACAATATAAAGAATCCCTTGAGCAGCTGCGGCTGCAGCTTGGGGCAAGGGCTGATGATATCATCAATGTGGGTACATTTTCTGAGCCAGTTGATTTCTCTACTCGACTGGTGAAGGCATATGATTTTTATGAAGGCATTCGAAGCCAATCCAATGCCTATACTGGTAAATTAAGCGGAGATCAGGCAAGTGCCAGAACATCGCTAAGGCTAAAGGAGGTTTATGACTTTGTAACGACCATACAATATCTAGAGGAAGTAAAAAACATTGAAATCCTAAAGGAGAAACTTGATGAGAAAGAAGCGGATGGTAAGACGATCGCTAATAAGATCAAGGACCAGATCAATCTTATTGAAAGTAAGCAACGATTAATGAATGATGAAGAAAAAGGTGCATTAAAGGTGAATGAATATCTGAATAATTACTTCGGGCATGACTTCCTTACTCTTAAAGCGATAGAGGAACCCGATTCTATTACCGATGGCAAGAAGATTAGATTTGAGATCGTCAGGAATGGAAACAAAGCTCATCACCTCAGTGAGGGGGAATGTAGCTTGATCGCATTTTGCTATTTCATGGCAAAGCTGGAGGATATCGATACCAAAGGCCAAAAGCCAATTATCTGGATTGACGATCCTATTTCCAGTCTGGATGGCAACCATATCTTCTTTATATATAGCCTGATCAACTCAAAGATTGTCACCAGTCAGGAATTTGAGCAGCTATTTATTTCTACGCACAACCTTGACTTCCTAAAATATCTAAAGCGTCTTCCTGGTGCCTTAAATAAAAATCAGAGCAAATACTTTATGACCGTAAGGGAGGGCGAAAAAAGCCAAATCAAGTTGATGCCAAAATATCTTAAGGATTATGTTACAGAGTTCAATTACCTTTTTCACCAGATCTATATTTGTGCAAACGCGGATACCGATGATGATGATCAGCATATCGTGTATTACAACTTTGCCAACAATGCCCGCAAGTTTCTTGAATCGTTCTTATTCTATAAGTACCCAAATGCAGTGGAACATGATGAAAAATTGTATAGATTCTTTGGGGATAATAGGCAAGCATCATCAATGACTGAGCGGATTAATAATGAGTATTCTCATCTTGAAGGAATTTTTGAGCGGAGTATGATTCCGGTGGATGTTCCTGAGATGAAAAAAGTAGCAAATTTCGTCTTAGACCGTATAAAAGAGAAGGACTTAGATCAATTTGAATCACTACTGAAAAGCATAGGCGTTCAGTTACTTGAAGAACCAGAAGAAAACGTTTAAGGCCCGTGGGAAATCAAACAGAATTATATCAAAGAAAAAATTTAGATGAACTAATAACAATTCAATCAAAATGGGCATTTAAAGGCTCTATGAATAAACATTTCGTAACACATGGAATCGGTGTATGATGACATAATGAATTAAATATTTGGTTAGTGAACCATCTAAATTAGTTAATCTTGCACTGCTTTTAGAAACCAAAAAGAATATCAAATCAATGTCTATTCATTAGTAGCACTTTCTATCTTGAATTATTAAAAAGTAAAACAACCTGTGTCAGGGCGGTGATTCGTTAGAGTTACTGCTCTGACACAGGTTGTTTTACATTCCCATTTTGAAGCTATCTAAAGGCTTTTATCCTCAAAATATGGATGTGATCAAATCAACTTCGGCTTTAATTGCAGCAACAAGATCACTATCACAATCATTGTTGTTAAAATAAATATTTGTACCCATTTCAGATTTATTGTCACCATATTCTTAATTGGATTTCTAAAATTTCCATAAAATATATTTTATTAATTTATTATTGAGTGCTTTTGTAAAGCGATTTAAAGAAGATAATTCTAATTTCGAATTACCAAACAAATAAAAAAGTTTAATTTTTACACTTAAAATATTGCCATATAAAATATAATATTTATAATATTAAATATAATTGCTATAAAATGAGAAAATAAAAAATATCTAAAAGATAGTTATACATAAAAATAAATTTGTTATTTTCGAATTCCTTGTGAGGTGAGTTAAGCCTATTGATTTAAATTGCCACTAAAGAATTTCATCATATTTTTTGTGACTTAAAATTAAGTTTTATCACTTATCTTTAAGTTGTAAAAAAAAACATATTATTATGAACATAAAACTAATTTTACCGGGTATCGCTTTAGTAGCTCTTTTGGTAGCTTGTACTAAGAAAAATGATGTAGTAAATTCTGAATTACCTACTCAGAATATGAAAAATGTTGTAAATAGAACTGATATTAAGAGATCAGAAAAAGCCAAAGGCAGTGATACCCTGAGTAAATCATTTCTAGATGATACAATCGACCCAACGAAGCCGGATAGACCGAGGTAAGTTAGCGATTCAAATTACAATGTCGAGCCTGTGAAGAATTTTGTGTAAGTGGTCAACCGTATTGAGTTTAAAGGAGACATCTATTTTCAAATATAATACTAAACTGATTAATAATTTTACCCCAATCTCTTACTGGCATCGTCCATTTTTTCTGGATATTCATGACCGATAAGTAGACAGCCTTGATTGCAGCCTGGTCGTCAGGAAACAAGTTTTTGGACTTGGTGAATTTCCTTATGCCGCTGTTCAGGCTTTCAATGACATTGGTGGTATAAATGATTTTTCGGATTTCCAGGGGGAAGTCAAAGTAACTGGTCAACTCATCCCAGTTCTTCTCCCAGCTTAAAATAGCATAACCATACTTACTTTTCCATTTTACTGTGAAATCATCCAGGGCTGATCTGGCGGTATCTTTATTTACTGCACCATAAATCTGTTTAAGATCCATCGAAAACTCTTTACGTTCCTTCCAGACCACATATTTACAACTATTACGAATTGTACGACGCAAAGCTGGGTTATTGTTTTGGGAAATACCTCGGCAATGGCCTTTGTAAAGCCAGTAAGATTATCTGTACAGGCGATCAAGATATCCTCTACACCTCTGGCACGCAAATCTGTAAGCACACTTAGCCAGAATGATGCACTCTCGGTTTCGTTGATCCACATGCCCAAAATCTCTTTCAGGCCATCATGTTTTAGGCCAATTACCAAGTAAATACATTTGCTAACCACCTTTCCGTTGTGGCGTACCTTAAACTGAATACCGTCCATCCAACAAGTAAAATAAACAGGCTCTAAGGGGCGGGATTGCCATTCCTCGATCTTCTCCACAACCCGGCTTGTAACCGTAGAAACTGTACTTTCAGAGATTTCGACCCCGTACATTTCACGAATCTGGTCTTCAATATCACGAGTACTCATTCCACGGGAATACATCCCGATAATGCTTTGCTCAATCTGCTCGCTCATACGCTGGTGCTTGGGGATCAGTTTAGGCTCAAAGCTTGCATTACGATCTCGTGGAATTGACAATACCACATCCCCAAGAGTCTCACTCTTAACCTTTTTGCTACTGAAACCGTTACGGGAATTACCGCTGCCGTGGCCTTCTGGAGAATGCTTTTCATAACCCAGGTGCTCATCAAGCTCTCCCTGGAGCATTTCATTGACTCCCTGTTTGAACATTTCCTGAAAGAATTCCTGGAACTGTTCCTTGGACTTAAACTGCTTGAAAAAGTCCTTTGGTAAACCTAACTTGTTCTCTTCCATATGACTGTAATTAAAGTTCTGAATTTATTTCTTTAAATACAATGCAATAGACCACACCTATTTTATCGTTTACACAAAATTCAAGACACTACCAAATTTTAGCCACACAAGGTTTTAAACAAAATACCCCTGTTTCCACTAAACGCTCCCAATCACTATTAAGAAGTTTTCTTCTAATACTTTTGCTTGTAATTGGCCTGGCTGTTCTTCTGGCGTATCTGCTGTATCAGTTCAAAATGAGCTAAGTGATCTGTTATCTATATAACAGTCATGTTTGTTCCTTATCCAAATCGATTTCTTTAGATTTGTGATCAATTCACTCCTGCACTTATTATTGAACTTATCTGATAGATTATAAATCGGGTAATTATAACTTTCAGTTTTGCCTGGTTATTACCGAATAGAATTGCCAGAATCTTTATCAAATAAAACAATATTATTAATGAAAAAAGCGCTTTTAACACTGGCAATTATAGGAACTGCTTATGCTTCCTCTTACGCCCAAACAAATATCTTTGAATCTGGTAGTAATGTAGGTATTGGTACCCATAACCCCACTGGTAAATTAGAAATTGTAGGACCGTACAATGGAGAACAGCTCGTTATTTCGAGGGATGTCTTAGCTGGAGCCGAGGGTCCGGGCATCATATTCAAAAACATTATAAATAACGGCACATTACAAAAAATCAGTGGTATTGAAAGTCAATTGATGAGCGGAGGTGTTGGAGCGGTTTCAGGATCCTTAAATTTGTATACAGTTAACAATTCTAATAAAATCAATGCATTATCTATAACTCCTGGTGGCAATGTTGGTGTCGGTACAACAACTCCATCTGGCGCACTGGAAATATCAGGACAGTCAAATGGAGATCAACTGATAATTTCCAGAAATGTCTTAGCTGGAGGCGAAGGTCCGGGCATCACATTCAAAAACATCATAAACAATAGTACTATAGAAAAAATTGGCGGTATTGAAAGTCAATTGAAAAGTGGAGGTGTAGGAGCAGTTTCAGGATCCTTAAATTTATTTACACTCAATAATTCTGTCAAAGTTGATGCGATCTCTGTGGCACCCAATGGTGATGTTGGTATTGGTACGGCAGACACAAGAGGTTACAAACTGGCAATTAACGGTAATATAAGATCAAAAGAAATAATGGTTGAAACCAGCAACTGGCCCGATTACGTCTTTGAATCCGATTATCCACTGATTTCTTTAACTGAATTAAAAAATTATATTGATCACAACAAACACTTACCAGACCTTCCATCCGCACAGGAAGTAACAAAAAATGGTATAAATCTTGGCGAGATAGTGAAAGTACAGACCAAAAAGATTGAGGAGTTAACCTTGCATCTTATTGAAAAAGACAAACAATTTGATAGTTTACGAAGAGACAACCAATCACAACAAGCGCAAATCAATGAACTGAAAGATCAGTTATCAAAGCTTCTTTCCAAACAATAATCAAAACCTTGCAAATGCCTCTGAAACATCTCAGAGGCATTTTCGAGACTATAAAGTCATAGCTGATACCTGATGACTATCTCTGAACAGAAGATAATCTTCCACAGCATACTCCGGACAAGCCCCCTCAGATGCCGTAATAAAAGCCCCCAGGGAAACAGCCTGAAACATAATCTGGTTTGCAGAAGCCCCCTTCTCAAATCTTTTTGATAAAAACCCTGCTAAAAAGGAGTCCCCGCTGCCCACCGTATCTTTTACCTCAACAGGTATCGTCGGATACAAATAGAAATTGTTGTTATGAACATAAAGTGCACCTTTACTTCCTTTAGAGATGATCACCTCATTCATACCAAATGTATCCTGCAAATAATTTACGCTATCTGTTTCACTGCGATAGGTCTTACCCAGAAAGTCTAACATCATGCGTAATTCAGCCTTATTAAACTTAGCTAAAGCAGTTTTATGCAGCAAATCTTTGATAACCCTTACATCATAATAAGGCGGCCGTAAATTAATATCAAAAATAGTATAACTGCTTGCCTCTATTAATTCAAATAATGTATTTTTTGACTGTTCATTTCTGGCTGCCAGCGTTCCAAATACCAAAGCATCTGAAGCAGCAATTATTTGCTGATTAGCAGCTGTAACACTGATATAATCCCAGGCCACGTTTTGTACAATATCATAATGTGCATCATTATTTTCATCCAGTGAAGCTATGACCGTACTGGTAGGATGTGTCCTGCTAACCTGAATCCCATCAGTTGCCATATCCCAGCTTTTGATTTTCTGCAATAATTGATGGCCTGGTTCATCGTCCCCAATGCTACTGATCATATTAACTTCAACACCCATTTTGTGAAGATGATAAGCTACGTTAAATGGTGCCCCTCCTATTCTCTGCCGCCCTCCGGGAAATATATCCCATAATACTTCTCCAAAACATGCCACTTTAATTTTCTTTTCTTCCATTATCATTTTTTTAATGAATTTCAAATATTTACCAACGGGTAACTTCAAACCAGATCTATAACTACTACTATCAAAATGAATACACCTGCACCGAGAATTGTAGAAATGCGCGATTATCTACCGGATTCCACATACTCCATAAACCCAGGGGAATCGGATAATTTCCAATTGTCAAACGCTTCGACAGGATCAGACTGATTTCATTAACTCCGGCTTTCCCGGCAAAGAAATTACTTTTTTCCCCTTCATTATTCAGGGCAAAGCTATACCCTATCCTTCCACGCAGTTCCAGGTCGTTTTTCTTGTAAAGAGGGTATTCCCCGAATACAAAACTGGAATATTTATTCCCAGTGTTGTTACTATTTCTATCTCTGCCAAAAACTACCGTATTCCAGCTCAGGAGCAAAGGAAGATGCTCACTGATAGTATAATACGATCTGAAATCCCAGAAACGTCCGGTTTCTTTTGCTTTATAATTGAAATACTCCCTGTTATTATAGGTAGCGCCCGGCGAAAAATTATAGATGTCCCATAATTCTAATGTCAGGTGTTTATTTTTATAACCTACATAATTATTAAACTCTTTATAAGACCCGTCTGCGCTACCTCCGGCCCAAAAACCGCCATAAATACTTTTATAATCTACATGAACATCTCCAGTATAAACCAAACCTGCAGAGACTTCACTTCCTCTCCACAAATGACTATTGCGAAGTTGCAGTGACGAATGTAATTCCTGGCTATATAACAGAGTGCTTCCAATGATTATTAGAAAAATCATCAATAATCTAACTTTAAGCATATTAAAGATTTTTATAATGATCAATTGACGATATCCTTTTCCCTTATCCGGGAACCAAATAAAGCATAGGATAACATAAGGAGCTCACAGCCTACAGTAAGACACCAGGTCCATCTCCATGACCCTAAAATATCGGCCAGGCCTCCCTGTACGAGCGTAAACACAGCTCCGCCAAATACGGCAGAAATAAATACGCCCGATGCCTTCGACGTATACTTATTCAGCCCTTTTATAGAGAGCGAAAAAATACAGCTCCACATGGTAGAATGTAAAAGTCCAATGGCAACCAGAAACCATAAATTCTGGGTAATCATAGCAATAATTGCCAGTATAGCAGCCAATATGGTTGTTACGGTTAATTGCGTCCTTGCAGATATGTTGCTGAAAAAACTTGAGACAGCTCTTCCTACAAGAAAACCTCCCCAGTATAATGTAGATAACAGCGCATGTATACCTAAATCCACTCCTCCGATAATAATGTCCGTGCGGCCAAAAAAGGTCATCGGATGCCCCGAATCCATCAGCTCAAAAGCATGAAGGTTGATATTGGCTCCAATAGCCACTTCTGTACCTACATAAAAGAAAATAGCTGTAACACCTAAAGCAAAATGCCGGAAAGACCAGATACTTCTTTCCAGTTTTTCACCGGCAGCAGCTCTGGTATTGGCTATATCAGGCAGATGCAGTTTGCTCGTAATCAGCGTTACCATAACCACACAGGCAATCAGCACCATCAAAGGAAACAGCAATTGTTTAATTTCTATGTTCGCTATTGAAATACCACTGAACATCACTACAGTTACAAAAAAAGGTGCCGAAGTAGTTCCTATTGAATTAATAGCCGTAGTAATATTTAAGCGTTGTACAGGCTGTGTACCCGGTAATTCATAAGAAGCTACGTAAGGATTGACTACCACCTGGATTACTGCCGCAGCAGTGCCCATTAAATAAGATCCGATAATAAAAATGATAAAACCATAAGGTAATGCAGCATTGCCAAAATGAAATGCCAGCTTTGGGTACTGATAACCAAACCATGAAGAACATAAATACATCAGCAGACCCGAAACCATAAACAGAAGGCCGCGAAGGATGGTATTTTTATAGCCAAAAGAATTTACCCATTTGCTTGCCAGAGTACCATTCAGCAAATAGCCCAAAAAGAAGAAAAAAGAAATTAAAGTAGTGAATGTGTTTTTTAAATTTCCGGCTTCAGCTAAAAAAGTAAATTTTAACGGGGCCTGTAGTTGTTCGTTTACTGTAGTCAGAAAACCTACAATAAAGTATATAAAAGTAACAATTGCAAACGGCAATATGCCTTTACGAAGTTTTGTTTCCATAATTTTATAGCTCGAAATTCTTTAGGATGATGGCTTTAAGCCACAACAGATTGCAAAACAGGTTCAACCCCTTTTTCCTTAAGACTGCTTACAAACTGGCTGTACAATCCGACAAAACAGTCTGCAGCTTTTAAGTCTGTGCTTTTAAACGGAGATAAGCCCAGAAAATCTAAAGGGTCATTACTGGCAATATACTTTTGATCATCCGACGTTAACCAGGGCTCGGCGATCTCGTAAGACTGCCCTTTATCATCGACCAGATATCTGAGGTAATGCCTGTATGCAGCAATAAGAAATGCGACGCGCGAAAGATCCTGACCAGCTTTGATCATTTTAGTCAGGTTTGGCATAATATATACAGGAAACTTAGAAATACCATCAAAACATAATCTGCTCAGCTGATCACTTACTGAGCGATTTGCAAACCTTTCTATCAGTGTTTTTTTATATTCCGCTAAATCTGTGCCTTCAGGAGCCGGCACGTGAGGTGTAATATCAATATCCATAAAATCACGTACATACTTAACGATATCTCCATCATGCATTGCCTGATCAACTTTACGGTAACCTTTAAGAAAAGACGGATAAGACAACAAAGTATGAGCTGCATTCAAAAGACTCAGTTTCATATTTTCAAAAGCCGTAACATCATTTGTAAATTCAACGCCCACTCTTTCCCAGGCTGGTCTTCCGGCAATGAAATTATCTTCTATTACCCATTGGATAAAATCTTCACAATACACCGGAGCCTGATCTTCCATTCCACTTTTTCTGTTCAGCCTTTGCACATCTTCAGCAGTTGTAGCCGGGGTGATCCTGTCAACCATACTATTAGGGAAGGTAACATTTGTTTCAACCCACTCTGCCAAATCTTTATCCTGAGCCGCAATAAAGGTCGTGAATGCTCTTTTAGCTGTGCTTCCATTATGCTGCAGATTATCACATGAAAGAATCGTAATACAACCATTTCCACTATTTCTTCGTCTGCGCAAACCTTCAGCAATAAAACCAAAAACAGTAATCGGATGCCCCGGATTCTGCAGGTCGTGTTTTATTTTCCCGTCTTCCAGAATAAACTCATTAGTTGCTTTATCAAGGTTATATCCCCCTTCTGTAATGGTCAGCGTAATAATCTTAATCGCACTTTCTGCAATTTTATCCAGCAAAGCCTGCGGATCCTCAACAGCCCATAACAAATCCTTTAATGCACCTAACTGATAAATCTCATCCTGACCATCTCTTCCGCATACCGTCAAGGTATAATCCAGCTGCTGTGCTCTTAAACTTTTGACAATCTTTTCATCAGAGGGTAACAGACATGCACCACAAATTGCCCATTGGCTCTGGTCCTGATCATTTAATAATTGATTGGTGTAAAATGCCTGATGTGCCCGGTGGAAGTTGCCCACTCCAATATGTAAAATACCCGCCTGGATAATTTTGCGGTCATAACGATAGGTTAGTACGTTCATATGATATTATGCTATTTGGTTAGTCAAACTTATGTCAAAGAGCATGTCGTTATAGCATGTGTACCAAGAAAGTATCCATGGGAACGTGCCCAGAATTAAGGGAACGTTCCCATATAGAATTGTTTTCTTAGTTTTGAGTGTTACCCAATAGCAAAACCTATGAAACGCATCACTATTAAAGACCTGGCTAAACATCTATTGCTATCTACTTCAACTATTTCCAGAGCTTTGGTAAATGATAAGAACATCCATCCTGACACCAAGAAAAAGATACTGGATGCAGCCGAAAAATTAGGCTACAAACCTAATCCGACAGCACTCAATTTAAAATATGGACAATCAAAAAACATAGGTTTTGTAGTTCCCGAAATGATCACCCCTTTTTCTTCTACAGTACTTCGGGGTATCCAGAACATTTTATATCCGCTTGGTTACAGGATTATCATTATGCAATCAGATGAAAATCCATTGATAGAAAGAAAAAATCTGTTGCTTCTGGAAGAGTTTAATGTCGATGGAATCATTATCAATTTATGCCATGAAACTTATAATCATGATGTCTATCAGCAAATCATAGACCGGGGAATTCCGCTTGTATTTTTTGACAGAATTCCGGATAAATCACTGGATGCCCCAAAAGTAATGGTGAATGATAATATCAAAGCCTCCTTAATGATAGAACATTTGATTGATACCGGACGAAAAAAGATTGTCCATATCATGGGACCTTCAACTATCCGCAATGCAACTGAAAGAGCTATGGGTTATAAACGAATACTCACCAAGCATGGTATTTTTGATCCGGATTTATTGATAAAAACCGAAGGCGCTTCGTTTGAACACGGAAGAATTGCCGCACAACAATTATTGAGCAAAAACATCGAATTCGACAGCATTTTTGCATTCACAGACACACTGGCAATTGGTGCGATGAACTATCTGCTGGAACAAGGCATCCAAATACCCGAAGAGGTAGCAATCGCGAGTTTTTCCGGAACTGAACTGGCTACTATTGTTCATCCTCAGTTAACCAGCGTAGAGCAGCCACTGGTTCAAATGGGTGAAGTTGCTGCAGGACTGATCCTGGAAAAGATTAAGGATAACACCATTTCGAACAAAACAATTGTGATGGATGCAGCGCTGATTTACAGGGCCTCTACCCGGGGCTAGCAAAATATTTTTTACCCTCTGTCAGGAATTTCACTTAACATCTTTCTTTCATAAAACAACTAAACATTTGTTTAGTATTTATAAATAATTAAATTAGCTGTGTGAACGTATTCCTCAAATAAGAGAAAGAATGAACCTTCTTGTCTTATTGCCTTCTAACCTTTACCACACCTAAATTAAAAATGAATAGAAAAGAGTTTTTATCCAGAACAGGACTTGCCGGGGGAGCGCTCCTGATTAGTCGTTATCCTGAACTGGAACCACGAAATAAAACGATCAGGTTTGGTGTCATCGCTGATCTTCACCATGATATTATGCATGATGGTATAAACCGTTTATCTGCCTTCATAGATCAAATGAATGTCGAAAACCCCGATTTCATTATTCAAATGGGTGATCTTTGCCAACCTAAAAAAGAAAATCTTCCACTCATGGAGGTCTGGAATAAATTCAAAGGACCTGCCTATCATGTCATAGGAAATCACGATACAGATGGCGGATTCACCCGCGACCAGGTAGTAGCATTCTGGAAGGCAAAAGCAAAATACTATTCCTTTGATGCCAATGGCTTTCATTTTGTAGTACTTGATGGAAATGAGCATAATGAAAGTGAGTCGCGCCCGGTTGGTTATGCCCGTTATATCTCGCCAGTACAACTGGAATGGCTAAAGAAAGATCTGGAGGGCACAACACTTCCAACAATAGTACTTTGTCACCAGGGGCTGGATAACGACGCAGGGGGGCTTGAAAATGGCACATTGCTAAGATATACCCTTGAACAGGCCAATCAAAAAATGCATAAAGTGATACTCGTGCTTAGCGGACACCATCATCAGGATTACTACAATCAGATCAATGATATACATTATGTGCAGATAAACAGCGCATCTTATCAATGGGTAGGCGAAAAATATAAAGAGATCCGTTACTCCACAGCAATTGATAAGGCACATCCGAATATAAAATATACAGTTCCTTATAAAGATCCCCTATGGGCAACCATTGAAATTGATCAGCAGAGAAGAATTAAAATCAAAGGCAAAAAGACTGTATTTGTGGGCTCTTCCCCAACAACTCTCGGAGTAGATACAAGTGAATATATCTATCCGATAGTTCCTTATATTTCAGACAGAAATCTTGCAAAAACCAATCATCTAAGTTTTTAATCAGTGAAATACATATTACGTTTACCCGTACTTTTTATCATCCTGTTTTTCACCACATCATTCAGGCCCGCAAAAAAAAAGGATCTTGTTGTAATTACCTATAACATTTGGAATGGATTTGAAAATCAGCTTCAGCGGAGAAACACCTTTATCAAATGGGCAAAAAAACAAAATGCTGATGTAATAGCTTTTGAAGAACTGAATAACTTTACCCAGCAATCCTTTTCTGCACTGGCAAAAACCTGGGGGCACCCATATGCCGTTATCGTCAAAGAAAGCGGATATCCTGTTGGCATTTCTTCCAGTTACCCTATCACCAATGTTTACAAACTGATCAATGGAATGCATCATGGATGTTTATATGCCGAAATAAAAGGGATCAGTTTCTTTGTTGTGCATTTCTCTCCATTCAGCAGTGCCAAAAGATTGCAGGAAGCCAGTGCGGTCATTCAGCTCTTAAAAGAGAAAGGCAAGCTGAAAAAACGAACAGTTATTCTTGGCGATTTCAATGCCTTTTCTCCAAATGACAGTTCCTTTTATGCAGAAACCGGCATCAGAGATAGTATGTATATTGCTCAGCAAAAAAACAGCGTACTTCAGAATTTGAATGAGCAACATGAGCTGGATTTTCAGGTTATCCGTGCCTTTATGCTGGCTGGCTTTAATGACAGTTTTTCTTTATTTAATAAAACATTTATAGCCAGCTATCCCTCAAAAGTCTATTTCAATGTTCCGCTGAGCGAGAAAATAAGAATTGATCATATACTACTTTCCGGGAAGATGAAAACTTCCTGTAAAAAGACAGAAATTATCAAAGATAATGTTACAGATACCCTTTCTGATCATTATCCTGTTAAAGCGGTCTTCAACGTACAATAAGCGGCAAAAAATCTTTTACAACCAGCTTATCCAATGTTTTATATAATTCGTTAAACCGAATTATATAAAACATTTTCAAAATTCTATAAGACATATATTTTTTGAAGGAGCATCTTTGCTTCTTCTCATGAAAAGACTGTTTTCCATATTTCTTTCACTTTTGTTACTGATAGTATCCGTAGGATTTACAGCCAGTACACACTTTTGTAAAGGTATTGTGATGGAAACACCGTTATGTCACCAATCTCAGAAGAAAGCCTGTTCGGATTGTATCACCAAAAATAATCAGAAAAGAAATAATAAAAGTTGCTGCCGGTTCGAAACCCGGAATATTAAACTAACAGAAAAAATTCAGGAAAATTCACAACAGAATAATGTATTTAAGTTTTCGGGAGCTGCTGTTCTGCAGCGTTATACTGGAACCGTTTTTGATCCGAATACAACATTAACAGTCTCACCAAATCCCGCATTTACATTTCCCAGCCCGCTGAAGAGCAATCCGCTCTATATCATGCATTGCGTTTACAGAATATAGACAATCGCGTCTTCTAATCGCCGTCAGTTCATCAATAGATAAGCTGATTAATCACTAATTTCCAATCTATTCGCTATACCTGAAATATCTGCAAAGCCGGATAATGCTGATCATATTTCTATGATCCAGCGAAGACATTGAAGCGAAAAAACAGTTAAAAACAAAAACATGATAAAATCATTCATTCAAATCTTATGCATTGCTGTGTTATCAGCAGTATTATTTATTGCCTGCAATTCAAAAAGCAAGTCAACAGCAACAAAACAATCACCTGCATTAGTTCAGCAAGCAGACCTCAGCCCTGATTCTAAATCTGCAGAACCAATTCCCGCAGCCCGTATAACCTATAAAAAAGGTGATCGTGTGCCTAATGAAGAGGTCTGTATGGTAAACGATGCTCATATGGGCAAAAAACAGATTGAGGTGCCCTACAAAGGGAAGATCTATTATGGCTGCTGCGAAATGTGCGTTAAGCGCATCCCTTCAGATGAAACCGTACGTATGGCTACCGATCCGCTGACTGGGAAAAAAGTAGATAAAACCGATGCTTATATTGTGCTGCTTAATAACGAAGGAAGCGTTGCCTATTTTGCAAGCGAAAAGAATTACAAACAGTTTTCAGCTAAACAACAATAATAACAGATATCTAAAGGTAAAATAAGCTTCAAAAATGAAGCTTATTTTACCTTTAGATAAGTCCCTTCAAGAGTGGCATTAAATCCAAACTCACAATTACTTGCGCCAGTTTTATCCAGTGAAGAAATGATTAAAAACCCGTTATAAAAAGTAACATCAAATTTGCAGGATTTATTAATATCAATCACAAATGCATTATCTTTTATAATTATTCCGGTGCCGGATGCATCAGCCTGATTTCGGGCCGGATCACTCGTCACAGATCCAATTTCATAGGTATAAGTATTATTTTTATCTTTTTTAATCTCAATACTTCCCTGATAACCTTTTTCACCATATTGATAAGTATAGGTACCGGCTAAAGTTACAGGCAAAAAGGTCTCCTGCCTGGCCTCACCATCTTTCAGCATTAAATGAATAACGTAGCTGGCCTTTTTTCCTATTGGATTCCAGGCTCCTGAAAGTTTACCAGCTTTCCATTTTACATTGATCACTGCACCAATCGTTCCATCTTTCCCATATTCTTCCATAATATAGTCCCCCCCGGTATTTACATAGCCGATAATTCTGATAGGTAGTTTTGCTTTTGTATTTAAATAGCGGATGTTACCCAGAATCATATTTTTTGAAACCGTAAAATCTAAGCTGACCGGTATCTTTTTGTCTATTGTTCCTACAAGGCTGTATGCTTTTGGCGCCGCTATTTTCTTTTCCTGAGCATGGCAAACCCCAATGGTTAATAATAAGATGAGTAATAAGTTTTTCATTGATTTAATGGTAATGAAACTATCGTGTAATATTTGCTATTTTTCACAAAGATTCGCAAATTACAAAATATGTTAGAGACTGAAAGACTTCTGCTCAGACCAGCAGCTCCCGGTGATTTACAAAGTTTATTTGCTATTTACGGTGATCCGGAAACCAACCTGAGTAATCCGGCTGGTCCGCTGGCCAGTCCTGAAAAAGCAAAGGAAGTCCTGCAAAAATGGATTTCCCACTGGGAGAAGCATGGATTTGGGGTGTGGGCAATAACCTTAAAGGAAGATCCCCAATCTGTTATCGGATTTGGTGGGCTATCCTTAAAAAATTATGGAAATACAGAACGTCTTAATCTGGGTTATCGTTTTGCCACAACTGCCTGGGGTAAAGGCTATGCAACAGAAATGTGTCTGGCAAACCTGGACTTTGCCTTTAACCAGCTCAAACAAACAGAAGTTTATGCGGTTGTACGTCCTCAGAACATCGCATCAATCAAAGTGCTGGAAAAAATTGGTATGCTCAATACTGACACCCTCGATGACGTACCAGGAGAATCATATAGTTTAATCTATAAGCTGATAGTTTAGTTCTTCCCACCCCGCTCTACACTTTTAATATCCTCTTCCCTGTTCTTTTTAAAGTCAAAATGTTCAAAGTCTTTAGTTGCAGGAGGCAGTATGGTATAACTGTCCAGCGTATTAATCTCAATAACGATATCATCTGTTAACAGGTCAATGATATGCCCGCCAGCATCTTTCTGATCAGATAAATAATGAAAATGATAACCCGAAATATTTGTGTTATCCATAAAATAAGGCAGTCTGTATCCTATCAGATCTCCCTGACAATCCTGATGATTAAAAAACTGCTGCAGATTCAGCATTTCAGCCAGCGGAGTATGCTGATGCGCTTTAACCGGAGGAAAGGCTCTGGTCTTAACCATTTTGAATTTCCCTTTGACATGGATGGCATACATCCCATTTACATTAGTCAGCACACTATCCAGATAATGAAAAAGAGCGGTTTTATTCAATCCCTTAGGCGGAGTAAGCGTCCGGTCAGCATGAAAGAAATTGACCATTGAAAAAGAAGTAAGATCCTGATCATCTACCGGGATAGTTTTACCGGTATGCTGCGTTTTGTAAACTTTACCCTGGAACACCATAATCTCTCCATCTAACTTATCAGGAGCTCCAAGACCAAAATCACCATGTTTTTTGAGTAACTTATAAGGATAAAAACCATCGTAAAGACCACCGATCAGCCCTCCGCCAATACCAACGGTAAACAAGGTATTAGGTATGGTGTCCTGAACCCCGTTACTTTTAACAGCAGGATATATATTTACTGAGCTTACAGCAGGACTGGCTAGGGATAGAAATAAACCTGTAGTCAGTATAAAAACGGAGGTTAAGCTATTGATACGCATCGGCTTTCGGATTTCAGGTAAATGTACATACCTGATTACATATAACCCTTAGTCTTTTTAAATTCTTCAAAAGATTTCCTGATATAATTATGCAGATCATAATCCGTCCATTTCCTGACATCTTCATTCTTTGGCCAGTAGGCTGATTTAAACTCTTCTATATCTTCTTCCCTGATTGGAACCGCGGCCCTGATCTTCTCTTTACCAAACCTTTTGGCTACTTCATTATAGTCAGATTCCCGTTCAATATAGGCGCCTAAACGCCTTGCTTCCCTCCCGCTTTTACTAAAACTCTCGTATAAATAACCAAGCGGACTCCCACCAAGCGGGGATAACATTCCTATTGGGGGTTTTCCTTTATAAAAAATCCCCTTTTGCCTGTATAAAGATTCAACTTCCTTCAAACGCTCTTTCTCTGAAGTCCCGGTAATTCTGACCTCCTTTAGCTGAATAGAAGAGATCCGGAGATAGACAACCAAACTCTGCAGATTACTAACCCGCAGCTCCTTACTCAGATAACCATCTATTGAAATTTGCAGGGTGTCTCCCTCCTGTGCCTGGATATCAAACAAACCAAAATTATCAGTCACATTCGTGTACCCCGTTCTTTTGTTATGAACCGCTGCGTTACCTAATCTTGTTTTGGATCCTTCTTCAAAAACAACGCCTTTCAGCATCTGCGGAGACTGGCCTTTTACAATAAGAAAGAACATCATCAAGACACTAACCGAAAGTATTTTTCTGATATTTAACTTCATAGCTCAAAAATAAGCAGAAGAAAAAATACCTTCCGATAATTAACACTCTTTAACCATAGTGTTAATGTTTGTTAATGCTTATACTAAAAGCTCAGGTCAGACCTGCAGCAATTCAAATTATCTGGCCGCTTTATCTTCTTCCACTATCCCATGACAATTACCGTCAGTATCCATAAAGAAGGCTAGCCAGCCATACGATGGAATAGCAAATTTAGGTTTCACTATCTTTCCTCCTGCTTTTTCAATCTTCTGAATGGTTTCATCAAGATTTTGTACGTTGATCGTATTACAGACAGGCTGATTTCGTTCAACAGGTTTCATAATTGCTCCGTTTATCCCAGGTGTTGATTCATCACCCGAAATAGCCAGCCAGTACTGCTGCTCACAAAATTGTTCAAACTTCCAGCCAAATACATCAGCGAAGAATTTCATACTTACCTCCGGATGCTCAGAAGGTATTTCAAAATGTGTGACTCTGTTCATAATTCAAGATTTAGAATGAAATAAATTCAGCTGATCAAAAAGAGACATCTTACCTGAGCAGATGAATTTAAATTACATAAAACTAAGTCTAATCAACCGGATATCCGGGGTGTGAACAGGGCAAAATCCGGGGGCACCCGAGACAATTAATCTCGTATTTTTTTATATATTTAATTTTCTCTCCTAAAAACCACTTATAAACGCTCTTGAAACCGATACTTACCGTTGCCCTTTTATTACTCGTAAACAGCAGCCTTTGGGCACAATTGAAACTTACAGGAACTGTAAATGACCATCAAAAACTGCCCCTGCCCTATGCAGGATTAACCTTATCAAATTTAGGCAGTAAACAGACGACCACTACAGACAGTATCGGATATTTCAGTTTCAGGAACCTCAAACCAGGTAAGTATCAGCTGAGTTCTACCTACACAGGTTTTCAGACAATAGTTACAGATGTGGTACTTTCTGCCGACACCTCTATAAAAATTGTGTTACAATCATCAAATAATCAGCTAAGTGAAGTGATTGTTACAGCCGGAAAACCAACGCTGGTCAATAACACTGAAAAACTCACTTATAATGTTTCAAACAGCATAACCGCTACGGGAACCGATGGCTTAACGGCTGTAAGCCAGATTCCAGGTGTCAAAGTAAGCAGTAATGAAATTACCAGCGCCGGTAAAGGACAACTCAGGGTCATGGTTAACGGACAAACCATCCAGCTGGCAGGTTTAGACCTCATGCGGTATCTGAAATCTATGTCGGCCAACCAGATTTCAAAAATAGAACTCATTAAAAACCCATCTGCAAATTTTGATGCAGACGGAAATGCCGGACTGATCAATATAGTAACCAAACAAAGCAAAAAACAAGGTTATTCAGGAAATGTACAGTTCAACGGAAAACGCTGGATACATGATCAGAACACCATTTACGGGACCAGTAACTTTTATGCACTCAACGGCAGTGCCAATCTGAATTATAACACTGAAAAGCTCTCTGTTTACAGTAGCCTGAACCTGGATAAAGATCATCATCTTGAAGGATTTCAAACAGATCTGTATTATCCTAAACAAACCTGGCTGCAAACAGATACAGGTGATTATACCTATCATAATATCAATCTTATTGCCGGAGCAGATTACAAGCTCAGCCCTAAAACTACCATCGGCTTGTCTTACTTAGGCGGAAGAGGCGTTTATGATGGTTCTGACCACGTCAATAATCCGATCTATAACAACAGTACCGGAAAGACAGATTCGACTTTAAAGACCTATGCAACCTATCATCCTGTGGCTTTGAGTAACTCTATTAATATGCATACCATAATTAATTTCGACACGACAGGAAAAAAGCTTGCGTTAAATGCTGACTATTACAACTATTACCGTACAGACAAATCAGATTTTGAAAGTAACAGTTATATACCAGGACGTCCTGGTGCGGTTAACAATACCCGTTATTATGATACCAATAAACAAAATATCAATATCTACACCTTTAAGGCAGATGCCGAACTACCTACCCGCTATGGAACCCTGGCTTTTGGCGGTAAACTGAGTTTTATTGATAATTACAGTAATGCCTTTTATTATAATAAGATCAATGAGAAAGATCTCGTTTATAATACCAACCTCAGCAACGAATTTGATTATACTGAAAACACGCAATCACTCTATGCTAACCTGGCCAGAGAAAAAGGGAAATGGAAATATCAGACAGGACTGAGAACAGAGTTTACCCAAACCAAAGGTTATTCCTATACTGTAGATCAGACTACAAAAAACAGCTATGTTAAACTATTTCCCTCCCTGCTGATTGCTTATCAGGCAGATCCGGAAAACAATATTTCATTTACCCTGGGCAGAAGAATCAACAGACCTTCCTTCTGGAGTCTAAACCCATTTAAATCATTATTCACAGCTTATAGCTATGGTCAGGGAAATCCTTATTTACAACCTGAATACAACAATAATTTTGAGTTATCACATACCTATAAAAGCAATCTGACTTCGGCTCTATTTTTAAATATAACCGACAACGGGTTTAATAATGTGACCATAGCCAGACCTGATACCAACCTGGTTTATACTACCCCGATCAACTTCCTTAAAACATACAGATATGGTATCTCTGAAAGTTATGCTTTAAAACTGTTTCCATGGCTGGAGAACAGTAATCAGGCAACATTTTACCACACCAATGCCTATTCTTCCAGCAGCAGTTTTAATGATATCAAAGGTTATGGCCTCTATCTGGCCAGTAATAACACGATTTATTTCAATAGAGATAAAACGTTTGCAATGGCTGCAAATTTCTGGTATCAGTTTCCTGAGATAGACCATATCGGCAGATCAGGAACCACCTATAAATTAGATCTGGGATTAACCGCACTGGCACTGAAAAAAAATCTGAATATAACGCTTAACGTCAACGATGTTTTAAGAAGCAGTGCGACTTCTGTTACCACCTATGTCAATGGGATCAAACAGAAATTCACGAACTTTCAGATCAACCGTTATGCCCAGCTGAGTGTAAGTTATCGTTTTGGAAGTAAGCCTGCTAAAACACGGGAAACCGGTAATGAAGACGAGCGTGGAAGAAATCACTAGAATTCCAGCAATTTGCCCTGTTCCGGAAAAACGAGTCTCAAACCAGCTGTATTTACCCGCTTCAACTCATTGACCAGATATTGTTCTTCCTGATCCCAGGCTTTCATGTGGGTGATTACTATGGCCACTTTTTGCAAAGCTGTGGCTCCGGCCAGTTTGCTCAGCTTATTTAACTCCACCATTAGCAAACGTGGAGTTAAATGGCCGAATAACTGATTTTCCGGTTGTTTATCAGAGAATGAGGTTTCAATGAATATAGCTTTCAGCTGATTTTTTGCAACCAGCGGAGCTATTTGTTCCCATAGCTTTTCCAGCCGCGTATTTTTTTCTATTTCATCAGCCCCTGTATCTCCCAGATATAACAGATAAGCATTTTCATGACCAATTAAAAAAGCAGTACTTTCATAAGCCGGCCCATGGCTTAACAAAAATGGAGTAACCTGCATTTCAGTCCCCTCCAGATCCTTTTTTACATTTTCCTGCAGATTTACATAAGTATACTTACCCAGGCGGGGTGTCTCTCCCTCATTGGCAAAATTAGCCCAGGCTTTCCAGGTGAAGTATTTATCTCTCAGCACTTCGATAACCGACGGAATTGCATAAATGTTCTTTTTTGAATCATCAGGAGAATTCATGATCAACCCCGCAACATGATCAAGATGAGCGTGTGAAACCAGGTAACCTTTAATGTTATTTCTTAAAATATCGTTGGGAGATCCCTTAAACAAGTGATTCCCGATTGCTGCATCAATTCCGTGTCTGATGGTTCCGGCATCAGCACAAATGAAGTTTTCACTCTTTGCCGGAGCAATCATATAAGCAGACAGATTACTTTCATCCAACCCACCTTTTATACCCAGTGGAATGACTTTAAAAGAACTTTGATTTTGAGCGTAAGCCTGATTAAAAATAAGGCCCGACAAGGCTAAAAGGAGGAAGTATAATTTCTTATTCATAGGAATGATAACATTTAAGAAAATTTCAATTTATCTTTCTAGTTTTATAAATGCTTTACAGATTTAAGATTAGACCATTAAAGCTAAATCATTACAGCTTTTTAAAAAAATCATTGACAATATCAGTAACAAAAATGCGCAAATTAATAAAATATCTTGTTTAGTCATGTTAAGAAATCAGATCATGGCAAGATTCCTGCAACTATCAACAGGAATCAAATTGAATAACGACCTATGAGAAGTTTAAAAATTAATATTGACGACGACGTATATAGTATTTCGCATCCTATCTCTACGATTAATCTGTACAAAATTGTTCATCCAAAGGGCTCATTTGAGATAACCAGGACCAGATACACCGGAGAATGGAAGGTTCTGATCCAGACAAACAAATCAGTTACCTTACCGGTTGCTCCTATCGGACGCGTAATAGAAGAGCGTTTGGGAATAGTAAACTAAATCGTTATCAGTAAGATAGCGCTGATTTTTTTCCCCAACCTGTTCATGTTGTTACCCATATTATATTTTTTATAACCAGGTAATAATTAATATTTATTACCTTCACCAAAAAAAACAACATGACTATTTGCACAGTTTTAGAAAACCATGAAGCCCTGGTAGCTCACGAGGGTATCGGAAATAAAGAAGTTACTTTCATCGTTCTTGCGTTATGCATCATCATTGCTACGCTGGCAATTTATTTTTCTTTTTTAAGAAAGCCTGCCAACACCAGTGACGCCAAACACTAGGCTTTAAAAAGAAGCTTAATACTGCTCTTCGGATGGATCTCTAAATAAATTCTGCGCAAAGTTAACCAGGAATAATTCCTGTTTAGCCCTGGTAATGGCAGTATATAACCAGCGCAGAAATTCAAGATCTATCATTTCATCGGTCAGATATCCCTGATCTACAAACACAGCATCCCATTGCCCCCCCTGTGCTTTATGACAGGTTACTGCATAAGCAAATTTAATCTGCAGTGCATTATAATAAGGGTCTTCTTTGATGGCAAGCATTCTTTCCCTTTTATTGGTAATATGCTCATAGTCTTCAGCTATTCCTTCAAATAACTTTTTACTGTCTTCATAAGGCAGATTTGGCGTTTCGGCCTGCAATGTATCCAGCATCACCTTACAGGTAATCTGACCAGCTTCCGGATAATCCAGAAACTCCAGCTGTACTTCAGAAAACCGGAATCCATAACGTTCTTCTTCATTTCTTACCCTTACAATACGGGCCATATCTCCATTGGCAATAAAAGATGTCGATTCATTATCAGGTAACCAGAAATAGTTATTTCTTACAACCATAATCTGATCTCCTCCGGTCAGCTCTTCTTCACGATATAATAACCTGGCCCTGATCTGCTGATTATAAACATTTGCAGACTTATTAGACCGGCAAACCACCAGCGAATTTTCAATATCAAATTTCCGGTAAGCATATTCCAGTCCTTCCACAAGCTTCAAACCTGTCATCCTGAAAATGTCCTTATAACTTTTAGTAATAAACTGCGGTAAATTGACCTTCTCTTCCCCGTTCCCTTCTGCTATATTTTCGATATGCGTATTGATCAGATCGCGCAGCATAGAAGCATTTGCCAATATACCGGATTTACTGCCCTGACGCACCACTTCCTTAAGCTCGGTTTCTGTTACTTTCAGTCCAAAACTCTGAGCAACATAGACCTTGTTCAGTGCAGGTGAATCAAGACTGCCTACAGGTGGCAGCTGAGCCGTATCCCCAACAAAAAGTACCGCACAGTTTTTACCATTATAGATAAACTCCATGACATCCTTTAGAAAAGAAGACCCGTTTCTGGTATTCCATTCATCAGCAATCATAGAAGCTTCATCAATAATAAATAAAGTGTTTTCTGCCAGGTTCGGTGCAAGCTGGAAAGACATATCAGTAGAGACTGCTGAGCGTTTTCTATAGATTTTCTTATGAATAGTCAGTGCTGTTCTGCCCGAATAACTCGTCATCACCTTAGCCGCCCGGCCCGTTGGCGCCAGTAAAACAGATCTGAGTTTAAATTTCGGCAAAACCTTTACCAGTGCAGCAACCGAAGTTGTTTTACCGGTTCCTGCATATCCCCTAAGGATAAAACACCTGTTATCCAGCTCTCCAGATAAAAAATCAGCCATTTGCTGACAAAAAACGAACTGCTCAGCGGTAGGTTGAAACTGATAAGACTGGGCAATTATTGAGGCTTTATCCATTTTACAAATATGCAATGGTGTTGTTATAGAAAAAAGAATTAATTTTGCTAAGATGAACAATAGTAAAAACAGCATTTTATTAGTGGATCCGGAATTTGATCCCAATACTGCCTCAGACTGTAATTTGTTGTTGAAAATTACCGGCGACAGTTTTTCTTACGCCATAATTGACAAAAACAGTAAACAGTTAAAGGCTGTTTTTGATCAGCAGGAATGTGAAGACATCAGTACTGATCTGGCTGCTATTCTAAAAAATGACAGCTATCTTAAACTTCCTTTCAAAGACATTAAGGTTTCTGTATATACGCCCAATACTATTGCCGTTCCCAATGAATTTTTCTGCACGCAGGATCTGAATGCCTACACTAATTTTTTCAGCGAAGAACAATCTGATACTTTATATACCCGTGCTTTTGCCCGTTTCGGTTTTACTTCTGTATTCAACCTCGAGAAATTTGCCGAACAGGCTTTAAATACTTTTCTGGCAAGTGCAGCCCGTTATGAACATAATGCACCTGTTTTAGCGCTGGCATCAACTGTAGAAGACACTTCTTTATTAATAGATTTCACTGTAGGTTCTTTCAATGCACTTTTACTGGATCAGGGAAAAATGCTTTTTCAGAATACCTATCAGATAGAAAATGCTGAAGAGTTTAATTATTACCTGGTCTTACTGATTCAGGAATTAAAGCTTGACCCGGCAAATACACCTGTATTAATCAGCGGGATTATTCATCAGAATGATGAACTGCATACCTGTCTGCACAAATATTTTAACCATATTCATTTTAACCTTCCTCCTGCTGGTGATATTGATCATGCTATCTTAGACGATATGCCTGCGCATTATTACAGCAGCTTATTAGCTCTTGACTTATGCGTATAATCGGCGGTAAATTAAAAGGTATCCGCATGAGTGCGCCTGCCAGTCTTCCTGTAAGACCTACTACAGACATGGCCAAAGAGGCTCTTTTCAATATCCTGTATAATACTTATGATTTTGACAGCTGCAGTGTTCTTGATTTATTCAGCGGCACGGGAAATATCAGTATCGAGTTTGCATCACGCGGCATAAAAGAAGTGACTGCCGTAGATAAACATTCGGGCTGTATATACTGGCTTAAATCAGTTATAGATAAATATGATCTGAATGAAATCAGTCTGCAAAAAGCTGATGTATTCAAGTTTCTGGAACAGCATAACAAAAAATATCAGATCATATTTGCAGATCCTCCTTATGATCTGACCAATATCCCGCAGATTCCAAGACTGGTGGATCAAAATAAGTTACTTACTGAAAATGGAATATTAGTTGTAGAACATCCTTCTTTATTAAAATTAAAAGACGAGCCTGGATTTAAAGAAACCCGCCGTTATGGCAATTCTTCT
This sequence comes from Pedobacter lusitanus, assembly GCF_040026395.1. Taxonomy (NCBI): domain Bacteria; kingdom Pseudomonadati; phylum Bacteroidota; class Sphingobacteriia; order Sphingobacteriales; family Sphingobacteriaceae; genus Pedobacter; species Pedobacter lusitanus. Next base: position 2,257,523 of record NZ_CP157278.1, read on the forward strand.
TTCAGCTTTTTTGAATATACCCCATAGATTATGAAGATAGCCCTGTTTCCTGGTTCTTTTGACCCTTTGACTATCGCACATGCTGATATTCTGAAGCGTGCACTTCCATTATTTGACAAAGTCATTGTAGGTATTGGGTTAAACAGCTCTAAACAGAGTTTTTTATCCGGACAAGTCCGTGAAGAAATTGTAAAAGCTGTCTTTGCAGATTACGACAATATTGAAGTACAGTCTTATGAAGGGCTGACTGTGGATTTCTGCAGAAAAATCAATGCCTCTTATATGATTCGCGGAATCCGTTCGGTTGGTGATTTTGAGTATGAAAGAGCAATTGCACAGATCAACCAGACCATGATGCCGGAAATGGAGACCATATTTATTCTGAGCAAACCGGAATATTCGGCCATCAGCTCCACCATAGTACGGGATATACTCCGTAACCATGGTGATGTAACTCCTTTTCTGCCTAAGGAAGCTTTATTTTTTCTTTAGACTCTTTTTCTTTAATCAGCTTACCCGCTTTCAATACGTCAATGATAGAAGGATAGGTATTTTTCAGCACTGGTTTAAGCGCCGATGCGGTAAGCCACTCTGCTTTGGTAATACCTTCTTCTTTCTGCGGAATCAACTTTGGACTTCCTTTAACAGTCATACTGTACCAGTTGGTTCTTTTCAGTACTAATTTGGTCCCCATTTCATAAACATGGTAGGTTTTACATAAGCGGTTGTCATTGGTCAGAATTTTCACGCCGCATTCTTCTTCAACCTCACGTTTGCCCGCTGCTTTCATGCCTTCGCCTTTTTCCACTTTCCCTTTTGGCAGATCCCATTTCTTATTTCTATAAATAAACAGGTATTCTTCCTTTGCGTTCATGACTAATCCGCCGGCCGCTTTAATTACTGTTAAGCCTGCTTTAATCTGTTGAAAAAGTGATTTTGGATCTGCAGTAAGCAATGCATACTGTTTTGCAGAGAATTTACTCAAACCTTCATAGAAAGCTTCAAAGTTAAATCCGTTTTCTTCCAGCACTTCTACAGGTTCTGCATGTGCCGGTAATTTGTTCGCAATTAGCAGTGTATTATCGTTGATGTAAATGGTATACGTTTTCATTAATATGATCGTTTATAAGCCAGCGTATCAAAGCCGGTTCGATGTGGTATTTTTGGAAATAAAAGTATAAAAATTATGTACGATACAAAGAGGAATCGGATATTATTTAGTTTTAACCACCTCAGTTTCTAATTATCACATTGAGTATCAATTGGTGGCAAAAAAAGGACAAATCCTTTATGCAATAAAGGTATTATTTTGAGTAATTTTGGAGCATGTATAATAAAAGTGATATTGAATTAAAGGTAGCTGAATTTTTACTTCAAATTAAAGCAATAAAATTACAGCCGAATAACCCCTTTACCTGGGCGTCAGGCTGGAAATCTCCAATTTATTGCGATAATAGGGTGACGCTCTCCCATCCGTCAGTACGAACATACATCAGGCAGAAACTTACGCAGCTGATACAGGAAGAATTTGGTTCTGTTGATGTTATTGCCGGAGTTGCTACTGCCGGTATTCCTCAGGGTGTATTAGTAGCTCAGGAATTAGGATTGCCATTTGTTTATGTCAGAGCGAAAGCAAAAGAACATGGAACAGGCAGCTTAATTGAAGGCGAGATCATTGAAGGTCAGCGCGTAGTAGTGGTAGAAGATTTAGTTTCTACTGGTAAAAGTAGTTTACAGGCGGTAAATGCATTGAAAGATGCTGGTTTGTCTGTTGCAGGTTTAGTTTCTATCTTCACCTATGGCTTTGACCTTGCTGAAGAGAATTTCAAAGAAGCAAAGTGCCGTTTTGCAACATTATCAAATTACAATACCCTGATCCAGTACGCTGCTGAAAATAGTTTTATCGCACAAAGTGATGTGGATATACTTAACCAATGGCGCAGAAACCCATCTGAGTGGGGACAGAATTTTGACCAAAATCCAGTATAAAATGACCGTTATTGAAAGTACCACCACAGTAAACCAGCCGGTAGATAAAGTTTACGCTTTTTTAGCCGACATGAACAATCATCAGCAATTGATGCCTGAGAACATTTATAACTGGTCCTCTACAACAGATGAAGCCAGATTTACTATTCAGAATATGGCTAAACTGGCAATCCAGATTTCCAGCCGTATAGAGAATCAGGAATTGGTTGCTATCCCTTCTGAGAAAGCTCCTTTTGATCTGGAATTGAAATGGACAGTTAAGGATAATGGTGATGGTACAACGACAGCTACACATATCATTTCAGCAGATTTGAATATGATGATGAAAATGCTGGCGGCAGGACCACTAAAGAAACTTGCAGATCATCAGACTGAACGTCTAAGCGAGATCTTAAAATAAAGGATTGATTTAATAAATAGAATTCTCTAAGCAGAGCAAATAGCTGAATAAGTTATTTGCTCTTTTTTATGGCTGCTATAATTCAGAGATCAGTACATTTTCCCGTGCGAAGTTCCTTCTTCTGTCGTATACTATTGATCTTTAATAAGATTAACGGCTATTCACCCGCTATGTTGTAGTTAGTGTTGATACGCCATTGAAGCGGGGTTGATACGGGGTTGAAACGCCTTGCCCCGTTTCAACCCCGTATCAACCCCGTATCAAACCCGCTTCAATATTAACCAGTGTATAGCTACTGCATAGCCTTCTTATAGCTGCGTCTCAAACCCTCAATATTGAAATTACCAATCTGTATCCGCTCTACATCAGCGAAAACTTCAGAAAAACAGGTACATGATCAGAAAGCTTTCTGGCCTCTTTCAGGTCATCAAACGCAGTGTAAAAAGGAATAATCCCTGCATTGATGCAGTTGATCTTTGACTGATCATAAAAAAAGTTATCAAAAGCTGATGCCAGGCAATTGCCATTCACACATTTTTGTCTTAGCGAAGTCTTCTGATTAGTAAAAGCAGGAGGATAGCCCGCACTTTTTAAAGGATTGAATACAGAATGAGATTCAGGCAGATTGAAATCACCGCAAAAGATCAGCACATCTGAAGCATAGTTTTCGGGCAGATATTTCAGGTACTTAATCTCGGTTTCAGGCTGTTTGGATTTTGGAATCGCATGCATAGTGACCAGGGTAAACTGTTTTTTACCTGACCTGAATCTCGCAAAATAAGGTTCCCGGGTAATTTCCAGGTTATATTTTTTTTCCAGCCATGCCTCTCCTATTTTTTCAGTTCTGCCGGTTTTCCAGATAAAGGCATAACGTTCCTTACTGTATCTGTCACTGGAAGTTCCGTGACTAATGGTATAATCCCATTTTGTTCCCGTCCGGTTTAAGGCATCATTCAAACGGGCAACGGCCATTGGACCTCCCGGACCTGCTACTACCTCCTGAATGGCAATTACATCACAGTGTTTAAGGGTTTGGGCAATAAAATCTATTTGTATATCGGTCTTCGATTTTCCAAAATCTTTCAGGTTCCAGGAACAGACAGTTATTTGCTGTCCAAATGCAGAAAACGAAAAAAACAGGAAAACCGCAATTGTAAATCTTTTCAATTCGCAGCTATCTCTAAATTCTGTTCAGGTTATAAACAGACACTAATTATCTAATTGTACCGGCTTCTTTTTTAAGTTCTGTACGTTCATTAACACAATGGCACTGATAATCATCAGAATACCTATCCACTGAACTGCATTGACCGGCTCTTTTAACAATATGTAAGCAAACATTACAGATACAGGCAGCTCAACAGAAGCTACAATTGTCCCCAGACTGATTCCGGTATGCGGCATACCGCTGGTAAACAATAATGGTGGAAGTATAGTTCCGAAAAAAGCAAGGAACAAACCCCATGGCCAGAAAATGCCAAAGTTAAAATGAGCATAAGAATTAGTACAGAAAATCATCACTATAGCTACCAGTCCACCCGCCAGTAACCATAAACTTCTTTTCAAAGGACGCATATGTGTAGCGATACTGTTGGATGCAAATAAGGAAACTGTATACGAGATACCCGCAGCCAGTCCCCAGGCTACTCCTCTCCAGTCCAGATTATGTACATCCGAAAAGATATTTGTTGCCAGTGCTGTTCCCATCAGCACGATAACGGTAGCCAGGATTTTTCTTCCTGAAGGTACCTTTTTTTCCAGTACAGCCTCCAGTAAAAGGCCCATCCAGACAGATTGCATCAGCAGCACTATCCCCACTGATACAGGAATATATTTTACGGCAAAATAATAAAACACACTGGTCAGCCCCAGAGAGGTTCCACCAAGCATCAGTTTAAAAACAGAACCTTTCTCCTGCTGACTTTCTTCTTTAGCTTTTGCCTTATTCTTGATTAGTATATTTAATAAAAGTACGCCTGTAAATCCAATTGTAAACTGCGAAGTAGTTACTTCTGCAGTAGTGAATCCATGCTGATAAGCCATCTTAACCACCGTCGCCAGTGCACCATAACTTGAGGCGCCAAGCCCGACTAATAAGGCACCTTTGAGTAAGTTTTTCTCCATTATATTGTATTCGTATTGTTTTTTTGTTTGTGCGCGTTTAATTTTGATGCAAAGAAACTCATTCAAAACTGAAAACACACCATTTTCCACTAAAGCTTATTCCCTGGATGTTCTTTTGAGTGAAAATTTACAATTCATGAACAGGTGTTTCAAAAAGGAGACATAAAAACGATTCAGAACAGGTCAGCAATATCTGGAATAATAAACTATTCGCTACAACCTGAGACAAATCTGGTAATTCACAGCAATTTTTTATTAAATACAGACAAAAATTCAGTACAAAACATTAAAAATCAGACATTTATTCAGTAAAAATTATCTTTTAGCGACATAATTTCCGGATACCTGATATACAGCCTTATGGCATTTCTTTTGTTCGCACATTGACATGAACTTCAACAACTTTACTATAAAAGCCCAGGAAGCAGTTCAACAGGCTTCCGAAATAGCCCAGGGCAATCAGCAACAGGCTATTGAAACGGCCCACCTGCTTAAGGGGCTGCTTACTGTTGATGAAAATGTAGTCTCTTATGTTTTAAAGAAACTCAATGTAAACTTAAATACGCTTAATCAGCAACTGGATGAGCAAATCAGTAAATTTCCAAAGGTTAGCGGAAGTAATGGATACCTGTCTTCAGGTGCCAATTCTGCGTTGCAGAAAGCACAATCTTATCTGAAAGAATTTAAAGATGAGTTCGTGTCTGTAGAGCACGTATTACTGGGAATTTTATCTGTCAACGACAATACTTCTAAATTACTAAAAGATCAGGGTGTAACCGAAAAAGACCTTAAAAAAGCTATTGCAGCTTTAAGAGGTGATAACCGGGTAACTGATCAGAATGCCGAGGCAACTTATAATGCCTTAAATAAATATGCAAGAAATCTGAATGAATATGCAGAATCCGGAAAACTGGACCCTGTGATTGGCCGGGATGATGAAATTCGCCGGGTTATTCAGATTCTTTCCCGCAGGACAAAAAACAACCCGATTTTAATTGGTGAACCCGGAGTAGGTAAAACTGCTATTGCGGAAGGTATCGCTTTCAGAATTATCAAAGGAGATGTACCAGAGAATTTAAAAACTAAAACTGTGTTTTCACTGGATATGGGTGCTTTAATCGCCGGTGCAAAATATAAAGGTGAATTTGAAGAACGTCTGAAAGCTGTAGTGAAAGAGGTTACGCAAAGTGAAGGTGATATCATCCTGTTTATTGATGAGATACACACGCTGGTAGGTGCTGGTGGTGGCGAAGGTGCAATGGATGCAGCAAATATCTTAAAACCTGCTTTAGCCCGTGGTGAACTGCGTGCGATTGGTGCGACAACTTTAAATGAATACCAGAAATATCTGGAAAAAGACAAGGCTCTGGAACGCCGTTTTCAAAAGGTAATTGTAGATGAACCTGATACTCAGGATGCAATTTCAATTTTAAGAGGACTGAAAGAGCGATACGAAACTCACCATAAGGTAAGAATCAAAGACGAAGCTATTATTGCTGCTGTAGAGTTATCTCAGCGTTATATCAGTGACCGTTTTCTTCCGGATAAAGCGATCGATTTAATGGACGAAGCTGCTTCTAAACTACGTTTGGAAATGGATAGCGTTCCTGAAAATGTAGATGAGCTTGATCGTAAGATTATGCAGCTGGAGATCGAAAGAGAGGCTATCAGAAGAGAAAACGATGATAAGAAGGTGAAAGCTCTCGGAGAAGAGATTGCCAATCTTTCTGCAGAACGGGATGAACTGAAAGCCAAATGGCAGGGTGAAAAAGATGTGGTTGACGGCATCAACACCCAGCTGGAGCAGATAGAAAATTACAAACTGGAAGCTGATCAGGCAGAACGTGCCGGAGATTATGGAAAAGTTGCTGAAATCCGCTATGGCAAAATTAAAGAAGCGCAGGATAACGTTGAAAAACTAAAAGTTACTCTTGAAAGTCAGCAGGGCGAAGGCCGTATGCTGAAAGAAGAAGTAACAGCTGATGATATTGCTGGTGTAGTTGCCCGCTGGACCGGAATCCCGGTAACCAAACTGGTAGCAAGCGAGCGTGAAAAATTACTGCACCTGGAGGATGAGCTGCATAGACGTGTAGCAGGTCAGGATGAAGCTATAGAGGCTATATCTGATGCGATACGCCGTTCACGTGCCGGTTTACAGGATAAACGTAAACCTATCGGTTCATTTATCTTTTTAGGCACCACTGGGGTAGGTAAAACTGAGCTGGCCAAAGCACTTGCCGAATTCCTGTTTAATGATGATAATGCGTTAACCCGTATTGACATGAGTGAATATCAGGAAAGACATTCGGTTTCAAGATTAATCGGAGCGCCTCCGGGATATGTAGGTTATGATGAAGGTGGGCAACTGACTGAAGCAGTTCGCCGCAAACCTTACTCGGTCGTATTGCTTGATGAAATTGAAAAAGCACATCCTGATGTATTTAACATTTTACTGCAGGTACTTGATGATGGACGACTGACTGATAATAAAGGTCGCCTGGTTAATTTCAAGAATACGATCATTATTATGACGTCCAATATTGGTTCACACCTGATTCAGGAGAACTTTAAGGATCTTGATGACTCTAACAGGGATGAAGTAATTGCCAAGACTAAAAATGAGCTTTTTGAATTACTGAAACAGACGATCAGACCGGAATTCTTAAACAGAATTGACGAACTGATTATGTTTACCCCATTGAACCGCAGTGAAGTAAGAAATATTGCAGAATTGCAGTTCAGACATGTACAGGATACATTAGCTGAAATGGGAGTCGAAATTGAAGCTTCTCCTGAGGCTTTGGACTGGCTGGCAGAACTAGGTTATGATCCTCAGTTTGGTGCCCGTCCTTTAAAAAGGGTTATCCAGAAACGTGTACTGAATGAGTTATCCAAAGAGATACTGGCCGGAAATATTGACAAGGACAGTAAAATCAAACTAGATATGTTCGATAACAAATTCGTCTTCCTGAATACAAAAAAAGAATCGCCTGCTTTATAAGGCAAATTGTTAATAGCTAAAGATCTGCTTAGAAATAAGCAAATCTTTAGTAAAATTAAGAATGCTGGTCTCCTGTTCAATATTCTGCTTCGTAGCATGATACTGAATAAGGGATCAGCATTTTTTTTCTATGTTATGTTACGCTGGAAAGAGTCAGCTGTGTTATAACAGGCTGCCCTGTGCTATCAGTTGTAACATTACTGTTCAACCTGGCTATGCGTAAAAAAAAATCAAAACAATAGTCCTGAATTTTGCTTTATAAGAGAGAAAGCAGCAGAGTTCTTCTTTTACAAGAGAAATACATTCCAATTAATAGCAAAAATTAAACAAAAGTTTTTATTTGTGGTTTTTTGTTCAGGAATCGATGCCATATCCTTCTTTTTACAAGATTAACCCGGAAATCAAACATTAAAATGGCTGCATAACCGAAAAAAAGATGAAAATAGCTTATATCTCAACTTATCCACCGCGTGAATGTGGTATTGCGACATTCAACAATAATCTTTTAAAGGCAATTGCTCATGACCAGACAGCAGTATCCAAAGAGAGCTTTGTGGTGGCCATGACTGATTCTGAAAATCTGGATACTTATGAATATCCCCCGGAAGTCCAGTTTATTATCAGACAGGAAAATCAGAAAGATTATACCAGGGCGGCCGATTATATCAATACAAGTTTGACAGATGTCTGCATTTTAGAGCACGAGTTTGGTATTTATGGAGGTGATAACGGCGTGTATATACTCCCTCTGATTGCCCGTTTACAAAAACCTCTGATTACAATTTTGCATACCGTATTGAAGGACCCTACCTATATACAGCTGACTATTATCAGGGAAATTGCCAAGTACTCTTCAAAAGTAGTTGTCATGAGTACCAGAGCTGTAAACTTTCTGACCAGTATTTATGGCATAGCGGAGGATAAAATAAAACTGATAGAACACGGCGTTCCGGATCTGGAACCCAAAGCAAACAATCTGATCAAAAACTCCCCTGCTTTTAAAAACAGGAAGGTACTATTCACTTTTGGTCTGATCAGCAGGAACAAAGGACTGGAAACAGTCATTGAAGCTCTGCCTAAAATAGCAGAAAAAAATCCGGATGTACTTTATGTTGTGCTGGGCACCACTCACCCGGGAGTAATCAGGAATTCTGGAGAAGAATACAGAGACAACCTGAAACGTCTTGCTAAAAAACTGAACGTAGAAAACCATCTTATTTTCATTAATAAGTTTGTCTCTGAAGAAGAACTATACGATTATCTGACTGCAGCGGATATGTATATCACGCCATATCTGAACGAAGCACAAATTACCAGTGGTACATTATCCTATGCCATAGGTGCCGGAGCAGCAGTCGTATCTACGCCTTACTGGCATGCCCAGGAATTACTGGCAGATAACCGCGGAAAGCTCTTCGATTTCAAAAATGCAGATGCACTGGCACAAATCGTCAATGACCTGTTTGCCAATCAGCAGCTGCTGAAAGAATTGAAAAGCAACGCTTATAATTATGGTCTTCATTTACGCTGGCCAAATACAGGTCATGTTTTTATTGAAACCTTAAAGGATGCAATACGCTATGCCAGCCAGGCACAGGAAGAAATCAGACCCATTATTGATCCGGATATGATGCCTGCTTTTAGTATGGCTCATATCAAGCGGTTAACTGACGATACCGGAATAGTTCAGCATGCAAAATATGGCATTCCCAATCTCAAAGAAGGTTATTGTCTTGACGATAATGCCCGGGCATTGATTATGGTTATCCTTGCCTGGCAGCAAAATAAAAATAAAACTGCACTGGAATTACTTCCTGTATATCTGAGTTATATACAATACATGCAATGTGATAATGGTAATTTCAGAAACTTCTTAAGTTTTAAAAGAGAATATCTGGATGAAGTTGGTTCGGAAGATTCTTTTGGCCGAACGATCTGGGCTTTGGGTTATCTGATCAATAATGCGCCTAATAATTCTTATAAAGAATTTGCAACAGAACTGTTCATTAAATCTATCCCTCATTTCAGCAAGCTGAAACATTTAAGGGGGGTAGCCAATACCATGATCGGGTTAAGCAGTTTTTTAAAAGCGCACCCGTATGATGAATATATTATTGAAGAGCTCAACAAACTTGCTGACCCGCTGAAAGCCGCTTATCATGCTCATAAAGAAACAGGATGGAACTGGTTTGAAGAAAAAATGACTTATGACAATGCTATTCTGCCTTTGGCCCTGCTCTGCCATTATGAAACTACGCAAAATCAGGATTCCCTGGCCATAGGTCTGGAAAGCATGGAGTTCTTAACCTCTAAAACACTGGATAAAGGTTATTTAAACCCGGTAGGCAATGATGGATGGTTATTCAAAGCTCATGAAATGGCTTTGTATGATCAGCAGGCTATAGAAACCATGGCTATAGTTTTACTGTATTTCAAAGCTTATGAGATCACTCACGATTTAAAATATATCAGACAAATGTATTTGAGTTATCAATGGTTTTTAGGCGAGAACAGTCTGCGTCTTCCTTTGTATGATTATGAGACCAAGGGTTGCGGAGATGGATTACAAACCTCTGGGGTCAACAGAAATCAGGGAGCAGAAAGTACACTGGCTTACTGGATTTCACACCTGGTGATCTTAAAATCGCTGGAAGTGGAATATGAATATAGTGATCTGACAGATTCAAAACCAGTAAAGGAAGAGGTATTATAAATATGAAGATCGCAGTTTTATCGCCTGTGGCATGGAGAACTCCTCCGCGTCATTATGGTCCATGGGAACAAATGGCTTCTAATTTAACTGAAGGTCTGCATCAGGCCGGAATAGACGTAACTTTATTTGCAACCAGCGATTCAGTTACAGCTGCTCAACTGCGCAGCGTAGTTAAAACCGGTTATGAGGAAGACCGGAGTCAGGATGCAAAAGTCCTCGAATGTCTCCACATCAGCAATCTGATGGAACAGGCGGATGACTTTGACCTGATTCATAATCATTTTGATTTCCTGCCGCTCAGTTATTCGGGATTAATTAAAATTCCGGTATTGACTACTATACATGGATTCTCTTCTGAAAAGATTGTCCGGGTCTATCAGCAATATAACCGGCATAATCATTATGTTTCGATTAGTAACGCAAACCGTCATCCTTCACTGAATTATCTGGCGACGGTCTATAATGGTCTGGATACGAAAGCTTTTCAGTTTAATGCTACGCCTGATGATTACCTGCTGTTTTTTGGAAGAATTCATCCGGATAAAGGAACTGCAGAAGCGATACAAATTGCACTAAAGAGTAGAAAAAGGCTGTTAATAGCAGGAATTATTCAGGATGAACATTACTATAAGGAAGCTGTGGCTCCGTTTTTAAGTGAAGATATCGTTTTCCTGGGCCCTGCCGGGCCTGAGCAGCGCAATCAACTGTTAAAAGGAGCGTCCGCCCTGCTTCATCCCATCAATTTCGCAGAGCCCTTTGGACTGAGTGTGGCAGAGGCATTATTATGCGGCACACCAGTAATTGCATTTAACAGGGGATCAATGCCGGAACTGATTGAACATGAACAGACAGGTTTTCTGGTAGAAAATACAGATGAGGCAGTTGCTGCAGTTGCCCGGATAGTTCACATTGACCGGTTAACCTGCCATAATCAGGCTAAACAAAGGTTCTCCAGAGAAAAAATGGTAAGTGATTATATGGATCTCTATAAACGGATTTTATAAGTCTTACAGGATTGCTTTTAACTTTTCTGATGACCAGTTGGCTCATCTGCCTGACTGCCGGACTCTATAAGTTTGCTTAACAGCAGATCTATTTTTACGGAAGCAAAGGATGAGCAGTAATCTGACAACCCATATGGAATGATCAGCTCACCGTTGTGAATTATTGAACCGCAGGAATACAATACATTGGGTACATATCCTTCTCTTTCATCATTATTAGGGATGACCAAAGGTTCGGTAAGTCTGCCGATTTCTTTGGAGGGATCTTCCAGATCAAGTAAACTTGCACCCAGACAGTATCTGCGCATCGGTCCTACACCATGGGTAACCACTAACCAGCCTGCTTCTGTTTCTATGGGAGACCCGCAATTACCTATCTGAATAAATTCCCAGGGGAACTGCGGCTGCTGCAGCTTAACCGGATGATCCCATACGGTCAGCTTATCTGAATACATCAGGTAATTATTCCATCCGTCAATTCTGGATATCATTGCATATTTCCCGTTAATCTTACGCGGGAACAATGCCAGATTCTTATTCTGAGCTCCTGCTCCATGAAGCGGACTTACTTTAAAGTCATAAAAATCTGTTGTCTGCAAGAGTTTAGGGAGAATCATAGCTCCGTCAAATGCGGTATAGGTAGCGTAATAGATGACCGATCCGTCGTCTCTGATAAAACGGACAAAACGGGCATCCTCAATTCCTTTGCGTTCAAATTCTGAAATAGGGAAAATAACACGGTCTGAGATATCGGTATCTCTGGAAAAGCTAATTTCGTGGTAGGTATCCGAAAGCCAGAGTACTTTATCATATTCCAGCTTCTTCAGATCATCTGTCTGCAGGTTTTTAGAGTCTATAATAACTCTCCTGAGCACAGCATAGTCAAATTTCTCTTCCAGTTTCAAACTTACTTCATCCAGTATATTCAGATCTATCATCGCATCAGCTGCTCTTTTAAAAAACAGCTTTTTATTATATACGGCATTACGGACTACCTCTGCTTCATCGATATAGTTTCCTGAGGGATTAACAGTAATATTTCCATTGCGGTCAATTAAAGCTCTTCTGAAAACCACAGAAGAAATATGTCCCTCGCCCACTGCCCTGAAACTAATGATTAACCTCTTTTCTCCTTCTACCAGTTCAGACTGATCGGGGTCTTCAACTACTGAAGGGTTAAAAAAAGCAGCTGATTCTATAGAATATTCATGTGTAAAATAGGACCCCAGTAAAAGACGCTGATATTTACTCAGAGATTCATAATCTATTTCCATCTCCTCAATACAGTATTTGATCTTTTTACAGTGACGTGCCAGAATTTTGGTAATGTTCCTGTGTCTCTTTGAATATTCCTGCAAAATTGGAGAGATCAGACCAAAAACATCATCATGGGATAAAGCTAAAACTCTTTTAATAACCTCTTTAGCTCTCTCCTCTCCGTTAAAAAAGAATCTGGCAATAACCCGTTTTGGGTCAGGATAAACTTTTATCGGTTTGCGTTCTACTAATAGTCTCATAATTAAACAACGTTTAAGACAGACATAAAGATTTAATGAATTTAGTTTTTTTTTTCGATATGAGGGTTCAGATCGTATTTATTTGGCACGATCTGCCATCTGTGGCTTCATCAACAGTCTAAACTGTCTCAAAAACTGACAAAAATGGTGTATTAAAAACTGACATTCTAACAAACAAAGTCAAGTTGTCTGATTATTTTTAATGTTAATTTAATATCACCATAGTGTTAATTGTCATCACAAAATAATAAAGGCAAAACTAAAACATTTTATCTTGCTATCGGATAAGCATTTACAAAAAACTGCGTTTCCAGTTTGTATGATTGATATTTCTTTGGCACCGGTATTGACTATATGCCAAACATAGTCAGATACTAAACAAGAAAATTCTGGCTTGTTATTAATTTAAAAAGCAACAAAATGAAAAAATTATTATTATCATTAATCGCAGTTTCTGCATTAGCATTCACAACTCAGGCACAAACTGAAAAAGGTAAATTCATGTTAGGTGGTAACGTTGAGTTTGATTCAAATAAACCAAATGGCGCAAGCAAATCAAACACTATCTTCAATATCGTTCCAAGTGTAGGTTATTTCGTAACTGATAACTTAGCAATCGGTACTGGTGTTGGTTTTGAGTCTTCTAAAAACCATGTTGATGCTTTAGGTACAGTTGCAGGTTTCACAACTAAAAAACAAGCTTTTGTAGTTGCTCCATTTGCACGTTACTACAAAGGTATCACTGAGCAATTCAAATTCTTTGGACAATTATCAGTTCCAATGGCATTTGGTAACACTAAAGTTGGTGACAATGATGGAAACAACTATGCAAAAACAAGTAAATACAACAACATCGGTGTTGCTTTATCTCCAGGTTTTGCATTCTTCCCAAGCAAAAAATTCGGTATCGAATTCTCTGTTAAAGGTATCAGCTACAACGATAACACTTTGAAAAACAACAACGGTGATAAAATCGGTGGCAACAAAGATTTCAACATTGGTGCAAACTTCTTCGCTCCAAAATTAGGTGTTCAGTTCTACTTATAATATGTAGATACTCTACACAATTTTTACACAAAAAAGGCCGGGCATTATTGTCCGGCCTTTTTTGTATTTAATAAAAAAAATGTCAGTTGATTTCCTAATTTAGCAGCCAACACATAAAATACCTCAATGAAACAGTATATTTTAACCATGACTGCTGCAGCGCTTCTGTTAAGTGCAGGCTGCCAGTCCAAATCTCAAAATAAAAAAGAAGACGTGAAAGACAGTGCTGCTGTAGCAACTGCTTCAACCGGTCCTGCAACTCCAAACAAGGCTGTAGATATTTCAAAAATCAAAGTAGCTGATGCTAAAACAATTCTGGCACGTAAACAGGTCCCTGTATTGTGTTATCACCAGATTCGTGACTGGAGACCTAAAGATTCAAAAGCAGCAAAAGATTACATTACACCAATAGATGTATTTAAAGGACATATGAAAATGCTCGCTGACAGTGGTTACCATACCATTCTGCTTGATCAGTTATATGATTATCTGAACAACGGTACAGCATTACCTTCAAAACCTATCCTGCTTACTTTTGATGATACGGATTTAGATCAGTATACCATTGCTGAGCCGACAATGAGAAAATATGGTTTTAAAGGTGCTTTTTTTGTGATGACTGTTTCTTTGGGCAGGCCAAACTACATGAGCAAAGAACAGGTTAAAGACCTGTCAGACAAAGGAAACGATATTGGTTCACATACCTGGGATCATCATAACGTAAAAAAATATCAGGGTAAAGACTGGGAAATTCAGATTGACAAACCAACTAAAACACTGGAAGCTATTACGGGCAGGAAAATTCAGCACTTTGCTTATCCTTTTGGTTTATGGAATCCTGAAGCTATTCCTGAGCTAAAGAAAAGAGGGTTCAAAAGTGCGTTTATTCTGGCTACCAAAAGGGATGAGAAAGATCCGTTGTTTACCATCAGAAGAATTATCGCCAGTGGTTACTGGACACCAAAAACGTTGAGCAATAGTATTAAAAACAGTTTTTAGTTATAAGTAATAATTATTGTTTAATGTATAAAAAAGGGGTTATATCATGATACAACCCCTTTTTTATACATTAACAGATCTGCAATATTTTACTGAACGAGCTGTCTTTTACTAATCGATCATTTTAATCGTATACTGATTTTGGTTAAAACTGAAAGACTCTCCTTCTTTTTTACCCATCAGCAGCTGACCTATCGGTGATACTGCAGAAATAGCAAATACCGGCTGATTGTCTATTTTCAATTGCCCGGCACTGATACTGATATAAAATATGCCATTCGAAGTATAAACCAGGGATCCGTTTTTAACCACATCACTGTGAATAACTTCTTCCAGGGCAGAGAGTAAAGACAAATTCTGATTGGCATCAAGCAACAGGCTCTTATTTCTTGCAATATCCTGCTGCATCATCTCACGGGTAGTTTCAAACTTATCACCCGCACTGCTTTTAGTATCATCGTTACTTGCTTCCTGCGCCTGTTGCAAAGCAGTTTCAGCTGTATTTATCCTTTGCAGAATAAAATTCATACAGGCCTGATATAATTTAGCTTTTAATCCTTCCATATTAATCATTTATCCATCTTACTTTTTCTGCCATCGGGGTACGTTTTGGTAAACGGGGTTCTTCATTATGAAAACCCATATAAAACAGTCCAAAACATTTTTCGTTCGGTGCCAGATCCAGATAATCATTAAGCAGGCTGATCATTCCCGGAGAGCTCCAGTATGCCCCTATTTTCAAAGCTTCGGCTGTTAATGCCATATTCTGCACTGCACAGGCAAAAGCTGCGATTTCTTCCCATTCCGGAATAAGATCAGGATGCAGCTGGGCATTAAGCACGATAACACAACTTGATTGTACCGCCTTCTCTATGATTCCGTCATATTTCTTTTGAAGGAACTGAGCTTCTGGTGTCTCCTGCTTGTATAAACGTGCTAATTCTTCCCCCAGCTTACGTTTTCCTTCATTACGGCAAACGATAAATCTCCAGGGCTGTGTCAGCTTGTGCGTAGGTGCATAATTTGCACTTTCCAGTACCTGAGTAATTAATGCTTCAGGAATTTCTTCCTGAGTATAACTTGGCGGGAAAATGCTCCGTCTGCGCTGTATAATAGAACTAAGTATATTTATTTCACTTTCCATAATATTACAAAAATAACATTTTAAACGTGCTGTAAGTTTATTACATAAATATTCGCTTCAATTGATCAGGAAATCCGTTAATGAATCGTCTCTGTACAAAGCATTTTATTAAATAATCGTTACCTTTGCGGCTTATTTTTGTGCAATATGATTTCAGTTTCTAATTTATCCCTGCGTTACGGAAAACGTACCCTATTTGAAGATGTTAACCTTAAGTTCACTCCCGGCAATTGCTATGGTGTAATCGGAGCGAATGGTGCGGGTAAATCAACTTTCTTAAAAATTCTATCAGGTGAGGTTAACCAGACTTCTGGTAGCGTAGCTTTTACGCCTGGAGAACGTATGGCGGTTTTAAAACAAAATCACTATGAATATGATGAGTTCACAGTTATTGAGACCGTTATGATCGGTCATAAAGAGCTGTATGACATCATGAAAGAGAAAGATGCAATTTATCTGAAAGAAGATTTCACAGATAAAGACGGCGAGCGTGCCGGTGAACTGGAAAACAGATTTGCAGAAATGGATGGCTGGAATATGGAAAGCAATGCCGCGACCATGTTAAGCAATCTTGGAATTAAAGAAGAATATCACTACAAACAGATCAAGGAACTGGATGGTAAACAAAAAGTACGTGTGCTGCTTGCACAAGCCCTTTTCGGTAATCCTGACATTCTTTTACTGGATGAGCCAACGAATGACCTGGATATAGAAACTATTGCCTGGTTAGAGAACTTCCTGGCTGATTATCAAAGTACTGTACTGGTTGTTTCACACGACAGGCACTTTTTAGATGCTGTTTGTACACATATCGTAGATATTGACTTTAGCAAAATGAGTATTTACTCAGGTAACTATACCTTCTGGTATGAGTCAAGTCAGTTAGCTTTAAAACAGCGCAGTGATCAGAACAAAAAACTGGAAGAAAAAGTAAAGGAATTGCAGGAATTTATCCAGCGTTTCAGTGCGAATGCTTCCAAATCCAAACAGGCAACTTCACGTAAGAAAGCTCTTGATAAGATCGATCTTACAGAGATTAAACCTTCCAGCCGTAAATACCCTGCCATTATGTTTAATAATGTAGGTGGCAGAGAAGCTGGTGATCAGATTCTTCAGGTGGAAGACCTTGCTTTCAGTACTAATGGAGAAGTCTTGTTTAAAGGTGTAAACTTCATGGTGAATAAAGGTGATAAAATTGCTATAGTTTCACAAAACAGTTTAGCAACAACTGCTTTTTATAATGTATTAACAGGCCGCGAAAAGAACTATACAGGAGAATTCAAATATGGAGTAACAATCAATACTGCAGATATTCCAAATGATAACTCTGCCTATTTTGATGGTAAAGACATGAACCTTGTCGACTGGTTGAGAGAATATTCTGATACAGATAAAGATGAGCAGTTTGTAAGAAGTTTCCTGGGCAGAATGCTGTTCTCTGGAGAAGAAGTACTTAAAAACTGTAAAGTATTATCAGGAGGTGAGAAAATGCGTTGTATGTTCTCTCAAATGATGTTAAGACAAGCCAACCTGTTATTATTTGATGAGCCAACCAATCACCTGGATCTGGAATCAATCACAGCATTGAATAATGGTCTTAAAGATTTCAAAGGAACAATCTTATTTACTTCACGAGATCATGCTTTGACTGAATCGGTAGCAACAAGAATTATCGAACTGACTCCTAACGGATCAATTGATAAAATGATGAGCTATGATGATTATATCAATAGTGAAGATGTAGCTCAGTTAAGAGCAGAATTGTATAAATAAGCTGGTAACAGAATAAAAAAAAGGCTGTCTGAGAATTTCAGACAGCCTTTTTTTTTATTCGAATGACAATAAATTACTTAACTGCAGCTGTTGCCGTGGCTATCTTCTTTTTATTGAAACTCTTTTGTAAACTGTTATACAAATTTTTAGCTGTATAATGCCCCGGATCAATGATCCTTCTGATTGTGTAAAGCGGATTTACCTCATCCATTGGTGTAGACAAAATAAATGCAGCTTTAAAGCCATGTTCTTTTAGTTTATGCAGGTTTGCAGCTTTGAAAACACCATAAGGGTAAGCAAAATACTGCACCTTTTTACCTGTTATTTTCTCTAGCGTCTGTGTAGGTTTGTCAATCTGAATATCCCAGTCTTCATCTGTAAACTGCGCGAAATTTTTATGGTTCCAGGTATGACTCGCAATTACATGTCCCTGGTCTGAAAGCTCCTTAATCTGTGCTTTACTCATATATCTTGGTCTGCCGATAGAAACAGTCATAATAAAAAACACACCTTTAAATCCATGTTTCTTTAACTCTGAAGCACCTACTGTATACTGATCCAGATCGGTATCATCAAAAGTTATCATGATAGGCTTAGCCGGCAATTTCTTCCCGTAAACCAGATAATCGTACAACTGATCCGGTAAAATTGTATGATACCCGCTATCAGCCAGCATTTTTATATGTTCTTTGAAATTAGCCGGAGGAATAATATCATCATGTGCTCTCTTAGAATCTGATGCTTTCCAGTCCCTGATTTGATGGTAACACAATACCGGGACTTGTTTACGTAATAGAATCGTTTTAGCATCTGCTGCAACAGATTTCACAGTATCTTTTGGATTATCAGTCACTGCGGCAGAATCCTGTGCTGTTTGAACAGCCTGTTTTCCCCGACCTGACTGACAAGAGAAAAGAAACAGTGAAAGAAAAAGAAATAACGAATTAGGGTATGTTTTCATAGACACAAAAGTAAAAAATGATTTTACAATTAGTCCCGGAAATTACTGATACCCTTTTATAAAAATTTGTTAAATTTAAGTATGGAAAAAGAAGAAATCAAATCAATACTGGAAACAGTCGAACAACAAGTCAGCTCTTCTATCCTTGGCGGTATGGAAGAAGCTTATGAAGAACTGGAGCGTCTGGGTTATATTATAATTCACCCGGATAGTGCTCATCCCTCCGCCACAATTACTCAAAAGGGAGAAGATTTCCTGGAGAACTACTAAAAAAGAAGGTCTGAATGAATTAACTGTCATCAGACCTTCTTTACCTTTTACAAACCGGATTACTATTTTACGTCTGTCTTATTTCTGATCAGCCATTGCTTGTATCTGCCTTCCAGAAAACCAAGTGTATCATCCATATATTCTCTTGTACTTACGGTAAAGTGATCACCCGGATAATATTGAAACGTTACTGAAGCATTTATGGATTTCATTTCCTGTTCAAATAACTTCACCGGGTAATTGAGCAGAAAGTTATCATCATTACCTATCGATACTCTTATTTTTCCCTCAAGATCTTTCTGCAGTTCTTTCCAGTTGTTTTTTAGATATAAAGAGATATCATATTTTTTCCAGCTTTCGGCAGTAGCATGATTAATTGCCCCTGTTTGATTATCACAAATCTGTTCAGGTAAACCGTCTTTTCCTTTTTTACTGAAAACCGCTTCAAAAGAGCGCTGCTGCTCTCCTCTTGAAATAACATTTTCTACCTGATACATCTCTTTGACATAGGCAAAGGGAAATCTTCCCGCCACAGTCCCTCCCGGGTATGCCTGCCCTTTTTTATTATAATACAGATTACTATCCTGATAAAGATCCACCTTGGAGAAGCTCCGAAAGTCCACATAATCAGGACTACTGGAAGCTGTTGCTAAAAAGACCTCAGGATAATGCGTTTGCAGCCATAATACAGACCACCCGCCACTGCTATGTCCCATTAGCATTCTGGCGCCGTTACAACGATACTTTTGCTCCAGTAAAGGAATAAGTTCCTGTGTAAGCGCGTCACCCCATGGGCCGTTATTTTCACTGTTTGCATAAGCGGAGTGTCCCAGAGAACAGTTACCATCCAGAAATACCCTGATTACAGGCTCAGAACCTAATGAAATATGTTTCATACCGGCATTTCCGGAGATACGATGATAATCAGCCCCATAGCCAAATACAACAAATACCACAGGAAACTTTTTCTCCGGATTTTTATAGTATTCCAAAGGCAACTGTACAGCAGCACTTAACGAAAACGGCTTATGGTGAAAATCGCTTAGTAACCTGGAAGGCACATTCAGTTCCTTAATAAATTCAGATGCTGTAAATACCTGTTCAGGGACTACCTGGTCTGCCAGGATTGCGAACGATTGATTACGGTCTTTGCTGATTGAAATCTTCTGAGGTTTACTGTAGACATTACCCGGGCTTGCTGCTATAGATCTTCCGCCCAGATTCCGGTCCCATACGGCCTGAATATAATAATCGCCACGCTCTATATCTGATGGTATAACCGGATAAGAGACTGCGTGATTGTCAATCACAACATCCTCTCCTGATTTTATATTCTTTACATCTATAGCAAAGCAGGTTAATGGTTCAAATCCTATAGAAGCTGTTAATGGTTCAGTATTGTTTTTCGATAAGTACAGGAAAACCTTTCCTGTAAATGGCTTTTGAAGTGCAGATGAAGCATAAGCTACCTTAAATTGCTGTGCAAAGGAGCTTAAAGTAAGAGAAGACGCGAAAAACAGAATTGTAGTTATCTTTTTTATCATGGCAATTTAAAATATTGATCAGCTTTCTAATATACACCACATCCGCGATATTAACCAGAAAGAAATCAAATCACAATAAACCGGGCTACAAATTGTCTTAAAATATAAAAGCACTGTAGCGGGTGATGAATCCGCCAACAGTGCTTTCCCTATTAACTAAATAATGAAGATCAAATATACTACTTTTATTTTCAATTGCAACTATATTGCATTAAATATTTACAACTAATTTAATTTATACCATTTTCTAAAGTCCTTACTGAATAACATTAGCAAAAGGATTGACAAATAGCTGCTTATTTTGGTATTGAAGTGCCTCTTCTTCAGTAATCAGACAAGCCTTCAGTTCCTGATGCAATTGCTCTTTATGCAAATCCTGAGCAATAAATACCAATTCATTCATCCGGTCTCCATAATCCTTATCCCACCGCTTTTCTATTTCTTTTCTGTTTTCAGTAAAATCCTGATAATTCAACCTTTCTGAAGGTAGCATACTTGCCCACCAGGTTCCAGCACTTTCAATTCTCAGAGAACCACCTGCCTGAGAGAAATTCAGTGCTCTGTCGGGCATAGGTGCCAGCCAGAATAAACCTTTGGTCCTGATCACATTAGGTGGAAACTGTTCATTCAGATAATTCCATAAACGCTCCGGGTGAAAAGGTTTTGAAGACCGGAATACTGTGCTGCTGATTCCATACTCTTCAGTTTCTGGCTCATGTTCGGTATTCAGTTCCTTAATCCAGCCAGCCCCCTGTGAGGCTTCGTCAAAATCAAACAGCCCCGTATTCAATATTTCCTTAAGATCTACCTTGCTGAAAGAAGATTCAATTAATTTCGCCGAAGGATTCAGCTTTCTGACAACTGCTTTTAAAAGCAATAGATCTTGAGCAGATACCAGATCTGTTTTGTTAAGAATAATCACATTTGCAAACTCAATCTGGTCAGTAAGCAGGTTGACAATTGTCCGCTGATCCGCAACATCGTCTACCCATTCTCTGTCAATTAATAATTCATTCGTACCAAAGTCTTTTTTGAAATTAAAACAATCCACGACCGTAACCATCGTATCCAGTTTACTAAACTTACTTAAATCAATATTCATAGCCAGATCTACATAACTGAATGTCTGTGCCACAGGAACTGGCTCAGAAATACCAGTGCTTTCAATAATCAGATAATCAAACCGATCTTCTTTAGCCAGTTTCTCTACTTCGGCAATCAGATCTTCACGCAGGGTACAGCAAATACAGCCATTACTCATCTCCACGAGCTTTTCTTCGGTTCTGGACAACATATTTTCCCGCTGAACGGCATTTGCATCAATATTGATCTCCCCCATATCATTAACAATTAATGCTACACGCAGATTTTGCTTGTTATGAAGAATGTGATTAAGCAAAGTTGTTTTCCCACTGCCAAGAAATCCACTCAGCACAGTTACAGGTAATAATTTTGTTTTCATTTTATGTGTGTGTTTAATGATCATGTCTACCCTGGCACCTTTAACCGGACAATCAGATAATGCATTCAGTTGCAAATATATCAAACGCCAAAGTAAATGCAATTATATTGCATTTACTTTTACTAAGAAATAACAATTCTAAATAGTATCCGTTTTTTACAGCAGGAGGCACTAAAAATCAAAATCTGATTAGAAAGGTGCTCTTTAACCGTAGTAGCAAACTCTTTACACATACACTACATGCAATAAACTTGCATTTATTACTTTTGTTGAACAAAAAGCTTTGAGGGCTTATAAAATCATAAACACAAATGATATCCATTAAATCAGTTTCGCACAGCTATAACAATGCACATCGCATTGCCTTTAAAGACTGGGAAATCAATAACGGTGAGCAGTGGTTACTTCTGGGAGAATCTGGAAGCGGAAAAACCACTTTACTTCATGTACTTACAGGTATACTAAAACCAGCCGCCGGAGAAGTAAATATTGATGGTACATCAGTATATGCACTTAATTCCAGAGAACTCGATCAGTTCAGAGGTAGAAATATAGGCATTATTTTCCAGCGGCCTCACTTGATTAAAAGTCTGACCATTGCCGAGAACCTGATTATGGCACAGAGCTTTGCCCGGCTTCCTGAAGATCATCAGAGAGTTAATGAAGTCCTGGAATCTCTGGGGATAGCAGCTAAAAAGAATGCCTATCCAAATGAGTTAAGTCAGGGTCAGCTCCAGCGGGTATCTATAGCCAGAGCAGTGATCAACAAACCTGCTTTACTCATTGCCGATGAACCCACCTCCAGTCTGGATGATAAAAATGCCCTTGCTGTACTGGATTTACTGATGCAGCAGTCAGGCTTAAACCAGGCAACATTAATTGTCGCCACCCATGATAAAAGAGTTAAGGATGCATTTACTAATACTTACGAACTAAAATGAGCCCATTAAAAATCAGCTGGAAAAGCATATGGTCTAAACCACTCTCCTCCGCATTAAATATTATGCTCATTGCCTTTGGTACCGGCATTCTGACAATATTGCTTTTGGCATCCACCCAGATTGGTGAAAAATTAGATAATAACTCTAAAGATATTGACCTGGTAGTAGGCGCAAAAGGAAGTCCGCTTCAACTTATTCTGAGCAGCATCTACTATATTGATTTTCCTACCGGTAATATCCCGCTTAAAGCAGCTCAGGAACTGGCGCATAGTCCTTTTGTTAAAAAAGCTGTACCTCTGGCGCAGGGCGATAATTACCAGGGTATCAGAATTGTTGGTACCGACAGTAACTTTGTAAGTGTTTATAAATTAAAAACCGGTTCAGGCAAATTCTGGTCTGCCGATTTCGAGGTTACTATCGGGGCGGCTGTTGCTGCCAATCAGAGACTAAAAATCGGAGATACATTTTTCGGTGCTCACGGCTTAACAGGCAGCTCAGATATCCATAAAACACATGCCTATAAGGTAGTAGGAATTTTAACCCCGCAGGGCAATGTCACTGATAACCTTATCCTGACTAATATTTCAAGTGTCTGGAAAATGCATGAAGATCATGAAAGAGAAGAAGCTGCTGAGCATCATCAGGACAGCGAAGCCCATCAGCACGGAGACGGCCATGGCCATCATGAACATGAAAAACAAAGACCTGATCAGATCGGACAACAGGAAGAAAAAGAAATAACGGCTTTACTGATCCAATACCGCTCACCAATGTCTGTAGTGATGTTTCCAAGACTGGTGAATCAATCAACCAGCTTGCAGGCAGCCTCCCCTGCGATGGAGAGTACCCGTTTGTTTTCACTGATTGGTGTGGGCGTGGATACCTTACAATGGTTCGCACTGCTGATTATGCTCATTGCAGCAATCAGCGTATTTGTAAACCTTTATAACTCCCTGAAAGAAAGAAATTACGATCTGGCGATTATGCGTACACTGGGTGCTTCAAGAGGGCAGTTATTCCGGATAGTAATTTTTGAAGGCATCCTGCTTACTTTAGCCGGTACGGTTATTGGTATACTTTTGGGACATTTAGTACTTGAACTGATTGGAACCTATCAGGAAAGCAGCCAGGCGAAACTAAGCGGGATGAAATTTCAGCCGGATGAAATTTATTTATTTGTTGCCGGGCTGGCGATTGGTATATTTGCAGGAATTATTCCTGCACTGCAGGCTTACCGGTCAAATATTTCTAAGATATTGTCTAAAAACTAAATGTGAATATGTTATGAAACCATTGATCTTTATATTTTTACTTTTTTCAGGTTTCGCTGTAAAAGCTCAGCATAACCCAAATGACCAGATCACCTCTTCCAACTGGGATGTAATTGGCAGTGTTGATTTCAAAATTGTGAAGGATACCCAGATGTATCCGATCTACAATGCTGATATTAAAAAGTATGCAAATAAACCATTTGAACTGGAAGGATATTTAGTCCCTATTAAAGACGGGATGAAACAAACAAAATTCATGTTATCTACCCTTCCGATTAACCAGTGCTATTTCTGCGGAAAAAATGGTGTACCCATTATGGTGATGGTTGAGCTTGCTGAACCGATTAAATTCACTTATCAAACAATAACTATTAAAGGAATGCTTAAATTGAGCACTGGAAATGCGATGGATAATCCTCCAATTGCTTTAGTTAATGCAAAGTCAATATAACAAATATGAAAATCGACCCTACTCACATCTTAAAAGAACACTCCTTAAAACATACTAAACAAAGAGTTCGTGTTTTAGAAGAGATAGCTTTGGATACTGTCGCCATTTCACAACCTGAACTGGAAAAAAAGCTAGGTAAAGAAATTGACAGGGTAACACTTTACAGAATCCTGAATATTTATGAAGATAAAGGAATTCTGCACCGGATTATGGATATGAATGGCACTGCCAATTACGCAATCTGCTCTTCTTCCTGTTCAGAAGACCACCATCATGATGAGCATATACATTTTAACTGTACCAGCTGCCATAAAATATACTGTCTGGACGTAGCAGTACCGCATAGCACCATGCCAAAAGGTTTTACAGCGAAAACTGTTAATACAACAGCTTACGGGATTTGCGAAAAATGCAACCTGTCAGTTAAAAAGAATTAAGCTGACCGGTTATTCAGCCTTTCAAAATCTTTCAGATACAAAAAAGGTGCGGATATATATCCGCACCTTTTTTGTTATTTATCAGGACTAGTGTCCCTGATGTCCGTCAGCACCATGTGCATGACCATGACTTAATTCTTCTTCAGTTGCTTCACGTACTGAAAGGATTTTACCACCAAAGATCAGGTTTTTACCAGCCATCGGGTGATTAAGATCTACCGAGATAGTTGTATCGTGTACAGCAGTAACACCGGCTCTGAAATGATTTCCTTCGTTATCCTGTAATGGAATAACATCACCTACGTTAGGCAGGTCAACATCTTTGAACATTTCTTTTGGTAAGTCAGCAAAAGCTCCCGGATCTAAATCTCCGTAACCATCAGCTGCGCTTAACTCAAATTTATATTCATCACCAACATTTAATCCAGTTAAATGTTCTTCAAATTTAGGTAACATCATACCTGCACCGTATAAGAAGACCAATGCGTTTTGCTCATCAGCTTTTTCTACGAAAACTTGTTGTCCCTCTTCATTAGTCGTATGCAATTCGTACGTTAATGAAACTACTGTATTGGGTTTAATACTCATTGGAATCCTATTTAGTTAATTAATTTTAATGCTTCTTCAACTGTTGTTACAGGCAGCTGACATGATTTATTTCGGCAAATATAGATTTTTGTTTCAATGCTTTGCTTATCTTTTAACAAAGGAAGCACAGAATTTGTTCCCGCAAGCATAATTTTATTTGGGATATACCTCTTGCTCAGCTCTTTCCTGATCTGATTAATAGAATCACCTGTTAAAGCAATTTCACTGATTCCGAACACTTCATTCATCAGTTGAATGGCCCAGTTGGAATATGCGGAGCCATAGGTCTTAATTTGAGGATGCACCGCAGCAAGCATGGCATCAGCTTTATCCGTATAACGGATTTCATCAAATAATAGTCCCAGATGTTTCAGATTCTGCGCCATTACAGAGTTGGCCGCAGGAATAACATTGTCCATAATCTCATGTTTGCGGGCAATCAGAGACTCACCATTTGCCGGCGTATAGAATAACATCGGGCTGTCCAGATCACGGAAATTACTCAGTACCCATTCTGTTAGTCTTTTAGCTTCCAGCAACCAGCGATCTTCAAAATCTGCTTCATACAAAGCAATCAGTGCAGCGATAAAGAAAGCATAATCATCCAGGAAACCTGTGATTGAGGCTCTGTTATGCTTGTAATTCCGATATAATCCGCCATTTTCAGTACTCATATCAGAAAGAATAAAATCTGCCGCTTTTTTAGCCGCCAGATAAAAATCTTCGCGGTCAAAAATCTGACTGCTTTGCGCAAGCGTACTGATCATCATTCCATTCCAGGCCGTCAGACATTTATCATCCAAACCCGGATGAGTCCTTTTATGACGTACTGCCAGTAACTTTTCTTTAGCAAGATTCAGTTTCTCTGTAAAATCAGCAAGTGGAATATCTTTAAGCTCAGCATATTCTTCAGGCGTATATTTTCTCAAAAGAATATTGACCTCTTCCTCCTCCCAGTTTCCGTAAGGTGTTACATTAAAATATTCTGCCATCAATGCAGCATCATTCCCCAGTATCTTTTCAAATTCCAGTAAATCCCAAACGTAAAATTTACCTTCTATCCCTTCGCTATCCGCATCCAGTGCCGAATAAAACAGCCCCTCAGGAGAAGTCATTTCTCTTTCAACCCAGGTAACAGACTCAATAGCGATGTCCTTAAACAATTGATTACCTGACAACTGAAAAGCCTCAGCATATAAACCTATCAGCTGTGCATTATCATAAAGCATTTTCTCAAAATGAGGAACATGCCAGTTGCTGTCTACTGAATATCTTGCAAAACCGCCACCTATCTGATCGTAGATACCTCCGAAAGCCATTTTCTCCAGGGTAAGCAGGGTAGCTACATGGGTTGCATTGTCATTCATTAAATGACTGTAACGCAGCAAAAACTGCCAGTTATTAGGCAAAGGAAATTTAGGTGCCCGGTTATACCCCCCTTCAATCATATCAAAATTACGCTTCCATGGTGCAGTAATTTCCTGAAGGTCCGTCTGCGTATAAGCCGTAGTTCTGATATTCGGGATAACCTTTTCCGAATTTCGGATACCTTCAGTTAACCGGACTGCATATTGTTCAGCTTTGCCAGGTTCGGTTTCCCACAAATCAGCAACACTTAATAAAACACTGATCCAGTCATCCTTTTTGAAATAAGTACCCCCGTAAATCGGGCGCTGATCCGGCAAACAGATACAATTAAGCGGCCAGCCTCCGCTACCCGTCATCAGCTGTATCGCCAGCATATATATCTGATCAATATCCGGTCTTTCTTCGCGGTCTACCTTAATACAAACAAAATGTTTATTCATCACTTCAGCAACCTCATGCAATTCAAAGCTTTCACGCTCCATTACATGACACCAGTGACAGGCTGAATAACCAATACTGACCAGGATCAGCTTGTTTTCCCGTTTTGCTTTTGTCAATGCTTCTTCGCCCCATTCATACCAGTTTACAGGATTATAAGCATGCTGCAGCAAGTAAGGGGAAGATGCATTTATTAAACTATTAGGTTCCAGATTCATAAAACAAAGATAAAAACAATTCTGCTGGAGAGCGACAATCTTATCCTACATCAACTTTTCCGGACGCTTTACAGGGTATATTTGTATAACAAAAATCAGAACATCTTGTTGTTAAAATGTTTTAAAGCAATTGTTTTGATCATCCAAAAAGGAGAAACAAAATGAGGAAATTAATTGAGAAAATTGTAACAAAACCTGCTCAGCCAGGTATGGTTGGAGACGGATTCAGAGTATTTAATTATATACCAGGAGCAGATATCTCTAAAAGAAGAATCAGTCCGTTTTTATTACTCGATTTTAATGCAGAATATGATTTTGGTCCCTCAGATCATCTGAGAGGGGTAGATGTACACCCACATAAAGGTTTTGAAACCGTAACTATTGCTTATAAAGGCAGCGTTGCCCATCATGACAGTGCCGGCAACAGCGGTATTATTAATGCCGGGGATGTACAATGGATGACTGCCGGAGAAGGAATTCTTCATAAAGAATATCATGAAGAAAAATTCTCCAGAACAGGCGGCCCTTTTGAAATGGTTCAGTTGTGGGTAAATCTGCCTAAAAAAGACAAATCAGTTATTGCCCATTACCAGGCATTAACAGCAGCTTGTATGGGGAAAGCAGAACTGCCTGACAACGCTGGTACAGTCCATGTAATTGCCGGAAATTTTAACGGTATAAGCGGCCCTGCTGAAACTTATACACCAGTAAACTTGTTTGATATTAAACTCAATGAAGGCGGAGAATTAACCACTTCGATAACTGCTGCACACCATACAGCTTTACTGGTTGTCAATGGTAGTATACTCGTAAATGATGAGATAGCCGGAGAACATAGTTTTGTATTGTTTGAGAATGAAGGAGAAGAGATCCATATTAAAGCCAATCAGAAAAGTGTTATCTTGCTCTTAAGCGGTGAACCAATTGACGAACCTATAGTAAGTTATGGTCCATTTGTAATGAATACAGAAGAAGAAATCCATCAGGCAATTGACGATTTCAATAGTGGAAAATTTGGCGTATTGAACTAATTACTGAAAGACATGAATGAAGAATATGTAAATCTGCCCCTGGTTAAGAATCAGGACGAAAACCGGTTCGAACTTAAAGTAGGCGCTTATACCGCATTTATTGATTATAAAGAAAGAAGCAAAAAGATCTGGCTGATCCATACGGAAGCTCCTGAAGAGCTGAAGGGTAAAGGTGCAGCAACCGCAGTGATAGAAAAAACGCTGGCCTATATAGAAGAAAACGGATACAAACTCATTCCCTTATGTCCACTGGTGGTAGCTTATATAAAGCGTCACACGGAGTGGAACAGGATATTAGATTCAACCGTAGATCCTTTTTAGTTCAGCATAGATTAACCCATTAAACAAATGGCCCCTTTAAAAGGGCCGTTTGTTTAATAATTTGCCTGTCCTATATTCAAGCGGCTGATTTTTCCCTTTTCATCCAGCTGAAATCTGAAATAGGTTTTAAAATCGCCCCATTGATCACTATGAAATTTTCCATAGATAGCCAGGCCACCATCTTCCACACGGTCTATAACCGTAAAACGCTCATGCCCGATTGCCTTTTCAAAAAATGGCTTAAAATCCACTTCATTACCATCATCATATAATTTAGCATCAGCTGTAAATAAGGCAAACCAGGCTGTTTTATCTGCATTTTGTAAAGCGTCAATCGCTTTTTTGATAGTTTGATTTTTGATTTGGTCTGTTAGCATAGGATGAGCTGTTTTTCTAATAACATTTTGCTTTCCTAAAAGTTTGACCTGTCCACTTACTCCCGGAACAGCAAACAGAACAATGAAGATACAGGAACAAAAAATCTTCATCTGCTTTAGTTTGTAGCCCCTCCGTTAACCAGCAAATGCTGACCAGAGACAAAAGAAGAAAGATCTCCGGCAAAGAACTCAGCAAGATTGGCAACATCCTCAACTTCTGCCAGTCTGCCCATCGGACAGCTGTCCAGCAATTGTTTTCTGAGTTCAGGATAACTATCTGCCTCAGCAAAAATCCCTGACTTATCCACTGCGAAAGGAATGATAGAATTTACAGTCACCCCTCTGTGCCCGATTTCTTTAGCAAGGACATCAACCAGATAACGCGGCGTACTTTTACTGCCCCCGTAAATAGCCATTCCGGTGACCGGAAATGATGTAGTGCTGGACGCGATATAAATGATTCTGCCATGATCTGACACATGTTTTGCCGCCTGCTGCATCGTAAAATAAGACCCTTTGGTATTGATAGAGAAAAGTCTGTCAAACTGTTCTTCAGTAAAATCAACTACGGGCATCTCAACCATTTCTATACCCGCATTTGCTACAACTATATCTATTTTACCAAAAGCTGCAATTGCTTCTGCAAATAACCTTTCCAGCTCTGCTACTTTACTGACATCTGCTTTAACAGCCAGTACCTGAACACCCATTGCCTGAATATTACTCACAACCTCATCAGCCGATGCTTTATCTCTCGAATAATTAATCACGATATCAGCGCCCAATGCAGCATAACGTTCTGCGATCGCTTTGCCTAAACCCCTGGCCGAGCCCGTGATTAAAGCAACTTTATTTTTTAAATCGTACATGATAATAAATTTTATAATCTTAAGCCATTCCACCGTTAACACCAATATTTTGCGCAGTAATCCATTTGGCTTCATCACTTGCCAGAAATACAACCACCTTTGCAATATCTTCCGGATCACCGATACGGTTAAAAGCTGAAAGAGAAGCTAACCTGTCAATCACTTCCTGAGATTTACCGTTGGTAAATAATTCCGTATTGGTAGGGCCTGGAGAAATGGAATTGACATTGATCCCGCGGCTGCCTGCTTCTTTAGAAAATACACGGGTTAATTGTTCTACAGCGGCTTTGGTTGCTACATAAGTTGCATAACCAGGCAGCATAATCCGGTTAACTGAGGTGGAAAAATTGATAATACTTCCTTTATCTTCCAGACGTGTGGCTGCCTCACGCATGGTATTAAATGTCCCTCTGACATTGATATCAAACTGACGGGTAAACTCTTCGTCTGTAGTATCTTTTATCAGTTTGGTAATCATAATACCAGCATTATTAACCAGTACATCTATTTTACCATAATGAGCAATAGCAGTATCAAACAGATTTTTCACCTGATCTGTCTTACTGACATCAGCCTGTATGGCAAAGGCATCCCCGCCATCCTGTCTGATATATTCAACAGTTTGGTCTGCAGCCTCTTTCCCTCCGGCATAATTAACGATTATTTTTGCTCCTGCAGCTGCAAGCTGATGGGCTATAGCTGCCCCTATTCCTCTTGATGCACCTGTTACCAGAATTACTTTTCCATTTAGCGTTTTCATAATTGCTTTGTTTTTAATGACATCACAAAGATGAGGATTAGCCTTGCCTGAAAAATATGAAGATGATAGGATAAGATATGAATATCTAAGATGTGCGGCCGGCTTGCTGTTTACGATACAAAACCGGAGAAAGATCAGTATGTTTTTTGAAGTAATTGCTAAAATTTGCAGACTCGCTGAACCCCAGCCGATAGGCAACTTCCTTAATAGAAACAGCCGAATTCTGCAACATAGACTTAGCCTCAGCGATAGTTTTTTCAGCTATCCAGGTTCCTATAGCCTTTCCTGTTTTACTTCTGATCACATTATTCAGATAATTGGGATGAAGATGCTGTGCATCGGCATAGTCCTGCACCCTGAACATTACCTGTGCCTGGCCGGATGCTAATTGCCGGTAATGTTTTTCCAGTGTTCTTTTAAAGCTTTTCACAATCTGCGAACTGCGGTTACCTTCATAAATCGGATTATAGTCTAACCAGAAATATGCTTTGATCTTTAAAAGTAAAACGACAAATAAGTTGCCTATCATTCTGTTTTTATAGATACAATCACCAAAATAAATCCCGGCAATCTGATGATAAAGCTGCTCAAATTCTGAAAATAGCTGAGCATCCAGCACTCTGGGCGGAACCGTTTCAGCTAAAAGGAAAGGGAATTCATCAAAAATATCAGCATGTACATTTTCTTTGAGAAAGGATTCACTTAAAGTAATCAGGTAAACCTCGTTCAGCGTTCGCCATTCAAATGATTTAAAATGCCCCGGATTAGTAAAATAGACCGTGCCTGGTTTGGTTTCAAAAATCTGTTCGTCAGTGGTATATTTTCCGGTAGCATCTTTGACAAAAACGAAGGAAAAGAAATTTGTTCTGTAGACCGGGGACTGATAAGGGACATCCTTATGAATGTCTTTCAGATCGTGAATTGTAAAATCAGCCTCGTCATCGATAAACTCTTCGGGCAGCCCCAGATAACGGTATTGATCCAGTAATTTATTAAAGACCAGTGTTTTATCTGTAGACTTCATCTGAGCAGGTGTTAAACCTTTTAAAATTACATGAATTTGTCCATAAACAGCCTGATTGCAGGGACAAATATTTAGCCTTTTTCTAACTTAGTATACCTGATGCTGATTAGAAAAACGATCAGGTTTAAAGATAAATTGCGTTTTGCCAAAATTATAATCACCCAGATCCCGGAGAGTATGCAGACACAGGAGTATTTAAGCAGAATAAATTATCAGGAAAAAGCTATCGCAGATTTAGCATCCCTGCAGGGTTTAATGAAAGCACATTTGTTAAATGTACCTTTTGAGAACCTGGATATTCACCAAAAGGTCTGGATAGCTCTGGATGAAGAAAAGATTTATACTAAAATTGTACATCAGCGCAGAGGCGGCTTTTGCTATGAATTAAATGGAGTTTTCAGGCAGCTGCTGATACAGATAGGTTTTGATGTACAGTTAATCGGGGCTAAAGTATTTCAGTCCGCTACCCAAACTTTCTCGCCGCCAACAGACCATATGGCTTTATTGGTCAGAACCGCCGGAGAAACCTATCTGGCTGATGTGGGTTTTGGTGATTTCATTTCAGTTCCGATCAGAATCAGTGCATTGACTCATCATGAAGAAGCCTGTGGCAGATTCAGACTTACACAAACAGATGAATATTATTATGTAGTTGAAAAATATGACGAGAAAACTGCTGTTTATATTCCGTGTTATACTTTCACTACTGCCCCCCTGTTATTAAATGATTTTACCCATAGCTGTTATTATCATCAGTTATCACCAGATTCCAATTTTACCAAAAACAAAGTTTGCTCTGTACTAACTGAAACAGGCAGAAAAACAATTACCCAGGCTAAATTTATGGTAACCACAGATGGAGTTAAAACCGAGCAGCCAGTTCCGGATGAAGCAGCTTTCAGTTTATGGCTTGCCAAAGAGTTTGCTATCAGCCTATAATCCTGATCAGGATATGAGATAAGCTATAGCAACAGGAAGGCCGGAAAATATCCGGCCCTGAACAAAATATCTGATTGGCAGAGCACCTATTTTTTAAGATGCATCTCAAAGTTCTGAACCCAACTTTTTCCGTTATCAGTAGAAAGTTCTCCTTTTTCTGTCCATTCATTAGCTGTGTACAGGATAGTAAAACGGGTAATCCCGCCCCTTCCCGGAAGACTCCAGATTAAACTTCCAGGCTGAACTTCAGGTGTAATATCAGCTACATAACCAAATGCAGCAGCTGTCCAGCGATAATTCTGTTTCGCATTGTCATAAGTAAAGATGGTAAAAGCCTGATGCACAGGTTTACCTGTCTTTTTATCTTTCCCTCTCCCGTCAATAGTCAGTAGTCCGCCATTTAACTGCACGGCAACAACCTCTGTCTGATCAAATAAATGCTTCTCCCCATCGGGCATGAGCATCCATCCTTCACCAGTCCAGGTTCCTGCAAGCCTATTGGCGTCTTTCATTTTTTCCAGCTGTACAGCCACCGGATTCTGCTGTGCAGTTACATGGATTGCCAGAAGCAGCAAAGGTATCATAAGGTATTTCTTCATTTTTCTGAGGTTTATCTGATGTTGTAAAAGTAAATGAATGATCTTATCCGGCAGGTGTAAAAAAACGACTTTTCAGATCAGCTGATTTTCTATAAGCTTTAAATGCTGCTGAAATTTACTCAATGGATAACCTGAGATATTACGGAAGGATTTGTAAAAATGAGCAGGATCTGTATACCCTCTGTCAGTTATCATTTCGATTTTACTTCTTTGTGCAACACACAAGTCAATGATCGCTTTTCTCAATCGCCGGAGCTGCGAGAACTGTTTCATGGTCATCCCTGTTGCTTTTATAAATTTCCTTTCCAGCTGGCGCGGACTTATGCAAACCCGGCTGGTAACTTCTTTCGCTGTGATACTGCCATTGTGATCAATAATCAGTTGTATACCTTTGGCCACGTGCTCATCCGGAGCAAAAAAGACCTGCTGCTTCCTTAAGACCAAAGCATGATCTGCAACAGATACCTCTTCAAATGCAGGACCGATCTGACTTAATAAAGTCTGCTGCCAGTCACTCATTTCCATAGCAGGTATCAATGTACTCTGATCCTTACAGCTAAAAGGATCTGCAGCATGCAACCATTCTGCATAACCAGGTTTTATCCTGATTCCGAAAAATACAGTACCTGGCTGTATCGTAATTTCCCTGACTATAGTTGAAGGTCCGGCAAACAGTATAAAACGTCTTTCTGCAGAACTGACAAAAAGCAGGTTACAACAACCTTCGGGTGGAAAAACATGTTGCAGTGGAGCAGTCATATCAGCACCAACTGTAAATTTCCAGTAACACTCTATCCTGTCCCTTAATGCAGTAACAGGCAGAAACTCTTTATAAGCGATCATCTGATTACAAAATAAACAATAAAAACACAGGATTCTTTTAGTTAAGACTGACCGTGCTGAGTAAACTGCTATTGAAGATTGAAGCCGGCGAAATCACTGTTTCATTCAGGGGGATATGCGTTCCATATCTTGCTTTCATCTTTTGACGGACAATATCATTTGATAAATCAAAATCACGCAGTTTTTCCAGTTTCCCGATCTCCAGTCCGGTAGCCCGCTGATAGATTTTCCAGATCAGTTCAGAACAATAGATCCGGTCATCAGACCACTCGAAAGTAAGGTCATAATTTTTCCCGCTAAGGTCCTGCCCCACCTTTTTCATCTTCATCACTACAGCAGGTTTAAGCACCTGATCTGCATGGCGAAGTCTTTTAAGCACAAACGCCTTTCCCTGCCCCCTGGCAATCCACTGTGCCAGCGGTGTGCGCTTTACCTGACTGATGGCTTCGAGTACAAAATAGCCGTTCTTATCTTTAAAAATAATTCCACAGTGTGAATACTTCGATTTTGTAGCCAGCTGAATAGCCTTGCTTTGCGCAGAAAGTGACGTTTGAAAGATAAGATCTCCTTCTTTAACCAGGCAGGATTTAAGCTGGGCATAAAGCCCTGCTGGTGAAACCAGCACAATCATGATCAGTATAGTTTTTTTGATAAAATACATCGGTAAACAACTATTTATATAGAGCGACACCAGGAAAATCCGGTGCCGCTGCAATACTATAGAATATTTACTGTAACCGGGACAGCTATGCCATTAAAAATATCTGTAATTGTAACTCTGGCTTTATTGTTACCAGTACCTAAAGTTACATTGATCACTGCCTTTCTTTTTTCAGGCAGGATTTCATTAACAGTTTGAATAACTGCTCCCGAAGCATTCAGGATCTCAACTTTCGAAGAAAACTGCGGGCTGAGATTAGCAGTTACTTTCCAGTCTACGGTAACCGTGCCTCCACTATATTTAGCAGTAACGCTATTCACTGATCCCACGGTTAAAACCGGCTGATCACCCTGATTCGTTTGTGCCGGCAAGTTTAGTGTTCTGCCCGTTCCAAATGCCACGGACGGGGTAACAGTCCCACCATGCTCCATAAAATAAGCATCCTCTGTAGCATCATAACCCGAATTAAAGCTTCGGTCATAGATTCCGTTTCTACCTGCATCATTTGCATTTGCACTAAAAGAACGGCTGGTATGTTTTTGCCACTGGTTGCTGGTATTCAGATTCCAGCAATCCTTAAAAAATGCTTTTCTTTCAAAACGTCCGTCATCGGCAGCATTGGTTCCATCCCAGTTTTCAAGGAAAGCATCATTTCCAGAACCCAGGAAAGTGGTTCGCTCAGGAATAGCCAGTGTAGAAGTATGAAACCAGTTACCAGTTGATAAGTTCTGTATAAAAGTACCAATGAACAGCTCTCCATTTAGCTTCCAGGAACGGATAGCAATATTATACCAGGTATCTTTTACCCATTTATAAGGATTGATGGTTTTATAACCATCTCCTTCTCCGCCAAACCGGCTGGACACTGTTCCCGCTCCGGTATAAGCAACCCTCGAATAGATTTTTCCCGCAGTATTAGGGTCCCATAAAGAAGCAATCAGGATATTTGGCGTGCCGAAAGACTTATCCGGCGTTTGCTGTAAACCATTATATCCTCCTGAAAAGTTATTGACAGAGAAATACTCTTTATTAGCAGTTTTGGTAATTTTAATCTTCTGCATCTTAAGGATAGCATCCGATGGAAAAGAAAAAAACAAATGTTCTGAAGGTGCTGCATTTTCTCCGGTAACAGCCGTGACAGCCGTTTGTCCGGCAGTTTTGCCTGTTGGTGGGTTAACAGATTTCGCACAGCCCGTCAGGAGCATCAGCGCATAAATAGAAAGGCTGAGTGGCAGCATGGTTTTAGCTAAATGTTTCATAGGTAAAGGTTTTAATTTTATACCTATAAGTTAAAGAAAGCAGCAGAGACAGCCAGATAATATCACTGCGCAAACGTTTGATTTACAATCAGTCATCATTTAACTGATTGAACTATCCCCGTCTTGTACAGCGCCAATGCCTGCTGTAAAACAGTTTCTATCGTGGTTAGTGGTAAATCTTCAGCTGCGTTAAACAGCATGATTTTCATTCTTGATCTTTTTTCGGTGATTAGATCCGGATGATCCAGTCTTTTCCCTTCTACTATACCAATATAAGGCTGATGTAGCTTTTTATGTACCCATAAATAACAGAACATTTTCCCTTTATAGTAGAAAAATGGCATCCCATATTTCCAGGCAGCAGCTATATCCTGATCCTGTTTCAGTATAATTTCACTGAGTGCAAGCAGACAGCTGCGCACAGGTTCCTCTTTTTGGAGATAAAAATTATCAGATGCGGTGATCATTCAACTAAAATAAATATTTTTTATTCCTGCTGAAAAAAAAGACAGATGTCGACTTCCAGTTTTTCAGCAACCAGTACAAGCATGGTGATATTGCAATCGGTCAGCCCCAGTTCTACCCGGCTGATCTGATGCGGATCAACTCCGCACCTGAATGCAAATTCAGCTATGGTCCAACCCTTAAGCTCACGTAATTTCCTTACGTTACGGCCGACGATCAGGATTGCTTCCTGATTCCGCCTCTTCTTAAATTTGTTTTAGCCATGCCTACGAATGAAGCAAAAAAAACATAGCTAAAAAGTACAGAACTGTATTTTTTACTAAAAGATAAAAATTATAGGTTTAGTAATTAAATACATAGTATATAGAAATTAAACTGGATCGAAGATTTTGCCCGAAAACAAACAACATATACGTTTTCAGCTTGTTATTGAAGAACTCCATGGAATCTGGTGCGAAGGTATATGGTCTGAAACTGTCAGATGGGAACCCATGAATTAATCCGCATTTTAGAATAACACGAATAGCAATCAGAGCTCCGGAACTGGCATTCCGGGGCTTTATTCCGGTAAAAAGAGGCCCTAAGCTTTTTTACTTGATCAGCAGCTGCTGAAAAGATAGACTATCTCCCCTGAATGCATTGAAATCTACCACATGGTTAATCCCGGTAATCCTGGCTTTATCAGAATGCTGCCAGAAAGACCATTTGGTATTCGCCCCTGCGTTTAATTCTGCTTTATAATAATGCGCTATCCATAAAGGATAATCATCAAAATAGCCTTTCAGATAATCCTTATAAAAGACCAGCCCGGAATAAATAATTGGCTTCACTTTGGTTTTCTTCTCCACATGCCGGATAAAATCCTTTAATTCAGTCCTCATTTTCTCTGGTGATACCCCACTGAGCTGTTCTACATCAATAACCGGAGGCAGATCCCCTGCTTCAAATTTAACCGTCTGAAGGAAAAACCTGGCCTGCCATAAACCCGATTTTTTAGGAATAAAATAATGGTAAGCCCCGCAAACTATGCCCGCCTTTGGCGCCTCTCTCCAGTTGCGCTGAAAATAAGGATCTACACTGGCCACGCCTTCTGTAGCTTTGATAAAAGCAAATCTGATACTGACATCATCCTCTTTCATGGCTTTTACCTTATTCCAGTCTATCTTGCCCTGGTAATAGGAAACATCTATACCATGAATATTATAACGTTTGGGAATCTGGATAGCATAACTTTTATAGGTACGGTAATTCGGGTCCTCACCTATATCCAGTACCCACCGGGTTGCAGAAGTAAAGAGTTTAAGGACATAGCCATAATATAATGGAGAAAATAAGATGAGCAGCAATCCTGCAATGACAAATTTCCATTGTAAGGATAGTCCCTTTTTCTTCTTAGGTGCAGGTTTTCTGCGTTTTACCGGAGCTTTTGGTACAAGGGGCTGGTCAGCAAAAAGTTGTCCCTGATTGGATGGTGTTTTCTTTTTAGGTGGAGGCACGCGGTAAAAATACAAAAGGGCGGCCATTTAGCCACCCTTTGTTTATAGAATTATCTAAAATTATTTGCTTAGTTCTGCAAAATACTTGTGGAACAAAGGCAAAGTTTCAATTCCTTTATAGTAATTAAAGATATCGTACTTCTCATTTGGAGAGTGTAAAGCATCGCTGTCCAGACCAAAGCCTAACAACACAGATTTAATACCCAGTACATCTTCAAATAAAGCAACAATAGGAATACTGCCACCGCCTCTTGTAGGAATTGGTTTTTTGCCAAAGCTCGTTACAATTGCTTTTTCAGCAGCACGGTAAGCTACACTGTCTGTAGGTGTAACCACAGGCTCTCCACCATGATGTGCGGTAACTTTTACCTTCACAAAATCAGGAGCAATACTTTCAAAATGTTTCTGGAAAATAGCAGAAATCTCATCTGAATTCTGATGAGGTACCAGACGCATAGAGATCTTGGCATTTGCTTTTGAAGGCAATACCGTTTTTGCACCTTCGCCGATATAACCACCCCAGATACCATTAACCTCCAAAGTAGGTCTTGTACCGGTACGTTCTAAAGTAGAATATCCCTTTTCACCCCATTCAGCATTGATATCAAGATCTTTTTTATAGTCATTCAGATCAAAAGGAGCAGAATTTAAAGCCGCTTTTTCAGCTGCAGTCAGGTCTACAACTTTATCATAAAAAGCAGGAATAGTAATGTGATTGTTCTCGTCATGTAAAGAGGCAATCATTTTACATAAAATAGTAATAGGATTAGCAACTGCACCACCATAAACACCAGAGTGAAGATCTCTGTTCGGGCCGGTCACTTCTACTTCCATATAGGCCAGTCCGCGTAATCCGGTTTCAATAGAAGGATTTTCCATACTGATCATTGAAGTATCAGAAATTAACACCACATCGGCTTTTAAACGCTCAGTATTAGCATTAACAAAGATTCCAAGATTGCTTGAACCCACTTCTTCTTCTCCTTCAATCATGAACTTCACGTTGCAGGCAAGCGTATTGGTTTTCATCATCAGCTCAAAAGCTTTGACATGCATATAGAACTGTCCTTTATCATCACAGGCACCACGGGCATAAATCTTTCCATCACGAACTGTAGGTTCAAATGGAGGAGTATGCCACAGTTCCAGCGGATCTGCCGGCTGCACATCATAATGACCATAAACTAAAATAGTAGGCAGTGCGGCATCGATGATTTTCTCACCATATATAATAGGATAGCCTGCAGTTTCACAAATTTCTACTTTATCGGCACCTGCTTCTTTCAGTTTTTCAGCTACAAAAGCAGCCGTTTTAAGTACATCACCTTTGTATTTCGGGTCGGCACTTACTGAAGGGAAGCGTAATAATTCAAACAACTCGTCTAAAAAACGCTGTTTGTTGTCTTCTACATATTTTTTGATCTCTTGCATAACAAATGATTTTGGGCAAAGATAGAATATATTAAGGAAGACTAGAAGTACAGAAGCCAACCAGTCCGGATCAGATACACAACAGCTCCATAGTGAGTCCACCTTTTTACATAAAAAGGTGGACTCAACGTGGACTCATTGTGGACTTGAGGTGGACTCATACGCTTGTTAACCACATGCCATATCCACTATAAAAAGATATAAAATAAAACAGGGTCTGATTAAAATAAGAAGTATAGTTTTGTTATTTTTGTACCTTTTCATAAGCAAAATCTTATTTCAATTTGGATTATTTAGCAGGATTAAACCCTCAGCAACGTGCAGCAGTAGAGAATACTCAGGGACCGGCCATGATTGTGGCTGGTGCAGGATCAGGAAAAACCAGGGTGATTACATACAGAGTAGCCCATCTTATTGAAAAAGGTGTGGATGCGTTTAATATTTTAGTATTAACCTTTACCAACAAGGCTTCAAAAGATATGCGTGAGCGTATCTCTAAAGTTGTAGGGGGAGAAGCAAAAAACCTGTGGATGGGAACATTCCACTCCGTATTTGCCAAGATATTACGCGTAGAAGCAGAAAAGATAGGTTATCCGTCTAATTTCACTATTTATGATACGGATGACAGTAAAAGTCTGATCAGATCCATACTGCGTGAAATGCAGCTGGATGACAAGTTGTATAATGCAAACTTTGTATATAACCGGATTTCTTCTGCAAAGAACAACCTGGTAAGCCATGTGGAATACATGAAAAGTGCCGAAATTCAGGCTGAAGATATCAGTAACAAACGTCCTTTAATTGGTTCTATCTATGAAACCTATACTAAACGTTGTTTCAAGGCAGGAGCTATGGATTTTGATGATTTGCTTTTCAAAACCAATGTATTGTTAAAAGATAATCCCGATGTATTAAATAAGTACCAGCAGAAATTCAAATACCTGATGGTCGATGAGTACCAGGATACCAATTTTTCCCAGTACACCATTGTAAAAAAACTGGCCGCAGCTTATCAGAATATCTGTGTGGTAGGTGATGATGCACAGAGTATCTACGGATTCCGTGGGGCAAATATTCAGAATATCCTGAATTTCGAGAAGGATTATCCTGATCTGCAGGTCTATAAACTGGAACAGAATTACCGTTCTACCCAAAATATAGTTGATGTGGCAAACAGTATCATTGCCAACAACAAAAATCAGCTGGAGAAAAATGTATTCTCAGAAAATGAATCTGGTGACAGGATCAAAGTATCAAGAGCTTTTACAGATAACGAAGAAGGGAAACTGGTTGCAGAGTCTATCATGCAGGACAGATCTTCCAAAGGACTGAATTATAATGACTTTGCTATTCTTTACCGTACCAATGCCCAGTCAAGGGCAATGGAGGAAGGTTTAAGAAAACTGAATATTCCTTATAAAATATTTGGCGGACTTTCTTTCTATCAGCGTAAAGAGATCAAAGATTTAATTGCTTACTTCCGTCTTACTTTTAATCCGAGTGACGAAGAAGCTATCAAAAGAGTAATCAATTATCCCAAAAGAGGATTAGGAGATACTACCGTTGATAAAATTATTGTAGCTGCCGATCAGCATAATATTACGATGTGG
Source organism: Pedobacter lusitanus (assembly GCF_040026395.1). NCBI lineage: Bacteria > Pseudomonadati > Bacteroidota > Sphingobacteriia > Sphingobacteriales > Sphingobacteriaceae > Pedobacter > Pedobacter lusitanus. Next base: position 2,298,868 of record NZ_CP157278.1, read on the forward strand.
CAGGTAGTCTGTGAACCACAGACTTATATTGCGGGCAGGATTGCCAATCAGCTGAATGATTTTTCTATGCTGATTAAAAGTTTCCAGGCGGAGTCCAAAAAACTCGATGCCTACGAGACGGCTTTATACATCGCCCAGCATTCCGGCATATTGAAAGAACTGCATACTGATGACAGTGTGGAAGGCCGCAGCAGATATGAAAACATTCAGGAATTACTGAATGGTATTAAAGAATTTGCTGAACGTGAAGATATTGAAGACAGAAGTCTGGCTATTTTCATGCAGGATGTTGCTTTGTTAACCAACGATGACAGACAGGACGATAAAGAAAAAGACACCGTTTCGCTGATGACCATTCACTCGGCAAAAGGACTGGAGTTCAAGAATGTTTATGTTGTAGGACTGGAAGAGAATCTGTTTCCTTCGCAGATGTCATTGAATTCAAGAACAGATCTGGAAGAAGAACGCCGTTTGTTTTATGTGGCTATTACCCGTGCAGAGAAAAAACTGACGCTGACTTATGCAACTTCCCGCTATCGCTGGGGTACGCTGACCAATTGTGAACCAAGCCGGTTTATCAGTGAAATCAGTGCAAGATTCCTGGAACTGGAGGTTGTCAAAGCCCCTAAAACAACTCTCGGATCGGATAGTTTTGATGGTGAACGCCGGTCATGGTCTCAGCAAAGGGATTCTTTCAGCAAACCTAAACCAGCATCCTCAGGTTCGGCCACTCAGACCGTACCTTCAAGGCCTAAAACCAGTACGATGCTGCCTACTGCACACATCCCGACACCAGGTTTTACGCCTGATGCGGCAAGTGCTTTCCAAAACGGTATGGATGTTGAACATGAGAAGTTTGGATTTGGTAAAATCATCAATCTGGAAGGTACTTTACCGGACGTAAAAGCGACGGTATTTTTCCAGGGATTAGGAAACAAGCAATTGTTATTAAAATTTGCTAAATTGCGGATTGTAAAATAAGGTTTATCTTTAAATCAAATTACAGAAAAACAGGCCCAGGAGCCTCTATAATCCCTCTTCAGCGAATACCACAAGAAATAAATAGAATGAATTTCGATTACAATACCACAAGAAACGAGTTAATTCTTGCAGAATACGGACGTAATGTACAGAACATGGTGAAGTATATTTGCGAGCTACCGGATCTGGAAGAGCGTAATAAATATGCTCAGGCAGTGATAGATCTGATGGGTTTTTTAAACCCACATCTAAGGGACGTTGCCGATTTCAAGCATAAATTATGGGATCATTTGCACATTATCTCCGGTTATAAAATCGACGTAGATAGTCCTTATCCCAAACCAACTCCAGAGATGGCATTGGTTAAACCTTCGCATATCGGTTATCCGCAGCAAAGGATCAAATACAAGCACTATGGTAAAACTGTTGAGGTGATGATCGAAAGAGCCATCGAAGTAGAAGAACCGGAGCGCAGAGCAGCATTGGTACAGGGTATTGCGAACTTTATGAAAATGGCTTATGTGACATGGAATAAAGATAGCGTAGCCGATGAAACTATTCTTAAAAACCTGAGTGAATTATCCGGCGGATTACTGCAGCTGGAAGAAAACATCAATCTGAACAAGGTTGAATTCAGACCACAGGCCAGCAGAACATCAACCAATACCAATCGCGGAAGGAATAACAACAACAATAAGGGAAGACAAAACAACAATAATAACCGTCCCCGCAGTAATTCCAATTCAAAACAAAGACACTAAACGAGCAGATTTAAATAATATAGGTTAATAGCACATGAACGCATTTGAAATTATAGGTGGGAAGAAGTTAAAAGGTGAAATTCATCCGCAGGGAGCTAAGAATGAGGCTCTGCAGATTATATCTGCCGTTTTACTAACAGAAGAAAAAGTCACTGTAAGTAATATCCCTGACATCAAAGATGTAAATAAACTGATCGAACTTCTGGGTGATTTAGGCGTTGAAGTAAACCGTTTATCCAAAGACACTTACACATTTGAAGCAAAAAATATAGATCTTGAATTCTTTAAATCAGCAACTTTTAAATCTAAGGGTGGCAGTTTGAGAGGTTCAATTATGATTGTCGGCCCGCTTCTTGCACGTTTCGGACAAGCTGCCATCCCTAAACCAGGTGGTGATAAAATCGGACGCAGAAGGCTGGATACCCACTTCCTTGGTTTTGAGAAATTAGGTGCGAAATTCAATTATGATGCTAAAGAATCTTTCTTCAACGTAGATGCAACTAACCTTAAGGGTGCTTATATCTTATTGGACGAGGCCTCTGTAACCGGTACAGCGAACATCGTAATGGCTGCGGTATTGGCTAAAGGAGTGACTACGATCTATAACGCTGCCTGTGAACCTTATTTACAGCAGTTATGTAAAATGCTTAACCGCATGGGTGCCAAAATATCCGGAATCGGCTCAAACCTGCTGACTATTGAAGGAGTTGACAAACTGGGTGGCACTGAACACAAAATGTTACCTGATATGATTGAAATTGGTTCTTTCATCGGCCTTGCTGCTATGACTGAATCAGAAATCACCATCAAAAATGTATGTTATGAAGAATTAGGGGTAATTCCTGATGTATTCAGAAAATTAGGTATCAATTTTGAACGCAGAGGCGATGATATTTATATCCCTTCTCAAAAACATTATATCATTGATACTTTTATTGACGGGTCTATCCTGACTATTGCAGACTCACCATGGCCTGGCTTCACTCCTGACCTGCTGAGTATTGTACTGGTAATAGCTACCCAGGCTAAAGGTTCAGTGCTGATTCACCAGAAAATGTTCGAAAGCCGTTTATTCTTTGTGGATAAACTGATTGAAATGGGTGCTCAGATTATTTTATGTGATCCGCACAGAGCAACTGTTAACGGAATCAACAAACAATATAAATTAAGAGGTATCAGTATGACTTCTCCTGATATCAGAGCAGGGGTTTCACTGTTAATTGCAGCATTATCTGCTGAAGGAACTTCAACGATATTCAATATCGAACAGATTGAGCGTGGCTACCAGGACATTGATACACGTTTACGTGCATTAGGTGCGCAAATCAAACGTGTTGATGCCAATTCGCCATCACACTAATATTTTAAAAGACAGAACAAAAAAAAGCCGGGATATATCCCGGCTTTTTTTTGTTCTGTCTTTTGCAGTTAAAAGAAAACATATCAAATAAGTTTCATTGTAATATAAAATAATAATCATTTTATTAAAATTCTGTATGCCAACTTTGGCCATAATGCGATGGATTATGCAGCCAATGTAGGCAAGTCTTCTACATTTGACAGTGAAACACAGAACAAATTTATTATCGACGGGCTGTTATGGCTTGGAGGTGCACAATAAAAAAGAAGATCAGTTTACAGAAATCCCTGTCTGAACAAATCAGACAGGGATTTCTGTTTTAAATAACCCCGATTTTTGTAACTTAACTAACCGTTAACCGTCTAAAGATTAACACTAACCAATTGATATGCGCCTCAACTCTCCCCCACAAAAAATCAATACCCTGATCTTTCTGTTTGCCTCTTTCAGCCTGATTTTACATCTGATCGGGTTAAATAATTATGGCATACACAGAGATGAGTTTTTACATATTGCGCTGGGCAATCACCTGAATTTTGGTTATGCAGAAGTCCCTCCTTTTATTGCAATGGTAGCCAGGTTTTCAGTTGATGTCTTCGGTGACAGTGCTTTTGCCGTTCGTCTAATCCCGGCTATTTGTGCTGCTTTAACGGTATTAACTGCTGGATTCATTGTTAAAGAAATTGGAGGCAAAGGTTTTGCAGTAACACTTTGCTGTATGGCCATTGTCCTGTCTCCAGGCTTTTTAGCAACGGGATATTTATTACAGCCCGTAGTATTTGATCAGTTCTGGTGGACACTTAGCTACTATCTGCTGATTAAGTACATCAGGACCAGGCGTAACGGATACCTGCTTTGGCTGGGCCCGGTTATCGGCCTTGGATTGCTCACCAAATATGCCATCCTGTTTATTATTATAGCCATCATTAGTGGAATTTTACTGACCAGGGAACGCAGATTATTGCTAAAAAAGCAGCTCTATATCGCCGCAGTTTTTGCCTTCCTGATTTTCCTGCCTAACCTGATCTGGCAATATCTGCATCATTGGCCTGTATTAACCCATATGAAGGAACTTACAGACACACAGTTAAACAATAATACGCTAAGCGGGTTTATCAAAGGACAACTGATGTCAAATGGTACCGGACTGCTGATCTGGCTGCCTGGCTTATTGCTTATATTCTTTCATAAAAACCTTTTACCCTACCGGTGGGTTGGCTTTAGCTTTCTGATCCTGATGGGGCTGTTAATTTATTTCAAAGGCAAACCCTATTATGCCTTTGGTGTATATCCGGCATTATTTGCCTTAAGCGCCTATGGAATTGAATCAGTAACCCGTCGCATCCCTGCGGCCATAAAATATACAATGATCTTTCTGTTAATGCTGCCTAATCTTTTGCTTGTGCCACAGGCCATTCCTGTTTTACCCATAAATCTTGCTGTGGATTACTTTAAAGCCATTCAACTCGACAAACTTTTCTATTGGGAGGATGGGAAGAGACATCAGACTTCACAGGATTATGCAGATATGATTGGCTGGGAGGAAATGACTGCTTTAACGGCAGAAGCTTATGCCAAAATCCCAAAAAACCTGCTTAAAGAAACTACCATTTTTGCTGAAAATTACGGAGAAGCCGGGGCAGTTGATCATCTGGGTAAAAAGTATCAGCTTCCTGCAGTAGTTTCGCTGAGCAGCAGTTTTACGCTCTGGGCACCTGAACGTATACCTTATCAATGCATAATCTATATAGATGATAAAGGACAGGTAGAAAAAACCAGACGAGCTTATGCCAAAGCCGAACTGATCGGTATAGTAAATAATAAATTATCCAGGGAATATGGTACAAAAGTATGGTTGCTCACCGGAGCAAAAACTGATATCAATCCGGGTTATATATCCGTTCTGAAAGCTAAAAGACAGTAAGATAGAGTATAGCAAAAAGAGCCTGCAGGATAGGTAAACCCGAAGTTTAACTCCGGAAGCCTATTGCTGCAAGCTCTTTTTACAAGTGATTAATCAGCGTATCTTAAACAGATATCGCATTGATAATGTCGTACTGGGTAATAATTTCAAAATTACCTTTTTCATCCTCAACCAGTACTGCGCTGTTCTCTTTGTTGATCAGTGCAGAAATCTTATCAATTGAGGTATTCATATCTACAAACGGGAAAGTAGCAGACATAATCTCTTTAACCGGTGCAGATTTCAATGAAGGGTTTTCCAGTAAAGCTTTCAGGATATCTCCTTCTGCCAGTTTACCTACAACCATTCCCTGCTGGGTAACCGGAATCTGAGAAATATTCAGCATGTTCATTGTATTGATCGCCTCCACAATAGTTTTCTCACAATCAATAGTCACAATCTCAGACTGCTCTTTCTTAGACAGAATAGATCTGGCTGTTAATTTTTCATCCTTAAGGAAACCACGTTCTCTCAACCAGTCTTCGTTATACATTTTACCCATATAACGGCTACCGTGATCATGAAAAATCACCACAACCACATCTTCGGGTTTAAGTTTATCCTTTAACTGTAACAGACCCGCAATGGCAGAACCTGCAGAGTTACCTACAAATATCCCCTCTTTACGTGCAATATCACGTGTCATCAGCGCGGCATCTTTATCTGTTACTTTTTCAAAAAGATCAATCACATCAAAGTTGACATTCTGCGGAAGGAAATCTTCTCCGATGCCTTCAGTGATATAAGGATAGATCTCATTTTTATCCAGTATACCTGTTTCTTTATATTTTTTAAAAACAGAACCGTAAGTATCAATTCCCCATACTTTAATGTCAGGATTCTGTTCTTTTAAATACTTTCCGGTACCGGATATAGTTCCTCCGGTTCCAACGCCCACTACCAGGTGGGTGATCTTTCCTTCAGTCTGTGCCCAGATTTCCGGCCCTGTCTGCTCATAATGAGCTGCTGTGTTAGCCAGGTTATCATATTGGTTAGGTTTCCATGAGTTTGGAACCTCACGCTCCAGACGCGAAGAAACGGAGTAATAGGAACGCGGATCTTCCGGCTCCACATTGGTAGGACAAACGATTACTTCTGCGCCAAAAGCACGTAAAGCATCAACTTTTTCCTTAGACTGTTTATCTGTTGTTGTGAAAATACACTTATATCCTTTGATAATAGCAGCCATAGCCAGGCCCATACCTGTATTACCGGAAGTACCTTCAATAATGGTTCCTCCTGGTTTAAGCTTGCCACTTTGTTCTGCGTCTTCAATCATCTTTAAAGCCATACGGTCTTTAATAGAATTACCCGGATTGGTGGTCTCCACCTTTGCCAGTACAGTCGCCTGAATTTCTTTCGTAACGCTATTCAATCGCACCAATGGTGTATTGCCAATAGTTTCTAATATGTTATTATACCACATGTTACAAAAGTACGACTTGATTCCTAGAATTTTATTTCTATTATATATTCGTAATCATATTTTGAATAAATCAATTTAATAAAATTATATTCTGAATATAGCTTAACAACCTACCCCTGACATAGATATTATATGGCAAAACAGGCTTGAGTTAAGCGCTAAATGAGCTGATATATCTTTCCCGGAAGTGAAATCAGGACACCTTTCATCTCCAGATTCAGTAAATGCAATACGAGCTTATGCTGTTGTATACCAGCCTTCAATCCCAGCTCATCAATGCCTGAAGGAGCTGCTTTCAAAAGTTTTACCAGGGTAATTTCTGCTGCAGAAAGACCGTTAAACAAAGGCTCCTGTACCAGCGCATTCACCGGCACAGCAGTTTCCCAGCCCATATAATAGACCAGGTCTTCAGGCTGACTGATCAGACCGGCCCTATTCGTTTTAATCAGAAAATTGCAGCCCTGACTGCAGATATCGGTTGTCCTGCCCGGGAAAGCAAAAACGTCCCTGTGATAGGAATCTGCAATTCCTGCTGTAATCAGCGCCCCTCCTTTTACAGCTGCTTCTACTACCACGACCACATCTGCAAGACCGGCAATAACCCGGTTCCGTTTGGGAAAATTTCCTTTCTCAGGAATTGTATTTAAAGGAAATTCCGTGAGCAGACCTCCGCTCTCCAGCATTGCACCGGCAGTTTGCCGGTGAGCAGCGGGGTATACCCGGTCCAGTCCGTGTCCCAATACCCCGACAGTAGGTATTTTATAGCACAAACTTTGTCTGTGCGCTGCCACATCAATACCATAGGCAAGCCCGCTCACCACCAGCACATCGTAATGCTGCAATAAACTGATCAGCTGCTGACAGAGCAGCAGACCGTAAGGGGTAGCCTTCCTGGAACCAACAATACTGACTATTCTGGGATGGTTCAGATCGGCTTTGCCTTTATAATAAAGCAAAACCGGAGCATCACTGCAATCCTTTAAACGCTGCGGATATTTATCGTCTGTATAAAAAAGGACTTCTATCTGATGCTGATCAAGAAATGTTAATTGTGCTGCTGCCAGACTAAGTGCATTGGTCCGGAGAATTTCATGTACCCTGAAAGGCTCCAGACCTTCAACCTGCATCAATGCGGCTTCACCTGCGGCAAAAATAGCCTCGGGGTTATGAAAATGGGCCAGCAAACATTTCGCTGTTACAGGACCAATATTTTTAATGAGGGTAAGGGCAATCTGATGGAGTATACTCATGGGCTAAATTAATACTTAGCCCACTGATACTGGTAATTTATTTTGGGAAACTGCCCTGATATCAGCCAGTTTAACTGATTTCCGTTAGTTAACAGGGAATATAAACAACAAATTTAGTCTCGAAAAAGTCCTCTTCAAAATAGGCCGACAAAGGATATAATTCAGCTTTTAACCTGGATTCACTGATTTCTTCAGCTAACTCCCCACCCTTCAGGTACAGAATACCATTGGCTATGGCATTTTTTGAATTCTTATTGAACTTATCTTTTATCCAAGGATAAAAATCAATTAAACGGGTTACCGCACGTGAAACCACGAAATCGTATTTATCATTTACCTGCTCCGCTCTTAAATGAGAAGCTTTGACATTCTTTAGCCCGAGAGCAGCAGCAACCTCGGTCACCACTTTAATCTTTTTACCAATAGAATCTACCAGGTGAAATTCTGTTTCAGGGAATAAAATGGCCAAAGGAATACCAGGAAAACCACCGCCGGTACCTACATCCAGAACCTTCTCTCCTGCCTTGAATGTACAGAATTTAGCAATTCCAAGAGAGTGCAGGATATGACGTTCATAGAGTTCTTCAATATCTTTTCTGGAGATCACATTGATCTGCGCATTCCAGAAACTATATAAATCAAACAACTGATCAAACTTTGCGATCTGATCTTCACTGAGATCTTTAAAATACTTTTGTATGAGGGCTGAGCTTATTTCCACTTTACTTTTTTAACAAATATAGACAGAATGCCATTAAACACTAAGAAAATGAACAGCAGAATATCCAAAACAGGAAACCACCATCTCAAATCCGGATAATTCAAGCGTTTAAGCAAACGGGGGTAAATAAAACTTCTAATGATCAGGCTCAGTGCAAAAACACCGGCAGCCAGATAATTAGCAGGTTTAAAAAACATTAATGCAATAAACAGGGCATAAAACAGAAACTGAAATATGATCTGTAAGGATAAAATAAATTTATGTCTGGCCTTATAGAACTTACCGGCACCAAAATGTCTTTTCTTTTGTCTCAGATAAGCGGAGAAACTGGTATTCGGTTCTGACCACACGTGTGTCAGCCGGTTTAGACGAATCTCTGTATTCTGAGGGGTTGCGTGGGCATTTACAAACAAATCATCATCCCCTGACGGGATATGCATATGCGCTGCAAAACCTTTGTTTTTAAAAAACAATGACTTTTTATAAGCCATATTTCTGCCGACACCCATATAAGGCATTCCGTCCAGTGCAAAAGCAAGATAGTTAACAGCAGTAAAAAACGTCTCAAAACGGATCAGACTGTTCAGCAGTCCACGTTTACGGATATACGGAGAATATCCCAGTACAATTGCCGTCTGCTCACTGGCAGGCTGCTGCATTCCTGTTAACCAGTTCTCTGAAGCTGGCACACAATCTGCATCTGTAAAGACCAGCCAATCGTGTGCTGCCGCCTTTATCCCCATCGTTACGGCAAATTTCTTACCGGCAATGAACTTCTCTCCCTCTGCAACAGTCACTACCTTAAGGTGTTTATACTGGGCAACAAAGCCCTTTAAAACTTCTCTGGTCTGATCCCATGAACGGTCATTGACTACGATAACCTCAAAATCCGGGTAATTTTGCTGTAACACAGCAGGTAAATACTGAGTCAGGTTCTCTGCTTCGTTACGCGCACAGATAATAACACTCAAAGGTTTAGCTGCCTGTTCCGGCAGTTCTTCTACTTTAACAAGAGCCAGTTTTAAATGTACAGATAAACTAAAATACAGCTGAACGGCAAAACAAAAAATGAGGGCACCCAGCAGGCAACTCTCTAGTAAGGTTAATTCCACGATGGTTTTTTTGACAAGCGCCAAATTTCTGATTTTTAATCTGTAATGCGGGCCTATGTTGATAAAAAATTAAACAATTTACTGAAAAATTTAAAGACAGCTCCTGAAGGGTCTTTAAATTTAGATGGTGTAAACCGGGTGTTTTTTCATACTTTTGCCGAGATTTTTTGAAGCGTACACACATTTATGAAATTTACCTTACAGGCAAACGACCCTCTGTCAAAAGCAAGAGCAGGAACAGTTACTACTGCTCATGGCGATATCCAAACACCGATTTTCATGCCCGTGGGCACCGCAGGAACAGTAAAAGCTGTTCACCAGCGTGAACTTAAAGAGGATATTGAAGCCCAGATTATTTTAGGAAATACCTATCATTTATATTTAAGACCAGGACTTGATGTACTGGAAGGTGCTGGTGGTTTGCATAAATTTATAGGCTGGGACCGCCCTATTTTAACCGATAGCGGAGGCTACCAGGTGTATTCTCTGAGTAAGGTAAACAAGATTAAAGAAGAGGGTGTAACGTTCCGTTCACATATAGATGGTTCAAAACACCTTTTCAGTCCGGAATATGCAATGGATATTCAGCGTACCATCGGAGCCGATATTATCATGGCTTTTGATGAATGTACTCCTTATCCATGTGATTATAAATACGCAGCAAATTCTATCAATATGACGCACCGCTGGTTAAGACGCTGCTGTGCCCGTTTTGATTCTACTGAGCCAAAATACGGCTTTGACCAGACTTTATTCCCGATCGTACAGGGCTCGGTTTACAAGGACCTCAGAATGAAATCTGCCGAGTTTATTGCGTCTATGGATCGTGAAGGAAATGCTATTGGCGGTCTTTCGGTAGGAGAACCGGCCGAAGAAATGTACGGCATGACCGAAGTTGTCTGTGATATTTTACCTGCAGACAAACCGCGCTATCTGATGGGCGTAGGTACACCGATCAATATTTTAGAAAATATAGCGTTAGGGGTAGATATGTTCGACTGTGTAATGCCGACCAGAAATGCACGAAACGGAATGCTTTTCACCAGGAACGGAATCATTAACATCGGCAATAAAAAGTGGGCGGATGATTTTTCTCCTATAGATGCAGAAAGTGATTTATACGCTGACCAGGTTTATTCAAAAGCATACCTGAGACATCTGATGCACTCTAAAGAGATGCTGGGTGCACAGATTGCCACTTTGCATAATCTTCATTTTTATCTGTGGCTGGTTAAAGAAGCCAGAGAAAAGATCATCAGCGGGGAATTTTACGCCTGGAAAAACAAAATGGTGACTATATTAGGGAATAAATTGTAAATGAACATCCTCAGAGGCAGATTTAAGATTATTGACCGTTTTATTATTGGCAAATACCTGGGTACATTTATTTATACCCTGAGTGTGTTTGTGGTCATTATTGTTATTTTTGATTTATCAGAGAAAATGGATGACTTCTTAAGAAGTAAGTTGTCTGCCTGGCAGGTAGTCTGTCAGTATTATGCAGGTTCCATCCCGTTCTATGTGAATATGCTCTCTCCCCTGATTAACTTCATTGCAGTAATTTTCTTTACAGCAAAGATGGCAGATCAGACAGAGATCGTCCCTATTTTAAGCGGAGGTGTAAGTTTCAACCGTTTTTTACAGCCTTATTTCATCTCCGCATTTATTATCTTCTCGTTTAATCTGGGGTCTAATTTATATATACTCCCCTATACCAATCAGCTCAAAAACACCTTTGAGAACACCTATGTAAAAAAGAATGACCCCACGAGCAAGCCTAATATTCATATGAAGCTTGATGATAATACTTATATCTACATGGAAAGTTTTGACAACAAAACAAAGTCCGGATATCGTTTTATGCTGGACAATTTCAAAGGTGATGTTCTGACTAAAAAGGTAATTGCGGATCAGATTAAGTGGGATTCTTTAAAACGCAGCTGGAAATTAACCAACTACTCTATCAGAACTGTAAACGGCCTGAAAGAGAATATGTTTAAAAGCATTGATAAGCCTAAAGACACGATACTGGACATGCGTCCTGATGATTTTTCTGCTTATGATAATATTTATGAAATCTTAACCAACAGGGAGCTTTCTGATAAAATCAAGAAAGAAAAAACCAGGGGAACCGGTATTGAAAACGACCTGCTTTTTGAGCAGTATAAACGATGGCTGCAGCCTTTATCGGCTTTTGTACTCACGCTGATTGGTGTTGCCTTATCTTCCAGAAAGGTAAGAGGAGGCGTTGGCTTACCCCTTGGAATAGGGATTATCCTGAGTTTCCTGTATATAGTAATGAACCAGTTTGCCAAAATGTTTTCACTTAAAGGCGGTATACCACCCCTTCTGGCAGTACTGATCCCAACCCTGTTTTTTGGCTTACTTGGTCTTTATCTCTTAAAAAAAGCACCCAAATAATGACCACGCCTGCTCATTCAGCTGTCAGCAGGAATCTGCTGATTCTTCATTTTACAGTTTTTATCTGGGGCTTTACAGGCATACTGGGCGCTTTAATTTCAGTGGGTCCGGTAGCGATGGTCTGGTACCGGGTTATGATCGCCAGCATCACCCTTCTGATCTATTTTAAAGCCACAAAATTCAGTATCCGGGTAAGCCGTAAAGAATTCCTGCAATTCTTCTTTACAGGCAGTATTGTGGCCCTGCACTGGATTTTATTCTTTCAGGCCATCAAAGTATCAACAGTATCAGTAACACTGGTATGTCTCTCCTCTTTCACTTTATTTACAGCTATTCTGGAGCCCATCATTAAAAAGACAGCAGTACAGCTCAGTGATATCTTTATCGGAATAGTAATCATTTTGGGAATCTATCTGATCTTTCACTTTGAATCCAGCTATACAGCAGGTATTATTTTTGGCCTTTCAGCTGCTGTGGCTTCCAGTCTTTTTTCTATTATCAATTCTAATTTCGCACAAAAAAGTGATGCCAAAGTGATCAGTTTTTATGAACTTTCGGGTGCATTTTTCTGGATTACCATCTATCGTTTATTTGATCAGAGCCTGCTCAGTGAGAGTTTCAACCTGAGTGTTCCGGACTGGATTTACCTGATGATATTAGGTACTGTCTGCACTGCTCTTGCCTACATTGCAGGGGTCTCGGTTATGCGTACCCTGTCTGCTTTCAGAGTAGCCCTGATCAGTAATCTTGAACCTGTTTACGGGATCATTCTGGCCTTCCTTTTCTTTGGCCATAAAGAGACCATGTCTGCCGGATTTTACCTGGGATCTGCCTTGATTTTAGGTGCGGTATTTTTATATCCCGTTTACAAAAAACGCAGAAACAAAAGCTAGTCAGCCAGGTTAAAAAACAGGGGAGAGGCCCCTCCTTTTTTCCCATTGCAAACCAGCTTGATCTTTATTTTCCGGATCAGATTCAGCAACCGGTTTTCTAAAAAAAACGACTTCCCCCTCAACCATTCTTTCCGCTAAAAAAGACCTGATCCGCCAATCATTCCTGTGCAGGAAAAATTGATTCTGATCTTATCATTGTATAAAAAATATCAGAGGATTTTTCTGCAGACTCTTATTTTGAAAGGAATAAGTGTATCTTCAGCGCATCATCAGATAAGCGGTATTTTTTTGTTTTTCAATCCTGCATTATCAGGCAGTTACAAGCATAAAAAACAGCAAACAAAACTGATAAACTACTGAAAAACAAATAACATATAAAACTATATATCAAATATTTAAGACTAAATATATAATTTTATACAACAGATAAAACGAAAATAAAATCACCTGAAAAACTAATTATTTTAGTAACACAAAATAATGCAGCAAAGAATAAAAAATAACAAACTTATAATCAGTGTTTTAATACTAATAAGCTCAATATCAATAGCAGATAAAGCCTGTGCACAGATTTTTGGAGGAGAACAGAACCCGCTTAGTGTAAACTGGAGACAGATTAACACATCCGGGTTTAAAATTATTTACCCGGTAGAACTGGAATCTGAGGCGCAGCGAATGGCCAATAATATCCGCTATATATTCCCGAAGGTGGGACGCAGTCTGAGCGTTAAAAAAACCACCATTCCTATTATCTTTCAAAACCAGGGTGTCATTGCAAACGGCTTTGTTCAGCTGGGGCCTAAAAAGTCTGAATTCAATACCACACCGCCTCAGTCTTTTGACAGCCAGGACTGGCTGAATAACCTTGCAGTTCATGAACTCCGTCATATGGCCCAGTTTGATAAACTGACTAGTGGCAGGCCTTATCCTTTTCCCGAAGAAGTCTATTTTGCATGGATGGGTGTCAGCATCCCTTTATGGTTTTTTGAAGGTGATGCGGTATCGAACGAAACCTCGCTTACCCACGCCGGACGCGGCCGTCAGCCCAGCTGGATCATGCCTTACAGAACTGCCCTGCTGCAGGGGAAAAATCTGTCTTACAGCAAAGCAAATTTTGGTTCTCAGAAAGATGTTACTCCGGGCTATTATCAGCTCGGTTATCTGCTGGCTTCCCACATCCGTGAAGCGTCCGGAAAATTTGTCTTCGACAGTGTCCTGACAGATATTAAAAATCGCCCGCTGCGTATTTATCCTTTTGCCGGCAGTCTTAAAAAATTCAGTGGTAAAACCGGCAGGGCATGGTATCTGCATACTGCTGAAAAAATAAAACAGGACTGGGAAAAACAAGCTGCACTGAGCCCTTCAAAAGACTACCCGGTACTCAACCAGGAAGCAAAATATGCGACGGATTATAACCTTCCGGTAAAAATATCTGATGGAAGCATCCTGGTACTTAAACAAAGTAAAGCTGCAGCAGCAGCTTTTACACTGATAGACAAGGACAAAAGAGAGCACCGCATACAGGGAATCGGTCAGCAGGAACAACCCTGGTTCAGTTATGCCAATAACCTGGTCGTTTGGGACGAGATCAGACTGGACCCAAGGTTCCAGCAAAGAAGTTACAGCGTTATCTGCAGCTATAACCTCCTGACGAAAAAAGTTAAAAAGCTGAGCACCAGATCAAGAATCTTCTCCCCTACCCTCTCTGCTGACGGTTCTAAGCTCGTTGCTGTACAAATTGATCTGAGCAACAAAATCCAGCTGATCGTCATGGACGCTGCAAATGGAAAAATTATCCGGACTTATCCGAATCCTGAACAGCTGTTACTGCAAACTCCTGCTTTCAACAGCACCGGTGATATGATCACTTATGTCAGCGTTTCTGAAAAAGGAAAAGCACTCTGGACAGTTGACAGCAACGGTAAAACCGAAAAGCTGATCAGCGAGACGCAGCAGCAGTTAAGCAGACCGGTATTCATTGGCCGCGACATCGCATTTAACGCTCACTACAATGGAATAAACAACATTTACAGTATAGATGTCGTTTCAAAAAAGATAAGCGCTCTGAGCGCCTCAAAATACGGAGCGTTCAATCCTTCGGTCATCAATGGCACCGACAGCATTTTATTCAACAACTATAACCTGTATGGTTATGAAGTAGCCCAAACAAAAATTGAGGCGCTGAAAACCGGCAAAGACAATTTTGTTTTCTTTGGAAAAGCAGCCGAAGAACAGGAAAATACCGGAAATGTATTTGATCATATTCCTGACAGCAGCTTTACTTCCACTCCTTACCGTAAACTGGGAAACCTGATTAATGTCCATAGTATAATCCCTGTAATTGCTGATGAATACAAAGGCGGCCTGCAGTTAAGATCAAATAACCTGCTGAATACTTTTGACGCTTATGCGGGAGTAAATTATCAGCGGGACCTGGGCAGGTTTGAATACAATGCCGGAGCGAGTTTCAAAAGTCTGTACCCTATTTTCAATGTCAGTTTCACCAACAGACCCCGCAGAACCTTTTATTCCACGGGTATGGGAACCAGACAGGGAGACTGGAGAGAGAACTATGTTAAACTGCAGGCCATAGTCCCGGTCAATCTGAGTGCTCAGAATCATAATTACAACTTTTCGGTTAATGCCGGAACCAGTTATACCCAGAGATATGAGGCAGAAAACCTGCCAGCCAATTTTGTAAAGAGCATCAGATTCCCTCTGGAAACCGGCTTTACTTTTACGCATACCACCCGCACCGCAGAAAGGGACATTGCTCCGAAATGGGCACAGGTTTTAAAATTCAGTTATTTCAGCCAGCCATTTGACAAACAGTTAAGCGGAGATCTTTTTGCCGCAGCCGGTTTCCTTTATTTTCCCGGACTGGCCAAAAACCACTCTTTCCTGGCTAACTTCAATTTTCAGGAGGCTACCGGAATCCGTACTTACAATAATGAGATCAACACCGTTTACGGGTACAACAACATCATGGCAAAAAGCCGGCTTAAAAATACTTTGCTTTTTAATTATCGTTTCCCGCTTTTTTATCCTGATGTAGAAATCGGACCACTGGCTTACATCAGAAATGTAAGAGGTGGTGTATTCTGTCACTACGAAAACCTGGGTACAGACAGTAATTTATCACAGCCAAAGACCTACGGATTTGAACTCCATGGGAATATGAACCTGCTCCGTTATCAGCCAAACGTTGATTTAGGTACAAGATTTGTGTTCGTCAACAAGGAATATCATCATAATCCTATCTTTGAACTCATTGTTAACTATACATTTTAAGCTCATGCGTACCAAAACCATCCTGATTATCATTCTCACTGTATTAATCACCATTTTTCTGATGATGAATACAGACGCAGTACAGTTCGATTTTATATTTGTTAAAAAGGACATTTCCAAGCTGCTGGTTGTAGGAATATGTACTTTTGCAGGCTTTCTGCTGGGTTACTGGGCAGGTCGTCCAAAAACTGTAATCAGTACCTATGACAGAAATGAGGACGAAATTCTTCCTGTTACTCCTCCGCCTGCCGGCAAAGGCACATTAAGCGACGAAGACAGAGATTACATCAGCTAATCAATATTTAAAGTTCAAATATGTCGTTAAACCGGGCAACATGAAATCCATTTTTAAGGACGGTTTTTGTTTGCCCGCTTTCGGGATTGAGCAAAGGGTTAGTATGATTCAGGTGAATGAAATAAATTTTATCCTTCTCTTGTTTTGAAAGCTGCTTAAATAATTCCATACTTTCCACCACCAGCGGATGCGGAATTTCGGTAATCGGTCTGTTGTTCATTTCAGCAGCATCATAAAAAGTAGCATCAATAAAAGCATAATCCACTTTCCTGATTTCTTCCACAATATTTTTATTCCACCTGGACCATTTATCAATATCCGGGATGAACAAGGCTTTTTTATGCGGCCCCTGAATAAGATAACCCACTGTTTCCGAGAACTCGTCACGATGAGGAACTTTAAAGGCCGTTACGCTGATATTGGAAGAAAGCACATTAACCTTTTCATCCTGAACAGGTTTAATACTGATGTTATTTAAACTGACCAGCTGACTCCACGGCCCGTTATGTTCTAAAAATGTCTTCATTTTTGGCATGGCGTAAACGGATACCTGTTTAGCATTAAGCGCTTCTCTGCCCAGATACATTAAACCGGCATAATGGCCAATATGTGCATGCGTGATAAAAATCCCGTCGGGTACTTCTTTAGTACTGAACTCAGCTTCTTTTTTCAGTTTTTTCATCTGAAACGGAAGATCCGGCGTGGCATCAAATAACCAGTTTAGTTTATTTTCAGGATCAATCACACCCAGAGAAGAAACCATACGGGTTGGATCCGGATGTTCAAACAGATCTTTGCAGCAAGCTTTGGTACAGCCCACATGAGGAGAACCTCCGTCCTGAACATTACCCAGCACAATTAAAGAAGGAACAACAACTTTCAGCTTCGGCTGGGTATGAATGATTGACTGTGCATTTACTCTGGTAAAGGCCAGAAAAAGAAAAAAGATAACTATTGATGATTTCATAGGATCACAACTATCATTTTGATTTAAACTATGGACCCGGCCAAAGTAGAGAATAAAATCAGTTTTTCTGGCGCTTTTTAAACTTTTCTATATCTTGTTCCTTATCATTAAAACGATAAAATATGTCACACAGGGTTTATTTATATAATACCGGCGAACCTGATGAGCTCAATGGTGAAGAGGTAATGATGATGGAATGGGGTTATGAACTTTCTATTCTGCTGCATCCTTTACTCACAGGAAAAAGTATTCTGGCAGACAGCAACTTCGACCTCCATATCAGCCTCAATCCTGACGAACCACTCGTCAGTCCGAGTCTTTTCTATGAAGCCCCCGGCGGCAAAGAAAACTTTAAGAGATTTTATAATTTTATAGAAAAATATCAGGAAGAATTAATTGATCGTCCAGAGCAATTCAAAACTGCGAAAGAAAATCTCTTTAAATACCTGGATGATTTAAATCAGCCTTACTTCCAGTTAAATGCATCTGATGTTTTTAACATGAGTGAGCAGAGCCATGCTGATCAGGCCAGAGAGCTGCTGGAAGATATCAATTATAACAACACAGTTATCAATAATGCAATTGATGCAGATGATCACACTCAGTTAAATCTTGCCTTATTCACCAAACATACAGGACTGGGTTTTAAAGACTTTAAAGCGCTGTTAAATTACCCTGATTTTGATTACGGCTGGGCCATAATTGACCATCCCGAACCAGCTGACGTGGTAATTTTTGAAGAAAACGAACTCTGGGGACTGAAAGACAGCGCAGGAAAAATCTTGATTGCTCCGGTTTATCAGGAGTTTTATAATTTCAGCTATGATGATATGGCTGTCGTTGCTGTTGCCGGTCAGTTTGGTTATGTCAGTAAAAATGGGGATGAGGTTATCAAACCTCAGTTTGATGATGCTTTCGACTTCGAAGAAGGTTATGCCCCCGTAATTAAAAATGGATTGTATGGGTTAATTGATAAAAAAGGGACAATTATTATTGACTTCAGGTATCAGGAGCTTACTGACATTCTTTCGAATGGCCAGTATTTCACCGCTCAGTTAAATGATAAATGGGGTGTTATCGATATAAAAGACAGGATACTTTTACCTTTCGAACTGGATAACTGTGTGGAATCTGCCAATTACGGGTCAGCTTTTATGGTCTCTCTACCCCATAAAAAAGCGAAATCAATCTACACCAGCCGCTTTGTCTACCTGACGGAATGCGAACCTCATTTGGTGAAGGAATTAAACATACCGGGCGAATCTTATCTCTACCAGGTAATCAAAAATAAACAGACTGACGAAAATATATTATACAATGATCAGGGTCAGCTGCTGCTCAGTGGTTATGAAAAAATAGTCAATAATCTTTATTACATCTTTGTTGTCAGAAAACAGAAAAAACAAGGTATCATCAATTATAAAGGCGAGGTTATACTGGGTTTTGATTATGACAGGATTGACCAGCTTGAGACCTATTTAAATGAACCTTCCCAAAGTCTGTATCCGGCAATACCTGACGAAGCTAAAGATGAGCTCTGCTGTTTCTTCAGTATCAAACAGCAAAAGAAATGTGGAATTTATCTCTCAGCAGGTAATTTTCATCAGCAGCTTACCGGATTGCTTTATGATGAAATTACTTCTCTAAGCAATACGATGCTTGCCGTAAGGGAAAATGGGCAGTGGGGTGTCGTTGATGTATTTGGAAAACCTCTTTCGGCAATCACCTACGATTTTATCATCCGCTGCAACAAATCTGCCGACTCGGCTTATGCTTACCGGGACAATCATGTCGTGATTATTAGTCCGGAGACTATTACTGATGCCGATCTTCAGGATCTGCAATATGATATCGATTCAAATAAAGAGTACGGGTACTATAACTTTGACAGTGACAAGGCGATGAAACTGCAATCTTATATTGATAAAGATCTGCCAGCAGGAGATATCCTGACCAACAAAGCAATGGACCTGCTGGAATCAGAAAATTCAGTTAAAGCTATAGAACTTTTACAGCAGGCAACAGAACTGGGGCATGCGCGGGCGATGAATGAGCTGGCTATTATTTATGAAGATGCTGATAACCAATACCCTGAATATAAAAACGAGCAGGAATCTTTTAAATTATTTCTGAAATCTGCTCAGGCAGGTTCTTATGTAGCGATGTATAATACGGGTATCTGTTATTCATCAGGTATGGGTACGCCAGCTGATCCTGAGCAAATGTGCTATTGGTACACAGCCGCACTCAATGCAGGATATATGCCCGCAGCAATCAAACTGGGAAATTATTATTATGACCGGGCCGGTGGAAATGAAAATTACGAACAGGCTTTAAAGTATTATATCATCGCAGAAAAAGAGGGTGAGACTTTAAATGTGGAACTGGCCTGGTTATATCATTATTTTGGTGATCATACTCATGCGCTTCCTTATTTATTGAAGGCAGCCGCTGATGATGAGAGTTATGCGCACTGGCAACTGGGCACTTATGCGCAGGATGGAATAGAGATGAAAGTGAATATCCGGCTGGCAATTGACCGTTATAAAAAAGCAGCTGATAAAGAATATAGCGATGCTTATGTGAATTTACACCAGGTCTATTCTTTTATTCCGGGTTTTGAAAACAAGGCCCTGGCAGCAGTGTATAAAGAAAAAGCAGAGTCGGCAGGTTTGCAGGTCGTGCAAAAACAGGAAAGCCTCCTGGATAAGTTTATCAATATCTTTAGAAAAAAATAGTTATCCCGTTTTCAGGAATAACTATTTTTTGATAGTCTGTTATATTTTTTTAGCTCAGTGCCTGTTCAATATCAGCAATAATATCATTGATATGCTCCAGTCCTATAGAAAGACGGACAGTCCCCTGCTCAATACCCACCTGCAGTCTTTCTTCTTCAGTCAGCTTGGCATGTGTACTTGTTGCCGGATGTGTAGCAATTGAACGGGTATCTCCAAGATTTGCAGAAATAGAGAACATTTTCAGTTTATCCATAAAACTGCCTGCAGCTTTTACGCCTCCGTTGATAGTCAGCGTCACAATACCACCGCCCAGCTTCATTTGCTTTTTAGCAATATCATATTGCGGGTGAGAAGGTAAAAACGGATATCTTACTTGTTTGACATTAGGATGTGCCTCTAAGAATTCTGCAACTTTTAAAGCACTTTCACAGTGTCTGTCCATACGTACAGCAAGTGTCTCTAAGCTTTTGGAAAGGATCCACGCATTAAATGGTGACATTGCAGGCCCGCTGTGTCTGGCAAAACCTTCAATTTGTCTGATCAGTTTATCCGACCCTAAAATAACGCCACCCAGGGTACGTCCCTGACCATCGATAAATTTCGTGGCCGAGTGTATAGATATATCAGCACCGTATTTTAGTGGCTGCTGTAAATATGGGGTAGCAAAACAATTATCAACTACCAGCAAAATATTATGTTTTTTAGCCAGCTGCCCTATCCATTCCAGATCAATAATATCAATACCGGGATTAGAAGGTGTCTCTACAAAGATCATTTTTGTATTTGGCTGAATGCCATTTTCCCACTGCTCTTTTTTGTCCAGATCAGCATAGGTATAAGAAATATTCCATTTAGGGAAAATTCCGTTCAGCAACTGATGGGATGAACCAAATACAGAACGGCTTGATAAGATATGATCTCCGGCGCCAAGAAATGTAGCAAAAGTGGTGAAAATTGCTGCCATACCTGTAGCTGTTACCCAACCTGTCTCTGCCCCTTCCAGCGCTGCCATCTTTTCAATCAGCTCTGAAGTATTCGGGTTTGCATAACGGCTGTAAACATTTCCTTCTTTTTCATTTGCAAATAATGCCCGCATTTCTTCGGAATCATCAAACTTATAACTGGAAGTCAGATATAGTGGTACAGAATGTTCTTTATACTGACTGCGTTCTGTTTGCAAACGGATGGCCAGGGTTTCAAAATTATCTT
This sequence comes from Pedobacter lusitanus, assembly GCF_040026395.1. Taxonomy (NCBI): domain Bacteria; kingdom Pseudomonadati; phylum Bacteroidota; class Sphingobacteriia; order Sphingobacteriales; family Sphingobacteriaceae; genus Pedobacter; species Pedobacter lusitanus. Next base: position 2,320,256 of record NZ_CP157278.1, read on the forward strand.
CTTGCATGATATTAATTATGGATAGTGTACGAAAATTTTATAGTAGCTGAACGGCCCAGAATATTTGAAACTGAGCAGTATTTTTCAAAGGTAAGCGCCAGTGCTCTTTCTACCTTCTGCACATTCAAATCTCCGTAAAGATTAAAATGGATATCAATCACATCGAATATCGGAGGCATTTCTTCATCCTTACGTGTTGCATTTATTTTGATTTTAATATCGTCCAGTGGCTCCTTCTGTTTGGTTAACACATTGACCACATCGATACCACTGCATCCGCCTAAGCCAACCAGCAACATTTCCATTGGCCTGAAACCTTTACCTTCCCCGCCTATCTTTGGGTTTGCATCCAGTTCTACTGTTTTTCCTCCCGAATTTTCGGCCTCAAAATTAAACTTACCACTCTTACGTATTAAATTGATTTCCATCGCTAGCTAAATATTGTAAAATACTTTGTTATCTATTTCCAGTTGTGGTAAAGTTACCGCCCCCTCAAATATCGCAAATACACTCGAACCACTACCACTCATTAATGCAAATTTAGCACCCGCATGATAAAGCTGCTCTTTTATTTGAGAAATTTCAGGATATTTTGAGAAAACAGGTTTTTCAAAATCATTCTTCAGGAACGTTTTCCATTCCTTTACAGGCAGATTAATCTGTTCTTTCAAACTTGTTTCCGGGGAGGCAGGAACAAGTGTACTGTAAGCTGCCGCCGTAGCCACATGTACCGGTGGTTTTACCAATACCATATAATATCCGGACAGGTCTAAACTTAAGGGAGAGAACTGATCTCCTTTTCCGGTGGCAAACACAGGTTTATTTTCAATAAAAAAAGCACAATCGGCTCCCAAAACCCTTGCATAATCTTCCATTGCCGCTGTTGTTAAACCTAATTTGAATTTAGTGTTCAGCAATTGAATCAGAAATGCAGCATCTGCCGACCCGCCTCCAAGACCTGCACCTACAGGAATCTGTTTGAGCAGGGTAATCTGCTGCGCAGGAATATCGAAATCCTGCTGTATTAAACTGAATGCCTTCAAACAAATGTTATCGGTCATTTCTCCCGGGATATCGATTCCCCTGAGCTGACAGGAAGTTTCGGCAGCATCAGTAATCTCTACTACATCATATAGCTTTACCGGATAAAAGACCGTTTCCAGGTTATGATAGCCATCAGTTCTTTTATCAGTAACATTTAAGCCGAGATTAATTTTGGCATTGGCAAATGCAAGCATTGTTATATTTTAAGGATCGAATGACAAACTTAAAAATAATTACAGGATTTAGAACGTGGCATGGATATTTTCAGTAAAAAGACATTAAAACATCCCCGCCAAATTATTTTATCTATTTTAATCAAACTCATAAAGCAGAATTTGTTTTAGTTTTGTATTTTGAGCGAAATTATCCTCCAACATGAAACAATATCTGGACTTAATGCAATACGTGCTGGACCATGGGGCACAGAAACACGACCGGACGGGAACAGGGACCATCAGTACATTTGGCTATCAGATGCGTTTTAACCTCCAGGAAGGTTTTCCTATGGTAACCACCAAAAAATTACACCTCAAATCAATTATCCATGAACTTATCTGGTTTTTGAATGGGGACACCAATATCAAATATCTGAAAGACAATAATGTCAGGATATGGGACGAATGGGCTGATGAACAAGGAAACCTGGGCCCGGTTTATGGTTCGCAATGGCGGTCATGGCCAACACCTGGTGGCGGACATATCGACCAGATCAGTAATATAATCAATACCATCAAGACTAATCCGGATTCCAGAAGGATCATGGTTTCTGCCTGGAATGTTGCTGATATTGATCAGATGGCTCTTCCTCCTTGTCATGCGCTCTTTCAATTCTATGTAGCCGACGGCAAACTAAGTTGCCAGCTTTATCAGCGCAGTGCTGATATATTTTTAGGTGTACCTTTTAATATAGCATCATATGCATTGTTGACTATGATGGTTGCACAGGTGTGTGATCTTCAATATGGTGACTTTATCCATACCCTGGGTGATGCACATTTATATAATAACCATATTGAACAGGCTAAACTGCAGTTAAGCAGAGATACCAAAGCGCTGCCTGTCATGGAAATTAACCCTGCGGTAAAAGATATTTTCAGTTTCAAATTTGAAGACTTCAATCTGAAAAACTACGAACCTCATCCGCACATTAAAGGAATAGTAGCTGTATGATCGTCTCAATCATTGTTGCCATTGCTGAAAATAATGGAATAGGAAAAGATAATCAGTTGTTATGGCATCTCCCTGCTGATCTCAGACATTTTAAAAATACAACCAGCGGCCATACTGTTATTATGGGTCGTAAAACATTCGATTCTGTTGGAAAACCACTTCCCAATCGCCGTAATATAGTGATTACGCGGAGTTCATCTCTGGAAATACCAGGTGTTGAAGTGGTTAATACACTGGATGCGGCAATCGCACTCTGTGATCCCTCAGAAGAAGTATTCATTGTAGGTGGAGCAGAGATCTATAAAATGGCAATGGATATTACTGATAAAATTTATCTGACGGTAGTTAAAGGCGATTATGAAGCTGATACTTTTTTCCCGGCTATAGACCCGGATATATGGAAAGAGGAAAGCAGCAGCAGTCATGAGCCGGACGAAAAAAACAGCATTGGTTATACATTTTCAACCCTTGTTCGAAAATAGTTCCCAATCCTCAATAAATATTATATAAGGCTGACTATTAATTAAAAAATTAATTAGATTTGCCGACTTGTTGAAAAAAATATACAGCATAGACAAATAATTACAAACAAAAATGCAAGGTAAAGGTTTCATTAAATTTATGGCAATACTATTAGGTATTGTCTGCGTGTATTCCCTCTCGTTCAATTTCGTTACGTCGAATGTAGAAAAAGACGCTAAAGCGTATGCTAAAGGCGATCCGGCTAAGGAAAAAGCTTATTTGGACTCCATGTCAACTGTCCCGGTTTATCCGATTTTCGGATTTAACTATCAGTTCTGTAAAGGGAAAGAAATCAACTTAGGTCTTGACCTTAAAGGTGGTATGAACGTAACGATGGAAATATCGTTAGGTGAGCTGGTAAAATCTTTAGCTAACCATACGGATGATGCTAATTTTAACAAAGCACTTTCTACTGCCCAAACTCAGCTGAACGCTGGTGGTAAAGATTTCATCAGTTTGTTTGTTAATGAATTTGAAAAAATCAGTCCTAATGTAAAACTTGCAGATTATTTCTCTAATCAGGATAACGCACAGCAGTTAAAAGCTAACGCAAGCAACGCTGAAGTAAAATCTTACTTATCGAAAGAAGCAACCAGTGCAATTGACCGTTCATTTATCATTATCAGAAGTCGTATTGACGGATTTGGTGTGGTAAGTCCAAACATGCAGAAACAGGAAGGTACTAACCGTATCCTGATTGAGATGCCAGGTGTACAGGATAAAGAAAGAGTTCACAAATTATTGCAGGGATCTGCAGAATTACAATTCTGGCAGGTGTATCAAAATGAAGAGGTTTACTCTATCATGGAGAACATTAACAAGACCCTTGCTGCTACTTTGAAAGATACTGCCGCAACGACTATTGTAAAAGACACTGCTGCAAAAGCGAAAAGTGCATTGGCTAATCTGGCTAAGAAAACTAACGGAAAAGATTCTGCTGATTTAAAAACCAAAGAACTTTCTAAAGCTAACCCATTATTTGCTGTATTAAATATCCCTACTTACCAGAACCAACAGGGTCAACCTGCTTTACGTCCTGGTCCAACTGTAGGATGGGTTGCTCAAAAAGATACTGCTAAAGTAAATTCTTACTTCAGAAGACCTGAAATCGCTGCTATCGTTCCTCAGAGTTTCAAATTCATGTGGAGTGTAAGACCGATGGACGGTACTAAAGTTTTCGAACTTTATGCAATCAAATCTGTTGCTCCGGATGGAAAACCTGATTTAGGTGGTGAAGCTATCAGTGATGCCCGTCATGATTTCGATCAGAAAGGTAAACCTGAAGTCACCATGTATATGACTGGTGACGGTGCTCAAAAATGGAAAAAAATCACTGCAGAAGCTTCTGCTGATCCAAATAACAAAAAATCTATTGCTATTGTTCTTGACAACGCAGTTTACTCTGCTCCTACTGTTCAGAATGAAATTCCTAATGGTATCTCTTCAATCACCGGTAATTTTACTCAGGTTGAAACACAGGATTTAGCAAACATCTTAAAAGCAGGTAAATTACCAGCTCCGGCACGTATTGTTGGTGAGTTTGTTGTTGGTCCTTCATTAGGAGAAGCAGCAATCCACAATGGCTTAATGTCATTTGTACTTGCTTTCATTGTGATCCTGGTATTCATGGCGCTGTATTACAACAAAGCGGGATGGGTAGCCAACCTGGCGTTAGTGATCAACTTATTGTTCATCATGGGTATCCTGGTTTCACTGGGTGCGGTACTGACTTTACCTGGTATTGCTGGTATCATCCTGGTAATCGGTTTATCGGTGGATGCGAACATCCTGATCTTTGAACGTGTAAGGGAAGAACTTAACCATGGTAAATCGACTGCTGTTGCAATCAAAGAAGGTTTCAAACATGCGATGCCATCTATCATTGACTCCAACGTTACTGTATTAATTTTAGGGGTTATCCTTTATGCATTCGGTAGCGGTCCTGTTCAGGGTTTTGCAACTACTTTATGTATCGGTATTTTATCTTCACTATTCTGTGCAGTATTAATCTCCCGTTTAGTATTTGATTCATTACTGAACAAAAATGCTAACATCACTTTCGGTAATAAAGCAACAATCCACGCTTTCAAGAATATCGCTTTCAACTTTGTTGGACGCAGAAAGATCTATTACACTATTTCTTCTATCATCATTATCTTAGGTATCATTTTCTACTTCAAAAATGGTGGACTGAGACTGGGTATCGATTTTAAAGGAGGAAGAACTTACATCGTTCATTTCGATAAAGGAATGGATACTGAAGAGGTAAAAGAAAAATTAGCTCCTGGTTTCCAGAACGAAGAAATTCAGGTTAAAACAGCTGGTGCTGACAATGAATTAAAAATCACTACGACTTACCATATTGCTGATCAGGATGCTGGCGCAGATAAGATCGTAGAGGATGCATTAAGAGCTGGTTTAGCTAAAACAGGTACTAAATATACTATTGAAAGTAACCAGAAAGTAGGTCCGATTATCGCGAGTGACCTTGTTTCAAGTGCTTACCTGGCTATTTTATTCTCTTGTTTGCTGATGTTCGTCTATATCATCATCAGATTCAAGAAAGTTAACTACGGTTTAGGTGCGGTTATCGCTTTATTCCATGACGTTTTACTGGTATTATCTTTCTATACTATCCTTGATGGTGTCTTACCTTTCTCTTTAGAGATTGGTCAGGATTTCATCGCAGCGATCTTAACAGTTATGTCTTATACAATGACTGAAACAGTAGTTGTATTTGACCGTATCCGTGAGAAGTTAGCTGAAGCCGGAAAAGACGATTTATATGGTGAAGAGCGTAATACTTTAATCAACTTCGCTTTAAACAGCACATTAAGTCGTACAATCTTAACTTCATTAACTGTATTCTTCGTATTACTTGTAGTCTTCATCTTTGGTGGAGAAAGTATCCGTGGATTTATCTTCGCATTATTAATTGGCCGTGTTATCGGTACATACTCTTCATTATGTATCTCTACTCCAATTGTAATTGACTTAGGTAAGAAACACGCATAAGTAAATTCATATTTATTTCAAAAGCCTCCTCTGATGTTCAGGGGAGGCTTTTTTCATGCAGGCCAATCCCTGTTTTGTAAAACAGAACTTCATTCATCAACATTTTTTCTGCAGATACCGGTCATCTCCCACCCCAAAAAAGTTAATCATTTAGCTAATTTCAGTTAATCATTTCAGGCAGGATTTCTTTTCTTTTGTAAGGAAGCTAAATCAATTTATAGCACAATAACTATCATAGCTAACCTAAACCCTGGAAAAATGATATCAAAAAAACTACAGCTATTACTACTGATTATCCTGCTGACTTCTTCCAGTCTCTTTGCACAAAAGATGATCGGGAATGAAACCCAGGAACAAAAACAGAAACGTATGGAATGGTGGACACAAGACCGTTTTGGTATGTTTATCCATTGGGGACTTTACGCACAGCCTGCGAGACATGAGTGGGTCAAAAGTGTGGAAGGACTTTCCAATGAACAATACCAGAAGTATTTTGACCAGTTTAATCCGGATTTATTTGAACCAAAAAAATGGGCTAAACAAGCTAAAGCAGCAGGGATGAAATATGCTGTTCTGACTACTAAACACCATGAAGGCTTTTGTCTGTTTGACACCAGATTTACAGACTACAAAGCAAACAATACACAGGCGAAACGTGATCTGGTAAAGGAATATGTGGATGCTTTCAGGGCAGAAGGTATTAAAGTTGGTTTTTATTATTCCCTGCTTGACTGGCACCATCCGGATTATACCATGGATGAAAACCATCCGCTGACCAAAAAAGATAAAAGTGATGCAGCCTATGCCACGCTCAACAAAGGAAGAGATATGGCAAAATACAGGGCTTATATGCGTAATCAGATCACTGAGCTGTTAACCAAATATGGAAAAATAGACATCCTGTGGCTGGACTTCTCTTTTCCAAAACCTAATGGAAGAGGTAAAGGTAAAGATGACTGGGGATCTGTTGAACTGCTTAAACTAATCAGAAAATTACAGCCAGGTATCATTGTAGATAACAGATTGGATCTTGGCGAATATAAAGACGGGGCGGATTTCGAAACTCCTGAACAGGTTAGTACCGCAGAACTGGCAAAATACAAAGGAAAAACCTGGGAAACCTGCCAGACATTTTCCGGATCATGGGGATATCACAGAGATGAAAACAGCTGGAAATCACATAAACAATTACTGGATCTGCTGATTACTTCGGTAAGTAATGGTGGTAATCTGATTCTTAATGTCGGACCAACAGCAAGAGGAGAATTTGATCGTCGTGCAACAAACGCGCTGGATAGTCTCAGCCAATGGATGCATGCCAATGATAAATCTATTTACAATTGTACTTATGCACCTGATGGATATGCTACACCTGAAAATTCTAAACTGACATATAATCCAAAGACTAAAAGATTATATGTTCATCTTTTTGAATATCCATCAAATGGCAAACTGACTTTATCCGGATACAATGGTAAAGTTAAATACGCCCAGTTTTTAAATGACAGCTCTGAACTAATCTATAAGCAGGCAGGATCAAATGATCTGACGGTCACGCTGCCGGCTAGAAAACCTGATTTCTCTATTCCCGTAATAGAACTTATACTTCAGTAAAAAGACAGGTTACAACATTATAATAACAGGGTAGTTTTTCATCTGGAAAACCTACCCTGTTTTTGTTATTTCTTATTTTTACTTACATTGAGCCATCACACAAATTATCAGTGTGCAAAATAATATGAGTCAGAAAGCTATTAAACTAATCGAATGTCCAAGGGATGCCATGCAGGGTATTCATGATTTTATTCCTACAGATTTAAAAGCGGCCTATATCAACTTACTTTTACAGGTTGGTTTTGATACTATAGACTTTGGCAGCTTTGTATCTCCAAAAGCTATTCCTCAGCTTAAGGATACTAAAGAAGTGTTAGCTCAATTGGATCTCAGTAATACGAAAAGTAAATTACTGGCTATTGTTGCCAATTTGCGCGGAGCCGAAAATGCAATGCTTTTCCCTGAAATCTCCTATGTTGGATTTCCTTTTTCTATTTCTGAAACTTTTCAGCAGAGAAATACAAATTCGAGTATTAAAGACTCTTTAACCACAGTGGAGCAGATGCTTGAGTTATGTGATAGACATCAGAAGACAGCTGTAATTTATTTGTCCATGGGTTTTGGAAATCCATACGGTGATATCTACAACACAGATATTGTAGCACAATGGGCTTCTGCCCTGGTAGAAAGAGGGACAAAAATTCTTTCTCTTTCTGATACCACGGGTGTATCTGCACCAGAAAAAATCAAAGAATTACTACCACTTCTGGTCAGCAGTTTTCCGCAAACAGAAATCGGACTTCATTTGCACAGCACTCCGGACACACGTAATGAAAAGATTGAAGCGGCCTACCTTAGTGGGTGCCGACGCTTTGATAGTGCCTTAAAGGGATTTGGAGGATGCCCTATGGCTGCTGACGACCTGACCGGTAATCTGGCAACAGAAGGACTGATTGATTACCTTACACAAAAAGGTGAGGTATTGAATTTAAATATGGATAAATGGCGTCAGGCTATGCTATTATCAGCTGAGGTTTTTCAAGGGATGTAAATCACATCCCCTTAACTTTACTTTCTATTTCTTTACCATTCTGAAGTGTTGTATACCAGCTTCTTCAAACTGTTCACCTTCAACAGCAAAGCCAAATTTAGCATACAGGCTCACAGCTTCCACCTGTGCATTTAAATAGATCGCATTGGCACTATCAGGTATATCTGCCAAAGCAGCGGCTACAAGAGCCTGTCCTACCCTTTTACGTCTGTACTCTTTGAGCACAGCAAAACGTTCCAGCTTATATCCTTTATCTGTCTTTCGCCAGCGGCACGCACCACAGGGATGATTGTCCATTAAAGCCAGAAAATGATGAGAAACATCTTCATTTTCCCATTCCAGCTCCGGAGGGCATCCTTGTTCGTTCACAAATACTTGTTTACGAATCGCAAATGCGCTTTCCAGCTCTTCCTGTGTTCTGATTTTATTTACCTGAAGTAGTTCCATGATTTTTAGGTTTAAATAAATCCTTTGTCTTTATAACGCTTAATTTCCCCGGCTGCATCAATTGCATTAGAACAAAGAATAGCTGATTCTTGTTTTACAAGTCCTGATAATGTGACACAGATCTTATGTAATTGATCTGATTGTATTTACCGGACTCATGATTTTGCTATTTATTTGGTTATCCTGACATTTTAAAGAAAAACACAGGAAATAAAAAAGCGCTTCAGAAATCATCCTGAAGCGCTTCTTAAAAATGAATTTATTTATAATTTATCACTTGCGTCTTTACAGTTTAAGTCTTCAAAAGCCTGAGTTAAACGTTTAACAAATGCTTCCTCTCCTTTACGCAACCATACGCGTGGATCATAATATTTCTTATTTGGTTTATCTTCTCCATCAGGATTTCCAATTTGTCCCTGAAGATAAGCTTCATTTGCTTTATAATAATCCAATACACCTTCCCATAATGCCCATTGCATATCTGTATCAATGTTCATTTTGATTGCACCATAAGAAATAGCTTCTCTGATTTCTTCCTGAGAAGAACCTGATCCACCATGAAATACAAAGTTGATTGGTTTTTCAGCTGTTAATCCAAATTTCTCTTTTACAAATTCCTGAGAATTTTTAAGAATTACTGGTTGTAATTTAACGTTACCTGGTTTATAAACACCGTGAACATTACCAAAAGCAGCTGCAACAGTAAATTTATCACTTACTTTACTCAATTCCTCATAAGCATAAGCTACTTCAGAAGGCTGAGTATATAATTTAGAGCTATCCACATCACTGTTATCCACACCATCTTCTTCACCACCGGTTACACCCAGTTCAATTTCGATAGTCATGCCCATTTTAGCCATACGTGCTAAATATTTAGCTGATATCTCCATATTCTCTTCAATTGGTTCTTCCGAAAGATCCAGCATATGTGAAGAGAACAACGGTTTACCATGCTCAGCAAAGAATTTTTCTCCATGATCTAACAGACCGTCAATCCATGGCAATAGTTTTTTAGCAGCGTGGTCAGTATGTAAAACAACTGCTACACCATAGTGCTCTGCTAATAAATGTACATGCTTTGCCGCCGATACAGCACCTAATACACATGCATTTAAATTATCATTATTTAACGTCTTACCTGCATAAAATTGCGCACCACCATTTGATAATTGAATCATAACTGGTGAATTCACCGCTTTAGCAGTTTCCATAACCGCATTGATGGTATTTGTTCCGGTAACATTAACTGCAGGCAATGCAAACTGATGTTTTTTAGCCTGTTCAAATAATTCCTGAACAGCATCTCCGTAAATTACGCCTTTATAGCCTTTTAAACTCATTGTTATTAGATTTTATGTAAGCCGAAGTTAGGAAAAATATTAGCCTGGGCAAACCTCAAATGGTATTATTTTCATAGAGACTGTAATCGTTATAAAGGCTATTCATGTATACCGGGAATTTTATAATGATAACCTTTTGATACATCACATAATTTATCCGAAATCTAGATAAAGCTGTTCTGATTTTTTTTTGTTTCTTTGTAATCGCATTTTTCAACGAATAACATGGCTTGGTTTAAGAGAGAAAAAAAAGGTATCAGTACGCTGACAGAAGAAAAAAAAAGAAGCGCCGGATGGCTTATGGAACAAGTGTCCTAATTGCAAAAAAGCATTACACAGCGCAGATCTGATCGAAAATAAATACGTTTGTCACTATTGTGATTACCATTTGAGAGTTGGTTCCAAAGAATATTTTCAGGTATTATTTGATAATAATGACTTCAAGGAACTTTTTGCAGACCTGACTTCAGGAGATCCGCTGAACTTCAATGACAATAAACCTTATACAGAACGTCTGGTAGATACAATGGCAAAAACAGGCCTGAAAGACGCTATTCGTTCAGCGGTTGGTAAAATAGAAGGAGAAGATCTGGTAATTGCCTGTATGGATTTTAACTTCATCGGTGGTTCAATGGGTTCTGTAGTGGGAGAGAAAATCGCAAGATCAATCGATTACAGTATCAAACATAAAATTCCGTTTCTGATGATCTCCAAATCCGGAGGAGCAAGAATGATGGAAGCAGCATTTTCTTTAATGCAAATGGCCAAAACTTCGGCTAAACTGGCTCTGCTTAATCAGGCAAAAATACCTTATATATCTTTATTAACTGACCCGACGACTGGTGGTGTAACAGCTTCCTACGCGATGCTTGGTGATATTAATATTGCAGAACCAGGTGCACTTATCGGATTTGCAGGACCAAGAGTAATTAAAGAAACTATTAAAAAGGATTTACCTAAAGGTTTCCAGACTGCAGAATTTGTGCAGGAACATGGTTTCCTTGACTTTATTGTAGACCGCAGAGCGATGAAAGCTAAATTGGCTACTTTTATTAAAATGGTGAAAAACTAGAGATTTATATCCTATAAGAAATCCCCTGCAGAACATGCAATTTATGCTGGTTCTACAGGGGATTTTTATTTATGCGTCAGTAAATTTTATATTCGCACGCAAGTTTTCGGTGAATATTTCTCTATTTTTTCTCCGTTGACATAGAATAAGGAAAATCAGCTTCTGAAATTCCTCTGGTTTTATTAGGCACTGGCGTCATATTGAAATCAAGTATTGCACCTTTAACCAGATCAGTGTGACTTAACCAGTTTTTATCATAATTCTGTCCATTATATTTCAACGAATTGATATACTTGTTATCAGCACTGTTAGCCGCCGCATTAATTACAATCTGTTTTCCATTATCCAGACTCAGTGTTACTTTTTTGAACAATGGCGCACCGATTACATATTGATCAGTAGCTGGTGTCACCGGGTAAAAACCAAGTGAAGAGAAAACATACCAGGCAGAAGTCTGCCCGTTATCCTCATCTCCGCAATAACCATCAGGAGTAGCCTTATACATTCTGTTCATCGTTTCTCTTACCCAATACTGTGCTTTCCAGGGCTGTCCGGCATAATTATACAGGTAAATCATATGTTGTATTGGTTGATTTCCATGGGCATATTGTCCCATATTTGCAATCTGCATCTCCCTGATTTCATGGATGACAGAACCATAATAACTTGCATCAAAAACCGGAGGCATAGAAAATACAGAATCCAGTTTGTTTACAAATTTGTTCTTCCCCCCCATTAGTCCTACCAGTCCATTTATATCCTGAAAGACCGACCATGAATAATGCCAGCTGTTTCCTTCAGTAAAGGCATCTCCCCATTTAAAGGGGTTAAAAGGTGACTGAAATGAACCATCCTTATTCTTTCCACGCATTAAACCAGTTGAAGGGTCAAAAAGATTCTTGTAATTCATTGCCCTTTTCGCATAAATGTCAATTTCGGAAGCTGGTTTCTTTAATGCTCTGCCCAATTGATAAATAGTAAAATCATCATAAGCATATTCCAGCGTTCTAGCTGCATTTTCACTCAGTTTTACATCATAAGGTACGTAACCCAGCTCATTGTAGTATTTAACTCCCGCTCTTCCAACGGCTTCATTGGGTCCTTCATTATTTGCACCATGTTTAAGCGCTTCATACAAGGTCTCAATATCATACCCCCGCAGACCTTTGATATAAGCATCTGCAACTACAGACGCAGAGTTATTACCAATCATACAGTCTGAATAACCCGGGCTTGACCACTCGGGTAACCAGCCCCCTTCTTTATAGTCATTCACCAAACCTTCCTGCATTTCTTTATTGATTGCTGGATAAACCAGATTTAATAAAGGATACAAGGCTCTGAATGTATCCCAGAATCCTGTACCAGCAAACATGTAACCTGGCATAATTTTACCATTATACGGACTCCAGTGAACTATTTTGTTATTCGCATCTATCTCATATAATTTATTTGGAAAAAACAGAGTTCTGTATAAGCTCGAATAGAAAGTACGGGTCTGATCAACAGTTCCACCTTCAACAGAAATTTTGCTTAAAGTCTTATTCCATATAGCTCTGGATTTCTGTTGAGTAGCCTCAAAAGTATCATTTGCCAGTTCTCTCTTCAAACTAAGTTCTGCCTGCTCTATGCTGATAAAAGAAGAAGCCACTTTCATCCCTACCTTTTCTCCCTTTTCAGTTTTAAATCCTACTATGGCACCAGAATGATCACTTTTCAATTCAAGTGTATCCTTTGCCAGGGTATTACCATGCCATGTATTTGCAGAAGTAATGGCCTTATCAAAATAAATAACGAAATAGTTTTTAAAACTGGCTGGCAGCGGATCTCTCACATAGCGCGTGCTATAACCTATAATTTTTCTTTCTTTAGGGATAACCTTAATGTAAGACCCCTTATCAAAAGCATCAACTACTACATAAGAACTATCAGATTTTGGAAAAGTGAAACGAAACTGTGCAGCTCTTTCTGTAGGCGTAATCTCAGTAGTCACGTCCGCATCGGCCAGATAAACACTATAATAATAAGGTTTTACGACTTCAGCCTTGTGAGAAAACCAGCTTGCCCGTTCATCCTGGTCAAATTTCATCTTGCCTGTGACCGGCATTATTGAAAATTGCCCATAGTCGTTCATCCATGGAGAAGGCTGGTGTGTCTGCTTAAATCCCCTGATTTTCTCAGCATCATAAGTGTAAGCCCAACCATCACCCATTTTTCCAGTCTGAGGAGTCCAGAAATTCATCCCCCATGGAACTGCTATTGCGGGATAAGTATTACCGTTGGAAAGACTGGGTTTACTTGCAGTCCCCATTAACGGGTTAATCCAGTCTACCGGATCTGTTACCTTCCCTGCCTGTTGTGCCAGCACGGGCATAGCAGCAGAAATAAGCAACGCGGATAAGAAATGTTTCATCTTTGTGTGTGTGGTTTATATTAGATATTAGTATATTGTTATGCTGAATTACTCAATTAAAAACCTGAAATGTCTCTACCCCATCAGGCCCGTTCAGTTATATAGTCGTGAATTTAAAAACGATTTAGCAAATCAATAAAGACACATAATTCTCCTTAAAAAAACTATATACTCACTAATGTAATGGAGAAAACATTAACAGACAAATAAATCCGGTAATATTTACAGGACAGCATACAATCAAATTAGTTGTATTAACAAAAAACCCTGAATCAGCAGTTGAATCAGGGTCTATTTCAGGTTAACCGTACTAAAAATCTCTTCCAGGTGTTATCCCCGGTTCATGTCCTGAACCTAAAGGTTTAACCATTCTCTTTTTCCCTTTATCCTGATCTTTTTTTTTCGGAGTATTCATAACCAACATTTTTAATTAAAAATAATCTGATAGCTGAATACACAACAAGTCATAAAAAATATGGTTTATACAATTATGAAATTACAAAGGATGGTACAAATAAACCTGCTTTTTAACTCTGCGAATGATCTCATTAAAATACATCTCTGCTCTTTCAGCAACATTGGTCATCAGTACCAGAGAATGAGAAACATGTGAATCATGATAAGAAGGATGAAGATAATCAAAAGGCAAACAGACCAGCCCCAGCCTCTCATAAAAGCCAATTCTTCTAACTGCATCAACAGAAGACGAAGGCTCAACCTCTAATAATAACCTACGATTTACCAGAAGATCTTTCATGATCCGTTCTCCAAATTTTTTGCCTCTGTTGACCGGATCAATTGCCAGATGTTCAACAAAAAACCACTCATCAAATATCCAGGTAGTGGTAAATCCAATAGCTTTCTCTTCAGCTAAAACTACCTGAACAGACATTTCCGGAACCGTGCCAATCATTTTCAGCAGGTTTTCCCAACTTCTCCTCTCCTCAACCGGAAAAGCAGAATGATATAATTCCTGCACAAATGGCAGGTAAGGACTATCACTATTCTCTATCGATATATATTGCATAACTGAATCTTAAAAAAAAAAGCTCTGGCGGCCGGCCAGAGCTTTTACCTGTCTATATCTTCTATTATACAGCGATATTCTGCTCTACAATATGTTTCACTTTTTCTACCACGTAATCTATTTCCTCTTTAGTATTATACTTGCTGAACGAAAACCTTACCGATGGACGATTTGGATCAATACCTACCGCTGTTAATACATGAGAACCGATATTGGAACCGGAAGCGCATGCACTGCCTCCAGAAGCAGAAATTCCGTTAATATCCAGATTAAACAATAACATATCAGACATTTCCATTGCCGGGAATGATACGTTAAGTACCGTATACAAACTTTTTTCCTGATCGGTCTCACCGTTAAAAGTAATAGCCGGGATTTCAGCTACCAGTTTATCCTTCATATAAGTTTTCAGCTCCTGAATATAAGTCTGATGTTCTGCCATATGTTCATAAGCCATTTCCAGTGCTTTAGCCAGTCCCAAAATCCCATATACGTTCTCAGTTCCTCCACGCATATTACGCTCTTGTGCACCACCGAATATCATCGGACCGATTTTTATATTATGATTAACAAATAAAAATCCCACACCTTTAGGGCCATGCAGTTTATGTGCTGAACAAACAATAAAATGAGCTTTTAACTTTCTCACATCATGTACATAATGTCCCATGGTCTGTACCGTATCACTATGATAAATAGCATCATAACGCTCACAGATATCACCAACCCTTTCCATGTCACTCAAAGTGGACAATTCGTTATTTGCATGCATCAAAGAAACGAAAGAACGGGAATTCTCTTGCAGCAGCTGTTCCAGATGCTCATAATCTATATTACCCTTTGAATCGATATTAACAAAACTAAGTTTATCAATAACCCCATCTTTCAATAATTGATCAAGTGTATGTTCTACCGCATGGTGCTCAATTTTAGAAGTAATGGCATGTTTAATACCAAAAGCTGCAATTCCACAACGTATGGCTGTATTATCGGCTTCTGTACCTCCTGAGGTGAAAAATATTTCAGCAGGCGTTGCATTCAATAGCCCAGATACAGTTTTACGGGCCTTTTCAATCAATGTACGTACCTCGCGACCCTGCGCATGAATAGAAGACGGATTACCATAATAATTCTCCATCACATTAATCATTTCAGCCATTACCTCTTTGTCAAGAGGTGTCGTTGCAGCATTATCTAAATAGATCCTGTTCATCTGTATTAATTCAATTTTAAAATTTCTTTGATATCTGATATAATTTTGTTCGCCAGGTTTTCAGCTACAGTTTCATTCTCCGCCTCACTGTAAATACGGATAATTGGTTCTGTATTTGATTTACGCAGGTGAACCCATTCATTATCAAACTCTATTTTCAACCCATCAATGGTACTGTTCGGTTGATTTTTGTATTTGTCCTGTACTTTAATCAGTAAGGCATCAATATCCATTTCAGGAGTTAGTGTGATTTTATTTTTTGAAATGTGATAATTCGGATAGCTGCTTCTCAGTAAGGATATAGATTTTCCAAATTTTGCCAGATGTGTTAAAAACAAGGCAATTCCTACCAGAGCATCACGGCCATAATGTAATTCAGGATAAATTATCCCTCCATTACCTTCACCACCAATAATTGCATTCGTAGCTTTCATCTGGTTTACCACATTTACTTCACCAACAGCCGCAGCATTATATTCACCACCAGCTCTCAGCGTAACATCTTTCAAAGCTCTTGTAGATGATAAGTTGGAAACAGTATTCCCTGGTTGGTTTTTAAGAATATAGTCTGCTACAGCGACTAAAGTATACTCCTCACCAAACATAGTTCCATCTTCACACACAAAACATAAACGATCTACATCCGGATCAACTACAATTCCCAGATCAGCATGTTTACTTTGTACAACTTTGGCAATTTCAGTAAGATTTTCCGGCAGGGGTTCAGGATTATGCGGAAACTCCCCGTTAGGCTCACAATATAACTCAAAAACAGTTTCTACTCCCAAAGCTTTCAGCAAAGCCGGAATAAAAATACCGCCTGTAGAATTTACACAGTCTATTGCAATTTTAAAGTTCGCTTTTCTGATCAGCTCAACATCAACCAGTGGCAAAGCAAGAATTACATCAATATGTTTTTGCAGATAAGAATCGTCATAAACAACCTTTCCCAGATCATTTACTTCAGCGAAAGAGAAATCCGCTCTTTCTGCAATTTCCAGAACTTCCTTACCATTTTCATCATTGATAAATTCCCCCTTCTCATTTAAGAGTTTAAGGGCATTCCACTGTTTTGGATTATGACTTGCAGTCAGGATAATTCCACCACCAGCTTTTTCCAGCGGGACAGCAATTTCGACAGTTGGTGTAGTAGATAAACCAAGGTCTATCACCTCAATACCCAGTCCCTGTAAAGTTCCGGTTACCAGGTTATTCACCATATCTCCCGAGATTCTTGCATCTCTTCCGACTACGATTTTCTTAATATTCGTATTTTTAATTACCCACGAGCCATAAGCTGCGGTAAACTTCACTATATCAATAGGTGTTAGCCCATTTCCAGCGATTCCGCCGATAGTTCCCCTGATTCCTGAAATAGATTTTATAAGTGTCAACTGCTATGAATTTTGTTTCCCAAAAATAGTAAAAATTTAAGAAGAGGGTGGCATAATTGAGGTTGTTTAATGTCATTGTAATGAAAATGTTTAAGCAGATTATATGAATATCCACCCAGTTGCATTCCTAATCACTATATTTGTTTTTTTTAATTTAAGACGGTCTCTATGCAACGTAAGTGGTTTCAATATTGGTTCAACTCTCCTTATTATCATATTCTTTATAGTCAGCGTAATGATGCCGAAGCAGAGTTTTTAATTGATAATCTTACTGCTTATCTGAAACCAGCTCTACATTCCCGTATTCTGGATATTGCCTGTGGCAGAGGGCGTCATTCCGTTTATTTAAATAAAAAGGGATTTGACGTAACAGGAATTGACCTTTCTGAGCAAAGCATAAAATATGCTAAACAGTTCGAACAGAAGCATCTTCATTTCTTTGTTCATGATATGCGTAAACTGGGCTACATCAATTATTATGATATTGCGCTGAATCTTTTCACCAGTTTCGGATACTTTGACACAGAAAAAGATCATGTCAATGCGCTGAAGTCTTTCAGAAAAAGTGTTAAAGAAAACGGAACAGTAGTTATCGATTACTTCAACACACAGAAAATCATCAGTAATCTTACACACAGAGAAACCAAAACCGTAGAAGGTATAGATTTCGATCTGCATAAATTTGTTTCAGAAGGTAAGATTATCAAACATATCAATTTTGAGCATAAGAGTAAACATTTTGCTTTTGAAGAGCGCGTACAGGCCTTTTCATTAGCTGATTTTGAACGTATGTTTGAAAAAAGCGGATTAGCTATCGTTGATACATTTGGCAGCTATAGTCTTGAAGCCTTTGACGAAACCAAGTCTGACAGATTAATCCTTGTTTGTAAAAAAGCATGATAGAGAGCTTACACACCTTTGATGTAGAATTATTTCTAAAAATTCACAGAGGATTATCCAATGGCTTTTTTGACTGGTTTCTGCCACTCATGCGGAACCGTTATACCTGGGCTCCCCTGTACCTGTTTATTATTATTTTCTGCTTTAAAGAATATAAAAAAAGAGGCTGGTATATCATTGGTGGCATACTGCTTACTTTTGCCATGGGCGATATGATCTCATCGAGATTTATTAAGCCATTTGTCCACAGATTAAGGCCCTGTAACGAACCTGCGCTGGTCAACTATATTATTCACCGTGTACCCTGCGGCAGCGGATTTAGTTTTCCATCTGCACATGCAACCAATCACTTCGGTATTGCAGTGTTTCTGATTATGGTTTTCTATCCAAGATGGAAACCCATACTGCCAATTGGTCTTGCCTGGGCATTTATTATTTCTTTTGCACAAATATATGTTGGTGTGCATTATCCTATAGACACTATAGCAGGCGCTGCTTTAGGATCTACTATTGGATTTCTTGTATCGCTGATTTATAAAAAACTACAACCAGTTACTTAATGGAAGTTTGGAAAATTTTAATATTATTCTTTTGTGCCTTTCTGGGGGGACTGTCTATTTTTTTAGTAAAAAGTGATAAATCACAATTACTAAAACTGATACTTTCTTTCAGTGGCGCCTATTTGTTTGCTATAACCGTATTACATCTTATACCCGATGCCTACAGTGGACCTGATCGCACCGAAATAGGGATATACATATTAATCGGATTTCTTTTACAGATTTTACTGGAACAGTTTTCTGAAGGTGTAGAACACGGTCATATCCATAAACATCACGATACGCAGATATTTCCTTACGGAATTATGATCAGTCTGTGTTTACATGCTTTTCTTGAAGGCATGCCCTTAGCTGCAGATCAGCATAATGCATTAATTTTCGGGATTTCATTACACCACATCCCTGCTGCATTTGCATTGGCGAGTATATTGGTACAGAATAAATTTAAGCCCGGCTCAATAGTTTTTTATCTGGCCATTTTTGCAATTATGGCTCCGTTGGGTTTTTGGGTAAGCAATGGAATCAGCACCGGGCGTATAGGAGGTATTGAAATTTACTTCCATAAAATGATGGGCGTTGTGATCGGGATATTTTTACACATCTCAACTACCATTTTATTCGAATCCAGTGTGGATCATAAAGTTTCAAAACGAAAAATGATTGCTGTATTACTGGGTATTGGGATAGCGCTGATTGGATTTTACAGTTCAGGGCACGGTCATTAGGGGTATTAATCTCTGCCCCTGGCCTTCTCCAGTAATGTAGTTAACAATTCTGCCTCCTGTCTGCTTAAATTGGAGGATAATATAGCAGACAGATCCATTTCTCTATCCATCTTCTTTAGCAACGCAAGTCCTTTTTCATTAATCAGGATATCCACTGCGCGTTTGTCATAAGGATTAACCTTTTTACAAATCAGCTCTTTCTGTACCAGACGATCTACAATCCTTGATGCATCACACATCTTATCAAGCATTCTTGATTTCAAAAGGTTAATAGTTGAAGGGCTTGGGTACTGACCACGCAGAATTCGCAGCACATTAAATTGCTGATTCGTAATATCATACGATGATACCGCCTGTTTCACCTGTTCATTACACCAATTGTGCGTGAAAGCCACATTGACCATGGCCTCATGGAATGCACTCTCGTAGCGGGGAGCTTTAATTTCTTTCTGCAACTGCATCACTTTGTTTAATTGTCTTTAGTTAATTCATTATCCTTACTATCATTCTTTTTCCTGCCATATTTCCACGGACAGTGCTTACAGCCATTTTTACAGCAATATCCCCGTTTAAGGTGATAAGCTTCCGTAAAAACCATCAGACCATCTTCGTTGAAATAATAGTCAGTATTCCGTTCCATTAGTTAAGCAATTTAACAGTTATAATGTTTGTAAAATAACTTTTCAACTGAATTCCACTTCCATGTGTAGTCCAGATCTCTTTCGGCTTGATTTTATCGATCGTATAAAGGATATCATCCCAGTCCACATGATCAGAAATAAACAGCTGAAGCTCATTTTTATGCTGTAAATGTTTCCATCCGGTAGCGAAAACCCTGATCACATTAATAGCTTTGATATAACTCCTGTACACTAAAGGCGGAACAAGATAAATCATATCTGTTTTATTGTTCTTCATTACCTTCCGGTCGTAAACCTCATATTTTCCCATATCAATTCCCATTTGCTCATAAATCTTCACAAATGGAAGAATACTATGATGAACAAGGATTCTTCGCTGCGGACAGTGATCACTGATTAACTTAATCAGTCGCTGGCTTTTCCCCAGAGCATAAGCGCCAAGCATTACATTACTCGTTGTTGAATTCAGTTTTTTGATTTCCTGCTCAACATCCGGATGCTTAGTATCAGGATTTGCGAAAGTAGTTTCTGTAATCAACACATCAGCTGCAACAAACTCTATAGGTTCACAAGTAGTATCCGGCTGAAGCTTATAGTCCCCAGTATATAAATACTTCACTCCCTTATATTCCATCATAACCAGCGCAGAACCTAAAATATGGCCGGCTGGTATAAAGCTGATCTTAACTCCATTCAGTATAAACTCAGTATGAAAAGCATAAAGATGAAATTCACCTGCAGCAAACTTTTTATATCGCTGAATCATGAATAATGAGGTTGCCTGCGTACAATACACATTAAAATTCCCACTAATCGCATGATCACCATGTGCATGCGAAATTACGGCATCCTTTACCATTTCTTTTGGATCAAGGTAAAAATTGCCATAAGCGCAGTATAGTCCAATTTTAGTTGGCACTAAAAAATCCTCTAATATCATTTATTTTGTAAAGTTTATAAATTGATGGTGTAACTCCAGAACCTGGAGTATTACCGGTTGGCTTTCATCATTTGTAATCAGGAAATCAGCCATTTTTTTCTTTTCTTCATCACTCAGCTGCTTATCCATTCTTGCTTCTACCTGCGCTCTGGTCACCCCGTCACGTTCCATTACACGCTGTATTTTCACATCCGCAGGAGCAGTTACCAGAATACTTTTATCACACATTTTATAGGAGCCACTCTCAAATAAAAGTGCGGCTTCTTTCAAAGTATAAGGTATATCCGCAGGTATTGTTTTCTGCCAGCTATCAAACGCTCTGAACACCGCAGGATGAACCAGGCCGTTCAGTCTGGCCAGTTGCTCTTTATCATTAAACACAATGCCGGCGATATGCTTATTATTAAGTTTGCCGTCAGTTGTATAGCTCTCTTTTCCAAATGTCTGAATAATTCCTTCCCTTAAGACCGGGTCAGTTATCATAATATCCTTAGCCACTGTATCGGCATAAAAAACAGGGATCCCCAGTTTCTCAAACACCTTGCAGACTGTAGTTTTCCCACTTCCTATACCACCAGTAATCCCTATTTTTATCATTATTTTTCTATAATAAAATCTATCTTCTCCGGATCTGTTCTTACCTTTCTGCAGTAATCAGGGAAACGTGTCAGCTTAACAGACAACTGTCCGTGGTGTTTTAATTTCCATTCATTAAGATCTACTACCGCTTCAATAAAATCTTCGTTTACCTGCTGATAACTGGACAAGGCAACCATAAAAGTTATCTTCACCTTTTTCGGGTAGAGCTTAACGTTATAATACTCATTGTTATTGATAATCTTCAACGGTACCTCCAGTGTCTTTTCAGTAAACTCATCCACCGGTAATTTCACTTCAACACTGGCTGGAAATATATTCACATTTTTAAGCAGATTCTGTTTCATACCTACCCGGGTAACCACCTGATTCTGAATATTGTGAAGAGTCAGCGTATCCGTTTTCCATTCAGCAATTTTTTCCAGTTCTTCCTGAGGACCGGATACAGTTACATAATTTGGCGTACACTGTATCACATCAGAAATACCGAATTGTTTAACAAAAGACAAATCAGATACCAGTTTAACCGGAACCCTTTTTACTGTCCGTTTAGAGAAATCGAAATATAAAGTATCCGGTCTGACAGATATAATTTTCTGGGAAGTTTCCAGCTGATTATTGACACTGTACAGCTGTTCAGAGAAAAGAATATAATTTCTGTTATTCAGTTTATCCAGATTGATACTTATAAATTGCGGGTTTACTCTCAAGCGGGCAAACAGCAGCTGCCAGCCCGTTCCTTCAACCAGTAAATCTACCGTATCCGATTGTAAAGGATGAAAAGCTTTTTTTTGAGGGAAGTTTTTATAAATCAGAACAGTCTTGGCTGTATAAACATACTTATTGTTTAACGCCAGAAAAAGCCATCCTGCTATTGCCAGAAGCACGCAGGTGATCAATACCAAAAAGCGCTTTCGCTCTATTTTTGTAAGTTTAATGAATGGCATGGCTGTAAAGTAATCAAATTTCTCTTACTAAAACAAAAAAGCCGCACCATTATATGGAGCGGCCTTCAATGTCTGTTAATGAATTAAGCCTTAGGCAATTCAGTAGAAGCTTTGGTCGCATCCAATGAAATTGCAGACTTATCAAAACGGATTTTAGTACCGCCTTCAACTTCAATTAAGAAAGTAAGTTCATTCATATCAACGATTCTGCCATGTATACCAGCAGTAGTAACGATTTTATCACCTTTTTTCAGGTCGGCAACTAATTTCTTGTGGTCCTTAGCTTTCTTAACCTGTGGTCTGATCATGAAGAAGTAGAAAACTACCATGATTAATACCATTGGAACCAGGGTACTTAACATACTGCTACCACCGGCAGCAGCATCTAAAATTACTGTTAATGTCATATTGATTTGTTATTATATAATTATGTTCTTTCTTTAACCTCACCAATCAGGTGTACTTCTGTTGTTGAAGGATTACCATTTGATGTGATTGTAACCACTTTATCCTGCATTCCCATTTTACCGGCACTATTGAACACAACCTTAATCACTCCTTCAGCTCCCGGTTTAATCGGTTCTTTAGGAATTTCAGGAATAGTACATCCGCAAGTTGCAGTAGCATTGGTAATAATCAATGGACTTTTTCCTGTGTTGGTGAATTTAAATTCATAATGTACAGATTCACCCTGTACGATTTTACCAAAATTGTACATCCCTTTTTCAAAGCTGATTACCGGTGCATCAGGTGAGGCTACCGCAGTAGTCGCAGTCGTAGTTTTCACAACACTGTCAGCCGCAGCTTCAGTAGGTTTTGTTTGTTGACAAGCAGCTAATGATGCTGCTGCAAATGCAAGTAGAAATATCTTTTTCATCAGTAGTTATTGATTTTTTATTCTTCTATTAATCCGCGACCTATTTTCTTGATACTGTTAGTACGTTTTAAATCGCCTAAAATTTTGTCCAATATACCGTTTATAAATGAATTACTTTTAGGAGTACTGTAATCTTTTGACAAGTCCAGATACTCATTGATAGTCACTTTTACCGGTATAGAAGGGAAATTCATCAGCTCACAAATAGCCATTTTCATCAGGATGGTGTCCATCAGAGCAATACGTTCAGATTCCCAGTTTTTAGTGCGCTCAGCAATTAAATTCTGGTATTCCGTATTATTTTTCAGTGTATAAGTGAAAAGATCTTCCACAAATTTGCTATCCTCTTTCCAGTCAGCACTAATTGGTGTAAGATTGTTTTTGAAAGGGTCTTCAGAAGTAAAGTTTTTCAGTGTTTTTGCAACCATTCCCTGCATGACTTCTTTATCTACCGGCCAGTTGATAAACTTATCTTCAAAAGCCTGGATAATACTCTGACTTTTCAGGATGATCTTTCTAAAGATAAATTTGATAATTTCTTTCGATCCTTCCAGTGTCTCATCCGAATCTTCCAGATAAGCCGCATATTCAGGCGTAGACTTCAGCTTATTGTAAATTGTTCTGATAAATTCAGGATCTGCATGCCAGTTGATCTGGTATTTATTTACAGCCGCTTTAAATTCAGGATTTTCCTGCAGCATAATAATGAACTTATTACGCAATAATTTCTTATTGGGATTCAGATCCTCAGCAGTAGGAAAATGCTTATTAGCTCTTTCTGTAGCATCGATGGCAGTATATTCTGTAATTTCTGAAAGTAATGCCAGCATTCTGACATACATCTCATAAACATTATCAATACTGTGCATCAATTCTTTCTTTGCAGAAAGTAGATCTTTTTTTTCTGTCATTTGCCACGCAAAGATGTTTTGCAGGACTTTAATTCGTAGGTGCCTTCTATTTAACATGAATGTAAGAACGAGTTGGTAATATACCGGTTATTAAAATGATGATTTTATTTTCTTTATATCTATTATTCTTTGTTCCGCAATCCTGTTTGCTGCCAGGATAGTCGGGATATTTTCTGCCTTAGACAGTTTAATAACGTTACGTGTGGCCTGATAGATATTTTCAGTCAGCTGCATCGTACGTTTTCTTCCGAAACCTGTAAGTTCCGAATAACAATTAATCAGACCACCTGCATTAATCAGGTAATCAGGTGCAAAAAGTATATTTTTTTCCAGTAACAATTTACCATGTACCTGCTCGTCTGCAAGCTGATTATTAGCTGAGCCGGCAATAATGGCAAATTTCATTCTTGGAATAGTTACATCATTCACCGTGGCACCCAGGGCACATGGTGCGTAAATATCTACATCAAGACCAAATACCTTATTCGCCTCTACAGGTTTAGCTTTATATTTTCTGGCAATATGATGCAAACGCTCTTCGTTAATATCACTGATAAAAACTTCTACATTTTCATTTCTCAGTAATTCTACCAGCTGTTCACCTACATTACCGATACCCTGAACAACAACCGATCGTCCAGCCAGCATATCCGTACCAAAAACTTCTTTAACACAAGCTTTTATACCCAGAAAAACACCTTTTGCCGTAGTTGGGGAAGGATCACCCATACCGCCGATTGACTCAGGAACACCCGTTACATGCTTGGTTTCCATGCTGATATATTCCATATCCTTGGTTGTGGTACCCACATCCTCAGCGGTGATAAACTCACCATTCAGATTCTGGATAAAACGACCATAACTGCGCATCATTGCTTCAGATTTACCTTTACGGGAATCACCAATAATGACAGCTTTACCACCTCCCAGGTTAAGTCCTGTAATTGCAGCTTTATAAGTCATACTCCTTGATAACCGCAGCACATCTTCCAGTGCTTCAGTTTCTGTAGCATAACTAAGCATTCTTGTACCACCCAAAGCAGGGCCTAAAGTAGTATCATGAATAGCAATAATGGCTTTTAATCCGGTATCGGGATCATTACAAAAAACAACTTTTTTGTGTCCTAAAGCACTTAGTTGATCTAAAATTGAGGTTACCACAGAACTATTACCAGACATAAGATTTCGTTTATCAGACAGCTCGCAAAACTAAGGATAAAAAACATTATTTACATTGTTTTAACCAAACAGTTTTAAAAAATCATGTGCAATTGGCTAACTTTACACCACATGAAGCACCTTCGTTTTTTAAATAAACATTTCTATAAATATAAATGGTGGATCATACCCGGGGTGTTTTTCGTAATTATCTCTAATATTTTCGGTGTAATTCCGGCCCAGGTAATCGGACATGCTTTTAATCTGATTACTGAAAATATCCAGGTATACTACCTGTTTAACGGGTTTGAAAGACAGCAGATCATTTATGACATCTTTAGTTACAGCCTGTTTTATTTTGGTTCACTCGTACTTATTCTCTATCTGATCAGAGGGTTATTCCTCTTTTTCATGCGTCAGACACTTATTTTAATGTCCAGGCATATTGAATATGATATGAAGAATGAAATTTATGCACATTATCAGAAACTGAGCCTGGGCTTTTACCGCCGTAATAATACAGGCGATTTAATGAACCGTGCAACAGAAGATGTAAACAGGGTGAGAATGTACGTGGGCCCGGCAATTATGTACACCATCAATACACTGGTTTTATTTCTGCTGATTATTACTTCGATGTATTCAGTTAATGCCAGACTTGCAACTTTCTGTTTGCTGCCGCTCCCATTACTGGTGATCATTATATATTTTGTGAATACCCAGATCAATAACAAAAGCGAGCAGATCCAGGAACAGCTTTCCGGTTTGTCAAGTTTTGTACAGGAAAGATTTTCAGGTATCCGTGTAATTAAATCATATGTCCGGGAAGATTATACCCGCGAGATCTTTGCCAGAGAGAGCAGCAATTATAAAAGCAGCGCTATGGGCCTTGTTCGCGTACAGGCACTCTTTTACCCCACCATGCTGCTTTTAGTTGGTCTGAGCACCATACTTACTGTATATATAGGTGGAGAACAGGTCATCAACGGTTCTATCACTGCTGGTAATATTGCGGAGTTCATTGTCTACGTCAATCAGCTTACTTTCCCGGTAACCATGCTGGGATGGGTAACCACACTTATTCAGCGTGCCTCCGCTTCCCAGAAAAGAATCAATGAGTTTCTGGAATTACAACCAGATATCAGAACCGGAGACGCACCAGCTACCGAGTTCAACGGGAATATCAGATTTGACCAGGTTAGTTTTACCTATCAGGATACAGGTATCAAAGCTATACAAAATATAAGTTTTGATATTAAAGCCGGACAGTTTGTTGCGATTATTGGCCGTACCGGGTCTGGAAAATCAACGCTGGCCAATCTCATTATGAGGATGTATGATACAGATTCCGGTCAGATTTCCATTGATGGAACAGCCCTAAAAAAGGTAAATCTGAATTCATTCAGAAATCAAGTCGGTTTCGTTCCGCAAGAAGTTTTTCTCTTTTCAGATAATATCAAAAATAACATTGCCTTTGGTCTGGACCAGGTCACAGATCTGGAAGTAGAAACCGCTGCCCGAAATGCGGCCGTATACCACAATATAATGGATTTTGAGCTAAAGTTTGACACTATGCTCGGAGAGCGTGGCATTACCTTATCCGGTGGTCAGAAACAACGTGTATCTATCGCCAGAGCGTTGATCAAAGAGCCTAAAATATTGATTTTCGATGATTGTCTTTCAGCAGTCGATACCAAAACTGAGGAAGAAATCTTAAATAACCTGGGTAATGTCATGAAAGGAAAGACAAGCATATTAATTGCCCACAGGATTTCCACTATCAAAAAAGCAGACAAAATTTTAGTTCTTGAAGAAGGGAGAATCGCAGAGCAAGGTACTCACGATGAACTAATTAACCTTCATGGAATTTATGAAGAAATGTATCAAAATCAGTTATTGGAGGAAGAAAATAAATCTCTTTAATTTCTATTTTGATCTTATCTAATTAATGCTTTATATTTACCCGAACCAAAAACCAACAGCAATACCAAACATGGGAGAATTTGACAACAAAGAGAGAGAAGAGGTTTTTTCTAAAAAAGTAAGGGCCGGTAAAAGAACTTATTTTTTCGACGTTAAAGCAACACGTTCAGGAGATTATTATTTAACTCTGACTGAAAGCAAGAAAAGACTGGAAGACGGCGTATTTGTAAAACATAAGATCTTTTTATACAAAGAAGATTTTGAGAAGTTTGCTGAAGGATTAAACGAAACAGTTGATTATATTAAAAATCATCAGGAAGTAGTTGAAAAACGCTATGAGTACTCAGAAAACCATGAAGGTGCTTCAAAAGGCCAGAATGACGATTTTTCTTTCTAGGATTTAAGACCTTTTAGAAGCTCCTTACAGGGGCTTTTTTTATGCCCATAAAAACCATACAATTCCGGGATATAAAAAACCCCGGAATGAACTATTCCGGGGTTGCTATTTAATTGAAAACTACTGATGTGCTCTGTCAGGATCAGCAGGCTTCTTTACTTCCTTATACGGATATGTTTTCATTTCTTCCAGTAAGATTTTAACCGTAGTTTCTAACTGCGGGTCTCTTCCCTCAATCAGATCTTTAGGTTTTTGTTCAACAAAAACATCAGGTGCTACTCCCTGGTTCTCAATAATCCATTTTCCGTCAGTTCCGTAGATACCAAAATTAGGTGCAGTAACAGTCCCTCCGTCAATTAAAGAAGGATAACCACTGATACCGACTAATATTCCCATTGTTGTCCGGCCAACCAGTTTACCTAATTTCTTATAGTGAAACATATATGGCATCATATCACCACCAGACCCGGCATATTCATTGATGATCATTGCTTTCGGGCCAAAGATTCCATTACCTGGTGTTGTAAAACTTTTTCCATCACGTATCCCCCAATAACTGATGATGTCACGGTTGAGCAGATCTACCACATAATCCGCTACCGATCCGCCGCGATTATTGCGTTCATCTATCAATAATGCTTTCTTATCCATCTGAGAAAAATAATAGCGGTTAAAACTCGTGTAGCCATCACTACCCGTATCCATCATATAGATATACGCAATTTTACCACCACTCAGTTCATCCACTTTTTTACGTTTAGCTTCCATCCAGTTCATGCGACGAAGATCTGTCTCAGCAGCAAAGGAAATTGGAACCACGGTCACCTCTTTAGCCCCGTCCAATCCAGGTTTTGTATTAATTTTCAATCTCACCTGTTTCCCGGTAGTATTTTCAAAGTAACTATAAATACTACGATCAGTAGTTACCGGTTCACCATTAACTGCCAGTATATATATCCCATTTTCAATATTCAATCCAGGCTCCATCAACGGCGCCTTTAAATTCGGATTCCAGGATAAAGCACTGAATATCTTCGATACTTTATAATAACCGTGATCCGTTTCATAGTCTGCTCCCAGCATCCCCACATCCACATTAGCCGCTTTAGGCTGATCCCCACCTCTGATATAACTATGTCCAACAACCAGTTCCCCCAGCATTTCACCAAACAGATAAGTAAGATCTTCGCGGTGACCGACAAAAGGAAGGAATTTTTCATATTTCTTTTTTACCGCATCCCAGTCATTCCCATGCATATTCTCCGCATAAAAATAATCCTTCTCCAGGCGCCAGACCTCATCAAATGTCTGCTTCCACTCAGCCACAGGATCAATATAGATCTTCCCGGAACCCAGGTTTAGTTTCCCCTCATCAGGCTGTGGTTTATGCGAAGCATCAACTATAAAATAATCAGAACCGGCACGGTATAATATACTTTTCCCATCATAGCTGACTGTATAAAATACAGTGCCCGGAATCAGCATACTATCCTTTAAAGTTTTCAGATCAAAAGCTTTGATCCCGCCCCCGTTCACATATAATAGTTTGCCGCTGATATTTCCGTTCAAATCACCATAATCCCCTGCAGGCAATGGCAGTGCAACTATACGATTACTTATCCCATCCAGATCAACCTTAACATTAACTACAGTATCTTTCAGCTCTGCCTTTTTATTTTTATCACGCTTGGCATTTTCAATTCTTTCTTTTTTCTGCTCAGCTTTCCCCTCTGCCTCTTCATCACTTTCAGTAGTAAACAGTGAAGGCGTTTGCTTTGATAATAATACAGCATAAACACTGCTGGTATTAGGCCGGTCATAAGCAGTCATATGCAAACCACTGTTTCCCAGACCAATATTTGTACTCGCTGTAAAAAACAGATATTTACCATCCCGGCTAAATACTGTCGGGCCCGCATTGCCAATTCCGTCAGTTACCTGAGATGACTTTCCGGAAGCCAGATTATAAATAAAAACAGCTGTATTTCCATTTTCCAGTGTTTTCACATAAGAGATCCATTGAGAATCGGCCGACCAGGAAGAATAAAAATAATTACTGGTTCTGTTCGTAGTTGAACCCAGTTTATCATTTGCAACCGTTACAATTTTACGGCTATCTATATCTATATAAAAAAGATTCAGATGGCTATCCGAATAGAATAACTTCTTGCTATCCGGTGACCAGGTCAGGCCAAAATAAAATCCAGACTCTCCAAGCTTGAAATACAACGGTTCCTTTTCTGCCAGCTGATCTCTCAGTACCAGCTGATAATTTCCTTTCACATCAGATATATACGAAATCCATTTTCCGTTAGGTGACCAGCCAGGGGAACGTTCATGAGAACCCGGAGATTTAGAAATATTTCTGATATCTCCCTTTTCTTTAGGTATGCTGAAGATCTCACCACGACTCTGAAATACAGCACGTTTACCAGTAGGAGAAAGATCCATATCAGTAATATCCCGGTCTATACTTTCATATCTTGCACGCTTATAGGGAATATCAGCCTCAATTAATATTTTCAGCTTAACACTTTGACCAGTAAGCGGATCCATTGTATAAATACTTCCTGCCTGCTCATAAGCCAGGCTAGTGCCATCACCGGACAACCATTTTACGTCGTACTCTTTGTATTGCGTAATCTGTTCAGTTTTTTTAGTTTGTATATCATAGCTGAATATATTCTGCGTATGATTCCTGTCTGAAATAAAAAAGATCTTGTTACCAATCCACTGCGGCTTGATATTATTTGACTTAGCACCCGGAAGCACTTCTATTTCATTTGTTTTCATATCAAAGAGCCAGATATCAGGCATTCCACCTCCGCGATACCGTTTAAAAGCAACTCCCGGCCGTTCAGTAGGATCTAAATTTTTAATATAAGCCCATTGTCTGCCATCGGGCGATGCTGAACCTTGCGTTGCCTCCGGCATAGGTAATACTTTCGCCTCTCCCCCTTTCAGACCTACACGATATAAACGGGAGTTAAAACCATATTCAAAACTGCGTGTAGAAGTAAAATACACCTCATTATTGTTTACCCAGCCACGAATTACATCTCCGGCCGGGTGATAAGTCAGTCTTTTTGGTGTGCCCCCTTCAATAGGAACCACGTACACATCCTGATTACCATCATAATTACCCGTAAAAGCAATGTTGCGCTCATCAGGAGAGATAACCGGATTCTGCTCAACAGCAGGATTAACAGTAAGGCGTCGCGGAGAACTTCCATCGCGATTAGCCACCCATATATCACCCGCATAAGCAAAAGCAATATGGTTTTTACTGATTGAAGGAGTTCTGAGTAATAAGGTTTCTTTCTCCTGACCATAGGTTAATGAAGATATTAAGCCTGAAGACACGAAAAAAACTAATAAAAATTTGAGTTTCATAGATATTTTAAAAGGATAAATAATTCTGCCGGAATTTAGTGAATAATACAAAAATAATAGGATTGACGATCAACATTTGTTATCACCCGGTTATCTAGTGTTAAATAATGTTAACCATAAGCTCAAAAAATATTAATTCAAAAATACTGTAAGGTTCTGTGTTTCTTTCCGACTAAGGTGATATAAAAAATGACATAATCTAAAAGAATCACAAAATGAATTCATCAAAAAATAATTGGTTATGGCTATTTGCAGCCATTTTACCCCTGACTTTTACCGCTTGTAAAAAAGACGCTGTTACTCCCGTACCGAGTAATAAAACAACTATTACAGTAGAAAATGTATTAAACTCTTCCAGCCTGGTTGAGTCAGGTACTTTTCAGGGAACAGGCACACCACCGGTCATCCTTCCGGGGCAAGCAGTCTCTTTCAGGTTTTCGGCATCTGTGGGGCAGGCCGTCACCTTCGCATCCATGTATGGCTGGTCCAATGATCTGTTCTTTGCACCGGCAAATCCAGGCATTCAGCTCTATGACCAGAATAAAAAACCTGTCGAAGGAGATGTTTCAGCACAAATCAAACTATGGGATAACGGAACCAGGATAAATCAAAAACCAGGTATGGCAGTTAACCATCCGGGTATTGCAGAGAATAATCCGGTGACAGAAGTAAATGGTAAGGACGCACAGGGAAATACCTATCTGCCGGCATCATCACTGGTTAAAGCAACCTTGAAATATGAAGGCGATTCCTATTTCACCCTGACTTTACTGAATATTTCTGGTGGTACCGCCAATGAAACACCTTTAAGTCCAGGCGTATGGGCTATATCTTATATAGCCGGAGGTAAACTACTCAACTCCGCTCCTGTATTTACTGCCGGACAGCCAACCGCCAATGGCCTGACTCAACTTGCTGAGGCAGGTAATAATGCTCCTTTGTATACCTATATTAAAAGCAATACAGGAATATTTACTCCACTATCCCCAATCCTCGTAGTTGTTTATAATGGTATTACCAACCCTATTTATAAAATTGGTGAAAAGGATCGCGGAGAAGGCCTGAAAGAATTAGCTCAGCAGGGAAATGCAGCTATACTGGCCGCAGCATTGAAAGGCCGGACCGGAGTTAAAAATGTATACATATTACCTGCTCCTGGATCAACCGTTCTGCTGCCTGTAATTGGCAATCAGCCTGGCGGTAGTGTTTCACAAGAACTTACAGTAAATAAAGGTGATAGGATTGCCATAGCCACAATGTATGGTTTTTCTAATGACTGGTTTTTCGCTTCCGCCGAAAACGGTTCAGATGCCACACAAACAGCAGATATCTCTGGCTCTATTCAACTATTTGATAATGGGACAGCTGTCGATCAGTTTCCCGGAGCCGGAAACACACAATTTAATCTTGGAGGAGCTACTGCAGCAACCAGTAATATAATTGGTGAGGTACCCAATCCTAATCCCTTCACCACTTTACCATCCATCAGTAATATAATCAAAGTGAAAATTAATGTGAATTAAAAAAGCAGTAATAATCAAAAAACATGAATTAAAGAGAACCGTTTTCATTACAGGAGAACGGTTCTCTTTTTTATGGGTGGAATACCAGTTTCACTGTCCGGCTTAACAGATGACCTTCAATATTTTCAAACAAAACAATGATTTGCAAGGCTTTACCATTTTAAAAAAATTAACCTTATCAACCAATAAATTAACCAGTTAACTAATCAAATGTAATTCAGACACGATCGTTTAATACCTGTGGCATTAATTTTGTAAACACATATTCTTTATTAGATAAAAAAGTATAATTAAACAACATACTCTATCAAATCAATAAAAACACTGTTATTTAAAAAAAATTAACCCTTTTAACTAAAAAACATGAATAACTACAAGTATTTTGAACAGGATGGTGAAAAGTATCATTTGAAAGCACAGTTCGTATTTCTTGCCTTTCTTGGTGGTATCTTTTTAATAGGCGGTCTTGTACTCGCATTTACTATCGGAGCAACCGACAAAGCCAACCGATGGGTTGGTTATATCATGGCAGTGCTGGGTGCATTGGTTTTCCTTCGTGTTACCGCAAAAACCACTATTGATATGCAATCCCGGCAGGTTCTTGTCAAAAGGAACTTCCTTTCAGCAGAAGTGGCCTATAGCCTTGATAATTTTGAAACTTTCCTTGTAGCCAGAACAGTCTCCCTATTCGGAATCACGATGAATGGAACAGCAAGCATGATTTTAAATATCGGCGGAAAAGAAAAAAATCTGATGTTAAACCAGTCAGTATTTACTGTAGCACCACTTAACCACATGGTTAATGAGGCACTGCAGATTATGAAAATTGAAGATTAATCTGATTATTAAAAGCTAACATATGGCGCTCTATAATTTAGAAATTTCGAATGGTCAGCTAAGCTTTCAGCCTAACCTGAGTTATTATACCAAAATCAAAATATTTTTAGTTGGAATCTTTTTATGTTTTGCTGTCGCTCCGTTTTTACCCATAGGCAATGATGTAAAATTTTTCCTTTATATCATTGGTGCAGGTCTTTGCTGTTATGTTGTCTATGAATTTATGTTTTTAGCTAACGTAACTATGATTTTTGACCAGAATACCCGTAAAGTTTACCGGAAACTTCCGGGAATTTACACAAAGACGCTGATGGGTTTTGAAGAAATAAGATTGGTAAATGATACCAGTTACGGTACTTTAACCTATACCATAGGGGCTAAAAGCACTCGCTTTATCAAAAAATATCCGATTAGTGATTGCTTTCCGGACAACAAAAAAGGACATAGAAGGCAGCTGGAATTCGAAACCACAATTCTGGAACCACTCCTGGAATTTGTAAAATAGAAAAATGGTCGTTTGTTTAAAACAAACGACCATTTGACTTTAACGGACCGGACGGCCATAAGCCTGATTTATAATTGTACTTTCGAGATAGAGAAAACCAGATAATTATAAGGTAATCTTAGATCGGGATTAGTTTTGGACACTATATTCCCATTAGTATCAGAAATCTTCCAGTCAGACCATTTAAATGTATCCTCTCCGGTTTGTGCAACAATATAACTCCCTTCAGCCAGCTTTGCTTTTGTTGCATTGGTTCCGAAATCCAACCCAAAATTGAAATCCTGTATTAATTTATTCTCATTTCTGGTGAGAAACATTTTACCAATTCCAGACACCAGGTTAGAAACAATCGGGATCACTGGATTTACTGTACTCAGCAACTTCAATCCATCACTAGCCACCTCACTATCCATTATTTCCATCATTTTTTCATCATTTTCATTCTTTACATTAGTAGTAGAACATTTAAATTCAACCCCTTCTTTTCCCACTCTGAGCCCAACTACCATTGGTACTGATTTTGTTCCTGCAAACTGGCCTTCCTGAACTGTTTTGGTCACGGCATAATTCACTTGTTCTCTGGTATCATCATTAATCTGGTTTTTGCCAGAAAAAGCAATCAGCACACGATGTCTGCCACTACCTGGATAATCTTCTACGTATAGCAGATCCAGTGTAAGCTTAATCGCTGAATTCTTAAGCCCAGCATCAGCGGTAATCTTCGTTGCATCAGAAATAGTTGCTCCGGTGCCGGTATGGTTTACAAAACCAAAACTATGCGTAGTGGATTTCCAGATAGGAAGTTTATCTCCTCTTAACTCTGAAACCGGTTTCAGCAGATTTCCATCTGCAGCTTTCAGCAAAGCATCTGCAACAGCCGCATCATTGATATTCTTTAAATAAACAATAGCCTCAAGTACACTTTGTTCACCCAATGATTTGTTGTTTCCCAATGAAAGCCCTTTTAAGTTCTTGAGTTTTAATATTTCTGGTGATATAGAAGAAATAGCGTTGCTGTCCAGTTTAAGCACTTCCAGTGAGCTTAGTTTTTTTATATCTCCGGGGACTACTTTAATATCGTTTCCACTCAAATCAAGAGATTTTAAATTTGAAAACGTAAATATCTCCTTTGGGATTTCTTTAAATTTCTGATTACTCAGATCCAGCGCAATAGTCTCCTTTGGCTTGAAAACAGAATCTAAAGAAGTGAGGACTTTTGGTAGCTGGGCATAACTGGCAAAAGACAGGCACAGCAATGCAAATGTTGAGAGTTTTTTCATCGTAGTATTATTAATGAGTTAATTTATAGACTATAAGCTATAAAAAAAATACACAAACAACACCAAATCAAATATTTACGAAATAAAAAAGGCAGCCTTATCTGGGCTGCCTTTTTTATTTAATATGAATTTACTTCACTGACAGTAAAAATCCAATGGTAAAATTAGCATCCCAGTCAAATACGAAAGTATCGCAATGCGTTGCGTACTTAATCGCTTTGTAGATATTCACACCACTTTTGATCTTTACCTTATCCGTATTATACTTTTCAGGATTATTTAAAACTGTAAATCTCTCTTCACCATTACGGGTTTGTTTAGCCAGTTCAAAAGGAACACCGCCAATGATAAAACAAACCTCACGTTTATTGGAAGGAATTTTATCCGCAATAGCTTTAACCTGGTCATAAACTGCAGCATCCTTTAAATCTTTCTCATAATATTTTGCTCCCGGTGCTTCAGCAGACTTGATATCCCCATCCATCCACGAGATTTTGGTATTACCAGAACCGATATCCACTACAAAAGAGTTATCATAATAAGAAGCAGGCAATACACATTTCAGTGCCAGTTTTCCTTCCTGTTCAGCAGTAACCAGGTTAACGACATAACCCATTTTTTTAAGTTCAGAAGTAATTGCAGCAGTCTTAGGTTCTTTCTGTGCACCAGAACTGATTACAAAATGTATGTTTTTAGATTTTACACCTTTATCAAACATAGCACCTATATAATCTTTCAAACCTGTACGGATATCAGCAGTACTGGCCATACCTTCATAGACGAATGATTTACCAAAGTCTTTAGAGATGATCTCCCAGCGTTTTTCTTTATCAATATTCACTACAAAAGAGTTAAAACCAGAAGCACCAACCTCTACAACACCTTTGTATTCCCCATTTACAGGTTTTTCAGGAGTATAATTAAAACTACGTTTTTCATCCGTATTTTTTGACGAAGAAGCCGATGGATTAGCAGAAGTACCTACAGAAACGGAAGTACTATCCTGAGCATTTTTAGTTGACATGCCATCCAGTTTTCCACTTTCAGAAGCCCAGTAACCCAATCCGATAATCGGAGCTGCAATAATCAGTGCCTTTATTGGCCAGCGTAATCTGCCCCATGTTGATTTCTCTTCCATATTCTTTTTTGTTTTTATTTTTTATTTTATGATTAATCCAGTAAAGTAAAGCCCTTGTCTACCTTCTCTTCTGATTTCAACTCGTAAGAAGCATCGGCCATCTGACTAACATTTAACATTTTAAGATTGCGCTGATCCACCTTCTGGATAAACTCTTCCAGCTCACCCTGTGATGGCGCACCACCTACAGTAATATTATTATTCTGATCCAGGAAGTCCAGATTTGAACGTATAGACGCAATATTCTGGCTGATGGCACCCGTTGCCGCATTCATAGCCTCCTGGAATACCCAGCTATCTTTAATGTTGAAGACCTCCGCTAAACCATCAGTTGCATTTTTCATCTTCTGGGTAGCTTCCAGCTTTTTAGAGATGATAGATATACTGCTGTCCAGCGTGCTCACATAAATACGCGCAGCACTTTCATTGTCTTTTAAAACTTCCAGTACTTTAGCAAACTGGTTGGCATACTGCACATAACTTCTGGCATTCTGCTCTTCCGCTTCCCCTTCTTTACCTAACAGAAATGCTTTGGTACGGGTTTCTTTGGCATCCCTGCCATAACTATTGGCTTTTTCAGTGTTATTATCAGCAGCTTCCTGTTTTCCCTTTTCATCAAGATTAGCCGCCTCAACAGTAAAACGTTTAGCATAAGTATATTTTTCTTCCGCAGTTTTTTGTGCAGTTTCACCGCTCTGGATCATATCAATACGTACACCATCCACATTGGCTATTTTCTCTTTTACACGTTTCAGCGTATCCTTGGCATCTTTAGACAATAATTGAAGTGTTTCAATCGGATTATTGCGGATAATAGCCTTTTCACCTTTAAAAATCAGGATGGTTCCCAGTCTGTGCAGCAAAGCAATAATCTTTGGTGCCAGCATGAGTAATACAATCAGAATGATACTGAAAATAACCAGCAAAATGCTTTTTGCCGCATACACCAGCATTGTAGGTAAATAATAGAAAAAAGCAGCTGAACCTCCTAAAACCAGAATCCAGAAAAAAACATTAGCCATAGTCTTTTTCGCCTCCGGGGTTTGCATCTGGCTTGGCAAATGATCACCCAGTACCTGGAATATTGGTAACTGGCTTTTCAGTTCGGCCGGTATATTTACAAATTGGGACTTATTTTCCATTCTTTTTTTAGTTTATATTGGTTTGAATTATGTTAAGGGCGTTTTTAATATCGGCTATTACTTCCGCTACCGCAGTATTTCCCAATGCTATTTTTGCATCAATATCCTGCAGCTGTGGTTCATATTTATTGTTTATCTCTTTCAATTCTTTTTGTCTGGAACCTAGTTTTTCACGCAGTTCTTCAATACTTTGTTCAATTTTCTGGATCTCGGCAGTCAGGTTAGCCTTTTCAGCAACCTGATTCTGTTCTATACTTTCTTTTTGCTGTTGTTTCTGACTGGTTTCTTTATCAATAACCTTCTGAAGTTCAGTTGCATAATTCTGACCAGTTCTGATCAGTTTATCTTTATCCAGAGTTTTATCTACATATTTCAAAGAAGTAAATGCTGCCTTTACAGAACCAGCATTAACGCTTCCCATTTCGGCTGCGGCATTCCATACCTCAAAAAAATCAAGCCCGGGTTCATTAATTCTTTCCAGTATTTCCAATACTTTAAGCTTCATTTGCTTTACATCTGTCACAGGTAAAGACGAAGTATTCTGTGTTAGATTAGTCTGAGGGTTTTTAGTTACACTTTCATCCGTTTTAGTTTCCACATGTTGCGGGGTAGTCTTCCCGGTCTCCAGGACGGCTGATTCAGGGCCATCCTCAAAGATTAATTTCTTTAAGCTTTTTAAAATCCCAAAAGAATTATTTGCTGGTTCTTCACTCATAATTTAATTTATCTATCACGAAAATAATAAAAAACAGAGATAACCTGCCGATTTATTTAAGCAGTTCTATCCCTCTGAAAAGATACCCAATAAAACACTGAATACCCGCTTAAAACAAAAAAAAGGAGCATAGTACAACCATGACTCCCTCGATCAGCAACGAAATCTGCCAGAAGATCCTAGCGGTCTTTTACTGCACACTCCTTTACCTGTGCATCCGTCAGCGTAATCCAGCTTTCCTGTCCGGCAACGTTCGCTCCCAGAACAATTTTCTTATTTTGCTGTAATTGCAGCTCAATCTGTTCCAGTACAGCAGTCGTGATTGCCTTGTTCAGAATCCTTACCGGTTCATCCAGTGCGTCTGTTTTAATTTCCAGATCAAAAATTCCGGAAACCAGTGTTTTACAGATGACCAGTTCCACCACTTTACCGTCAGTCATTTTTTTCAGCACACTAAATGCGTGAACTACCTGTTCAGTATGATCTTCCCTGAAGCCAAGGATCAGAGATGAATTCGGGCCGGCTTGTGTTTCCGACAGATATATATTTTCAGCTGCTGTCAATATTGACTCTATGATTAATCTGTCCATAATTTAATTTTTTAGAAATCTATACCCTAAAAAGGAATGAAAAAGCTTATTGTTTGGTTAAAGATTAAATTTTAAGACCGCTTTACTTTAATAATCAATACATTGAAAAGATCAGAAGATTCATTTACCTAAAAAAATCTACAGCAATATGAATACAATACTCTATATGGTTAATGGTACCAACATCGGATTCTCAGAAATAATGATAATTACACTGGCATTTATTATTGTCTTTTTGATTGCCAGGAATATTATTGCTCCTCCAAAACATTAATCAGAAATAAAATACCATCAAAAAAGGCCTGCTGTACAGCAGGCCTTTTTTGAAAAATCAGTTAATTATTTACTTATCAATAGCTAAACCAGGTTCGCTTCCAGAGAAATAGCTACATTATAAGCTTTACTTACCGGACAGTTTTCTTTTGCTCCGGCAGCAATCTCCTGAAACTGGGTTTCAGTAATACCAGGAATGCTGGCTTTAAGAACCAGGTTAGAACTTGTAATTACCCCATTATCCAGTGATACCGTTGCTTTTGTTTCCAGTGAAGTCGGATTAAAGCCGGCTTCTGTCAGGTCAAGACTTAGCTTCATGGTAAAACATCCTGCATGCGCAGCAGCCATCAGCTCTTCGGGATTAGTCCCTACCCCATCCGCAAAACGGCTGTTAAATGAATATTGAGTCTGGTTCAGAACAGTACTGTCAGTGGTTAAATGACCTTTACCTTCTTTGATTGTGCCATTCCAAACGGCTGTTGCATTACGTTTCATATTTTAATTGTTTTTGTTAGCTGTTACCTTTAACAATTTAATCCCTTTATTCCATTTTATGCTTTAATAATTTAAATCCTGACGCACAAAAGACCAGGAGCAAAATTAACATGATCCAAAGCCAGTTATACCCATATTTTTCTGCCAGATAAAATCCGGCCGACGGCCCGATTACCTGCGAAACAGACCAGCTCAGTGTATAGCCCGCAGCGTACTGACCCCGGTTAAACTCATTTGTCCTGCTCATGACAAAAGTATTGATAAATGGCAGGGCAAACATTTCTCCGATCGTAAACAGCAGCACAGACAAAACAGCTACCGTAACCGGAGTAATTCCAGGTAATAACAGTACAATATAGGCACCGCCGATAAACAAAACCCCTTTAACAATATAATGGATAGGAGAACGCTTATTTTCAATCCGGCTGATCATGACCATTTCAAAAAGAGCGATAATCAAACCATTCATTCCGAGAATCAACCCAATTTTAAACTCATTGATGTGCCATACTTCTTTATAAAACAGTGGAACTACCCTGAACATCAGATAAAAACAGGTAGTCAGCATTGTGGTCAGCAGTAGAAATTTAACAAACAGGATATCCTCCCAGGGTTTACGCACCTGCATTCCCTTAATCTTTTCTGCAACCGCTTTCCGTGCCCCTTTAGCAGTTGCCGGTAAAAGCAATAGTATAGCCAGTCCTGATAAGGCACTGACCGATCCGTCTACCACAAAAAGCAAAGGATAACTGAAAGAAGCCACGATTCCACCAATGGCACTGCCCACTGCAAAACCCATATTGGTAGCCAGACGATTCAGAGAATAAGAACGTGTTTGCGTTCCTTCTTTCGCGTAGGTTGCTATTGCAGCAAAGTTGGCTGGCCTGAATGCCTCAGAGAAAAAACTAATCACTACAGTCAGCATACACAATGCATGAAAATGAGTGATGGTAGAATAAAGGATAAAAAAAACTCCTCCGGTAATGGAAGAAATAATTTGTACGGCCCTGAAGCCAATTACATCCGTTAGTTTCCCTCCGGCAGTTGCGCCCATAATAGAACCCAGCCCAAACAGTGTAATGATCAATCCGGCATCAGAGGGTGGTCTGTGCAGATATTGCGTCATGTATAAACTCATAAATGGTACTGCCATGCTGCTGCTTCTGTTGATCAGCATAACTATACTTAATAACCATGTTTCTGTACTTAATCCGGAAAAAGACTCTTTATAACTTGTATATATTTTTTTAATCATTATTTGTATCGTTCAAAAAACTCTGCGGTTCTCAGCATCTGATCCGCTCGTTGCCTGTTATTTCCAGACCTGGTGAGCTCATGTGTGGCTCCCGGATGTCTTACATATTCTACTTCTCTGCCTAAAACTTTCAGGGCTTTGTACATCATTTCGGATTGAATCACCCCCGTTCTCAGATCCGTCTCCCCATGGAAAATGATCAGTGGAGTATGAATCTGATCAACATAGGTAAAAGGAGATTCAGCTCTCAGCAATTTTCCTGCTTCTTTTTCCCAGGGATAACCACCAAAATATTCAGGGACCAGTCTCCAGGCATTACCTTCTCCAAAAAAGGTTGTCAGATCATAAACCCCGCGCTGTGCACAGGCAGCCTTAAACCTATCTGTATGCGAAACTATCCATGCCGTAAGATAACCGGCATAAGAACCGCCTGTAATAAACTGCCGCGTAGTATCTGCCCAGCCTTCCTCAATAGTCAGATCCAGTGCTTTAATCACATCCCGCATAGGCCCTGCGCCCCAGTCTTTGATATTTGCCCGTAAAAAGGCTTCACTATACCCACCGGATCCCCTTGGATTACTATATACAACCCCATAACCTAAACCTGTATAATACTGAAACTCGTGCCACATACTTGATTCCCCAGGTCCCCACATGGCAGAAGGGCCGCCATGCATTTCCAGTATGACCGGATATTTTTTCCCGGTCTCTGCCCCTGCGGGTTTCATTACCCAGTATTCCACCTCCATTCCCTGATCATTTACAAAAGTCTTTTTTACAGGTAAACTCAGTTTTTTGCCGGCCAGCCAGTCCATATTCAGACTATTAACCTTTTTTGGCGATTTATTGAGCAGATCAGCGGTAAATATCGCTGAAGGATCAGCTGTATTCATCTGCGCATAAACAAGCTGCTGAGCGCTCACATCAAATGAAGTTATTCCATTATCAAAAGCCGAAAGCCGGTGTACAGACTGATCAGACAATTTATAGCTGTACAATATATTCCCTCCATTGGCAGTTGCGGTGAAATATAACTGCTTATTATCTTTACTCCATATCTGGGAATTCTGATTACGTTCCAATGGGATACTTAAC
Organism: Pedobacter lusitanus; assembly: GCF_040026395.1. Lineage (NCBI taxonomy): Bacteria > Pseudomonadati > Bacteroidota > Sphingobacteriia > Sphingobacteriales > Sphingobacteriaceae > Pedobacter > Pedobacter lusitanus. The sequence goes on from NZ_CP157278.1 coordinate 2,362,338, forward strand.
TGTTTTTTAGTATCAGTATTATAAACAAAAGCCTTTTCAACATTTATTCCCTTTGCAGGAGTAACCGTAAAACCTATCCACCGACCATCACCAGAAATACTGGAGGCTTCAAAACGCTGATCCGAACCACCCAAAATCAATTCCGGTTTCCCTCCTGTCAGCCAGATCCGGTAAATAGCAGATTCAGTACTTCTGTCCGGATGCACTGTCGGATTCAGATCAGCATTGACCAGAATATATTTACTGTCCGGACTGATACCTGCTAAATTATAATTGTAAAAACCATTGGTTAAAGAAACCGGTACTGCATCTTTAGTCTGGAGCGATAAGGCGAACAGATGCATAAAACTAAGCTCAGGGTTTGTGGCAGCTTCTCCCTGAAAATCCAGTCTGTTAAAAACCTTTGCTTTTTTCTCTTTTTCGTTCTGCTGCAGATAGGCTCTGATTTCCAGTAAATTTCCGTCAGCATTTCCTTTCACCGTATTATGATAAATCTGTTCAGCAGAAACTTTAGGTTTCTCCAGATTCCATAACGGAGATTTCTTTTCCGGGTTCAGCAGAGAATCCTTTTCCAGCTCAGCAAGACTGATTGAAGCAGAGAAAATAATCTTCTGCCCGTCCCTGCTTGCCACAGGATCTGTTACCCCATATTGAAAATCCGTAAGCTGCATGGCTTCCCCGCCATTTAACGAAAGTTTAAATAACTGTGGGGTATTCTTGACTATCCTGGTAAAAAACAGTTGTTTGCCATCTGCAGACCAGCAGAAACCATTGCTGTTTTCTTTCTGACTGGTGATAGGCCTTGCTGGTGCACTCAGATCAGCCGGGGCAAGAAACCACTGACGCTGATAGTCATACTCTCCGTTTTTGGTCTCATTAAGCGCAATGGATTTCACACTATAGACATACCATTTTCCATCGGGAGAAAATTTAACACTTGAAGCAGTTTTGATTTGGTATAAATCGCTGACTAAAATTCTTTCATTTTTCTGGGCAAAAGAATCCAGTACAAAAAACCATAAAAAAATGGTGATGAGAGCTCTCATATGATTCAGGTTAGAAGGAGACCTAAATTAATGACAAAACCTCAAATTTTAGCTACGAATTAAATAAAAGGCATTTAATATCGTAATCATTAAGTCAATTTTCACTCATGCCTTCCCGCAGCAGAAAAGTCTCCTGATAAGCACTGATTATTAAATCCCTGATTTCCTGGGGTAAGTCACTTTCTTTATCAAAAGACAATTCAAAAGTATCGTGATTCAGTATAAAATGATCATACACACTCTCCGTATGGGTTAATTTCTTCTGAATAGATTTTAACCCAAAGTACAAGTAATAGTCTTTTTCTACCTGATCTATAACACTATAGAATAATTCCTGTCTCTTATGGAGGTCAGCAGCTGTCATGTTTATATTTAGTATTTAGGCCAAGATACAGTGTCCCCTTAAATTTAACAATAGACAGGAGTCCCATAAACATGTTATGAACGAAAGGAACAAAAAAATATTCCTTTTACGGTGGCTTACCGGTGCGTTAAAAAATGTTAATTTTTCACAAAAATCAGGGTGATCAGATAGTTTTGTTCCGCAGGGTTTTTCATCCCCCCTGCCTGACAAAAAATGGATAAGAAAACTTTACTAAGTTTATTACTCTTCGCCGGCATTACCGGAATTCATCAGGGCCTTTATGCACAAAAAACAGACCCTGATGCCGATGTAAATTTATGGGTGCAGCAGCCTGTTAAAGTAGATGGAATTTCAGCGGAGTGGCATGAGCCGCTTAACAATTACAATACCGAAACCAAGCTTGCTTTTGCACTGGCCAATGACCAGCAGAATCTGTATCTGATTATTGAGTCAACTGACGAAATCACAACCAGGAGATTAATGTCAGGCGGACTGACCCTGAACATTAATACAGCCGGAAAAAAGAAAGATGGAATAAAACTCAATTTCCTGGGTATGAATCAGCCCCCGCCCCCTCATGGGCAGAATGATTCATTAACTCACCATACACCAGATATGAACACCGGCGTACATGCCATACAGGTCTCCGGTTTTAAAAATATTCCTGATGGAAGTTTAGCTATCCCCAATAAAGAAGGTATCGAAGTAGCCGCAGCTTTCAACAAACAGAGAGATTATATCTGTGAGCTGGCTATTCCATTTGCACAACTCGGTCTGAAAGGGAATGAGACTAAAGCGATAGCTTATGATATCAAAATCAACAGCGGTGCAGAACATCATCACAAAGATATCCCAGGCGGAGAAAATATAGCATCTTCAGGCCGCAGTATGGGTGGCGGAAAAGGAGGAGGAATGGGTGGTGGAATGGGCGGAATGCGCGGTGGTGGCGGTGGAAGACACGGAGGCGGTATGGGTGGAGGAAGAGGCTCCCATAACCCGATGGGGTCTGATAGCCAGAATCCGGCAGCATCAGATTTCTGGATTAAATATGAACTGGCCCGACCGGCTGATTCTTTCCGTGCCAACTAACAGGAAAATGATAAATTTTACAATTTATTTTTTTCGTACACAATAAACTGGATATTTCAGCGTCTTATATCTGAGAGCGTTAATTAGATAACGGGGACCGTCCGCCTGGATGGTCCCTGTTTCTTTTTACAGCCCTTTCTAATCCGGCTTTTAATTCAGTAATTCTTCCAGTTTTTTAGTCAGTTTTTCTCCTCTGAGGTTTCTTGCAATAATCACCCCTTCCGGATTAACCAGGTAATTTGATGGAATACCCTGAATACCATAATACTGAGACACTTCATTTTTCCAGCCATTTAACTGCGAAACCTGGCTCCATGGTAGTTTATCATCTTCAATGGCTTTTTTCCATTTCGCTCCATCCTGATCAAGCGATACACCTAAAACAGTAAATCCTTTTGCAGAAAAACGGTTATAAGCTTTAACTACATTCGGATTCTCTCCGCGACATGGACCACACCAGCTTGCCCAGAAATCAACCAATACATATTTTCCTTTAAAAGAAGCAAAACTTACCGATTTACCAGATGGGTCGTTCTGCGTGAAATCAATCATTTTTTGACCGTTACTTCCCTTTTTCAGCACTGCCAATGAAGTTTCCAGTTTTTTGCCTCCGGCCGATGCCTTTAGATCAGCAGACAGTCCCTGATATAACGCAGCAATATCAGCATAATCAAATTCATAAGTCAGCTCGCTTATTTTATCCAGACTCACATAACTTGACGGATGACTTCTGACAAAATCCAGCGTCAGTTTTGTTGAAGCCTCTTCCAGTGGGGTCATCTCCTGTTCAGCTTTAGCCAGAGCAACAGAATCCTTTGCCTTATTTGCTGCAGACCAGTTTTCGTAAATCTTGCTCAATTGTGCATTAATACCTTTTTTACTCGCTGACAGTTCATTGTTTTCTGTCTGTGTTTTACCGCCGGTAATGATCAGTTCATCCGGTTTATCTGCATTCCCTTTAATGGTAACCGGGCCTCTCTCCGCATAAAAATCTCCAAAACCAACTTTCTTATTGTGCATACTCACTCTTACAGGTACACTCTCTGCTGCTCCTGTATAAGTAAATTTGCCATCCTTTACAGCCGCAGAATCAGATTTACCTTTGCTATAAAAATAAATATAAGGAGACTTCAGTCCCGCTATATTTCCATTCACGGTGTAAACACTTTTTTTCTGCTGCGCGTTGGCAAACAGGCAGGTGCCGATTAAGCCTAAAATAATTGTACTTTTTTTCATTTTTTTTAAATTTAATATCCCGGGTTTTGTTGTATAATCTGATTAGAGCCATCCACACTGATCTGTGGAATTGGCAATATAAGTTTGTTTTCATCTGTCAGACTGAGCTTTACCGATGAAGCAGTAATATCGCCATTTTTAATATAACGTACAATATCAAACCAGTCTTCACCTGATTCTGCTCCAAGTTCAAGTTCTTTTTCAGCTCTGATCAGTGCGAGTAACTGAGCAGGCGATGAACCCGAAACAGCACCCATTCCCCTTTTAAGACGAACCGTATTCAAAGCTGCCAGCGCGTCTGTTAAACTCCCGCCAATCCTGCGCGTCTCGGCTTCTGCATAAATTAAATAGGTTTCCGCTAAACGAAGATAGTATTCTGTATCATTACGGCTGCCTTCTAAAGGCGTTGCAAATTTTCCATTTCCACGCCACTTTGTAGAATCAGCAGGATCAGCAGCATTCTTTACAATAATTACATTTCTTTTATCTCCTGCCAGTTTCTTTTTATAAGCATCAGCAAGAAAAACCCCGTCACTCATCCAGTAATAATCTTTCCCGTTTTCAAAATACTTGTTATTGTTATTCGCAAAAGTTACCGAAGCCAGAATCACTTCATCCGAATTGTATTTATCTTTGGTAAACATTTTCAGAAAATCATCACTTAATACTGCCGGGCCTGCCATCACTTCTCTGGCCAGCACTGCTGCTCTTGTATAATCTTTTTGATACAACAGAACTCTTGCTTTTAGTGCCTTTGCTGCCAGTTTGGTTGCATAACCTTTGGCTACCCCTCTCTTATATTCCGGACAGTTCGCTATAGCTTCGTCCAGATCAGCCAGGATAAAATCATAAGATGTCTGTACCCCTGCTCTTGCACTCACCGGAGATTTAGCTTTATCCTTAATTTCTATCCCGTATTTTGAATTCAGATCCCAGAATTGCCCAAACAAACGCAGGAGATAAAAATGTCCCAAAGCTCTCAGAAACTTTGCTTCAGCAATAATCTGTGTTTTGCGCGGATCGGTCACCTGTAAGGCGCTCGTCTTGTCAATTACAAAATTAGCCGTCTGTATCAGCTCATAGGGCCCTGAATAAAGCCCTGAACCAGAAGGCTGTACACTGTTTGTACTATAAGGAGATGTGCTCGATTTCACTATATTCACCCCCATCAAACTGGTATTCAATGGAATCTGATTCGCCATAGCTTCATCTCTCAGACTATAATATGTCCCGGCCAGCAATTTATCTGCTGATGCGACATCAGTTACCACCGTTCCTTCATCCAGTTTAAACTCCGGTTTAAGATCAGTCACCTCTGTTAATTTACAACTCTGTATCAGGATCAGTAAGATCCAGGCACAAATGATATAGTGTAAGTTCTTTCTCATATTTTGATGTATAATTACATTTAGAATTTAAGATTCATACCAAAGGTTATACTCCTTGCCTGTGGATAAGTCCCCGTATCTCTTCCATGATCTGTAAACGTATTTTCACTATTGACTTCCGGGTCCAGTCCTTTGTATCTGGTCCAGGTCAGCAAATTAGTCATGCCGGCATAAACTCTGATTTGTTTAACATGAACCTTTTTCAACAGTTCATTGACAACCAGATAACTTAACTGCACACTTTTTAATCTTAAAAAAGAGGTATTATCAATAAACCTGTCATTTGCTGTTTCGTTATTCAGTGCCGGGCCATCTATTACATTTCTGGGCTGACTGGTTGCCGGAGACTCAGGTGTCCAGCCGGTCAGCACTACCGGTGACACGTTGGAGGTATATCCGCTAAAAACTTCATTATTGATTTCCCGCTCCACCTTACTGCCTACATCAAACTGAAGTAAAGTACTCAGCTCAAACTTTCCGTATCTGAAAGTATTATTCCAGCCTCCGTAAAATTTCGGATTCTGAGAATAACCTAAAATCTCCCGGTCCTTACTGTTAATTACCCCATCTCCATTGATGTCAATATACCTGACATCACCGGGAGCAGTCTGTGGATTCTGAAAAAAGGCATTCGGATTTCCGGTTTTTAGTCTCGCCTGTGCATTCAACTCATCAATTTCAGTCTGATTCTGATAAAGCCCGTTAGTCCGGTAACCTTTGATTCCATTTTATGGCAATCCTTCAATTAAAGGTAAAGTGCCATATAAGGTAGTACCATAGGTTTTTTCAACCTTGTTTTTATTAAAAGTGATATTAAAATCAGACAGCCAGGTAAAACTACCCTTGATTACAGGTATAGCACTTAAAGTAATTTCCCAGCCCTGATTACTGATATCCCCGAGATTTTTAGTCTGGAAGGTATAACCACCCGAAGCCGGGATACTTGGAGAACTAATCAGGCCTTTGGTATATTTCCTGTAATAGTTCACTGTAGTTTTCAGTCTGGATTGCAGAAAACTAAGTTCCAGAGCCGCATCTGTCTGCATGGTGCTTTCCCAGTGTATATCAGGATTAGGTTCTCCTGCATCAGGATTCGCTCTTAAACCATTTACCCCGTTGTAAAAATATCCTGTGTTAAACAACGTCAGAAAACCAAAGCTGCCAAAAGCAGAAGTTCCTGTTTTTCCGACGGTCACTCTTAATTTAGCATCATCAATAAAACTGAGCTTTTTCATAAAATCTTCTTTCGAAAAACGCCATGATGCCCCTACGGATGGAAAATACCCCCACTGACTTTCAGGGCCGAATTTGGTGGAATTATCAGCTCTTCCGGTTAGATTCAGATAATATTTTCCATCATAATTATAATTGGCTCTTAAGAAAAATGATTCCAGACCACTGCTTTCTGCTCCGCTGTCAAAACCGGTGATCGTACCTGCCGACCCCAGATTGTTCAGTACATTATCATTTGGAAAATTTGAACTGTTAGTGCTGTTAAAATTGCTTTTATTGAGTGTCCATGAAGCACCACCAACTATATCAATCTGATGCTTATCAAAAGACCTGGAATAACTCAGTGTATTATCAAATACACGGTTCACATAATCAAAAGCTTTGTCTGTACGTGACCCTTTTGACAATTTTTCTGAAAACAACCAGCTCGGTGAATAAGTATAACCCTTATTATTATTGATATCATATGACAGGGTTGATCTCAGTTTCAGACCTTTGATAATTTCCAGTTCGGCAAAAACAGAGGCCAGTAAACGCCGGCTTTCATTACTGCTTTTTCCTTGTCTGGAAGCTACCGGATTATCAGAAGAACCATCATTTGCATAGCTTCCATCAGGATTATAGATCGGGATATCCGGACGGTAACTGGCCACTCCATAGGTCGTATAAATAGGTGATATCCCGCCAGTCTGCGTACTGGAGCTAAAATTAAGGTTAGTTCCTACTTTCAGCAGACTAAATACCCGGGTTTCAATATTGGTACGGACAGAATATCTTTTAAACCCGCTATTGATCAGTATACCTTTCTGATCGGTCAGACCTGAGGAGAAAGCATAAGTAGTTGCTCCGTCTTTAGAGGCACCCAGCAAGCTTAAATTCAGGTTTTGTACCAGTCCGGTCTGGGTAATAGCCCGCTGCCAGTCTGTATTTCCCTTTCCGGGAAAACTCACGTCATCAATGGGTGTCTTATTTTTAGCATAGGTATCCTGCATAAACTTCGCATAATCAGGCCCGGAAAGTACATCATAAAACTTTCTCTGCTGATCAACAGATACATCATAACTAAAATTAAAAACCGGATCAGCCCCTGCTTTCCCTCTTTTTGTAGTCACTACAATTACTCCATTAGCTCCTCTGGAACCATATATAGCAGTAGCCGTCGCATCTTTTAAGATCTCAATATTCTCAATATCATTTACATCAATTCCAGCCAGCGGATCCATCAGACCATTTCCAGGAGCACTTCTGATGGCATCTACCCCACCACCATTATATAACTGAACCGGAATACCATCAATCACATATAAGGGATCATTTACCCCCATTACTGTAGACATCCCCCTGATCCGGATTGAAGCACCTGCACCAGGCTCCCCCCCAGGCCTGCTTACCTGCACACCTGCAGCGCGGCCTGCCAGTGCCTGAGTGAAATTCGTTGCTTCCTGTTTACGCAGATCATTCCCTCCCACACTCGTTACTGATCCAACCAGATCCTTTCTTTTAGTTGTTCCGTAACCCACGACCACCACATCACTCAGACTGGCCATATCCACTTCAAGAACTACAGTCAGGCTGTTTTGCGTTCCTACACGAACTTCTTTGGTTTTGTATCCCATAAAAGAGACCAGTAAAACAGCATTTTCATCCAGATGATCAATTGAAAACCTGCCTGCCGCATCTGTTTTAGTAATTCTGCTTGTTTTTTAACTTTTATAGTTGCTCCGGGCAAAGGAAGTCCGGTTTCATCGAGCACTTTTCCTGAAATATCTTCAGCTGATAAAGCGTCAGATACCCTTTCAAAAAAAGACTTCTTCTTTTCTTTGAGTACCACTGTTTTACCAGAAACGGTATAATCCAGCAGCAAATCTGCTAAATACAGATCAAGAACTTCTTCAACTGTCTTTGCTCTGACATCGATATTCAGTGGTTCTTTTGCACTGATGAGTTTACGATCATATAGAAAATCATATCCTGTCTGATGATGAATAATTTTAAATACCTTTTCCAGAGGCATTCTATTTTCTTTGAGCGTAATTCTTTGTGCGTAACCGGCTGCGCTCACCTGCATAAACGTTATCATGATTAAAATAGTGGTCAGTCGCATAACTCGCAGCAGCTTACAGGCATGCCAACAGGGCATACCAATTTTATGAGTATAAATTTTATACATTTGTGTTCTGGTTTTAGGTTGATTCTATCACATTTTATTGACGTAATCCAGATCCGGCCAGTTGTGTTGCAAGCACTTCTGGCCTCTTTATTTTCCGGGATTACGATTTCGTATCTTATTTAGTTACCGTAACCCTCCTTCCTTCAATCTTAAAGTGAACTTTCCCGGTTAATTCAATCAGCGTTAATACAGCCGATATATTTTTCGAACGTTTTACAGACCCACCCAGCTGAAAATCTATTGGTGCAGAAGAATCATAAACCACTTCCACATCATACCATCGCGCAATTTTTCGCATGGCCGTAAGAAAATCCTCGTCATTAAATAAAAATTCATCATTTTTCCAGGCCACGGCCTCAAGAGCGTCAACCTCCTTAAGCCTGAACCCACCCTGCTGAAGCCGGGCTTGCTGCCCCGGTTTTAGAATCGCAGAAATCTGACTATCCGTCCGGCTTAGTTTTACTGAGCCCTCCAGCAATGTTGTTCTGATTGCAGCTTCATCTTCATAACCATTGATATTGAAATGAGTACCCAGAACTTCAACCAGCTGATTACGCAGCATTACCCGGAACGGGACTGCCTGATTATGGGCTACTTCAAAATAAGCTTCCCCGGTCAGTTCAACGCGGCGTTCTTTAGCCATTCCAAAATTATCGGGATATTTTAAGGAAGATGAGGCATTCAGCCAGACTTTTGTTCCATCAGGCAATTGAATCTGATACTGTCCGCCTTTAGGCGTTTCAATACAATTACGCGTATGAGGATCTGCTGCAGATCTTTTTCCGGAAACCTCACAGATCAGTTGTCCATCACCTGTTTTAGTCATTCTGATACCAGACTCATTAGCGAGTTCTGTATTTTCCGCATCAGTCAGACTGATCTTTTTGCCATTAGCTAAGGTTAGTACAGCCTTATTTCCACCGGGCTTAATATCATTTGCAAAGAATCGCTGCTGATCTGCCGGAGCTTTGAGCTGCTGATAAAAATAGATTCCGGTTCCCAGAGCTACAATAACTATTGCAGCAGCGATATAACGATAAAACAGGCTGTGATTCTTTTTTTTCTTATCCTGACGAATACGTCTGTTAAGTTTACCGGAAATTTCTGCCTTCACTTCTTCTTCAGCTCCCATCAACTCCGTATCCCAGCTGCTATGTCTGTTAAGCAAAGTTGTATAAATTTCGTCAAAGGCCTTTTGTTCAGCTTCAGAAGCCGTTCCTTCATGACACCTGCGTGCAAGTTCCCGAAATTTTTCGTTAGTCATAGTCATATCTATAACTATACGTCTACACAGAAAGGGCTAACCCCTAAAAGAAATAAAAATATTTTTACCGGTGCAGATAGAAAAACAGACCAATCAGAAAGAAGAATTCTTCCATCGTGATTTTCAGCTGTCTCAGGGCAATAGTCATTTGAGCCTCTACAGTCTTCACACTGATTCCCATTTGTCTGGCAATTTCCTTATTGCTCATATAAGCTCTGCGGCTTAGGATAAAAACCTCTCTGCACCGGTCAGGCAGCGCAGCAATACCGGCTTCAAGAGAATTATTAATATCATTTTCATGCTGAAGATCTTTAAGGTTATCTATACCCGAGAGTTTTTCCAGTTCATCCGGTTCAAGAAAGATTTTCCGGTGATCAGCAGATTTAATGAAAGTCAGTACTTTGTAACGTACTGCCATAAAAAGATAAGATTTCAGAGAACCTATTTCAACACTGTCTTTCCTGATCCACAGTTGTAAAAGCACATCCTGTACAATATCCTGACTTTGTGCCTCGTCACGGATTACACTAAACGCAGCTAAATAAAGACCTTTCCAATATTTATTATAAATATGATTAAGTCCTGCTTCTCCATTTGTTTTTAATAATGTGAGAAGTTCCTGGTCCGTATATGAATCTCGTGCTAACATCCTGATTCAGCGAATATAATAATTAATTCAATTCCTGAACTTATTTTATCTAGTAAATTAGTAGACAAATAATAAACTACTCATTCCGAAACGCTTACGGGAAAAATATAATTTACATATCCTGATTAAATAATTTCACAATCATTATATTTGGTTACCTAATCTCTATACATTTATGAAAACATTCTTATCCGGTCTGCTATTTATCTTCTTTTTTATCCAGGTTTCAGCGCAGGCACCTGCTGCAACTGTTCCGGAATTTCAGTTCTATAAAGCTGATGGAAAAACATTCACAAAAACACAGATTATCCCTGCTCATAAATCTCTTTTCGTATTTTTTGATGCCACCTGCAGTCATTGCCAGAAAACAATGCTTGAATTATCAAAAAGATACGAGGAAGTTAAAAAGCTGAATATCTACCTGGTTTCACTGGATCAGCATATTACCATGAACGATTTCATGAGCAAATACGGTAAAAACCTGATCGGGAAGAAAAATGTATTACTGCTTGAAGATCGTGATCACGTATTTATCCCTTTGTTTAAACCTACAAAATATCCTTCCCTGTTTCTGTACTCTCCAAAAAACACCCTGGTATTTAATACCAGCGGAGATAAAGAATTACCCAAACTTTTTGAAGCGATCAGTAAATAAATAAAAAACAGACCGCTTATCCTCTGTTGCTTACAGCAGGCACCGGTTTATGTAATACTGCCGCCCGCTGAGGGGTTCTGCTGCATTGCCCTAAAGCTACATAAATCAGGATAAAAATCAGGATGGTAGAGAGACATCCTCCACCTAGTTTTTTGGCGCCCCAGGCTGCTATAATTGTTTTGAAAAATGAATTCATAAAATAGATTTTCTATACAACATTATAGCAGCCAATAAGTTTTACAATCCCAGACTATCCAGATATTCTTTAACTACAGGAAGATCTGCTTCTGCCCAATCCAGTTCATGCAATGCTGCAGGCGATACCCACAAAAAGGCGGCATGCTCGGTCAGGCTGATCTGACCACCAACCCAGGTACATTGAAAGGGAATTAGCCGGATCACAGGTTTTCCCTGCGTATAAACTGATGGCGTCATCTTTTTCAGCATACTGATCTCTATCCCCAGTTCTTCCCGGATTTCCCGGATCAGGCAATCTTCTGCACTTTCATTCTGCTCTACTTTTCCGCCTGGAAATTCCCATTTAAGCGGCAAATGCATAACAGAACTTCGCTGAGCTGCTAAAACTTGTCCATAATGGTTAATAATCAGGGCACAGGATACATCTATCATCAGGCTAAAATATTAAAAAATCTGCCATGGGCGATAAGTATTCATTCTTCATCGGCAAATACCCGCCTTTCGCAGATATACATGTATGAGCTGTTTATGATGGCACAGGGTTTGGAATACACTGTACAACAAACACATACACAAATGAAAAGAATTGTTTTAGCTGTCATCATCGGAGTAGCTTCGCTGAGCAGCCTCACAGCCAGTGCACAGATAAACCTGAATATAAATATAGGCTCACAGCCTGCCTGGGGTCCTGCGGGATATAATCATGCAGATTATTACTATCTGCCCGATGTGGATTCTTATTACAGTATAGCCTCACAGCAATATATCTATCAGCTTAACGGGCAGTGGGTATTCAGAAAAACCCTACCTCCAAGATATAGCGGATACAATTTATATAATGGTTATAAAGTAGTGATTAATTCACCAAAACCCTATTTGAATCATGCACAATATGTGAACCAGTATAGTAAATACAGAAACTATAAAGGCCGTCAGGGTAATATCAGAGACAGCAAAGATAACAGATATGCTGTGGCCAGAAATAACAAACCAGTACCGGATAGAGAAAGCCATCCTGCTGTCAGATCCCAAAACAGAGATGATCAGGGCAATAATAAAGACAGAAACGGAAGAGATCATAACAGGGAGAACAACAATAACCGGTCTCAAAGAGGCTATTAATAAACATATTACCGCTGCACACAAGCAAAACGCCAGCCCCTGCGGGGACTGGCGTTTTTTTTATTTGTATCTTTAGCAAAGATGAACCTTTAAAAAATAACCTGTAATGAATCTCTCCCTGTTAAACAAGAATGCAGTAATTTGTGGAAGCACACAAGGTATCGGACTGGCTACAGCCATTATTCTGGCACGTTTAGGTGCAAACTGTATACTGATTGCCAGAAATGAAGACTCTTTAATCACTGCTTTAAAGGAATTGCCTGTAACCCAGGGGCAGCAACATGCTTATGAAGTTGCCGACTTCTCAGTTCCGGCATCAGTGGATACCGGGATACAAAGAATAGTGTCACAACATGCAGTTGAGATCCTAATCAATAATAGCGGAGGGCCAAAACCAGGCCCGGTTACAGCTGCATTAAGTACTGATTTTGAACAGGCATTCTCTCAGCATCTGATTTGCAATCACCTGCTGGTAAATGCCGTTTTACCGGGAATGAAAAAGGCGGGTTACGGACGTATCATCAACATTATTTCAACTTCTGTAAAAACCCCGCTGCCAAATCTAGGTGTATCCAATACCATCAGGGCAGCAGTAGCTTCATGGGCAAAAACATTAGCCAATGAAGTTGGACAATACAATATCACCGTAAATAATGTCCTGCCAGGCCTGACACAAACCATGCGTTACACCAAATTACTGGACAGCCTTTCCACCACTACAAATAAAGCTGAAGCAGAACAGGCTTTGAAAGATAGCGTACCGATGAAAAGAATCGGCACGCCGGAAGAAATAGGAAATGTAATTGCTTTTCTGGCCTCACCAGCTGCTGCTTATGTCACAGGAACCAGTATTCCTGTAGATGGCGGAAGAACACCTTCTATTTAAGTGCATTATCCCAGGATACTTCGCCAAGATAGAGACTGTCTGAAATGCTTTTACAATTATCCGAGATAAAGGAAAGATAGATATGTGCATGACGCATCGTTGCATCTCTGTCCAGCTTAAAGGTATATTTCCCTTCTGCTCTCCTCACTTCTGAAGTAAAAATACGCGTCTTGAGTCTGTCGCCTGGAAAATAAACCAATAGCAATACCTGATCATCAGCCCGCATTCCTTTCTGATCTGCCTGGCTGTCCCAGCTCACTTTTAATCCGGTAGTGATGATTTTGGCTTTTGCATTTTTAACGACAGGCATTACTCCTTTGCTAACCAGAATCTGTTCAAAATCTATTTCAATATCAGGGTACACTCCTTTAATTTTTTTGCTATTATACCTGATAGCCATATTGAACGCATTGGATGTTGTCCCCCTGGCTTCAAGTTCAAAACCAATCCTGATAAAAGCTTTAATATTTCTAAAAAAAACATTCATCATTTTAAGGCCCATACGTGCGGTCAGCTGATTGATCGTGATCGGTTTATGTGAGATCCCAATACTTCGTGCAACTGTTTGTCCATTAAGCGGGTAAATAACCATATTCCCGATTTTCCCTCTAAAATTGCCCAGATAGCTGTTTGTTACGATTGCCATAGTTTACAGTTTAAGTTAACAATTAATCAATTATTAAATAAATACAGAACAAAAACAAGTTAATAAAAAATAATCATTAATACATACCTATTTATTTTAATTAATTAGAAAAATAAGTTTTCAAACAAAAATTATCATCTGACTGGTTAAACAAGGTTTAAATAGTGTTGAGAATCGCTGTTAAAAGGGCATTAAGAGGACATTCAAAAGGTATTGAGAGGGGGTTGGAAGGACCCAGGTCCTCGCAAGGTCCTTCCAACGTCCTTTCAACCCCCTTTCAATGTCCTTTTAACAGCGATTCGTAACACTATTTAAACACTCTTTTAAGGCCCAACCCTATATTTTTTCCACTCTTCAAAATATTGTGCGCTTACAAACAGTTATCAACAGAAATACACATCTGACTAACAATCACTTAACATATTTATCAACAATTATTGTGAATAAGTACCAATCTGAGAACCAAAGAGATACCTTTCAACACAAAACCGGCACAGACAAAGCACATTTTTAAACAGCTATTCACATTAAAAATGGCTTAACTAACAGCTTATCAACAGATAATGTGGATAACTCAACTATTAAAAAAAACACTATTTTGCACCAGATTATAAATGCTGTTATGAATCAATACGCTCTGATTACCGGTGCAAGTAAAGGAATAGGAAAAGCTATGGCAAAGTCGCTTGCCCGGTCAGGTTACCATTTATTACTCATTGCCCGTTCCGCAGATGAATTACAGCAGCTTGCCCAAAGTATTACAGAACAGTATCAGGTGAATGTTCATTATCTGCCCATAGACCTCTCTGCAAACACAGCTGCGCTGGAAATAGCTGACTGGTGCAATACCCAAACATCAGCTTTATCCATACTGGTTAATAATGCAGGGTATGGACTTTGGGGAAACTTCCAGGAACTCTCTCTCCGGGAGCAGCTAAATATGCTCAGACTTAATATCGACGCAGTAATTGAGCTGACCCATCACTTATTACCGGTTTTGAAAAAACAAAAACAGGCTTATATATTAAATGTTTCAAGTACAGCAGCCTATCAGGCAGTTCCCACACTTGCTTTATATGCTGCCTCCAAATCATTTATCCTGTCTTACAGCAGAGCTCTGCGTTATGAATTAAAAGATAGCCCGGTAGCTGTCAGCTGTCTTTGCCCGGGCCCTACTGCTACCGGATTTTCCAGCCGTGCCGGAATGGACGCCTTAGCAGAACTGGCAGAGAAATTCAATATGTCTGCAGAAAAAGTAGCAGAAACAGGCTTAAAAGGGATGTTCAAAAAGAAGGCAGAAATTATTCCCGGCTTTTTAAATAAGCTGTCCGTTGTGGGTACAGGGCTTCTTCCTAAGTCATTGATTGAAAGGATAACAGCAGGTTTATACCGACAATAAAAAAGAATTCAGATTTATTTTCAAATTAATTTTTTAAATAGAATATTTTCCTACATTTGTAATATCTACTAAATTAGTATACATTATTACACATGAACAATAACAAACCTATTCACACCGCATCCACCATGCGAATGCCCTTCTCTGAAAGGGCTGGTTGTTGCTATTGTTGTTGTTAAGATCTTTTTTAAAATTCTGATTTTATAACCTGCAGAACCTGCTGACTCAAGCGGCAGAATCCGTATATCCCTAATCTTTAAACCTACCCAGCCATGAACCATGCTTATACCAGATTCACTTTAGGTGAAACGCTCACTGACGAACAGAATTATTTTTTTAATAAAAACGGTTTTATCCACTTTAAAAATTTCATCACACCAGAAACGGTCAGTGATATCATCAAAGCTTCCATACTGGTACAGCAGGATTGGATCACACAGGAAAAAATCAAAGTAAATGGAATTCCGGTCAAATATGGTAAAGACCTGGATGGATCAGCTATAGTTCAGCGTTTTGCTTTTATCAATCAGCATCATCCTTTATTCGGGGAACTGACTCATGATCCCCGGTTAGCTGTACTGCTAAACCTGATCGGTCCGGGTGCAAGACTGGGTACTGATGAAAAAGATGGAATGGTACTGAATCATTATGTTAATGGCCCGGAGAGTAAATTCACCCAGATGGGTTGGCATACAGATGGATTGCGTGATATATTCCATGGACAAAAACTAAATCCTATGCTGAATATCGGGATACACTTAAGTACCCTGAAACCCGAAAATGGTGGACTAAGAGTGCTTCCGGGAACGCACAAACAAAGCCTGTACAACCTGTTATTCCGAAAAAAGTATTTTGTAGATAACAAAGCCGACTTCAAAGAAGTGGCGATCATTCCTGAAGCGGGAGATCTGACCATACATGATGGCCGTTTGTGGCACCGCGTAGCGCAGTCGGCAGTTAGCGGGGAAGAAAGCCGCAGGAGAGTAATTTATCTGCCAATTATTGCAGGCAAATATGAACCTAAACATGAACATAGTCCTACTGCATTTTATCAGCGGTTTGCTAAACTGGTTAAATAAAAGATATGCTGATCGCTATGATTATAGGCTACCTGATACGTTCAGGAAAATTGCCGGCCTTACAGAGGTTCACCAGGAAATATGGATTGTAATTCAGGTTATCAACATCAGTTAAATGCTGTATTACAAATACTTAACACACATATCAACAAATAATGTTAATAACAAAAAAGCTTGTCAATAAAAAGGAGCCGAATAAATCCGGCTCCCCATTTATGTTTAAATACAGGTGATGTTTATTGAACGACTACACCGTCTTTGTTGATTTTAATGAAGGCTTTTTCGGTGCCTTTAGCCACATTAACCAGATAATACTGTGATTTATCTGCCGCTGTTACTAAAAATGCATCAGTAGCTTTCCAGTCTTTATAAGCGTCTGCTTTTAAAGTAGTTGTTACCGGAGCCGGAAGCTCTTCTAATTTAACGGGTACTTTTTGTGTACTGTCCTGCTGCATCTTTTGTGTACTATCCACGTTCAGCGTGATCGCTATAGGTGCTTTAATTTCTGATGCTTTTACTGTTGATATACCTGTGATAGCTAATAATGCTGCTGCTGTTAAAATGATATTTTTCATAATTTTAGTTTTAAAGCTTTTGAAATTCTCAATTAAGCTATTGGTGTATTATTCCGTTATTTAATCTGACAGGTATAGTTTCAGAATGATGCCAAAGCGCAACAAATAAAACAATCATCTGATTATCAGTTAAATAAAAATAAACAACCCTGAAAACTATGTGGAATAATGCAACACTATGATGAAACAGGTAACAAAGAAAAATGCTGACATCCATCAGCATTTTTTTTTAACTACCTATTTATAAGCCGAAGCTTATTTCTTTACACTTTATTGATCCTGCTGTTTAAAAATTCAGATGCTATCCATAGCAATCATTAAAAACAGCAGAACAGCTTAAATTGAGAGCGAATTAAAAATATATCAGGCCTTTATCCTGATTATATTCTAAGATATAACTTTTCTGTAAAAAAGTTAAACAAATATATATTTTTCATAAAAATGATTTATTATCGTAAAATCAGGGATTAAATTCCTTGCTTACTGCAAATCTTATATATTTATTACATGGAAAATGATCAGACACTAATCTTACTAAATGCAGCAGAACAGCGTGTATTGGGTGTTCTGCTGGAAAAAAGCAGAACTACTCCGGACTATTATCCCATGACTATCTCTGCATTAACAACGGCATGCAATCAGAAAACATCGAGAAACCCTATTGTAAATTATGATGAAGAAACCGTTACACTTACCTTAAATGCCTTAAAAATCAAGGGTCTGACCAGTACAGCCATGGGTGGCAGCAGCAGAAGTACAAAATATAAACATAACCTGGCTATTGTCTATCCCCTGATTCCTGCAGAACTGGCTGTGATTTGTTTACTGCTTTTGCGCGGTCCTTTAACACCTGGCGAAATCAACAGTAATTCTGCCAGATTACATGAATTTGAAACGATAGAAGAAGTTCAGGAAATACTGCATAAACTGGCCACAGAACAACCTGTCTATGTCAAACAGCTGGCTAAAAAACCCGGACAAAAAGAGGCGAGATATAAACACTTATTCGGGGGTGACACAGCAGAAGAAGAAATCCCTGAACCAGAAATCATTCAGCAGCACTCACCTGATCTGGAAAACAGAATCAGCAGACTGGAACACGAGCTGGAAGAAGTAAAAGAAATGCTGAATCTTTTAATGAATCAGTAAAGATTAAGAGCCTGTATAAACAGGCTCTTAATCCAGAGAAACAAAAAGCTCAGACTGCGTAAGCCACTCTCCGTTAATCCTGCGCCACATTGCAGCGTAATTCCCCCTGAACTTTTCTGTTTTATAATTCCAGCACCCCGTTTCCCAGGCCAGCACTCCGCTATCTCCAATGGTAATGGTAGCAGGAATGCGTTCAAAAACCGGCGGACTCACTTCAAACATTTCAGTAAATACCTCCAGCAGTACCTTTTTGCCGGCATATTGTCCGCCTTCACCAGAAATAACAACAATATCATCCATCCAGTACCTGGCAACACCAGCAGCATCGGCATTCAGAATAGCCTGATTGGAGTTTGCTCTTGCCTTTTGTATAGCTGTAACTTCGTTTTCTTTTTGACTCATTTAATTTTAGATAAGATCTGGTATTAACCGGAAATCTTCTGACTTGCTGTTAATCTCTCAGAATTTTAATCAGATAAACAGTAAATGTACCGCTTACCGCAACTTTTTTTGAACCACGGACAGCTCCGTTAATCAAAGGATATCCTTCATGAGGTTCTTTACCCTTCTCAGACTCAGGATCAGGATCATAGGCAGCATTAAAATGAAATTTACCTGTCACCTTAACCTGATCTTTCAGTTCGGCCACTTCACTCAGTGTAACCTTAACATTGCTACCTCCCCCCTGACTGTCCGTATCGAAAAATGTTTGATATAAGGTTGTACTATAGGTTTTAGTCTCTGTATCATTTTCAATCACATATGAGCCGAATCCGCCCTTCTGTTCCACACCGGTCTGCAGATTCAGCGGCATAACAAAAAAAGCTTTATAAGAAGTTCCGTCTTTTCCCTTTACAGTCCCTCCTATGGTTATCGGACCTACACTGGTTTTAGTGAATTTCAAAAAACCAAGCGATACATCTTCTTCACCGGACGCTTTGATATTTTTACTTTCATCACCAGAAACCATAGCAGTTACACTGTTGATAATCTTGTTTTGCTGTGCCGCAGGAGCCTGAGCTTTACTCTCCTGACAAATATTCAGTAAACCTATAAAAAGGATACCGTAAAGAAATTGATGTGCCATCATTTTACAAATAAGGCACAAGTATAAGCAAATAAAGAAATAAGACCGCTATCCAAACAATTATGAACGTGCCTGTTGCGATAAAAATGATTATTATCATTCCTTTTCCCATAGAATTTCGCTTATTTGCCGGATATAATATGCAGATGGATATAGGAATTATTGGCTTAGGAGACATGGGAAAGCTTTATGCAAAACATTTTGCTAAAGCAGGACACAAAGTTTGCGGTGCAGATTTACCGGCTTTCAGAGAAAAACTGGAAGAGGAATTATCTCCGCTGGGCATAGAAATACTGGTAGATGGAAATGCGGTATCGCGCAAATGCGATGTGATATTTTATGCTGTTGAAGCAGAGAAAATAGCTGAAGTAGTCGCTCTTTATGGTGCTGCAACCAAATATGGTGCTATTGTTGCCGGACAAACCTCAGTTAAACATCCGGAGATTGAAGCTTTCGAAAAATACCTGCCCAAAGACGTCAATATCATCACCTGCCACTCTTTGCATGGCCCAGGCTTTGATCCTAAAGGACAAACCTTAATTGTTATCCCGCATCGTTGTGACCAGGCAGCTTATACCCGGATGAACGATCTGTTAGCTATTTTAGGTTCGGACATCGTAGAGATGAAAGATTATCATGATCATGATAAAATTGTTGCTGATACTCAGGCCGTAACCCATATGGGTTTTGAAAGTATGGGTACCGCGTGGAAAGAAGCCGGATTTTTCCCCTGGGAAAACCCTTCCTATCTGGGCGGAATCGACAACGTAAAAATCCTGACCATGCTGCGGATTTTCAGCTATAAATCCCATATCTATGCAGGCCTGGCCATTATGAATCCCTATGCCCGTCAGCAAATCAAACGTTATGCACAATCAGAATCTGAACTGTTCAAACTGATGATTATGGAGAAAGAAACAGAATTCCGTGATCGTATCCAGAAGGTTAAACATTTTCTTTTCCCTGATGACAAGCAATTTTTGCTGCTGGATAACCAGATTATGAAAGAATTTTCTTTATCCGGAACCGGAGCGCCGCATACCCCAAACTCACATTTAAGCCTGCTGAGCATGGCTGATGCCTGGTATCATCTGAATATTAATCCTTATGATAACCTGATCTGCCAGACTCCTCCTTTCCGTTTGCGTCTGGGCATTGTAGAATATCTGTTCAGAAATGAAGAATTACTGGAAGAGTCTGTCATGGCCGCGATTTACGACAAACAAATCAGGGCAGATGATCTTGAATTTCATTCTTCGGTAAGGGAATGGTCATCAATTATTGGTTATGGAGATATTAATGGCTATAAACAGCACTTTGATCAGACTAAAAACTTCTTTAATGACAGACTGGAACAAGGCAGAAAGCAAAGTGCCGAGCTCATCAGCAGATTAAACCGAAATTCATAAGCAGCCTGATATGCAAAAGAATCCCAACCCTATACCTGCAGATGAGCTGGAGCGCATATTCAGCCTGGCAGAATTTGACATTGACTACTCCAGCATGGAGAATAACTTCAAAGATCTGGCTCATTTAGCGGCAAAGATTGCGGGTACTGAAATATCCCTGGTTAACCTGATTGACTCTTTTACGCAATGGACCTATTCCAGCTATGGGGCTGAGGATACGGTACAGTTACCCAGAGAAGATTCAGTATGCCAGTACACGATCTCGGGGGATGACTATTTTGAAGTTCCGGACCTCTCGGCAGATGACCGGTTTAAAGAAAAGTCTTATGTGAGCGGCCCGCCCAATCTGCGTTATTATTTCGGAGTTCCCCTGACCACCTCTGACGGCCATCATATCGGATCACTTTGTGTACTGGACAAAAACCTGAGAGCCCAAAGCCCGGAAAAAATAGAGTTACTCAAAATTGTGGCTGATGAAGTAGTCAACAGACTGAAAGCACTGAAAGCCATTGATGGATTGAAATACAAACTGGATAAGGTCAGAGAAACCCAGAAAAAAGTGGCTCATGATATACGTGGACCTATTGCCGGTATAGTTGGTCTGGCCGCAATAATTGCAGAACAGGGAAATGACAATAACCTGGATGAAGTACTGGAATTTATTGCCATGATCCATAAAAGCGGCAGATCTGTTCTGGAGCTTGCGGATGAGATACTAACCGAAGGGAAAGTGCATCCGCTGAAAGAAGATGAGTTTAATCTCCTGGTATTTAAAGAAAAACTGGAGCGCTTATATCTGCCACAGGCGATGAATAAAAACATTAATTTTCAGGTCAGTATTAATGAAAAGAATGAACATATTCCTTTTATCAAAAATAAATTACTTCAGATTACAGGTAATCTGATTTCCAATGCCATGAAGTTTACTCCTGAAAATGGAAAAGTAACCGTAAATCTTGATCTGGAAGTGGACGTAGGTCAGTACCAGTTAAAAATTAAAGTGGAAGACTCGGGCGTAGGCATGGATGAAGTGACCATTGCCTGTATCATGGAAGGAAAAACATCATCAACAAAAGGTACTGTCGGAGAAAAAGGTTATGGATTTGGTCTGTCACTGGTCAAACATCTGGTCAGTAGTTTACACGGCAATTTCAATATCCATTCAAAAATCGGAAGCGGTACAGCTTTCGAAATCACACTGAAGCAAATTATACATTAAAATTTTCTGTTAACGTATAGGACCTTTTGAATAACCGGTTGTCATGACTATGATAAACCGATTATTCAGAGTTTCTAATGTTCAAATTATTCTCTTCAAAATCTAAAAAATCTCCATACGGCTGGTTTGGGAATTATTCCAACTGGAATGACCTGGTCGAATCCATTGATGGATATAGTGCTGTAAATATTCTGGAAAAAACCAGGGATGCATTATTACAGGTAAAAAACGGCAATGCCAGTTACGAACGTGATTCGGTACTATTCGATCAGATTGCACATCCTTTTCCTTTACTGACCTGCTTATTCCGCAGCGCTGCCATGCTCAAAAGATCACTTCATGTCCTTGATTTTGGCGGATCACTGGGAAGTACTTATTATCAGACCAGAAATCTTGCAGGATCTGAGATTTGTGCCAGCTGGAACATTGTAGAACAGGAACATTATGTAAAGACCGGCAAAGAACATTTCGAGAATGATCAGCTCAAATTTTATCCGTCTATTGATGCTTGTCTGAAAGACAAAAAAATAGATCTGGTTCTGCTTTCAAGTTCTGTGCAGTACCTGCCTGAACCTCATCAGTTTCTTCAGGAATTAGTGAATTACAATTTTGATTTTCTGGTTTTTGACCGTACAGCTTTTCATTACGGTAATCAGGACCGGTTGACTTTACAGATAGTACATCCGGAAATCTATAAAGCAGCCTATCCGTCATGGTTTTTCCATGAAGCCTCTTTTTTAAATCATTTCAGATCCGGTTACCAGACTATCTGCAACTTCCCTTCTTATGTAGCAGAAGAATCACAGATGGAAATCGATCATGAGCCTGTCGGCTATAACAAAGGGTTTTACTTTATTAATAAATCAAAACATGCTTAAATTCTGCACCCTATTCAATACGACTTATCTTTCCCGCGGACTGGCGATGTATAATTCACTGGAAGAGCATAGTGAAAATTTTCACTTATATATTTTCGCATTTGATAACAACTGCTTTGACGTGCTGTCTAAAATGGCCTTAAAGCATGCAACTATTATCAGCCTCAGCGCATTTGAAAATGACAGGCTTCTGGCTATCAAAGGTGAACGTACTGCCGGAGAATATTGCTGGACCTGTGCTTCTTCTACCATTAAATATTGTCTGGAGAAATATCATCTTGACCATTGCACTTATATTGATGCTGACCTTTTGTTCTTTAGTGACCCTGCCTGTTTAATAGCAGAAATGGGTGAAAAATCTGTGCTGATCACAGAACACAGGTATACACCTGATTATGACCAGTCAGCAACGAGTGGGATTTATTGCGTCCAGTTCATGACCTTTAAAAATACCACAGCGGGTATGGAAGTATTGAACTGGTGGGTAGATGCCTGTATAACATGGTGTTTTAACCGTTGTGAAGACAATAAATTCGGTGATCAGAAATATCTGGATGACTGGGCTACCCGTTTTGACACAGTACATGTACTAAAAAACCACGGAGGAGGAGTTGCTCCATGGAATGTACAGCAATATAGTTTTAAAAATTCTGGACACCACATCCAGGGTAAAGAGAAAGCGGCAGGGAATTCATTTGATCTTGTTTTTTATCATTTCCATGATTTCCAGTATATCAAAGGTAACACCTTCCGCTTATCTGCGCCCTCTTATCATTTAGACCGGAAAGTAATCAGACAGATTTATAAACCTTATACCCGTGCACTTTCCATCGCGGAGGCAGAAATATATGCTGTGAATGCAGAAATATCATCTCATGAATTATCAGAAAACAATAGTGGAATCAATGAAGTAATTGGCCGTGCTATTCTTTTCTTCTTAATGGGATACTATAAAAACTTTTATACTAAACGTTCTTTGGAATATGGTTTTCTGAGTATGAAAACTTTTAGATTGAATTAAGCTGAAATTAAAGAGCTTCTTAGTATTTTAGCCTTCTGTAGCAAATGAAATGAAGGTTAGAGAATCAGGCTTATACGCAGCTTTAGGGAAGGTTTTATTTTTAGTTGTTTTCTTGTTTTTGTCATGTAAAAAAAATTCATCAACAGAAGAAACCAGAATTAACCCGCCGGTAAGAGCTTATATAATTACAGCCAGGATAGATAAAAAGGGAACCAATACCAATGCAGAAGGTACGGGTGTTTTAAAAGGCACGTACGACGAAGGGTCTAAACAACTGTCATATACCCTCACTATTGAAAATATTGCCCCGACATTGATTACCTTAAGAAGTGGTATTAAAGGATCGGCCGGAGAGCTGGTCAAAGAGATTTATAAAGGCAAAGGAGACATTCCGGCAAAAGGAATTACCGGAGGACTCACTTTAACCCCCTTGCAGGAACGGAACTTACTGAAGGGACTATGGTTTGTAGCGATGAACACAGTATCAGTTTCCCCTGATATTTCAGGAGTACTGACTTTAAAACAGAAATAATAACGGATGAGCAAAGAACATAACGACTCTCTTCCGTATGAAGAACAGGAATTGATAGCTGCGGTTAAAGCACATGACCGCAAAGCTTTTGAAAAACTGTACAAACAATATTACAGACAACTGTTTGCACTGGCTTACCGTTATGTTGGCCAGGCCCCAGTTGCCGAAGAAATTGTACATGATGTATTTTTGACTATCTGGAAAATGGCCGGACAGCTTACTGTTCAGTCTTCTATAAAAAGTTATCTGTCCAGAGCTGTTATTAATTCATCACTCAATTTCATCAAAAAAGAAAAGACCAACCATGAAAAGCAAAATGCCTACATGGTAACTGAAAGTGATGACGAGACTGAAAAGGAACAAAACCAGAGAAAAGAATCTTTGTTAAACAGTCTTGAAAATGCACTGGCAATTTTGCCACCAAAATGCAGGGAAGTGATGTATTTAAGCCGTTTTGGAAAATTGAAACAACAGGAAATCGCTGCTCAGATGAATATATCAATTAAAACAGTTAAAAATCATCTGACTTACGGTTTCCAGAAATTGAGAGAACAATTGGAAAAACAACAGCAAAACCTGTTCTTGCTGCTGCTGATACTACATAAATATTGGGGCCAGTAAAAAGCATACCATGAAAGCATTTGAAACTAACGAACAATTCATTTATTCACTGATCATTGATGACCTTGATGATACGATCAGCCCGTCACATAAAATCCTCCTGGAAAACTGGAGGGCAGCAAGTGAACAGAATGAAAAAACCTATCAGGAATTTGTACAGGTTGAACAAAATATTAGTCAATTATACAATGACCAGCCTTATACTATCCAGTCTTCCTGGGATACCCTGGATCAGAAAATTGATCAGATTGAAAATAAATGGCTGCTAAAAGAGAAAAATAACCGGATTAAAATCTGGTACAGTGTTGCGGCCTCAGTACTGCTGGTCGTTTCTCTGGGTTATTATTTCATTAATAAAACAGCTTATACGATTGTGAGCAGTGAACCAAATGCAGCAATCAAAAACATTACCCTGCCTGATGGGACTATAGTTCAGCTTAATGGCGGAACAGCGATAAAATATGCCGCTGGCAACTTTGCAACGAATAGAAAAATTCAACTGTTAAACGGTGAGATCTTTGTTAAAGTTGTACATCAGGAAAAACATCCTTTCCTGGTAGACCTGGGTGATGTGCGGGCTCTGGATGTGGGTACCAGTTTTAATATTATCAAACGCAACAGGGATATCACACTGACGGTAGCTGAAGGAGAAGTTGCTTTGCAGCAGCACCTGGCTTCACGGTCTGTCAGACTGACTGCTGGAACGACCGGCCGCTATTCTTCTGCCACAGGAAAACTTACTGCCGAAAAAAATACGGATCTTAATTATAAATCATGGCTGGATAAAGATTTTGTATTCACAGAAACACCGCTGTCTGAAGTGGTGAATCAGTTAAACAGAATTTACAAGACTTCCATTATTATAGATGGGAATAACCTGGAAATGCGTAAATTAACTGCCCATCTGCATTATCAGACACCAGACAGTGCTTTAAAAGTTATTACAGCAACACTACAGTGTAAAATGACCCGTGAAGAAGGAAGTTATATTTTAACTGAAAAATAAGTAAATCTATATCAGCTAGCAGCCCCCGGTAAAAAGATGTATGGTAAATAAGTTTTTTGCATTAATCCTTTTTGTATGCTTAATGCAAACGGGTAAACTTTATGCACAGGAAAAAACGATCCTCGAACAGCACATAACCATTAATCTCAAAGCCGACACATTGCTGAAAGTACTTTCAAAATTACAAAGCAGCACACCGGTTGTATTTTCTTATGATCCTGATTTACTCAGAAACTATCAGACTTCTGCCTTCCATTTTGTGAATACTTCTATGGAATCAGTACTGAAAAAGATCTTTAAAGGTACTCCGCTGACCTTTGCACTGATTGGGAATAATATTGTCGTTACCAGATCCAAACCACAGAAATGGACCATTCACGGGCATGTCCGTAACGAGGAAGATGGTGAAGAACTGGTTGGTGCAACAGTCTATATCCCTGAAATCAAAGCTGGTGTAATTACTAATCAGTATGGTTTTTATTCACTTAGTGTCCCGGCCGGAGCTTACGAGGTACGGATTTCAAATCTGGGTTATGAGACCAGAAAAGAAAATATCGTGCTGGATCAGAATATAGAATTGGAAACCGAACTGACTTCCCAGGCAAAAATCTTACAGGAAATAGAGGTTAAACAAAAAATCACGCCAAACCCACTACTCAAGAATGAGCAGAACTACAGCCCCCAAATGCTGGATATGAAAGCTTATTATGCAGGTGAAACAGATGTGGTAAAGGCCCTGCAAATGCAAAATGGCATCAAAACAATTTCTGAAGGAAGTTCCGGCCTGTTCATCAGGGGTGGTAACTCTGATCAGAATCTTATTTTACTGGATGAAGCTGTTGTTTATAATCCTTCACATTTATATGGTCTGGTTTCTGTTTTCAATCCGGATGCGATCAACAATATCCAGGTATACAAAGATTATATGCCGGCTAATTATGGTGGAAGGCTTTCTTCTGTAATCGTCAACCGTATGGCAGAAGGTAATAACAAAGAGTATCATCTTAGTGGAGGTATAAGCCTCATGTCTGCCAGGATTTCTGCCGAGGGGCCTATAGTGAAGGAAAAAGGTTCCTTTATTGTAGCTTTCAGAAGAAGCCTTCTGGATGTTTTCAGAAATAACTTTAAGTTGTTTAATCCTAATTCAGTCTATTATGACATCAATGCCAAAGCCAATTACAGGTTGAATAAAAGTAACAGTATTTATTACTCTCTTTATGCTGGTCAGGATAAGCTTTTATCGGAAAACTCATTTCGTAATGACTGGGGTAATTTCACTTCTACTCTGCGCTGGAATCATATCTTCAATTCAAGATTATTCATGAATGCCTCTGCCATTTACAGTAATTACAGCAATCTGCTGGATCTGAATTCGGATACGCTTTCTCAAAAAAGTCAATGGAGTACCGGAGTTAGAGACATTACAATCAAGGCCGATTACACCTATTACAGCAGTCCGGTAAATCTGATCAAATTTGGAATTTCAAGTACTTATCATCAATTTACACCGGGACAGACAAAAAACAAAGCAAGCAACGAATTTAATATTGCAAGAGATAAATCAGTAGAATCTGCTGTTTATTATAGCCAGGAAATTTCATTTACCAATTCATTTAGTGTAAATTTTGGTCTGCGCCTTGGTTTATTCCATAATGCACAGGAACGTCTTGATGTTTTTGATCCGCAGGGAAATAGAGTAAAACAATATGATTATAAGACCTTTATTCAACCAGAACCAAGAATTAATATAAGCTATTTATTAAACGATAAACAGCGTTTCTTCGTAACTTACAACCGCAATTATCAATACCTGCAATTGGTACAAAACAGCACACTGGCATTTTCTTCACTGGAACCATGGATTCCGGCTTCTTCAAAAATTGCGCCTCAATCTGCAGATATGTTTTCTGCGGGTTACCGTTATTCGCCCGGGCATTATAATTTCTCTCTGAATGGTTATTACAAAAAGCTGAACAATCAGCTGGACTTAACCGGACATGCACAGATTATACAGAATCCGGATATCAGAAACCAGCTTAAAGCAGGTAAATCTGATGTTTATGGATTTGAAGCAGAAATTAGCAAAACTGAAGGCAATTTTACCGGTAGTCTGGCTTACACCTACTCCAGGGCATTCAGAACTATTAACGGAATAAATGATGGCAACCGCTTTGCCGCAAACTACGATATTCCACATGAACTGAAATTTAGCGCGGCCTATGTTTTTAACAAGCAGTTTTCGGTGCAGACTTTCTTTACCTATTCTTCGGGCAGACCCCGAACCCTCCCTGTAGGGTATTACCGGCATGATGGCATTAATGTACCTATATTTGAAGGCAGGAATACTTCCAGATTTCCAAATTTCAGCAGACTGGATATTTCTGCTCAATACCGCCTGGAAACACCTTTATCCAGAAAAAGATCATTATCAAGTACAATATCAATGGGAATATATAACTTGTACAACAGAAAAAATCCATTGTATTATCATTTGACAACAGACGCTTCAATTGACCAGAAAAGTTCTCTGGAATATGCATTTGGCTTTTTCCCATGGGTCGCTTACAGTTTTAAATTCTAATCAGAAGGCATCATGATCAATAAAATACAGGCCAGGCTGAACCGCAGTTGTCTCCTGCTCTTATTTTTGCTGCCCGCTTTAATGAACTCGTGCAAAAAGAGTACAGACAAAGTCTCGTTCGATCAGCCAAAGCGTCAATACGATCTGGCTGTGGAAGGTGGAATAAATACGCTGACGCAAACACAGTTTATCAGGCTGAGTAAACCTTCTTCGAAAGCTGACATCAAGCCTTCAGCTATCTCAAAAGCTACTGTTACTGTTAATGACGGGATTAAAGACATCATTTTTAAAGAAACCAGCACTGCAGGGCTTTACTCCGGCACGAATAACCCGAACATCCCTAATTATAATAAAGCTTATACCCTGACCATCCGTTATGATAATAAAACCTATACAGCTGTAGATACACTGAGACAGGTAGTGAATATTACAGATGACTTTTTACCGTTTACAGTAAAGAAAAATGCAGGTGGAACTTATGATGGTACGATACCAAAACATACATTTGGTTATCTTAATCCCAATAAATGGTGGATAAGTTATACTGGAATTCCGGTATGGAACCCATCAAAATTTGATGGTACGGAAACAACATATTTCAGTTATACACATTTCCTTGGCTCTCCCAACTCCTTATATCCGCTCAGTAATCTTAAACGTACTTTCTCTTTAATGAGTGAAGATGTAATCACTATTTATAAGTTCTCTCTTTCTAAAGAATATGCGAAATATCTTTACGGGGTTTTCCTGGAAACAGACTGGAAAGGGCTTTTTTCAAATGTCCCGGTAAATGTTAATGGTAATGTCTCAGGAAATGCTCAGGGGTACTTCTATGTCACTGATATCGATTATCAGAAGTATAAAGTAAGTGGACTTAAATAAGCAGCTCACCCACCAAAGGGATGACTAACCCAGATGTCTTTCTATAATCTCCTTTAACTGGCCGGCTGGAATTACGCCAGACTGCCGCCATTTGATTTCTCCATTCCTGAAAAGGATTAATGTGGGTACACCCTGAATCTGATATTTACCGGAAACAGCAGGATTTTTATCTACGTCAACTTTTAAAATTGTTGCCCGTTCTCCCAGCATACCTTTGAGCTGCTGCAGTATCGGAGCCATCATTTTACACGGACCACACCATTCGGCAGAAAAATCTACCAGCACAGGTTTATCTGATTTAATAAGTTCTGCAAAGTTTGCCATAAAATAATTGTCTAAAAAAGAAGCGGGGACCCCACTTTCGCAGTATCCCCGCCATCTAAATTAACGCTCTCAAATATATAGACGCATATAATTTGATATTATTATATATCACCTTAAATATTTTTTAAGATTAATCGTTTTTGTGCCATTATATAACCTAAATGTAAGCCTTCGTGAAGCGGGAGAAACTTTACGGCATCCTCTATACCATTTAAATCAACGCCGTAACGTGTAGTCCATCCTTTATAATTATCAAACAGCTGCTGATGATAATCTGTTTTAAACTGATCCAACGTAGAAATCAGCAGGGTCTTGATCTGTGCAATTTCTTCTGCTGAAACAATACCTTCAGGTTTAGTTCCGCCTGTATAACGCAGATAAAAATCTTTATCTACAAAAGTTTCCTGTCCTGCTCTCAAATAGCAGATCCCCTGCTGGGCGGCAACAAGATGCGCCAGATTCCAGATTATATTATTGTTGAATCCATCCGGAATCTCATTTAACTGTGCAGCAGTTAATTCACTGAGGCTTTCGATAAAACTTGTTCTGACTTGTTTGACATTATCAATGATCTGATTCATATATTTCAGGTTAAAATTTATTTTATACTGGCTGTAATTTAAATTGATTCAGGCGTAGTGCCAATCGTCTTCTGATGTCTGAAAAATAACTGAGAGATGGGTACCAGCATCAGTCCGCAGAGACCAAAAATCACAAAAGCAATTCTCAGGTTGAATGCATGTGCAAGGTATCCGATAATTGGCGGGCCAAGCAACATTCCGGTGATAGCATAAGTAGCTATAATAGAAATAGCCATACCTGGCGAATACTTTCTGGAAGCTCCGGCAAGTGCATAAGACATGGGTACTACCGCAGCGGTACCAAAACCAACCAGTGAAAAACCAATCATGGCTGTCCAGAACTGCGGAAATATAATGGCAAGGGAAATTCCCGAGACGATAAAGCATGCACTCATCAGATAAGTTGCAGGCATTCCTATTCTGCCGATGATCAGATCAGATAAAAATCTGGAAGCGGCCATAAAAGTCATAAAAATCAGATACCCATAAGTAAATATCTTCACATGCAGCACTTCCTGAAAGTAAATGCCGCTCCAGTCAAACATCCCTCCTTCGCATATCGCTGCAAAAAAAACAACGACACCCAGGTACAGGATATAGGGATCAGGCTTGCCTACAATAATTTTATTTCCACTTTCAGACCGGTCACCTTTTAACAGAAACTGATAAGAATAACAGGTAATCAGTAAACTAACGGTAGCCACAATGAGCAGGTGCATATGCAGCGACACATTATAGGTAAGCAGCAACGTAGAAAAGGCTACACCTGCAATCCCTCCTGTGCTCCAGAAACCATGAAAAGAGCCAATGATTTTCTGACTGAACTGCTTTTGCAGCGTAATAGCCTGCGTATTGACAGAAATATTGAAAATACGCGTTGTAAAAGAAAACAATACTACTGCTGCAACCAGACTGAAAGTATTTTGGGTAAATCCGATCATAGCCAGTGCAATGGCATTCAGCCCATAACCAACTGCCAGGGGAACACGGCTGTTATATTTGGAAACCAGCCATCCTGAAATGGGCAGACCGATCAGTGAGCCTACAGGCATAGCGAGTAAAATTGTTCCCAGCTCGGCTTCATTAAAGCCGAAAGCCATCTTAATAGTTGGTATTCTTGATGCCCAGGTAGCAAAACTGAAACCCGACATAAAGAAAAAAGTACTGAGAAATATTCTGTGTTTGTTTTTGGTGATTGTATCCTTCATTTACTATGCAAAGATAAGTTCTGTCTGCATTTAAATCGTTAAAATACCCGCTCTTATTTTTGTCAATTATCATTTTGTATAAGGTAAAAGTTCTTTCCAGTGTTCCAGTTTTTGTGCAAAGGTTTTTGTGGCATTTGCACCGCTTGGAGAAGGCAATAAATGATAGTTTTTATCGCTGCTTTTTTTCACATATCTGTTGTAAAACTGTTCTGCTTTTCTGCTGTCAAAAAACACTTCTGTGATTGCAGGATACTGTTCATAAAAAGCCGCAAAATCATTAACCACTTCATTTTTGATATTACTGTCCAGACTGCCTTCACAGGTACAGGATTCCAGTACATCCCATAGCCCAATACCGCGCTGGAGCAAGAAGTTCTTCCTCGCCTGATAATCAGGATCAACCGGCTGATCAAAAAGCGCATAGATCAGTTTCCAGAAATGATTACCAGAATGTCCGTAGTATTGCTGCAGACTCAAAGAGCGGTCACCGGGCATCGTACCGAGCAACAGAATTTTACACTGCTGATCAATGATGGGTGCAAAGGCCGTTTTTACAGGAGCAATCGTTGGTTTATCCATTATCTTATTCTTTAACTCAGTACGCATATTCAGTTTAAATCACCGGCATCGTCCGGCTAAAATAAGCATAAACATCACAGAGCGAAAGATGTTCTGTTATTGTTGCTGATATTGCTACCTTTGCAGATTGAATAAAAGAAATACCAATGATACAGATAGGACAATACAACGAGTTGAGAATTATAAACAAGACAGAATCAGGACTAATACTGTCTGATGGCGATAAGGAAGCGCTATTGCCCTATAATCATGTCCCTAAGGATGCTGAAATTGGAGATAATATCAACGTTTTTGTTTACATGCATAAAGATGGAAAACTGCATGCAACCACGCAGAAACCTCTGGCTTGTGTTGGCGATTTTGCTTACCTGACAGTTGTGGAAGATGGGGAGAATGGGGTTTTCATGGATATTGGCATTGATAAAGATGTATATGTACCTGAAAAAGAACAAAAACGCCCGATGTTTAAGGGTGATAAACATGTAGTTTATGTTTTCCTTGACGACAGTAATGACCGTATGGTAGCTTCGTCCAGATTAACCAATTTTGTGGAAGAAGAGGAAATCAATTTTGAAGAGGGTGATGAGGTAAGTTTATTAATAGCTGACCGCAGTGATCTGGGTTATAATGCTATTATTGATAATAAGTATATCGGATTATTATATCAGAATGAATTATTTGATCAGCTTAATCCTGGTGAAATCAGAAAAGGATGGATTAAAAAAGTCAGAGTTGAAGGAAAAATTGACCTGAGCCTGCAACCGATGGGTTATGGTCATATCCTGGATATGAAAGAAGTACTGATTAAAATGCTGGAAGAAAACAGAGGTGTAATTGCTCTGGGAGATAAAAGTTCACCTGAAGAAATCTATGACCAACTAAAAATCAGCAAGAAAGCATTTAAGAAAACGACTGGTGCGCTTTATAAAGAGCGTTTGATTACTATTGGTGATCATGAAATCAGGTTATTATCTGAATAAAACTCAAAAAGGCTCCTGAATACAGGGGCCTTTTTATTATAAGCCGGTCTTTACTATGAACAGATCTGATGTAACATCCAGATTGAACAGGAATAATGTCCGGTATCGCCAATTGGTTTATCCAGCAGTTCGAATCCCAGTTTTTTGTAGGCAGCAACTGCAGCTGCAAGCTCCGGCATAGATTCCAGGTAAACAGACTTATAGCCTGATTCATCAGCTGTAGCAATACATTTCTGCATCAGTATCTTACCTAAGCCCTTCCCTCTGTGAACTGAAGCAACATACATTTTCACCAGTTCAACTGTATCATCCGATAGTCCTTTTGTTGGATAAATCCCTGCACCTGCGATCAGCTCTTCACCCTCTGCAGCAACATAATACCTGCTCCCCGGTATACGAAAAGATTCATAAAGGTGATTGGTACTTTCATCAAAATAAGCAGTTCCGGGAATGTTAAGACCAAACTCTTCCAGGCTCGTTTTTATAATCACAGCCATTGCAGCGTTATCCTGCGGCTGGATTTCCCTTATTATAATACTCATCCTGCTAATCTAATTAAACAGGGGTAAAAAATAAAAACATCTTTAAAACAATAGCACCTGGTCCTTGTTATCTTTTATTGGAATAAAAAATTAATCTCCATATCATTTGTACACTATCTGTAATTAATGAAATACTTCTTTATCATAGCACTTTTAATCTGTTCAGAAAAAATATTCTCCCAGTCAGCGACTTATAAGTTAATCAATAAAGAAACTGGTACATCAGCCAGTATTGCTGTCAGGAAAACAGATGACCAGGTGGATGTAAATATTCTTGCCAACTGGAACAACAAAGCCGGCACCTACGGACAGTTTACCGGGAAAGGTATACTGACTGATAATAAAATTACGATCAGAACAGAGAAAAAATCACAGTTATGCAAAATAGACCTTACTTTCTCTAAGGATTCTCTGAATGCTGATTTTCAGGATTGCGAAAATTTTCAGCTTTCCAACAACTTCTCTGGTATTTACACCAAAATAGCGGATAATGTAACCGGTGAATATATAGTTGTTGCTGACATCTGCTACTTCTACAGCAAGCCTGATGAAAAATCAAGGAAAAAGGGTTTTGCCTACACTCCGGAAGTCCTGAATATCGAAGAGCTTTTTGAAGGAAACTGGGGATTTGCCACATTGATGACAGAAGGAAAACAGCTTTTTGGTTATGTAAAGCTATCAGACTTAAAGTTTAAGAGAACTTATCTCTATGACTAATAGTACATATCTGACTATTACTTAATATTCTTTATCATCCCCTGCATACCGATAAATTGATAAACAATACCTCCTTTCATACCTTTTTCTGCGGAAGCACAGGCAGTAACTTCACCAGACGAACTTTATAATCGTCTGCACTATAAAATACCTGTGATCAAAACAAGAAAGACATGAACAGAAGAGATTTATTAAAAACGATGGGGTTAGCCGGAGCAGCTTTCACCCTACCATCCTTTTTAGCATTTAGCCCCGGAGATGAACTCTCCGCAAAAACTAAATCCGGACATATCAATGTGACACTGGGAAAACTGGAGCTATTGATTGTCAGCGACGGGTTTGCAGCATTTAATTTCCCCCAAACCTTTTTTGCGCCTGGCATTGACCCTGAATTGGTAAAAAGACAATTATACGATATCTTTTTACCAGAGAACAAAATAGAAGTATCGGTCAATGTAATGGTAATCAAACAGGAGAACCGGATTATATTAATTGATACTGGTTTTGGCCCTGATTATGGGTTGAATTGCGGCTGGTTATCAGAAAATCTGATTATTGCAGGTATCCAACCCTCAGCAATTACGGATGTCTTTATCACCCATGCACATGTTGATCATATTGGTGGCATTCTCGATAAGAATGATAATCTCACTTATCAGAATGCCCGGTACCACATAGC
The DNA here is from genome assembly GCF_040026395.1 of Pedobacter lusitanus. Taxonomy (NCBI): domain Bacteria; kingdom Pseudomonadati; phylum Bacteroidota; class Sphingobacteriia; order Sphingobacteriales; family Sphingobacteriaceae; genus Pedobacter; species Pedobacter lusitanus. The sequence continues at coordinate 2,397,332 of NZ_CP157278.1, forward strand.
AAAAAAAGAATTTGATTTCTGGATGGGAGATAATCCCGATTTCTCGAAAAGTAAAAACACATCAAGCTCAGAGCCGGATATTCTTTTGGCAAAAAAGGTGTTAGGAAAGATCCAGGATAAATTAGAGTTCTTCAATTATGGTGATGAATTATTCTCCTGTCTTAAAACAGAACTGGCAGAAGGACATACTCCGGGACATACGCTTTTTACCCTCTCTTCAGAAAACAAACAGCTTAAACACCTGGTAGATATTACACACTCTACTTTACTTATGGCTCAGCCCGAGTGGGGAATACAATTAGATGCAGACTTTAATAAAGCAGTAAAAACAAGAAAAATAATACTGGAAAAAGCAGCCAAAAAACGGGAACTGGTTATATCCACACACATCCCCTGGCCTGGAATAGGTTATATTTACAAAATCGGAACCGGTTATGAATGGAAGCCTTTTTCTTATCCCAATCCCAGAGAAATCATTATCTGATAAAAAAGCCCCTGTCTTTAGAACTGAAGTGCCCCCAAAAAGTTAGACACTCATTGGGGGCACTTCAAACAAGGCCTTTTTTATTGTATTGAGTATTATCAAAATCACAGAACCTGGTAATTCAGATCTCTCTCACTACTCTGAATCCCCACATATTCGTTCGTACTTCAGAAGAGAAATAAGAATTTCTGTACGCACTGCGCAAATTTCTGATTCTATATAGCCACGCACCACCTCTGGTAATTCCAAACATAGCATAACCATTTGTTCTTGGCTCACCATTTACAGGAGCTCCGTTATAATTAGGATACCAGTCATCCGCAACCCATTCTCTCGCATTACCTGCAATATCATATAATCCAAACTTATTTGGTTGAAATTTACCTACCGGGGCAGTATATGGAAATCCATCAGTACAATCCGTATTGGGAAAAACAAACCCATCTGATGTATAGGTATTAATAGCTTTACTACTCAAATCATAAGTATTTGCGTAACCACAGGCATCTTTAGGATCATTACCCCAGTAATAGGTAGTCTGTGTACCTGCTCTTGCAAAATACTCCCATTCACTCTCGGATGGCAAACGATACTTTTTACCTGTCTTTTGTGATAACCATTGTGCATAGTCATTCGCCACCTCTTTGGTTATACAAACAACAGGATCATTATCTGTTTGAGGAAATCCTGGATTTGTATAATCTGCTCCTTTCACAGGCAGCATCCTGGACTCCTGATTTGCAATCCAGCACCGGCATCCGTCAAGAGGTTTATAATTAGTCTCCTTTGCAAATTGCCTAAACTGTCCCAGTGTAACTTCGTTAATTCCCACTGCAAGTGATTTTGCAATAGTTACCTGATGTAATGGTTTTGAATACTCGCTGGCAAAAGGTTCTACATCAAGCCTGGCATTTTCTTCATCAGTCCCCCCCATAATGAATGATCCGGAAGGAACAACAATCATCTTAGGCAGATAAGATTCCAGTCCATCCTGAAAGATCAATCCTGCCGCTGTTAAAGACGAAACAGATACTCCATTTGAGGTAGCAGGGCTTATATTTTTGTTTCTGGGATCAACGGAAAGCAGGTTCTTTCTGATATCATCAATTCTGACTCTCCATTCCATTACTGCAGCTTCTAACTTATCTTTAGTAACCTGTTCCGGACTGGGATTTTTTTCGTCTGCACAAGCCTGCATAATAAATTCCGCTTCTTTCTCCAGATTGTTAAAACGTTTCTTAAACTCTTCTTTCTGAGGAAAATTAACTTTATGTTCGGCCGTAACTTTAGCAAAGTTCTCTTTCACATTTTTCAAATCTGCCAGTACTTTACTGTAGGTAACATTACAGTTCTCAACCCATACCAGATCATCACTTAATTTATCAAGTGACCTGGAAAATTCATCTGGCTGATATTGCTGAATCTCTTTTGTTTTCTTGCTGCAACTAATGGTTAATAACCACAACAGGGATATTGCTACAATCAGTTTTTTGTTTTTTATCTTCTATTTCTATGTTGATATATGTAGAAACAAAGATAAATTGCTTGTTTTCGGGTAAAAGGTACGTCTGCGACAAAAAATGGTTAAACATTGACAATTTCAAAACTGTATGTCAGCCTAAACTATTTTATAGTTTTTTTTTCTAAAAACACTGGGTGTTAAACCGACTGTCTTCTTAAAGAATTTAACAAAATTAGTAACCTCCGAAAACCCAAGCTGGTCTGAAATCTGTCTGATCTGATCGGATTTTAAAACTAACAGGCGTTTTGCTTCCAGAATCAAACGCTCATCAATTATAACTTTAGGCGATTTTCCCAGAACATTAAATGTAACCCGCTGAAGTTTCCGCTCTGTTATATTCAAGATTTCAGCATAATCAACTACTGAGAGTCTTTTTGTCAGGTTAGTTTCTAATAATTGTTTAAATGCGGTAATATATTCCAGATCTTTTCCCGACAAATTTCTATTATCAAAAACCATTACGTCTCTTTCTCTTATTGAGAGTAGTAAAAGATTATTTAAATAATTATGTAAAATCCGATATTGATAAGGATCAAATGGCTTTTTAATTTCGTTCTTTAATTCCTTAAAAATAAACGAAAAAAGAGAGGAGTCAGCTATCATACGCTGACTGTTTAATCCAAATGGATTATTAAATAAATCAGAATAATAAAGCAACCCCATATTTCTTTCTTCTGAACAGAAAAACTCATCAGTAAACACCACTGATGGCCCATCATAATCACCATCAGGATCAAAGGAATGAACTTTTCCTCTACCTATAAATAAAAGCATCCCTGGTTCAATTTTCACTGGTTTGAAATCTATGAAATGTACTCCGCTGCCTTCCTTTACCCAGATCATCAGGTTAAAATCTATTCGATGAGGACGAAATAAATGAGCAGAATCAAAATTCAACCTTCCGGAAATTGCAGATACATTTATCTCTTGTTTGGTATTCAGACCATATCTAAACCCATAAGTAACCAAATCATTAACAGGCATCGTTCAAATTATTTGTCTATAAAACGAAAACTTATTAGTTTTAGTTGAAATCTGAAGAAGAAATATTTCGTTGTATTTTTCTGTAATACAACACCTTAAAATGACCAAAGGCGACAGAAATTAATCTATCGCCTTTAAACAGCAATCTAAATGTCGATTATTTAGCTCCTGTGATCTCATTGTAAACACCGTTCCAGAGATTGATCCGCTGTTGCAGTGAAGCTACTGTAATTTCTTCTGCAGCTTTCCATGCAGTTTCATTATCTCCGCAAAGTTCTGCAGTCATATCAAGTGCCAGATGACTGTGATGATCACCATCAACTTCAATATGTCTGTCCAGATAATATTTAATCAGGGATAACTGATCCGGGAATTTCCTGTTCAGATCACCTACAATAGAGATAAACATATTCGGGATTAAATCTTCTCTGCCAAAAGTAAAGGCTGCAGACTGTAAGTGAGATTCTTTACTGTCTATAACTTTGAAAGTAAAATCTACAAACTCACGGGCCTCTGCCGGTACTCCTGCTGCCTGATACGCAGCGGTCAGCGAATTAGTCTCTTTTAAAGCACTGATAAATTTATGAATAGCTGTCGTATCTGCACCGCACTGATCCATAGCTTCCAGATACATTTCATAATGACTTTTACGAATGCCTGCGCCATCTACATCAGATTCTTCACCGGCAACGATTTCATTAATCAGATACCTTGTATTTGCATTCCCAACGGGAAACCATGGTGTAGTGGTACAGGTCAGTCCAATCTGTAAAGATTTAAGCAGGGACATAAAATCCCATACCGCATAAACGTGGTACTGCATAAAAATCTTAAGATCATCCAGATTATTAATTACGGAGTAAACCTTATGGTTAATTATTTCTTGTCTTAATGGCTCTATTACCTTTTGTATCCTAACAATATGTTGATTCATTGTTTTTCTATTTGTTCATGATCAGGCAGCAAATTTATCTTAATCAATTGAATGTTTTACACCTACTGGTTTAATTTTTTAATAAAATTACTTTAATGAGAAGTTGGTATGATTTACGCTACAGTTAGCATAATTTTACCAATATGGGTGCTACTTTCCAGTAATCGCTGGGCATCAGCTGCCTGCGCTAAAGGAAATACTTTATAAATTACAGGTCTGATCTTTTTTGCTGCAATCAGCGGCCAGACGATCTGCTCAATTTCTGCTGCCAGGGTAGCTTTATAATCAGCTGTTCTGGGTTTAAGCATGCTTCCGGTAAGCACCAGCCTTTTACTCATCATTTGTAAAATATCAATCTCCGATTTAGATCCGTTCATCGCATTGATGAAGGTAATCCTGCCATCAGGATTCAGAATATCCATGTTTTTCAGGGTATTCTCTCCTCCTGTCATATCTAAAATAACATCAATACCGATAGGCTTAAGCAGCGCAGCAAAATCCTCCGTTTTGTAGTTTATTGCTTTCGTTGCACCCAGTTCTTCACAAAAGAGGCATTTTTCTGGTGTACCTGCTGTTGCATAAGCTTTACCACCCATCGCTACAATCATTTGTATCGCAGTTACTCCGATTCCACTGGTACCTCCATGAACAAGAAAATTTTCACCAGCTCTAAAACTGGCATCCTTAAATACATTAGACCATATGGTAAAAATAGTTTCTGGCAGAGATGCTGCTTCTTCAAATGTCATTCCTTCTGGTACAGGCAAACACAATCTTCCATCAACAGCTTTGTACTGTGCATATCCGCCACCGGCGATCAATGCACATACCTCATCTCCCGTTTTCCATCTTTTAACATCCGGTCCTACGGCAGTGATGATACCAGAGATCTCCAGACCTGGAATTTCTCTTTCAATAACAGTCCCATAAGGATTACTGCTCCTTGAAATCACATCACTGCGATTGAGTCCCGCAGCTTTTATTTTGATCAGAACCTCATTTCCATGAGGCACTGGAGTATCCACCTGCTCCAGTTGAAGTACTTCTGGTCCGCCTTTTTCTGTAATAACTATAGCATCCATAATCCGTGTTCTCTGAAAAATTGAGTTCTTCTTAATCCGCGCAATGCTTTAAAAATCTCCTGATGAGAAGTTATATCATAATGATGATCACCTGGTAAGATCTTCAGGTTAAAATTCTTCTTTTCTAATTTCTCCATCGGCCTGGGCTCTTCCTTTTCTCCGTAAAAACAGAAAACAGGCACATTGACAGCCTCTATTTCAGGTTGAACCTTATATTGCCTGTCATCTCCGGCAATATTCAGCAGATCGGATGTATGAACCTTAAAATCAGAAGTAGAATAAGGAGACATCAGCTCTAAAGCGACAACCTTATTTTTCATAGCTTCGGGCAAACGGTTATAGATAAAAGGTACTACATCGGCGCCAAAAGAATAACCCACCAGATAGATCACCCTGGTCTTATAAATGGTAGAGTACTTATAAATCAGCAAAGCCACATCATCAGCCGTTTGCTGAGGTGTTTTACTGCTCCAGAAATAACTCCGGGAATTGAAACCAATCGTATGGAATCCCTTTTGTGCAAAACCTGTAGACAACTGATCTTCAAAATCGAGCCATCCTCCATCACCTGAAAACAGCAAAAGCAGCCTTTTGGACGAAGGAACAGCACTTTCATAAGTAATTACAGGGAGATTAAAATCATCGGTTTCAGTACCATGATGATTTGTCGCCCTGGTCTTCATCAGAACTCCGCAACCAGAAAAAAGAAAAATAGTGATAAGGCATAAACCCCGTTGCCAATAGTTCATCGTAACTTTAAAATAATAATAATCCGGATGTTAAACGTAGTTATGACATCAATCTACGTTTAAAGTTTAATAAGCTAATAGAATTCTCTATCCGAATTTAAACTGATCGATCCTTACCCAGTGCATTCCGGCTGCTTCGGCAGCTTGTGTTCCAGGCTTTCCATCTTCAAACACCAGGCATTTCTTCGGGTCAACACCCAATAATTCGGCCGCTTTCAAAAATGGATCTGCAAATGGTTTACCTTTAAGCGTCTCCCCTGCACAAACCATTACTTCCACATATTCACTTACACCGACAACTTCAAGTGTATGCTGCACAGCCCTGCGGTCACCGCCGGAAACTACCGCGATACGTACCCGGCCGGCATTGGCGATCAGATGTTCTGTTACATAGGTAATAGGTAAGGCTTTACCAATATATTCTTCATAATAAAGCTTTGCTTTTCTTGCAGTAAATTCTGCGGGATCCATATCAGCCTGATAACGGACATTCAATTCTTCAACTACATTGAATATCGGCCATCCTGCCAGTTCATCTATAATAGCGGGATCCATATCCACACCGTATTGTTTAGCTATAGCAACATAAGTTACTGTATGTGCAGGCATATTGTCTGCCAGTGTACCGTCACAATCGTATAAAAATGCTTCGTAATCTCCTTCGGTTAATTTGCTGAGTCTTGCAAAATCAGTCTCTTCCATAAAATATATTTAATGTGCTTCTTTACTCCCTCTTTTTTGCTGAAAACTGTAAATCAGATAAACCAGTGCAGGTATAATGAATATACTGCCAATAAGCAGGGCATAACCTAATGTTTCCATCGTTTTGACCTGTCCCTGATGGGTTAATAAAGAAAGGTTATCCCCTCCTTTGAGTAGTATAATATCCGGAAAATGGCTGTAGGTCGCTGCAAAAAGAATCATCGTCACCTGAAATCCAGCCAGTAAACGCAGTATAATCGGCTTGTTCCTCAAAAGTAAAACGAACGTAATAACGAGCGAAATAGTGGCCAGTATCAGTGCTATGATTCCCGGAACATCGCTAAAAATCCAGCGCAGTAATGGAATTCCTTCTGAATGTGCAGCTAAAAATACTAATCCGCCTGCGGCCATAACGATAAAAATTGTCCGTCTGGCTTTCCTGGTAAAAAGTTGTCTGTCCTGTTCATTTTCAGCCTCACCTATAATAAAAACAGTGGCCAGATAGGCGCAGATAGTTACCGTGAATATTCCTACACTGGCAGAAAACCAGCTTAGCCAGCTAAAGACGTAGGCAGAAACAAAATCCTGAGCGTGCAGGTCTATTTGTCCGGAAACGGCACTTGCTGCAATAACACCTAAGAAAAATGGGGTAACCACGCTCGATATAACAAATATCGGGGTATATATTTTCTGCATATGATCCTTCACAGCATCATAATTTCTGAAAACAAAAGCTGTTCCTCTGGCAATAATCCCCAGCAGCATACAAACCAGCGGAATATGAAGATAGATAGAAACAGTGGTGTATATTTTAGGAAAACCTACAAAAAGAATCACGATCACAATAATCAGCCACATGTGATTGGCCTCCCAGATAGGGCCAATGGCTTCATACATTTTTTTACGCATCCTTGGCCGGTTAGCTCTGGAGGTAAATAATTCTATAATTCCGGCACCAAAATCAGCTCCGCCTAATAAAATATACAACAGAATGGCTGTCCACAGAAAAATTATTACTACGTATACCATATGTTATTGTATTTTTTTATCAGTAGATGAATCATAAAGTTTATCAACCATAGTGATCTGACGGAATAACAGCAGACTCACAATAATGGCCAGGGATATATATACAGCTGTAAAGAGATAAAAGGAGTAGGCAATTCCAGGCATGGGTGTAACGGCATCTGCTGTACGCATCACGCCATAAATAATCCAGGGCTGACGGCCAACTTCAGTCACTGTCCAGCCAGCTTCAAGAGCCAGAAAACCCATAGGTGTAGCAATGACAAACAGCTTGAGCATCCATTTACTCTCTGCCCAGTTTTTCTTTTTAAACAGGGCAATAAAGTAAATCACCGCCAGACCTAACATAGCCATACCCAGCCCGACCATGATCTGAAAGGCATAATGAACTACCGCAACCGGCGGCTGATCTTTCTGAGGAATCTGATCCAGTCCTTTAACTTCTGCATTAAAATCGCCTGTCGCCATAAAACTCAGGGCTTTAGGTATTTTAATTGCATATTTAACTGTTTTAGCAGCTGTATCAGGGATCCCGCCGATAATTAATCCTGCACCTTTTTCAGTTTGAAAATGAGCCTCCATAGCGGCTAGTTTCGCAGGCTGGCGTTGTGCGACATCCTTAGCAGAGATATCTCCGCTAATAGGTTGAAGACAGGCGGCAACAGTTCCGAAAATAGCGGCAATCTGAAATGCTTTGCGGTGAAAGTTAACATTCTGACCTTTTAAAATCATCAGTGCATGTACTCCGGCTACAGCAAAACCTGTAGAAACAAAGGCCGCCACACACATATGCAGCGCCTGTGAAAACCAGGCCTCGTTAAACATAGCTTTCATCGGATCTATATTCAGATATTGTCCGTTGATCAAATCAAAACCGGAAGGACTGTTCATCCAGGCATTGGCAGCAACCACAAGAATACCCGACAGCAATCCGCTGATCCCCACAATTACACCGGTAAACCAATGAAACCAGGGATGAAAACGATTCCACCCGTAAAGATAAAAGCCAAGGGCTATGGCTTCAATAAAAAAGGCTGTCCCTTCCAGTGAAAACGGCATTCCGAAGATCGGGCCCGCATGTTCCATAAATTTGGGCCAGAGCAGCCCAAGCTCAAAAGACAATACAGTTCCGGAAACTGCCCCTGTGGCGAAGAAAATTGCTACTCCCTTACTCCATGCCCTGGTGACATCGAGGTATACTGCTTTTTTTCTTTTTAACCAGAGATAATGGGCGGTACACATAAAGAACGGCATAACCATTCCGATACAGGAGAAAACAATGTGAAAGCCTAATGAAAAGGCCATTTGGAGTCGTGCGGCTAAGAAATCATCCATGGAAACAAATGTAAGATTTATGGCTTATGAAGCCATAAATCAAAGTAGCTAAATTGCCTGATAATTGTAATAATTAACCTGTTTACAGATTCTTACTGGCCGGTCTGACAATCATTCTCAAAGACTGATCTTTTGTAAAGTAAGCAATCATCCAGTTGTATAATGTTTTAATCCTGTTCCCGGAGTTAATCAGAGAGATCAGATGGATAAACAGCCACATCGCCCAGGCAATAAATCCACTGAAAAACATTTTTGGTTTGGGCAGATCAGTAACCGCTTTATTTCTGCCAATAATAGCCATTGTTCCTTTATCTACATAGAAAAAGGGTTTGGGAAGCTGGTGTGCAGCAATCCTGATCATATTTTTACCCAGATTATCCCCCTGCTGCAGTGCTACCTGTGCCAATTGCGGATGTCCCTGCGGAAAAGCCGGATCTGTGAACTGGATACAGGTATCGCCTATCGCATAGATATCTTCCATTCCCTGTACTTTATTAAATTCATCGACCTGCAATCTTTTACCTTTTCCATAAGCTCCGGCAGATATACCTTTAAAAGTCATAGCCGTCACTCCGGCCGCCCAGATCAGATTTTTAGCTTCGATGGTACTGCCATCAGCAAAATGGACAGTATCATCCACAAAATCTTTGACCATAACATTCAGTTTAACCTTCACCCCCATTTTTGTCAGCGTATCATAGGTATATTGCTGAGATTTTTCACTCATAGGTGCAAGTACTGATTTTAATCCGTCTACCAGATAGATTTCCCCGCCCCCACCTTTCAGTTCAGGGTAATCTTTGGAAAGAATGGTTCTTTTCATTTCAGCAAACATACCGGAAATCTCTACTCCTGTCGGCCCGCCACCGGCTACGACTACAGTCAGGAGTTTTTTACGTTCTGCCGGGTCTGTGGAACGGGAAGCTTCTTCCATCCTTTCAAGTAACGTATTACGCATCTGCAGTGCATCAGAAACGGTTTTCATGGGTATAGCGTACTTTTCTACATTTTCCATCCCAAAGTAATTGGTTTCACAGCCGGTGGCAAAAACCAGGTAATCATAACTGACCGGCCCGGTAGAAAGAACTGCTACCTTCTGTTCGGGTAAAACCTCTTTGAGCTCTCCCAGCCGGAACATAAAATTGCGTTTTCCTCTGAAGAGTTTACGGAAAGGATAAGTAATATTGGAAGTTTCCAGATAACCGGTAGCTACCTGGTAAAGCAGCGGAGGGAAAAAGTTGTAATTATTTTTATCTGCAAGAACTACATCGAATGATTCATTACCGGCTAGTTTTTTAGCAAGATTTACTCCCGCAAATCCTCCACCTATAATGACTACTTTTTTAGGCATATGATTGAGATTTAAAAGATAAAGAACTGTTTAGATTTATTCCACACTAGCTTTAAAACAGCAATAAACGTGCTATGTTTCAGATTTATTCAAAATCCTGCCGGTAAAATTGTTTAAAGCTTATTTTGTGACAGCAGTCAAATAAATCTGTATCTTAATGGGCATGAAAAAAATATCCGTGCTGCTTTTTATCTTTTGTCTCAATGGCAGTTTTTCCCTTTACGCGCAATCAACTTTTAACAGAACGCCATCATCTTTAAAAGCTGCTCCTCCTTCAGCAAATGAGAAGCCTCAGATCAACAGTCCCGAATTCTATGGCACCAGAACCGGAAAGGAATTCTTCTATCAGCTTCCTGTAAGCGGGCAGCGACCAATGAGGTTTGAAGCTGAACATTTATCTGAGGGACTTAAGCTGGACAAAGTGACGGGAATCATTTCAGGAAAACTGGAAAAAGCGGGCCGGTATACCATAAAGATCTCCGCTCAGAATCAAAAAGGTAAAGCAGCTAAGGATTTAACTTTTGTGGCAGGTGATAAACTGGCTTTAACCCCACCTATGGGTTGGAGCAGCTGGTATAGCTATGGCAGAAAGGTAAAGGAAGAAGATATTTTAACCACGGCAAAACTAATGAAACAATATGGTCTGGAGTATTATGGATGGAGTATTCTTGAAATTGATGACCCCTGGACAAATCAGCCTGGTGAAAAAGATCCGGTATGGTCAGCTTTCAAAACCAAAACAGAAAATAAGGTTTACGAATATCATGAAGGTCCGGGAAACCTGACAGACAGAATAGGCCCCACCCGGGATCAGAACGGAGTCCTTTTACCAAATAAATATTTCACCAACATTGCTCAAACGGTCAAAGACATACATGCCTTAGGTTTTAAGGTAGGTATTTACAGTTCACCCGGTCCTTTAACCTGTGGTGGGGTTGCGGGAAGCTATCAGCACGAAGTACAGGATGCAGCGTATTTTGCTGAAACAGGTTTTGACTATCTGAAATATGACTGGTGCAGTTACGGCATTTTTGCAAAAGACAATTCTTTGGAAGAACTGAAAAAACCATACCGTTTAATGGGTACCGCCCTGAAAAATCAGCCGCGTGATATTATTTTTTCTTTATGTCAGTATGGAATGGGTGAGGTCTGGAAATGGGGTCATGAAACTGACGGACAGTTATGGAGAACTGGTGATGATGTCAGAGACAACTGGAAGTCCGTTTATCATGCGTTTAAAATGCTGGCAGATAAAAGTGCTTATGTACAGCCTGGCAGATGGAATGATCCTGATATTTTACAGATTGGTGCAGTAGGCGCTGAAAGTCGTGAAGGTAACAGTAATCATCTGAATCCTCAGGAACAAAAAACTTTAATGAGTATGTGGTGTTTGCTGAGCGCACCTTTGCTTATAGGCTCTAATATAGAACACATGGACCCCTTTACCCTATCATTATTAACCAATAATGAAGTTATTGCTATCAATCAGGATGCATTGGGTAAAGCAGCAGGGCTGAAATATACACTGGATAATCAAATAGAAATCTGGAGCAAAGATCTTTATGGCGGCGGATTTACCGTGGGTCTTTTAAATCCTACTGATCAGGAACAGAACGCAGAATTCCTGTTTGCATTGATTGGGAAAAACGGTAAATATAAAGTGCGGGATTTATGGACGAAAACGGATCTGGGCAGCGGTCTCCAGCAAATCAGTTCAAAGATTCCACCACATGGGATTTTATTGCTAAGCCTAAAAGACTAAGGATCTGACTAATATACATCAGCTATCTTTTCCCCGCTTATAATCGGGTACAATTTCATTAAGTTTACAAAAAATTCATAATGAGCAGCAAAGATCAGCATCCAGCAAATGTTTTAACATTCCAGAAAGGTAAGTATGTATTTACTGACCATTTAAAAGTGGTACATCCTCAAGGATTAAGCGTTCCTTTTCTTACTGCTGAAGCAATTCTGATTACAGACAACAATGGTTCACCAAAAGGTGACATTGCAACTGTTAAGGTAAGTGATCTGATCCTGAAACAATCTACTTTTATTGATGATGACGGAAGGTCCCTTGAGGCACATAAATTATATGTATGGCCCCGTAATCTTGGCAGCACTCAGGAATGGACGGCAAATAAACTGGAATTTCTGAATCAGTTTGTACTGAATTTCCCGATTGAAATAATCTCTTCAGATGAGTCAAACGGGGTAACCTGGAAATATATCACACCTGAGTATTTCAAAAAGATTCCGGAGGCTATTGAGGCTTCTGCCGACTTTCAGGAGTATGCAGCACATCAAAGTGAATACTTCTTTTTGCGTCGTCCGCTGAAAGAAATAAAATAAGTAAAGACTTTTCGTCTGTCAGTTTCCATCTGCTGCTTTATCGGAATGTAACCCTGCTGTTTAAATTCCGGTAAAACGGTCTCTCATTTAGTGATTTTTACTAAAATACTATGAACATGCATGAAAATCAACAATATTTATTTCAGGTAAACCTGAAGGGAATGATTTCCCTTTTGTCAGAACATCTCTATAGTAATCCGAGTACTTTTGTAAGAGAGCTTTTACAAAATGGTGTGGATGCAATAACAGCATTCCGGACTATTCATGAAGACCATGAAGGCTGTCTCCGCATTTATTTACCGGATAATGCAAGGGCAGAAATGATATTTGAAGACAATGGCATCGGACTGAAAGAGGAAGAAATCCACAAATTCCTGGCAGTTATTGGTGAAAGTTCTAAACGTGAAGCATTTGAAGCCAAAGACTATATAGGAAAATTTGGGATTGGATTACTCTCCTGTTTTGTGGTCAGCAATGAAATCATTGTAGAATCAAGATCGGCCTTCAGTGAAAAAGCAGTAAGATGGACAGGAAAATCTGATGGTACTTATAGTATTCTGGAAATTGAGGAGCCCAGGTCAATCGGAACCAGGGTAATCCTACTGCCTAAAGAAGAATTTAAACACCTGTTTGAACCTGGTGTTTTCCAAAGGAATTTAGCCTATTATGGCGAAGCTTTACCTATGCCAATTTATCTGCATTATAATGCAGCTATTACCTGGATCAATGAATCGGGAGCCCGCTGGCTTAATCCCAGAGCCTCTAAAGAAGAATTACTGGCTATAGGCAGAAAAACTTTTAACACCGGTTTTCTGGATGCCTTTCCTATTTCTTCTGTTAACGGAGGGGTTAAAGGAGTAGCATTTGTCTCTCTTTATAAAACACAGTTTACAGGCAAGCAGAGCCATAAACTTTATTTAAAGCGCATGTTTATGAGTGAGGATGATTGCCATCTTTTACCTAAATGGGCATTTTTTATCCGTTGCATATTCAATGCTGATGGTCTGGATGCTACTGCTTCCAGAGAATCACTGGTGTATAATGACACACTCAAAGCAGCTCAAAATGAGATTTCACAATCCATTAAGTCTTATCTCAAAACCATAGACATAGTTGACCCGGATATTTACCAGAAACTGGTCAGTACGCATTACCTCCATCTTAAAGCTATTGCCGCAGAAGACCATGAACTGTTAATGGTATTTATGGATGATTTGCTTTTTGAAACCAATAAAGGTCCAAGGAGCTACAGGAGTATCAGACATCTGGAGCAGACCATCTATTATACCCCTAATATCAACGACTTTAAACAGATCCACAGAATCGCAGGATCGCAGGGCATCCTGGTGATTAATGCAGGTTATACTTTTGAAGAGGCGCTGTTAAAAAAAATCAGTCAGCTGCATCCCGATCTGAAGATAGAACAGTTATCACCGGAAAGCCTGTTGAATACTTTTCACTCGGTTGATCTGCAAAATTCAGCAGAACTGTTAGATTTTGAAAACAGGGCAGCAGTGGTCCTTCAGCCACTAAACTGCAGCTGTAGTCTTAAACATTTTAATCCTGCTGACACACCGGCAATTTATATAGGTGCTCATGAAGATATTGATGCTAAAAGTACACAGGAGTCTTCTGGTTTTAATCCGCTGGAAGCTACACTGGGTATGTTTACCAAAAAGACAAAAGTAATTCAGCCATTGCTTTGTTTGAATGTAGATAACAAACTGGTTAAAAGCATTACCGGGATTAAAGATCCTTATTTATTCCCTTCGATTATACACATTTTATATGTGCAGGCATTAATGCTGGGGAAATACCCGGTCAGTGACAGAGAAATGAATTTATTTAATGAAGCACTTCATAACCTGGTGATTATGGGTATGGACAATTTTATCAATATATAAAAACAATGAGTTATACTTTAGATATACAGGAATTAGCGGATACTGCTAATCAGGACAACATAAATCCAAAGGACGCCCAAAAATTACTGATCGCAGCGATTCAGCTGGCAGACGAGAATCTGGATACACTGCTGGGATATGAATTGAGATTAAATCTTTTAAACAAACAATGGGGGCTTGCTGACAAGCCATATTTTGTCAATGCATTTAGCTGGATGTTAAATGCCTATGATGAAAACCCGAAAAATTATTCAGTAAACACCTTATTATGGAGATATAAATGGGTAATCGGCGAATTGTTTTCCAATCCGGATGTTCCTCTGGCACAGATTCAACTTGTCCTGGAAGATTATAAACGCAGAGCTGTGGAACAGGGTTTTAATCTCCGCTCCTATTATACCAAACAGCTTCATGATGCATTAAATCAAAAAGACAGTGCAGCAAGCAGAAAATATCTGGACCTGGTGAATGCTTTACCAACTGATGGGATCAGCGATTGCAGAGCCTGTGAAGTGGATAATGAGGTTTCATTTTTAATCAATGAGGGGGACTTTAAAGAAGCCTTTAGCAGGGCTCAGCCTTTGCTTCAAAAACAGTACAGCTGTGCTCATGTACCTTTGATTACCTTGTGTAATTTATGTTATATGGCCATTAAAGATCACAGGATTAAAGAGGCTGCTGATCTGTTCATGGAAGCTGAGCAGGAGTTACTGGGAAAAGAATCTGATTCTACGCTGATTACCTCAATGGGGATGCTGATTGTTTATCTTTTTCATACGGACAAAACTACCGGCTGGAATTATGCGGAGAGATATCTGCCATGGGCGCTGGAATGTGAAGCAAATAAGAAGTTTTTCTTCTCGATGCATCTGGCAGAGGCTTTAAAACTTGAGGATCAGGAAAATATAGTCAGGCTTAAACTGCCTGATGCACATCCACTGTACAAGGCTTCAGATACCTATGCTGTAAAAGATCTGTATGATTTTTATTATCAACAGGCTATAGATTACGCATACAGGTTTGATAAACGTAATGGTAATTCCAACTTTTCGATACAGGCAGAGGATGCAAAAATCTAATTTTCATTTATAATAAAACAGGCCCGTATAAGGGCCTTTATTATAAATGATTAGTTTATCCTGATTAGTCTCAGATAGTCCAGCATAGCCTGATTAATCTCTCCATTCATATTTTCGTTCCAGTCTTCAAAAGAAAGACTGAACTCATGTTGTCCTTTTTTCAATTTCACTGAATTGATATTACTGAATCCCCAGTCAGACCACTCTTCTTTTCCGCGCTGAGGAAATACAAAAGTCCCGGCAAATAAACCATCGACCTTAAATGTTCTGACTGCACATTTATTCTCTGTATTGGTTGGGCCATTTCCGTTAGCATACCTGAAATCTACAGCATAAGTACCCGTTTCAGGAATATTAACCTTTATAGTCACTTTTTTATTTTTCGTTTTACTGATTTCAATAAAACCATTTGCGGTATATCCCTGATAAGGTAAAGTTGATTTTTCAGCTACGGTTTCCATAACAATGGTTTGCACATCTTTTTTATCCGTAATCAAAACCGGCTCACTGGCAAAGGATGGTACCCCATTTTTATCTATCGCAATGACCTGATATTCTCCGCTTTGTTCGGGAGTATAATTCAGTCCGGATGTTTGAGTAACTTCTTTCCCGTTACGAATAATCTGATAGTGCTCTGCACCTTCTACTTTTCCCCAGCTGATCAATGCACCTTCTTTTTTCAGCAAAGGAACAACAACAGAGAAATAGTCTTCAGTTTCGCCTGTTTTACTCTTTTCGGTTTTATGATCAGCCAGTATAATATCCACCTGGTGTTTCCCTTTGAGGTTTACAGGAATTGTTGCCTGCGGCAAAGGTTTCCCATCAAGGGTAACAGATTTGATTATATTTCCATATCCACTCAGTTTTATATCCAGAACAGCTTTACGGTACTTAAAATTAGTCAGTGTCCGCTCGCCTTTTAAAACTTCCGGAACGAATGGTTTAAACACTAACCCGTTTACCTGCATATCCATACCAAAAAGCACTTTATAAATCAGACTTATATTTCCGGAAAGACTCCACAGCATATTGCTCGAATTAACCTGCGTACCGGCAAAATCACCCGTGGTGGCAACAAAGTTCTCTTTATTGGTCAGAAATAATGCGGCAGGGCGATAGATCGCACTCATGCTTTGTATTAATGCTTCTGCATTGCCCGTTTTTGCAGCTGCAAGTGACCAGTAGGCTTGTACAAATGGCCAGACAGCATTGTTATGATAGGGCGGAATATTTGGGATCTGCGGGTAAATACAGGGAATACCAAAACTGTTTACCGGTGTCTGTTCAATTACCGATTTCTGTCTGTTCTGATCTGCAATGTCAAACAGAACAGTAAGGGCTTCACCCAGTGCTTCAGAGCGGGGAGATAAAATTTTAAACTGCCTGCCATACAAATATTGCCCGTAATAACCTTTTTCCGGTATCCATAAATGGGTATTGATTCCTGCTCTGATCTGCTGGGCAATCCCGGCATATTTTTTTGCTGCCGTCTGATCTTTCATCAGCACAGCCATTTGAGCAAGTACCTGGTTTGTCTGATAATGAACGGCATTGGTTCCAAGATTTTCGGAAGCGTAGATATCTGCAGACTGCATCCATTTGGGATAAGTCTGATCTCTCCAGTCTAAAAATGAAGATTCTCCTCTAACCAGACCAGTCTGAGGATCATAAACATTTTTCAAATCATCTTCCACAGAGTTTTTAATAATCGTATAGGCTTTGGTCAGCCACGACTGATCACCGGTATTTTTATATACTTCCCAGGCTGCAACAGCCCAGATCATCCTGTCCGAAGATACCGGCCATGAACCGCCTGTACCTGTATCCTGAATGACGCGATTATTTTTAACTTTTCTAAGCAGGCTGTATTGGGCAACTTTTGGCTGCAATGTAGCCATAGAAAGTATGATGCTATAACTGATATCTCTGGTCCAGACCCCTGCCCACTCTTTTCCTGTTCTGAAAGTACTATCTGGTTCTACTGCATTCTCCATTTCTTCTAAACCCAGATTATACAGTGCGTCCATCATTGGAACAGCAGATTTATACTGAGGAAAAGCAGACACGTCTTTTGTAAGTTTCCAGGAAGAGGCTGTAGTTTTTTTCTCCTGTGCCTTATTCATTTCCAGAGTGACCGTATAAATACCATCACTATCAGTATCTTTTAATTCCAGCTCTTTATGATTACTCAGGTTATCAAAATCCCAGATCAGCGGACTGATACTTCCTGCTACAAAAACACCTTTGAAATCTGCTTTGTAGATTTTTGTTCCATCGTATGCGGTATAAAAACCTTTTGAAGCAAAGGCGGCAAGCACTTCGCGCATATCCAGTCTAATAGTGAATTTCGTATCAGGAGAGAGGAAAACTCCTTTAGCTAATGACTTTTGTGCTTTTAATTGTTGTCCAAAACGGATAACAGGAGTTTCAAATTGCCCGTTTACAGCAATAATGCTAAGCTCATGGTTCTTTCCCGAGACCATTTCATTATCCTTACCATTGATACTGAATTTAAAAGACAGATCTGGACTGATATCCAGATTAACGGGACTCTGATAATTGGAATGCAGCATCGTTGAAGACAGGGCAACAGCTTCAAATGCGCCCTGGGTTACCTTGTCTTTTGATAAGCTATATGCATCAGACTGATAAATATTGTTCATAGGCTTTTGGGCCTCAGCAGCCATAAAAGAGAACGAAAAAATTGCAGTAACGAAAAGTTTATTCATGTGTCCACAAAAGTAAAATTTAAAACTTAATATGCTAAGTATGGACAGGGTTACCCGGTTCTGAACAGGGTTTATGACCTGAATAAGATATTATCCTGCAATGAGGACTCAGGAGGTTTAGAATCAAGAAACAATCTCATCCTCCCCTTTACAATGATTACATTTTTCGCAAGTATATGGGCAAATATGTCCGTCCCATATCTCACTAATGGGCCAGTTAATTACTCTTCATCTTCTAATATATTCCTGTCTTCCCAGCTCAGATATGCTCTGTACCAGTCCGCGCATTGCTTGAATATATCAGTCATATCTCCTTCTTCCAGTGTGAAATGAACTGCAAAAAGATGATTTTCAACAAGCCCGTAAAGATTCAGATATTCAAATTCATAGGTTTTGGTACCTGCTTTAAAATTAAGTCCCTCCACTTCATCTGCAGCGATAACTTCCATTATTGTATGTGAAGCAGTGTGTTGTATTACAGTTCTGCTTTCAAGCTCATTTTCCAGGTGTTCACTAGGTTCTAAAAAAACTATTTCAGGGAGTGTAAAGTCAATTAAATTCATGGCGCTAATTTAAGCATAAAGATTACCTGCCACCACTCTGTATCCTGTTTTTTTTATTTACAGACAAGCCCCTGATCCCAATCCTTCCACACTGCTTCATATCCTTTCTCTTTCAGCATGGTTTCAATTTCTCCCGGTGTTCTTTCATCACTGATCTCAAACTGTTCTAGGGACTCAGGTTCTACCGCATATCCTCCGGGATTTGTCTTTGACCCTGCACTCATAGAGGTAATCCCCAAACCGATAATATGGTCCCGGAATACAATAGATTCTCTGGTAGAAATAGACAATTCAACTTCTTCATTAAATAATCTGTAAGCACAAATCAGCTGAACCAGCTCTCTGTCTGACATTTCCACTTTCGGCTCCAGTCCGCCACTAAACGGACGCAAACGCGGAAACGATAAGCTATACCTGGTTTTCCAGTATTTTTTCTCCAGATAACTCAGATGCAGTGCTGTAAAAAAAGAGTCTGTACGCCAGTCCTCCAGACCAATCAGCACACCCAGTCCCATTTTATGAACTTCTGCTTTTCCCAGCCTGTCAGGGGTTTCCAGTCTGTATTCAAAGTTAGACTTCTTCCCTTTTGGATGATGTTTTTTATAATCTTCCCGGTGATAGGTTTCCTGATATACCAGCACAGTATTTAGTCCCAGGGGAATCAATTCTTCGTAATCCTCTTTATTCAATGGCTGAACTTCCATGGAAATCAGGGCAAAATGAGGACGTAAAAGCTCCAGTACTTTTTTAAAGTATTCAGTATGCACGGTTTGATTGGCTTCACCGGTAACCAGTAAGACATGATCGTAACCCATTTCTTTCAGCACGGCAACTTCCTGCATAATTTCCATAGGAGACAGGGTTTTCCGCCTTACTTTATTATCCAGGCTGAATCCGCAGTAAGTACAGATATTATTACACTCATTAGAAAGATACAGGGGTACATATAACTGCATCACCTTACCAAACCGCCTGAGTGTAATCTGCCTGCTTAACTGTGCCATTTGTTCCAGATAAGGAGCCGCTGCAGGAGAGATCAGCGCTTTAAAGTCTTCCAGTGTTCTTCTGTTATTCCCTAAAGCATGTTCTACATCCAATGCTGTTTTATCATAAATACTCTGCCTGGTCTCTTCCCAGCTGTAAGTATTAAAAAGTGCAGTGAAATTATCAGTCATCCAGAAAAGAAGTTAAAGGGCTGCTTGACACAGCATATGTATTGATTGCACCTAATTTTGCTTCGAAAGCCATTCTTCCTGCTATTACAGCTATTTTAAAAGCTTCAGCCATTTTCACCGGATCTCTGGAAACAGCAATTGCTGTATTGACCAGCACTGCATCTGCGCCTATCTCCATAGCCTTTGCTGCATCTGACGGCGAACCAATTCCAGCATCTATAATCACTGGAACATTGCTCTGACTGATAATAATTTCCAGAAAATCAATGGTCTTTAATCCTTTATTACTGCCAATCGGTGAACCTAATGGCATAACCGCAGCTGTACCTGCATTTTCCAGATGTTTACACAATACCGGATCGGCATGTATATAAGGCAGGATGATAAAACCTAATTTCGCGAGTTCTTCTGTTGCTTTTAAGGTTTCAACAGGATCGGGCATCAGGTATTTGGGATCAGGATGAATTTCAAGTTTAATCCAGTTGGTCTCCAGTGCTTCTCTGGCCATCTGCGCTGCAAAAACAGCTTCTTTCGCATTTCTGACTCCCGACGTATTAGGCAACAGGTTGATCTGCGGATAATTCAGATGGCTCAGTATATCATCTTCTGAAGATTTCAGATCGACTCTTTTTAAAGCTACTGTTACCAGTTCTGATCCTGAAGCCAGCAGTGCCTCTTCCATGACTCCGGCCGAACTGAATTTCCCCGTACCGGTAAACAGACGGGAATTAAATACTTTATCTGCAATGGTTAACATAACGTTTGTGTTGAATTAAGATTCATTTCCTGGTAAAGCTGATTTATACTTGAAGCGGGATTGTCATCCTGCGTCAGTAAACCGGAAACCGCTATACCATAAATTCCGGTTTGCAGTATAACACCTACATCCTGAGTCTGTATGCCTCCTATAGCTATAATGGGCAATTTTATATTGGCCTCTTTAACTTGCTCCATTAGCCTTTTATAACCATCGAGTCCAAGAACCGGACTCAGATTTTTCTTGGTACTGGTAAATCTGAACGGACCTAACCCGATATAATCAGCTCCTTCATCTGCTCTTTTACATACATCCTCAAATGTATTTGCCGTCCCGCCAATGCATCTGTGTTTCCCCAGGATAGTTCTTGCGGCTGATACTGACAGGTCATTCAACCCAAGATGTACACCATAGGCACCGGATTTCAAGGCCAGCTCAGGGTAGTCATTGATGATTAGTTTGGCTCCGTACTGCTCACATAAACGGCTTGCCTGAACAGCCAGTTCGAGAATGGCATCTTCTGTTTGTTCTTTTACTCTGAGTTGTATCCATTTACCTCCTGCACGCAGCACTTTTTCTATTGCTGTCAGGTGCGTCCCGTTATCAGGGGCCTGTGATATATAATGTAACTGATCAATTAACATGTTTAATCTATAGTGATTTGAGCATTTTTTCAAATTCTGTTAATACGCGGGATGGATGATTCCAAAGTGCTCCAAGAACAGCCGCTCCATCAAAATTCATTTGTTTCACGACATTGAACAAATCGGCTGTAATTCCTCCCAAAGCAAAAACCTTTAATCCCGCTGGTTTTTCGGTCAGCTTAAAATTTTCACCTGTTATACTTTGATAGCCTGCTTTGGAAATACTATTAAACACAGGGCCAAAAAAGACATAATCCAGAAAGGCTGTATCTGCAGGCAGCTCCCATTCATGAATAGAACGGCTTAAATGGAACCCATTGGCAAAAAGCTCAATTCTTTTCTGTTCACCGGTAATCCTCCAGAGTTTTTCCGGATAATGCAGTCTTCGGATTGCAAACATATCTGCCAGTTCATGATGCTGATGAATAGCAATGGCCGGATAATAAGCCGGATTAATTTCTTTCATCAGCAGCATAAACTTCACTTCATCATTCTCCGGTTTCCTGAGATGCAATAAACTGAGTCCCGCAGCAAAAAGTGCGTTGATCAATTGACCTTCCCCAACAAAATAATCCGGACGTGTAATGACAATGAGTTCCATTTACAAATAGATTTCGCTTCCTTTTTCTGTAAATTCACGTGACTTTTCTTTCATTCCTTTAGCTAAAGCATCAGCTTCATCCAGTCCTTGTTTGGCTGCATATTCCCTCACGTCCTGTGTGATTTTCATAGAACAGAAGTTAGGTCCGCACATGGAACAGAAATGGGCAATTTTAGCTCCGTCTGCAGGAAGGGTTTCATCATGAAACTCTTTAGCAGTATCGGGATCAAGGGAAAGGTTAAACTGATCCTCCCATCTGAACTCGAATCTTGCTTTACTCAAAGCATTATCACGATACTGGGCTCCGGGATGTCCCTTGGCCAGATCTGCGGCATGTGCAGCAATTTTATAGGTAATCACACCGTCCTTCACATCTTTTTTATTGGGTAAACCCAAATGTTCTTTTGGCGTTACATAACATAACATGGCAGTTCCGTACCAGCCTATCATCGCAGCTCCGATTGCCGAAGTAATATGGTCGTATCCGGGTGCTATATCTGTAGTCAGCGGACCTAAAGTATAAAATGGTGCCTCTCCGCAATGTTCAAGCTGTTTTTCCATATTAGCTTTGATCA